>CALALB010000014.1 GCA_937923175.1 uncultured Chromatiaceae bacterium | reverse complement strand
AACTCCGTTCCTACGCTAACCTCATACCCAGCCATCGCTTCTTCTCCTTCGGTTATCGATCGTCTCGCAACGTCAATTTACCGAATCGAAGCGGTGGCTACCTACCCACCCGATTTACAGCAGTTTAGGGACTCAATCCCTTGGGCTGTCGGTGCGCTGGCCGACGCCGGCTAAGCAGGTTCAACTGATCCTATCTTCTGACATCCTGGTTTATACCCTACTTATGCACATCGCCGGCGGGCTCACCAGCGGATTTGGGCTTTTGCTCGCCGTATCCGTCGCGATCGCCGCGCTCTTGCTCGAAGGCCGGCTATCGCTTTTTTTTTTTTGCGGCGCTTGCCGCGCTTGCGGTCATCGCCGAGCAGCTTTACAGCGCGCTGGGGGATGAGGGGATCCCGGTCTCATTTACCCAGGCGGGTCTGTTGGGCTTGGTCTTTTTTGCCGTCGCCCTGCTGGCCCATGTGCTCTATCAGCGGATACGCTCGGCCGAGGCACTCGCCGAGCGGCGCCAGCTCGATCTCGATAACCTCGCCCAACTCAATGAGTTCATCATCCAGAACATGGGGACTGGGATCCTGGTCGCTGATGCTGAGCAAAGGGTCAGGCTGATCAATGCCGCGGCCCGCGATCTGCTGGGGGGCGGACAGATCCGCTCCGGCGCCGATTTTTAAAGAGGCTCACCCCCGAGCTAGGGGCCTGGCTGAGCGGGTGCGCCCTCTCAGATCCGCCTGCGATCGCGCGACTGAGGATCGCCAACCGCGAATTACGCCTTTCGATCAGACAACTGGGATCAGGACACAGCAGGGGGTGTATCCTGTATCTCTGGGATAATCAGGAGGTCGAGCGCGAGGCCCAGCGGATCAAACTGGCCTCCCTCGGCACCCTGACCGCAAGCATCGCCCATAATATTCGCAATCCCTTGAGCGCCATCAGTCATGCCGCCCAATTGCTCTCCGAAGGGACTGGGCTTTCGGATGAGGAACGGCATCTCCTGGCGATCATCCAGCGCAATAGTCTGCGTATTGAGGAGACAGTGCGCAGTGTTTTGACGCTGTCGCGCAAGCGGCAAAGCCTGCCCCAGAGGGTCGATCTCGGTGAATGGTCTCTGGCCTTTGCAGCCGAGTTTCGCGAACGACACAGGCTCAATGACGCCGACCTGACCGTCTCAGTCGCATCCGCCCCCCTGGTCATCAGGGCGGACCCCGACCATCTCCACCAGATCATTGCCAATCTTTGCGATAACGCCCTGGTGCATGGCCGCGGTCCCAATGGGGAGCTGAATATCCGGATCCAATTGGGGCGGTTACATTTGCCTGAGCGCATCTATCTTGAGGTCTGCGATTCGGGTCCCGGCATCAGCCCAGAGCTTGTCCAGTCGATCTTTGAGCCCTTCTTCACTACCCAGCGCCAGGGGGTTGGACTTGGTCTTTATATCGCTCGTGAGCTGGCCATCGCCAACGGTATCCAGCTGAGCCATCTCACTCAACCGCAAGGAGCCTGTTTTTGTTTGACCTTTGGCCAGGATCTGATCCTGTCATGACCTGGATCGTGTCCCAACAGTTTATGCCAAGCGCAATATGGCTTTGCTATAACTCTGAGCCGTCATCCGCCTTTAAACCTGCAAGAGATGATTGCCATGACCCTGCCCCAGACCCCTAAGCCGATGGAAAAACGCGAACATACCCGCACCGGCATGTCCAAGGCCGCCTTTAAACAGGATCTTCTCGACAATCTGTTCTATATCCAGGGACGATTTCGCGAGGTCGCCACACCTCATGACCTCTACATGGCGGTTGCCTATACCACCCGCGATCGGTTGCTGGCACGCTGGGTCAAATCAGCCCAGATCTTTAAATCCACCCATGCCCGTACGGTCTGTTATCTTTCGGCAGAGTATCTGCTCGGCCCCCATCTCGCATCCAACCTGGTCAATCTCGGTATCGCCGAGACCGCGCGTGCAGCCTGCGAGGAGCTGGGCTTAGACCTCGATGCCCTGATCGAGGAGGAGGAAGAGCCTGGGCTCGGCAATGGCGGTCTCGGCCGGCTTGCCGCCTGTTTCATGGAGTCCTTGGCGACCTGTCAGATCCCCGCGATCGGCTATGGCATCCGCTATGAATTCGGGATCTTCAGGCAGGTCATCGAGGACGGCTGGCAGATCGAGAAAAGCGACAACTGGCTGCGCAATGGCAACCCTTGGGAGATCCCCCGCCCCAAGATCAGCTTTCCGGTGGGCTTCGGCGGCCATACCGAAAGCTACCAAGATGAACACGGCCGGCTGCGCATCCGCTGGCACCCCGCCATCGAGATCCGTGGGGTGGCCTATGACACCCCGATCCTGGGTTACGGCAGTCAGAACGTCAATCTCTTGCGTCTCTGGAAGGCCGAGGCGTCCGAATCATTGGATCTGCAGGCATTCAATACCGGTGACTATTACGGTGCGGTCCATGCCAAGATCGAGGCCGAGACCCTCTCCAAAGTCCTATATCCCAACGACGAGCCCGAGGCCGGCAAGGAGCTTCGACTTAAACAGCAATATTTCTTTGTCTCCTGTTCGATGCAGGACATGATCCGCCTGCATCTGAATACCGTCGGGCCGCTTGATAGCTTTGCTGAAAAGTTCGTCGTTCAGCTCAACGATACCCATCCCGCCCTGGCCGTGGCTGAACTCATGCGTTTGTTGCTCGATAAACACGGCATGGGCTGGGAACAAGCCTGGGAGATCACCCAAAAGACCTTTTGCTATACCAATCATACCCTGCTGCCTGAAGCACTCGAGACCTGGCCGGTTAGTCTCTTTGAACGACTCTTGCCGCGGCATCTGGAAATCATCTATGAGATCAATCGCCGCTTTCTCGATGAGGTCAGAAGACGTTTTCTCGGCGATGAGGCGCGGGTGTGGCGGCTATCCCTGATCGCCGAGGGCTATGAGCGACGGGTGCGCATGGCCCATCTGGCGGTGGTCGGCAGCCATGCAGTCAATGGCGTCGCCAAACTCCATTCACATCTGGTGAAGGCGATGCTCTTCAAGGACTTCGCCGAGCTTTGGCCAGAGTGTTTCCACAATGTCACCAATGGGGTGACGCAGCGCCGCTTCATCGTGGTCGCCAATCCGCGCCTGGCCAAGCTCATCACCGAGACCCTGGGGGATGAGGCATGGGTCTGCGATTTGGAGCGTCTACGCGACCTGGAGGCGCGGCTCGATGACCCAGGCCTTCAGGAGGATTGGCGCCGGGTCAAACAGGCTGCCAAACAGGCCCTCGCCGACTGGATGAAGGCGACAACCGGCGTCCGGCTCGATCCTGAGTCCATGTTCGATGTCCAGGCCAAGCGTATCCACGAGTACAAACGCCAACACCTCAAGATCTTACATGTCATCCGCTGTTATCAGCGGCTCAAACAGGGCGAGATCAAGGATCCAGTCCCCCGGGCGTTCATCTTTGGCGGTAAGGCTGCGCCGGGTTATTTCCTGGCCAAGCTGATCATCAAATTAATCAATGCCGTCGCCGAGGTCATCAACAACGATCCTCAGGTCAATGGTTATATCCGCGTGGCCTTTATGCCTGATTTCAATGTCAAAAACGGCCAAAGGCTTTATCCAGCAGCCGATCTCTCGGAGCAGATCTCGCTAGCTGGCAAGGAGGCCTCGGGAACAGGCAATATGAAATTCTCGATGAACGGCGCACTCACCATCGGCACCCTGGATGGCGCCAACATCGAGATCCGCGAGGCGGTCGGAGCCGAGAATTTTTTCCTTTTCGGACTCACCGCCGAGGAGGCACTCCAATGCCAGATGACCGGTTACCGGCCCTGGGAATATTATCAGAGTGACCCTGAACTCAAATCAGACATCGACCTCATCAATTCGGGCCTTTTTTCGCATGGTGATACCCAACTCTTTCGTCCCTTGACCGATAATCTCATTAACCATGATCCATTCATGGTGCTTGCTGATTATCGCGCCTATTTAAGATGTCAGGAGGAGGTCGACAGGGTCTATCGCGATAGTGAACGTTGGACACGGATGTCGATCCGCAATGTCGCGCGTATCGGCGGTTTTTCATCCGACCGCGCTATTCGCGAATATGCCGAGCGGATCTGGCAGGTGAAACCGCAGCCGGTTCTAGATCCAGACCAGGACAGTTAGGAGATCATCATGAGAGAGGCGCGCTTTTATGAGCGGCTTGAGCAGGGTCGGGTGCAATGTCGTCTGTGTCCCCATGATTGTCTAATCGCCCCCGGCAAACGCGGGGTCTGTGCAGTGCGCTATAACAGCGCCGGCACCCTTTATACCCTGGTTGCCGATCGGATCATTGCGCGTCATCTCGATCCCATCGAAAAAAAACCCCTGTTTCATGTCTATCCTGGATCGAGCATCTATTCGCTCGCCACCATCGGCTGTAATCTGCGCTGCCGTTTCTGCCAAAACTGGGAGATCTCACAATGGCCGCATGAACATCTGCCCAAAGGGATCGACCAGGGCGAAGGGCAAACACCCCTGTGTCCACAGCTGGCCCAGCTCGACGACCAGATACCCGGCGAGCCGGTGACCCCGGCAGAGATCGTGCGCGCGGCCCTGGCATCAGGCGCCCGGGCAATCGCCTATACCTATACAGAGCCGACGATCTTTTACGAGCTGGCCTATGAAACAGCGGTCTTGGCGCGGGCCCAGGGGCTGCTCAATGTCTTTGTCACCAATGGCTTCATCAATGAGGCGCCACAACGCGAGTTGGCCGGCGTATTGGATGCGGCCAATATCGATCTGAAATTCTTTCGGGACGAGAGTTACCGGCGTCTCAGCCGGGTGCGCCTCCAGCCGATCCTGGAGGCCATCGCCCGCTATCATGATCTGGGGGTGTGGATCGAGATCACGACCCTGGTGATCCCCGGAATCAATGACTCAGAGGATGAGCTTAAAGAGATTGCGCGCTTCATCTGTGCGCTCTCCCCCGATATCCCCTGGCATGTCTCGCGGTTTCATGGCGATTATCAGATGCGCGAGATCCCCCCGACGTCAGCATCCACTTTAAGGCGCGCCTTCGAGATCGGGCGAGAAGCCGGCCTACACTATGTCTACCTGGGCAATCTGCCAGGGATGATGGGCGAAGACACCCATTGTCCCGGCTGCGGGGCGCGTCTGATCCATCGCTATGGCTTTCGGCTGCTAGACAACCGTATCCGCCAAGGCGCCTGCCCAGAGTGCGGGACCAGGATCGCCGGATTGAATCTAGATGGGGTCTAAAGGGGTCTCACCCCCTGAGGCCTTGGTGGATCGCTCAAGGGCCAGTTCGCTCCTTGCCTCAGACCCCTTTGCAACCCCCGCGAGGTGCTCCATGGTCGAAGAACGCCTGGTACTCAATCTCTGGTCGCTCGAATGGCTGATCCTATTGATAGCCGTGGCGCTGATGGGCATAGGGGGCAGATGGCTGGTTGGGCGTCGGCGGCGGATGCTGCTTGCAGAGCCGCGTCCTGCTGTCAAGCCGCTTTGGCATGCCCTGTCCCCCTCAGAGGCCCTGGCGCGGCTTGCCAGCAGTGAGGTTGGATTGGCAACGGAGGTCGCACAGGCGCGTCTGGCTCAGTATGGACCAAACCTGCTGCCTGAACCCAAGCCGCCCAGCACCTTGGTGCGTTTCCTTGCCCATTTCAATGACCTGTTGATCTATGTGTTGCTGATCGCTGGGGCGGTCACCGCCCTGTTACACCATTGGCTGGATGCCGGTGTCATCCTCGGCGTGGTGCTGATCAATGCGACGATCGGTTTTATCCAGGAGGGCAAGGCCGAGCATGCGCTCAAATCGATCCGCCAGATGCTTTCACCCCAGGCCATGGTTTGGCGCGATGGCCGGCTGCTGACCCTCCAGGCCGAGGCCTTGGTGCCAGGCGACATCGTGCAGCTTCAGGCCGGCGATAAGGTTCCGGCGGATCTGCGCCTGATCCAGGCGCGTGGACTCAGGAGCGATGAGGCACCCCTGACCGGCGAATCCGTCCCTGTCGAAAAGGACATTGCTCCTGTGCCAGGCCCTACCCCACTCGCCGATCGCACCTGCATGGCCTATTCGGGGACCCTAGTCACCCAAGGGCAGGGCCTGGGCCTGGTGGTCGCCACCGGCCCAGACACCGAAATCGGGCGGATCAGCGCGCTCGTGGCCAGCGTCGAGACCCTCACTACCCCGCTGTTACGCCAGATGGCCCAGTTTGGGCGCTGGATCACGGTCGCGATCCTGGCCCTTGCCAGCGTCACCTTTGCCTTCGGGGTATGGGTTCGCGATTATGCAGTGGGTGAGATCTTTCTGGCTGCGGTAGGCCTTGCGGTCGCGGCCATACCCGAGGGCCTACCAGCGATCCTGACCATCACCTTGGCAATCGGCGTCCAGCGGATGGCGCGGCGCCATGCCATCATCCGACGTCTGCCGGCGGTCGAGACCCTGGGCACTGTAGGGGTGATCTGTTCGGACAAGACTGGGACCCTGACCCTCAATCGTATGACCGTCACCGCCCTGGTCACTGGGACAGGTGAGTTTGCCTTGAGCGGAACAGGCTATGATCCGCATGGGACCATCCTGCACGACGATCAGCCGATCGCCCATGGCTCCGTCCCGATCATCGATGAACTCTTACGCGCCCTAGTGCTATGCAATGATGCTGCGCTCGAGCTGGTGGCGGGTGAATGGCGCATCCACGGCGATCCGATGGAAGGGGCATTATTGATCGCAGCGCACAAGGGTGGTCTGGATCCGGGGAGAGTGCGCGGCGAGTGGCCGCGGGCCGATCTCATCCCCTTCGATTCGGCGCATAAATTTATGGCCAGCCTCCACCAGGATCAGGCGGGCGGGTCATGGATCGTGGTCAAAGGGGCTCCTGAGGTCCTGCTTGGGATGTGCGCCCGCGAGCGCACAGCGACTGGAACGGCCCCACTCGATCGCCCAAGCTGGCGCAAGCGGATGGATCGACTGGCCGCGGCCGGCCAGCGGGTGCTGGCGGTCGCTGCCAAACCCGCAGCTGTCCATCACAGGGCCCTTGAGTTCCAGGATCTCCAGGGGGATCTCACCCTGCTCGGTCTGGTTGGTCTAATCGATCCGCCGCGCCCTGAGGCCATTGCCGCCGTGCGTATCTGTCGCGAGGCCGGTATCCGGGTCAAGATGATCACCGGCGATCATGCGGCCACTGCCCAGGCGATCGCGGCCCAGATCGGTTTGACCAATCCCCATGAGGTCTTAACCGGCAGTGAGCTGGACGCGCTGGCTGAGGAGGAACTGCGCGCGCGGGTTTTAAAAACCGATGTCTACGCCCGGGTGACCCCGGAACATAAGTTGCGCCTGGTCGAGCAGTTGCAAGCCCAGGGTCAGATCGTCGCCATGACCGGCGATGGGGTCAACGATGCGCCGGCGCTCAAACGCGCCGATGTCGGGATCGCCATGGGTCTGGCGGGAACAGAGGCGGCCAAGGAAGCGGCCGAGATGGTACTAGCCGATGACAATTTCGCCTCGATCGTCCATGCCGTCGAGGAAGGGCGCACCGTCTATGACAATCTCAGAAAGGCGATCCTGTTTATCCTGCCGACCAATGGCGGCCAGGCCCTGGTGATGATCGGGGCAATCCTGTTCGGCTTTCACCAATTCCCGCTGACCCCAGTGCAGATCCTCTGGGTCAATATGGTGACCGCGGTCACCCTTGCCCTGGCGCTGGCCTTTGAGCCGCCGGAGGCGGGTCTGATGCGCCGCCCGCCGCGCCCACCGCGCGAACCCATCCTCACCCCGCTCTTTCTTTGGCGCATCGCCTATGTCTCGGTGATCCTGACGGCCGGCACCTTCGGGCTTTTCATATGGGAGATCGAGCGCGGAGCCGCAATCGAGGAGGCGCGCAGCTTGGCCGTCAATACCCTCGTCGTGGGCGAGGTCTTTTACCTTTTGAATTCACGCTCTATCAC
Source organism: uncultured Chromatiaceae bacterium (assembly GCA_937923175.1). GTDB lineage: Bacteria > Pseudomonadota > Gammaproteobacteria > Chromatiales > Chromatiaceae > Thermochromatium. The sequence goes on along the minus strand of CALALB010000014.1, from coordinate 78,977 downwards.
CGGTCCTGTGCTCAATCGAGCTGGACTCCTGGGCAGTCGAGCGGTGTTGGTGGCGATCGCGCTTTTATTGGGACTGCAATTAGGCTTAACCTATCTTGCGCCCCTGCAAAAATTATTTGGTACAGCCGCCCTCGATCTGGATGCCTGGTGGCGGATCGCCCTCGTTGGCCTAACCGTGCTCTTGGCGGTGGAAGGCGAAAAATGGCTCAATCGGCGGCGCCACGGAGGTGTCCCTGCAGGGGACGCTGAGAGGTAACCAGGGCCATCCCAGATGCAGGTCTTTAGGCGAATCCTTCTGATCCTACCCCCGGGGCCCTCCTGTCGCTGGGCGCTGACCCAGGCGGCTGCCCTGGCCGCCGCCGTCCAGGCTCCGATGACCGTCCTCGCCTTCACCGGACCGCACCCTAGAACCGGCAGCAGGGACCAGAAGAGCGCCTCCCCGCCAGGACAATGCCTAAGCGATCTTGAACCTGTCTTGGCTGAGTTGGGGGTCCAGGTTCCGATTGATTGCCTAGAGGTGACCAGCCGATCCTTGACCGCCGTGATTCAGACAGCTCAGGCCGGGGATGATGATCTAATCATCAAACCCGCTGATGCTGGGTGCCAGGGGCAGCCATTCGGCGCCAGCGCGGATCCTCAGCTGCTGCGGTACTGTCCTGGGGCAGTGTGTTTGGTCCAACCTCCAGGCCGATTAGGCCGCCGTATCCTCGCCAGCCTGGATTTTAGGCTCGGGTTTCAGGACGAAGCCGCAGCGTCCTTGAACGAGCGCATCCTCGCGATCGCCAGCGATCTCGCCTTGGCCGAGCTGGGAGAGCTACATCTGGTCCATGTCTGGGAGGCGCCAGGGATAAACCTGTTGCGCCGCTGGGGATCAGGGCTTTGGGGTCCAGGTGCTGCGGCCGAGGAGATGCGCTATATCGAGCAGGTCCGCCACCGCCATCTCCTGGCAATGGATACCGCCCTGGCGCAGCTTGCCAAACGTCTGGGAAGTCAGGGTCTAGCCTATCTCAAACCCCAGACCCATCTGGTGCGCGGCAGCGCCATCGACGAGATCCCTCGTTTGGCCGCTGAGCTTGCCACGGATCTCGTCATCATAGGGAACAGAGGGCGGCGGGGACTCGCGGGTCTGGTGATAGGTAATACCCCTGAGGCCATCCTAGGCCGCCTGCAGTGTGCGCTTTTGGCGATTCGCCCACCTGATCCCCGGGGAATCGCCGTCTGTACCTAACGCCATGCCTTTGGCTTTAAGCCACCTGACGCTCCCCCTTTTCTTCAAGCTTGCGGACCAGGGGATAAAGGTGTTCGGTCTCGCGCTGGATGCGATCCATCACCAGCGCAAACATCTGTTCGGTGTCCTGGACAAAGGCGGCATAATCGCTGATCTTCAGCGAGCGGCGTTTCTCCGAGCACCATTGCTTGAGATAGTTATTAAAAATCCGCTTGATCTCGGTCGAACCGGACAAAAACCTGTTGGCGGTGTTCTTGACCGCCTGGTCAGGGTGCAGCAACAGCTTGCGGCATAACTCGCGATCGACGACCTCCATGTGCTCGCGCACCTGGTTGGTGAGATTAAAAAACACATCGCAGGCGACATCGGTATCGCACATCGAACGCTCGCGGATCAAATATAAAAAGACATTCGATAGTTCGGTGATCTTGTGATTCTGCTCATGTAACTTCTCAAAGGCTATCATTTTCAAAACTCCTCCTACCGCAGGTGGTAGATCAAGACGGATTATAGTGTTGCAACCAGCCTAACACGCTCAGGGTTAGGCCCGGCGGGAATGGCTTGGGTCGGGCCTATGATTTTGATTTTAACGCCAATCCCAAGGATCAATATAGCTTCCCGGTGAATCGCGGGTTGTCCCATGCCAACCCAACCGGCTATCCTTCCCCCAGTTTCATCAGAACGCTCTAGACCACGCCATGCTCGACAAACGCCTGCTCGATATCCTGGTCTGCCCAGTCACCAAGGGTCCCTTGATCTTCGATCAGACACGTAATGAGCTGATCTCGCTTTCAGCCCAGCTTGCCTATCCCATCCGCGACGGGATCCCGGTGATGCTCGAAGAAGAGGCGCGGCATCTGACCCTCGATGAGATCGAGCGCTACCGTTAATCCCGATAGGCGATGCTAAGACGCAAGGCATCAAGCCGAAAATAGGCCTTGTCGATCTGTTCAGCAAGACGGGCGCACCAGTCCTTGAGGCGTTCGATCTCATCCGGCCGCACCCAAGGGTTGACCTGGGCAAAGGCCGAGAGCCGCGCGATCTCATCGTCCAACTCCATCCGGGCTCGCGCTGCCTGGATCAAACCGGGCAAGGCAGCCTGGGCGCGGGTCTCGCCGCGTTCGATCAGCTCGGCCAGACGCTCGCTCTGGGACTCGATCACCAAAGGGGCCGGATGCGCATACTGGGCCAGACACTCGCCCTTTAGGCTATCCCATGGGATCTCAGCGCTATGATCCTGGCCTTCTGGGTCGAGTACCAGGCGTAACACGGTCGACGGTAGAACATGATCGGGCTGGAGCTCAGGAGGCGCGGGGTATTCCATTCAGCAAGATAAACCATCTCGAGTAGAAACATCCCGCGCGCCAATTCCAGGTCACGCACCAGGATCAAGGCAGCCGTGCCAAGCTGAGAGGCTGTGCGCCTCTCGGGTCAGGGGATGTTCCCAGGTCAAAAAGGCATCATCCTCATAGGCCAGCGCCTGGGCGCGGTCGAAGGTTGCGGTTAGGCCATCCTCAGACAGATGGAAGAACTGTTCCTGGAACAGGTGGTCGCCTGGCCGCAGCACGACCGATCCGTTTGGTCCGGGTCCATGTTCGACCCCAAAGGTATCCCAAACTCCGTGAGATACTCGGCCAGGGAGGGATCGGAATCGACGGCCCGGATCGCTTCGACGAGCGCGGTATCGCGCGCCAGCCGATGTGAGTGGAGGTCCAGCAGCCGGTCGCGTCCAGCGGCAAGCTCAGCGTTGAGCTGTTCAGCGAGGGCGCGGGCTTTGCTGATCAGTGCCTCGGTCTGTTTGGGATCGGCGAACGCCTCCAGCAGGGCCTGCAGCTGATGCTCATGGATCGCTGGCCCGGCGGAACAAGGGTGGGCAAGGATCCCCAGGCCCTCGTGATACCAGCGAAACAGGATCTCCATCGGGCCACCGGCGAGATCGGGGAGATGCAGATAGATCACCGGCCCCTGACCGATGCGATCGAGCCGCCCGATGCGCTGTTCTAACAGATCTGGTTCTAGGGGGAGATCCAAGGGGATCAGGTGCTGGACGCACTGGCAGTGACGCCCCTCGCTGCCGATCTCAGAGCACAGGTCGATCAGACGCTCGACCGGGTCTCGCGGTCGAGGTCTTGGCAGGGGCCAAGCAAAGACTCAAGCCGCCCTTGTTCCTCGGTATCGAGAGTTGCCGGATTCAGCAGGCGGGAGGTCCCAGTTTGTCTCCAGCGCCCGCAAGCGGGCGCGCGGCGATGGTTTGGCAAGAGCGAGAGGCTAGAGCACCTGCTGCTCGGTCAGAAACGGATTGACCTCGGGGAGGGCCTCGATCCGTTCTTCATCAAAGTCCGTTCTTCATCAAAGAGGGCAAGGCTTAGGTTAAAACGCCGCCCCATCTCGACCAGCCACTGATTCAGCAGCGCCTCAGGGTCAGGATCAAAATGCGCTGGGCGCTGCCGATGAGACGCATCCGATGGAGGATCAAGCCCGCCTCGATCGTCTTGCCTAAGCCCACCTCATCGGCCAGAAGCACCCGGGGCGCTTCGCGTTTCGAGACCTCGGCGGCGATATGCAGCTGATGCGGGATCAGCGCCACCCGTGGACCGACGAATCCGAAGGTTGGGGATTCCCCCTCGCCCATCCCTTGCAGCCAGGTCCGATAGCGCAGCCGAAACCAGAGATCGGCTCCAGGCGCGCGGCAAGCAGGCGCTGCCCGGCCCGGTTAAAGGTGAGGGGATCCTCGAGCTTAGATTCAGGAAACTCATGGATCTGCCCGGCACTGTCCATGCCCCGATCGATGATCAAACCTGACCTTGGCGTGTCTCCATGACCCGCAGCTCGCTCCCATTCATCGCGGATCGGCCAAATGCCGCCTGATCGCCCTGCGGCTGTGAGACCCGCTATCCCAGGGGCTCAGCCAGGCGCCCTGGGTCTCTTAGCCCAGCTGTAGGGGATGGATAACACGCTCAACTGGCTGGAGACATCCGCAAGGCATCCGAATGCTCGCGACCGTTTCAGCGGATTTAACCCTGAAACCTATGCTAAGTTAGGTGCCCGGTCATCCAAACCTATCCGCCGCCCATGTCCCGCCGTTATCCAGTGCTTTTGGTCGATGCGAGCGGTTATCTGTTTCGCGCCTATCATGCGCTGCCGAGGCTCACGACCGCCCAGGGCGAACCCACGGGCGCCTTGGTTGGGATGCTTAATATGCTGCGCCGCCTGATCCAGGAGCATCAGCCGGAGTATATCGGGGTGGTCTTCGATGCCGGGGGGCGCGGCTTTAGGCACGAGCTCTATCCGGATTACAAGGCCAACCGCCCGCCTGTGCCTGAGGAGCTGCGTGCCCAGGTTTCACCCCTGCTTGCCATCATCCAGGCGATGGGCCTGCCGCTGTTACAGGTCCCCGGGGTTGAGGCCGACGATGTGATCGGTACCCTGGCCACCCAGGCTGCGGAACAGGGTTTGGCGACCCTGATTGCGACCAGCGACAAGGACCTCGCTCAATTGGTCAGTGACCGCATCGTCTTGGTCGATACCCTCAGCAATACCTGGCTGGATCCTGCAGGCGTCCAGGTCAAGTTCGGGGTTCCACCCGAACGGATCGTCGATTATCTGGCGCTGACTGGCGATACCAGCGACAACATCCCCGGGGTATCCGGCTGTGGCCCGAAGACCGCGGCCAAATGGCTGGCCGAATATCAAGACCTCGAGGGGGTGATGAGACATGCCGGATCGATCAAAGGCAAGATCGGGGAGTCTTTGCGCGCTGCCCTGGATTGGCTCCCTTTAAACCGCGCCCTGGTGACCATCAAACGCGATGTACCCCTTGCCTGGGCCCCCAGGGACTTGCGCCCAAGACCGCCCGATGGCGAATCCTTACGCGCCTGGTATGAGCGGCTGGAGCTGAAACGCCTGCTCGCTACCCTCGATCGCCCAACCCCTGCCCCAGCAGCAGCCGAAGGCGCGGGCATAACCCCGACCGGTTATGACCTGATCCTGACCGAGGCTGAGCTGACCGATTGGCTCAACCGCCTCCACCAGGCACCGCTTATTGCCCTGGATACCGAGACCACAGGTCCCAACAGTCTCCAGGCTGAGCTCGTCGGTCTCTCATTTGCCGTCGCCCCAGGGCAGGCCGCCTATCTGCCGCTTGCCCATACCTATCCAGGCGCACCTCGCCAGCTCGACCGCGGCATGGTCTTGGCACGCTTAAGTCCCCTCCTCGAGGACCCTAACCACCCCAAGGTCGGACATCACCTCAAATATGACATGAATATCCTGGCGCGTTATGGGGTCGATCTTCAGGGGGCGGCGCATGACAGCATGGTGGCCAGCTATGTGCTGGATAGCACCGGGCGCCATGACCTGGATTCGCTCGCCAAAAGATATCTGAATCATAAGACCATCCGCTTCGAGGAGGTCGCCGGCAAGGGGGCCGAGCAGGTGCGCTTCGATCAGGTGCCCATCGAGCGGGCGGGTCCCTATGCCGCTGAGGATGCAGACATGGCGTTGCGCCTGCATCAGGTCTTGAGCGCGCGCCTGCAAGCCATCCCCCAACTCGAGACACTTTATCGCACCATCGAGATACCGCTGGTCCCTGTGCTCTCCCGGATGGAGCGCGCCGGGGTCTTGATCGATTGCCACCTGCTCGCCGAGCAGAGTGCCGAGTTGGCCCAGCGTTTAGATGGACTGGTCGCTGAGGCTCATCGGACGGCAGGCAGGCCGTTTAATCTCGGTTCGACCAAACAGATCGCCGAGATACTCTTCGGCGAGATGGGTTTGAAACCGGTGAGCAAAACGCCCAAGGGCCAGCCCTCGACCTCGGAGGAGGTTTTGGAGCAATTGGCCCTGGCCGGTCATGAGCTGGCACGGATCATCCTGGAGCATCGCACCCTCGCCAAGCTCAAATCGACCTATACGGACAAATTACCGCACATGGTCGACCCGCAAACCGGGCGGGTGCATACCTCTTATCATCAGGCGGTCACGGCCACCGGTCGGCTCTCATCCAGCGGCCCCAATCTGCAAAATATCCCCATCCGCACCGAGGAGGGGCGGCGTATCCGACGGGCATTCATCGCCCCCCCGGGTTATCGACTGATCGCTGCGGATTACTCTCAGATTGAGCTGCGGATCATGGCGCATCTCTCAGGCGATGAGCGGCTACTCGCGGCCTTTGCCGCCGGTCATGATATCCATCGCGCCACTGCTGCTGAGCTCTGGGGGATTGCCCCCGAGACAGTGACCCCAGAACAGCGCCGCCTGGCCAAGACGATCAATTTCGGTTTGATCTATGGGATGTCGGCCTTTGGGCTGGCGCGCCAGCTTGGGATCGATCGGGGTCTGGCCCAGGCCTATGTCGAGCGCTATTTCGAGCGCTATCCAGGGGTCAGGTCATTCATGGAATCCATTCGAGAACAGGCGCGCGCCCGGGGCTATGTCGAGACGCTCTTCGGGCGCAGGCTGTACCTTCCCGAGATCAATGCCCGCAATGCCAACCAGCGCGCGGCGGCCGAGCGGGCGGCGATCAATGCCCCCATGCAAGGCACTGCCGCCGATATCATCAAGCAAGCCATGATCGCGGTCGATGCCTGGATCGAGCGCGAGCGCCCGCCAGTCAGGCTGATCATGCAGGTCCATGATGAGCTGGTGCTTGAGGTCGCTGAGGAGGCAATCGCCGAAACCCAGGCCCAGGTGCGTTTGGCAATGGAATCGGCAGCAACCCTTGCCGTGCCATTGATCGTCGAGATCGGGATGGGCGCAAACTGGGATGCGGCCCATTGAACCCTCTGAGCGGGCGACCCACATCCCCAGGATTTGAAGGCTCCCTGGGCAGATACAGAATCCCGGGAACCAAATCCAATCGCCCTGGTCGAAATAAGCGAGTCAACAGGGTTGCCATCTCTCCCCCTGGATGGCAGCCCAAACCCCGGTCGCCCCAAGCCGGGGTTCATTCCCCCGCAGCTTTCAACCCCGGGCTGCGGGGGTTTCTTTTTTCCGCCATCATATACACATGCGCCGCTATCCTCGAAGTGCTATCGACAAGGGTTAGGCTGTGTCTCTTTCGGCACGTTCGCGAATCCCTTGCTAAAGCGGCTCGTTCTGGATGGGCCCAAACCGCTCCTCGGCAGCGCCTGGCTCAACCCATCCTCGGCGGTTCTGCCATTTATTCCCCAGCCGGTTTGATTGGATCGGATTGACCATGACCTATCGCGACCTGCGCGCCTTTATCACCGAGCTCGAACGCCGCGGTGAGCTCAAACGCATCAGCCAGGAGATCGATCCCAATCTCGAGATCACTGAGATCTGCGACCGTACCCTACGCCGCGGTGGCCCCGCCTTGTTGTTCGAACGGCCCAAGGGGTCTGAAATCCCGCTGCTGGCCAATCTATTCGGTACACCGCAGCGGGTAGCCCTGGGGATGGGTCAGGAATCTATCGCTTGCCTGCGCCAGGTTGGACGGCTACTGGCCTTTCTCAAGGAGCCCGAGCCGCCCAAGGGGTTGAAGGCGGCCTGGAGATCGCTGCCGATTTTCAAAAAGGTGCTGGACATGGCGCCGCGTATCCTACGTAATCCGCCGTGGCAAGAGGTCATCCTGAGCGGCCCAGAGGTCGATCTTGGGCGCCTGCCCATCCAGCACTGCTGGCCTGAGGATGCTGGGCGGCTGATTACCTGGGGCCTGGTGATCACCCGCGGTCCTGACAAACCGCGCCAGAATCTGGGGATCTATCGCATGCAGGTGCTGGGGCCCAATCGGGTGATCATGCGTTGGCTGCCGCATCGCGGCGGGGCGCTCGATTTTCGCGACTGGCAACGCGTCCATCCAGGCAAACCCTTTCCGGTGGCAGTGGCCATCGGCGCCGATCCGGCAACCATCCTGGCAGCGGTCACCCCCATCCCAGATACCCTGTCCGAATATGCCTTCGCTGGCCTGTTGCGCGGCAGCCGCACCGCGGTAGCCCAGGCGCTGTTGTCTGAGCTGCAGGTGCCAGCCAGCGCCGAGATCGTGCTCGAGGGTCATATCTACCCAGGGGAGATGGCGCCGGAGGGACCCTTTGGCGATCATACCGGCTATTACAATGAGGTCGAGATCTTTCCGGTATTGACCATCGAACGACTCTGCCACCGGTACAAACCCATCTATCACAGCACCTATACCGGTCGCCCGCCCGATGAACCCGCGGTCCTAGGGGTAGCCTTAAACGAGGTCTTCGTCCCAATCCTCTGCAAACAATTCCCCGAGATCCAGGATTTTTATCTGCCGCCTGAGGGTTGCTCTTACCGGCTAGCGGTGGTCAGCATCAAGAAACAGTACCCAGGACATGCCAAGCGGGTGATGCTAGGGATCTGGTCATTCTTGCGTCAGTTTATGTATACCAAGTTCATCATCGTGGTCGATGATGATATCGATGCGCGCAACTGGGCCGATGTGATCTGGGCCATGACCACGCGGATGGACCCAGCCCGCGATCTGTTGTTGATCGAGAACACGCCGATCGATTATCTGGACTTTGCCTCGCCGATTTCGGGGCTCGGCTCCAAGATGGGATTCGATGCCACCAATAAATGGCCAGGCGAGACCCACCGCATCTGGGGGCGATCGATCCGGATGGACCCTGAGGTCCAACGGCGGGTCGATCGAATTTGGCAGGACTTGGGGATTGAATAAAAGAGGCCGCGTCCAGCAAACGCCAGTGCGGCCTAAAATCAAGGGTGGGCGGGCTGGTTAGTAACGGCTGCCGCTGCGCGGGCGGTCAGCGCGTGGGCGCGCCTCATTGACGGTGAGTTTGCGCCCCTTCATCTCGGTCTCGTGCAAGGCCTTGATCGCCGCGTTTGCCTCCGCATGATTGGGCATATCCACGAAGCCGAAACCCTTGGACTGCCCAGATACCCGATCTCGAATCACCTCGGCGGAGGCCAGTTCGCCAAATTGGCCAAAGACACCGCGCAAGTCATCGTCAGTCACGCTATAGGGAAGGTTGCCTACATAGATCCTCATCGCTACTGTCTCTCGCACTCATCATGTGTGTTGATCGGTCATATCCAGCCGTCGGCCAACACACAAGCCCGACGGCGGCCCCGGTTGGGATCAGTCCGCCAGAGGAGGGCTGATCAACCAGAAGCGGATCGGAGACAGACCAAGAGAATCAACCAACCGAGCGGACCACGAAGGGATGAGGCAGGATAGAGGCAGTCAGACTGAGGGTCTGATGAGCCCGGCGGCATTGGGTCGGACGCAATGGCCACAAACGAATCCCGACTCATCACAGAGCAACAAGAAGACGAAACGCTCGCGTGGGCTATTCTGAAGTCCTGGCCAAGCCGCCGATTATTTGGAAAAAAACTAGTCGATATAGAAGGTCGCGTCAACCAAACGCATCCTCATATACTCCCCTATACCGAATAAATAACCTCCGACTTCAGTCGCGGGTTTCTTTGTAGGGATCTCATATGAAGGTCGCTGATACCAGGGGGCAAGGGCTTAAGCCATCCCCCCATCAGCTTGCGTTTCCAGGCCCAGCGCCTGGGCTAGCCCTTCAGCCAGGGTCGGATAACGCAGTTCGATGCCCAGCTCCTCACGCAAGCGGCGGTTGGATAGGCGACGCGATTCACTTAGATAACTCATCATGGCCGCAGATAACTGGGCCGGCGCCTCGGCCATTGAGATCAGCGGTGGGTGGGGTAGACCTGCGGCATCAGCGATCGCTAGGAAATACTCGGTCATGCTGGTTGGGTGGCCATCGCTGACGTTATAGATGGCCCCGTTCGGGGCGCGTTCCATCGCCGCCATACAGACCGTCACCAGGTCATCGACATGGATGCGATTGCTATAAGGCGACTCCTCCACCCGAATCAGCGGGATTCCCTGGCGCAGCCGCTCGAGCGGTAGGCGACCCGGTCCATAGATCCCGGCGACCCGCAGGATGACCAGCTCACTGCCCTGCTCCTGGCTCCAGCGCCTCAAGCGTTCCTCAGCATCCAGACGCCGTACCGAACGATCGTGCACGGGGCGCGTTGGCCAATCCTCATCGATCCAGGCACCCTGGCAATCGCCATAGACCCCGGTGGTACTGAGATAGACCAGGCGGCGCGGTTGACCCGCTTGGGCGAAGGCAGCGATCAGCTGGCGGGTATGGATGTCCTCGCGACCGGTATCGGGCGGCGGGATCAGATGAAACACCCGAGTTCCCGCAAGCGCCCGTGGGAATGGATCGGCGGCGGCCAAATCATGCCGCAAGGCGGGGATACCGGCCTGGCTCAGACGCTCGATACCTGTTTGGCTGCGCACCACCCCTGCGACTGACAGACCCTGTTCCTGGTAATGACGTGCCAGACGCAGGCCCAGATAGCCGCAACCGAGAATCAGGATGTCATACATGAGACCGCCGTCTAATATCGTGAATCAATCAAGACCAGGATCACAGGTCCAAGCCTACACCCCAGGGGGGTTAAGCCGTTGCCGGATCAGCGCAGCCGGACGATTTGGCTTATTCTGGAATCTGCGACCCTGAGTCAGCCAATCCTGCAAGAGTCGATCATGATCCCAATCCCGCATCTCATCCTGCTTGGTCTATGCGCCCTCCTGCTTGCCGCCTGCGCCACCCAGCCGCCCGTGACCTCAGTTTGGACCACATCTAGACAGATCGGGCATCCCTATCAACGGCTGGTTGTCCTGGGCGTCAGCATCAGCCCAAAGGTTAGACGGGCCTATGAGGACAATTTCATTAAACAGCTCGTCTCCCAGGGCCTCAATGCCCAGGCCGGGCATGACCTGATCCCCGACCGCAATCTCGGCCGGATAAACCGGGTGATGAATGCCCTCGGCCGCGCCAAGGCCGATGCCGTGATCATCGTTCACCTCGTCGCTGACAAGGCCCGGGGCAGCAAACCTAGCGCTCGCATCGCCGCCGTCCCCGATCATTATCACACCCTCATCGGCTATTTCAGCGCGGTCTATACACAGATCAGGGCACCGGATTACTACAACAATCCCCAAGGACTTCGGCTTGAGGTCAATCTATACGACCTTAAGCAAGAGCGCTTGGTCTGGTCGGGTCTTTCCCGTTTGCTCGATCCCAACTCGGAGCGCACCACCATCAGTCAGGTGATCGGCGAGATCATCGCCCAAATGGGGCGGGATGGGGTTCTGCCGCAGCCAGCGGTATCAACCGCTGTCTCCTCTCGCCAGTTCGATCAATGAGTCTAGGATGGCTGAATCCTCGGCGCGCTCGGCTACCCGAACGGTCGCAAACCCCAGGGCACGCGCGGTTTGCGCCGTGCGTTCAGCGATCACCACCAGGGGGGTGGCGAGCAGCTGGGCCCGCCCCTTCTCACCGATCAGTTCGACCAGATTGATGAGCACCTCATCGCTGGTGGCTAAGGCAAGCTGCACCTCCTCGCGCCAGCGCGCGATCAATGGAGCGGGATCAACGGCCGGGCGCACCCGCCGATAGACCTCGGCAAAGAATACCTCGGCCCCTCGCTCGCGTATGGTCTGGGCGAAAAGCTCACGTCCGCCCGCGCCGCGCACGATCAATACCCGCTGGTCGCGCATGTCGGCCAGCTCGGGCATCGCCAATAAAGACTCGCTGTCATAGCGCGTACTGGGAACCAGATCGGGCGCTCGCCCAGCGGCCTCCAAGGCGCGGGCTGTGCCTCGCCCGACCGCTGCCACCCACTTGACGCGAGGCCAGGTGCCATCCGCACCCAGGGCCAAGGCCTGCTCGACTGCATTGGGGCTGACGAAATATATCAGGTCCCAAGATTCGCTGAGCAAGGCTGCAGCCTGAGCGCTTTGGGTTGGCTCAATGGCAATGGTCGGGAAATGGATCGCCCGCCCGCCTGCTGATTCGATCAACCGACACAGGGACTCGGCCTGACCTGCCGGCCGGGTTACCAGCACCCCCCAGCCCCCGAGCGTCTTGGCGCCAACCATAGATTCAGTCACCCATGAGTGCAGCGAGGATCTGATCGGCGCCCTGGGCCAACAGATCCTCGGCCACCCGTACCCCGATCGCCTCGGCCTCGGTGCGGTGGCCCTGGCCTTGCGCACGCAGGACCCGCGCTCCCTCAGGGGTCCCTACCAATCCCTTGAGGGTAAGCTGGTCACCCTCGAGCACAGCATGACCTGCGATCGGCACCTGACAACCGCCTTGGAGTCGCGCATTCATCGCCCGTTCAGCAACCACCCGGTCAGTGGTATCGCGATCAGCAAGGGGCGCAATCAGGGCATGGACCTGGGCGTCGTCGCTCCGGCATTCGATCCCGATTGCCCCCTGCCCGATGGCTGGTAAGGACTCATCTGGACTCAGGAGACAGCGGATGCGTGCGGCAAGACCCAGCCGGATTAGACCAGCGGCGGCCAGGATGATGGCATCATAGTCGCCGGCATCGAGTTTGCCCAACCGGGTATTGACATTACCGCGCAGCGGTTCGATCACCAGATCCGGACGCCGCTCGGCCAGCTGACACTGGCGGCGCAGGCTTGAGGTCCCGACCTTGGCCCCGCGAGGCAACTCATGGAGGCTCGCATAGCGATTGGAGACAAGGGCATCATAGGGATTTTCGCGCGCCATGATCACGGCCAGATGCAGTCCTTCGGGAAATTCGACTGGCACGTCCTTCATCGAATGCACCGCGATATCCGCCAAACCTGCTAGTATGCCTTGCTCTAATTCCTTGACGAATAACCCCTTACCACCGACCTTGGACAAGGGTGAGTCGAGCAATTGGTCGCCCTTGGTGGTCATCCCGACGATCTCGATGACTAGGTCTGGGTAGAGAGTTTGCAGGCGCTCTGCGACATGGTTGGCCTGCCACATGGCCAGAGGCGATTGACGGGTAGCGATACGAATGCGATTCGACATGGTTGATCCTGGTTGAAACTAGCCCGAGCTGAAACCGCCCGGGTCGGGGTGCAGTTTAACGCCTGGATGCAGGTTTAAGGAAAGGTCCCCCGCTGGCCTCCGGCCGCCTAAGCTGGGCGGTTGGCCTCAGCCGCTCCAATTGCCGGGCCCATTGGGCCAACGGCCTGCCGCCGACCTTTGCCACCTGCACTTAAGAGATCTTCCTCTTGCCCTTTAGGACCGATTGCGCCGGGCGGCAAAGACCTGCCGGGCGGCCACCTGAAGAAGTATTTTAAAGGCCTTATGCTGGGCCAGGCGATAGGTGCTATTCAGCTCGCCGATTAACTGAAGCCGCGTTTGAAAATAGGCGATATCAGCCTCGAGCTTGGCCAAACGGATCCGCGCGGCGCGGCGATCGTCATCCTGAGGTCTCCCCTGGTTGTCAAGGCTCATGGCCTGAAAGCCTAAATCCGGGGTTGGCACTGGCGTTACTCATGAACAGGGAAGGCTCGGAAAACGCCTCATTCATCATTCCAGCGCGAGCCGATATCCAGATCAACCTCAAACCCCCCTTAGGATACCGGTGCCTGTTTGCAGGCAAAGACCAGTTGCATTCGCCGGCAGGAGGGTTTTTTGATTCTCTCCAAGGGCCTTGGGGATTGTAAACCAAGGGCCCGCCCGCTGCCTTTGGATAAAGGCTGCCCAGCCTGACTCAAGGTTTCTGTCACTCTGCCGGTTGGCTGATGATAGCGGGTGTCAGGATCGATCCATGCATGATCCTGCGCCTTTGGGCCCTAGGATGTTATCCTGCAGCCTTGCATTCAAAGGAGCCGGCCCTGCGACCATCCCGGCGCCTGCGCCACACTGCACCCAAGAAACCCGGGTGCATCACAACCGCCTAACCCTGATGCCGAGCAATCGACCGCCTTTGACTGGATCAATCCTCCCCCTTCCCCGCCTGGGGCCTCCCTCGCCCCAGGAGATCGAGCGCTGTCTGCTGCGCGACCGCCCTGCCCTGCGCGCCCGCCGGCGGTTCTTGCTGCGCCAATCCGAGAGCGGTCAACCGATCGATGAGGGGCTGAAACAGCTCTGGGAGCGTCTGCGCCTTTCCCAGTCGATCGTTGCCCAACGCCAGGCCCTGATCCCCGAGATCGCTTACCCCGATCTGCCGGTCAGCGAACGGCGGGCGCTGCTTGCTGAGCTGATCCAGGGCCATCAGGTGGTCGTAGTCTGCGGTGAGACCGGCTCGGGCAAATCGACCCAGTTGCCTAAGCTCTGTCTCGAGTTGGGACGGGGCCGTTTTGGCCGGATCGGCCATACCCAACCGCGACGGATTGCGGCGCGCGCCCTGGCCTCGCGCATCGCCCAAGAGCTCGGGGTTGAACATGGCGGCCTAGTCGGTTCCAAGGTGCGCTTCCATGACCGGGTGCGGCCTGAAACCGCGCTCAAGCTCATGACCGACGGCATCCTGCTCAATGAGATCCAGCAGGATCGCCTGCTTCTCGACTATGACACCCTGATCATCGATGAGGCGCATGAACGCAGTCTCAATATCGATTTTCTCCTGGGCTATCTTAAACAACTCCTGCCGCGCCGGCCGGATCTCAAGCTCATCATTACCTCGGCAACCATCGACCCCGAGCGCTTCGCCCGGCATTTCGCCGATGCGCAAGGCCAGCCCGCCCCGATCATCGAGATCTCAGGGCGGGTCTATCCGGTTGAGATTCGCTATCGGCCACCAGCGGATGAGAATGTCTCTGAGTGCGACGAGGCCATGCAGCAGGGGATCGTCGAGGCGGTGGATGAGCTGGCCAGACTCGGTCCGGGGGACATCCTGGTTTTCTTGTCGGGCGAGCGCGAGATCCGCACCACTGCCGAGACCCTGCGTCGCCAGCATCCGCCCTTGACCGAGATCCTGCCTCTGTATGCCCGCCAGGGTCCCCAAGAACAGGCGCGTATCTTTCAGCCGCATGCGACCCGACGCATCGTGCTGGCGACTAATGTCGCCGAGACCTCCCTGACCGTCCCGGGTATCCATTATGTGGTGGATACGGGCTTTGCCCGGATCAGCCGCTATAGCCATCGCACTCAGGTCCAGCGGTTGCCGGTCGAGCGGATCTCCCAGGCTAGCGCCAATCAGCGCGCTGGACGCTGCGGCCGGGTGGCGCAAGGGGTCTGTATCCGGCTTTATAGCAAGGAGCGTTTTCAATCCTGCCCCGCCTTCACCGAACCCGAGATTCTGCGAACCAATCTGGCTGCAGTGATCCTGCGCATGAAACTCTTGGGGTTCGGGGCGATCGAGCAGTTTCCATTCATTGACCCCCCGGATTCCAGGCTGATCCGCGATGGCTATCGCACCCTCGAGGAATTGGGCGCGCTCAATCAGCAAGGGCATCTGACGCCGCTTGGTCAGCGGCTCGCCCACCTGCCGCTCGATCCACGCCTCGGGCGAATGCTGTTGGAGGCCGATCGCTTCCGCTGTCTAGAAGAGGTTTTGGTGATCGCCGCCGCCCTGAGTATCCAGGACCCGCGGGAGCGACCTTTGGACAAACAGCAATCGGCCGATGAGATCCACGCCACCTTCCATCATCCTGAATCGGATTTCATAGGGCTCTTGCATCTCTGGCAGTTTCTGGAGCGCGAGCGCGCCCATCTCTCGCGCCGTCAGTTTCAAGCGCTCTGCCAGAGACATTTTCTGGCCTGGAGCCGGGTCCAGGAATGGCGGGATGTCTATCTGCAGCTACGCGAGCAGCTGCTCGAGATGGGTTTCAAAGACTCATCGGTCGGCCAGCCGCCCTATGATCCGGACGCCTATGCCCGTATTCATCGCGCCTTGCTGATCGGCCTCTTAAGCCATATCGGGTTTCGCGAGTCCGAGCGCGAGTTTCAGGGGGCGCGCGGTAGCCATTTCCTGATCCATCCAAGCTCGGCACTCTTTGCCAAGCCTCCCAAATGGGTCATGGTCGCTGAACGGGTGGAGACCACTCGCGCCTACGGGCGGATCGCCGCCGCCATCGAGCCCGCCTGGGTCGAGCAGGCGGCTGGGCATCTGGTCAAGCGCAGCTATTTCGAGCCATATTGGCAGGCAGCAAGCGGACAGGTAGCCGCCTTCGAACAGGTGACCCTCTTTGGCATCACCCTGATCCCCAAGCGCCGCGTCAACTATGGCCCGATCAATCCGGCCGAGGCACGCGAGATCTTTATCCGCTCAGCCTTGGTCGGGGGCGAGTTTCATACCCGCGCCCCCTTCTGGCGTCATAACCGCGATCTGATCGATTCCATCCGCCGGCTCGAGGCCAAACGCCGGCGCGAGCTGTTGGACGAAGAATCCATCTACGCCTTTTATGCCGAGCGCATCCCTGCCGGCATCTATTCCAAGCCGCTTTTCGAGCGTTGGTTACGCGAGGCGGTGCGCCAGCAACCCAAGATCCTGCACATGCGCCTGTCCGATCTCATCGATGAGACACAGGCAGTCAGGGCCGAGGATTTTCCCGATTTCATTCAGGTCGGGGCCAGCCGATTGCCCCTCGAATATTGCTTGCGTCCCGGCGAGTCTGAGGATGGCCTGACCCTGGTGGTGCCCTTGCCGCTCCTCAATCAGCTCGTCCCCGAGCGCTTGGAATGGCTGGTACCAGGCCTTTTGGCCGAACGGATCGCCGCTTTATTGCGCGGCCTGCCCAAATCATTGCGCAAACCCCTGGTGCCGATCCCGGATACCGCCCGCAGGCTGGCAGATCGCCTCGTCCCTAGCGACCGACCGCTGATCCAGGCCCTTGCCGAGGAGATCCGAACCACGACTGGACTCCAGATCCCCGAGGATGCCTGGAACACCGCTGAGATCCCGCCCTATCTGCGGATGAAGGTCAGGCTCATCGATGAGCAGGGACGGACCCTGACGATGAGCGAGGATCTGCGCGCGCTCCAGCGCGCCTATGGTGCCCAGGCCACCCTAGGCTTTGGTCAACTCTACCAGCTGGCAGATGAACGCAATGGGATCCGGCGCTGGGATTTCGGCGATCTACCGGAATCGTTGGATCTTGACCACGGCGGGCTACGCGTACGCGGCTATCCAGCCCTGATCGATTGCGGCGACAGCCTAGCCATCCGGATACTCGAGGCGGCGGATCGCGCCGAGCGCGCCCATCGCGCCGGGGTACGACGGCTGATCCGCCTGCATCTAGGCAACCTGAACCAGCAACTCGCGCCCTTTCTGGCTGGGATCGAGCGCATGCGCCTGCAATATGCCAAGGCCCCCCCGCCCCCTGACCGGTCTGAGCCCTCAGGCGGCAAGCAGGCTGATCTCGCCGATGAAGTGATCGATCTGATCCTGGACCTCAGCTTCATCGAGGGGCAGCCGCCCATCCGTGAGCAGCAGGCCTTCGTTCAACGCCTGCATGCCGGTAAAACGCGCCTATTCAGCACTGCGGAGGAGGTCTGCCGTCTCATCTCGGGGATCCTTGCCGATTATCATGCCCTTCGCCAACGTCTGGCTGGAGCCACCCAGGTCAATTGGCAGGAAAGCATCCGGGATATCCGGGAACAACTCGATGGCCTGGTATTTCGCGGCTTCTTGCAGGCCATCCCCTATGATCGTCTCAAGGATTACCCGCGTTATCTCAAGGCGATCGGGATCAGGCTCGATCGCCTGCAGTATGCCCCGGACCGCGACCGCCGTTGGATGGCCGAGATGGCCGAGGTTCTGGGGCGTTGGCGCGCTGCCGCAGCGCGCGCCTCAGGGCGGACCGATCCCCGTCTCGATGAGATCCGCTGGTTAATCGAAGAACTGCGCGTCTCGCTCTTTGCTCAGCAGTTGGGAACACGCGTTCCGGTTTCGTCCAAGCGGATCGAGGCGCGTTGGCAGGAGCTGGGGTTATAGGGTATACCCTGGCTACCCCAGGTTACCGGCCGGTCGCTGAGCTTGCCCGCTTACACCCCTCAGGGTAGGTTAGGTATCGCTACCTTCTCTCTGGGGTTGGTTTGATCGATGAGACTTGATCCGCAATTTTACTGGGCCCTGGTCTTGGGTCTATATGTCCTGGCTGTCCTATTTTTGACCCGCCTGCCCTATCAGGCCATGATCGAGCGGGGTCTCGAGCCTGTTCGCGCCCTGTATTACAACCGCAAAATCGTCCATATGCTTGCCGGTGGCGTGGGATCGCTGGCTGTTCCCCTGGTCTTTACCGATCCCTGGTTTCCCCTGGTCAGCGGCCTCGTGGTGACCCTGTTGGTGAATCTGGCTCATGCGACGGGCTTGCGGTTTTATTGGTTTCAAACGGCCGAGAACCGCAATGACGTGAAATTCGCCTTGATGTGGGCGCTGTCGGTCGCCGGCCTGTGGTGGCTGCTCGGCGATCCCTGGCTTGCGGTCTTGCCCGGGCTTTATATGGCCTTTGGGGATGGGGTGACTGGGATTGCCCGCAATGCCTTCCTCCGTCGCCGCTCCAAAGGCGCTATCGGCAGCATCTTCATGCTTGTAGTCTGTGCGCCCCTGGGTTGGTTCATCGGGGCCCTGTCCCATCCCCCGATCCCTGTCTGGGGGCTGATCTCAGCGCTGGTTGCGACCTTCATCGAGCGCTATGAGTTCGGGCCGATCGACGACAATGTCCTGATCACCGTCTCGGCCTCGGCGGTCCTAGTGATCGGGGTCTATTTGGGCTAGATCCCAGCCAGGGCAATCCAGGGTACGCAATGCCCACGCGGGGCCTGCTATTGGGCAAGCCTTGGATTACGCAGGGCCTCGACCCCGAGGATCTGGGACTGGGCCGGTTCGATCAGGGTCAGCAGGGTATGGAGACCCAAGCCCAGGCGCTCGATGACCTCAGGGACGATCGGCGGGGCATCGCGCAGATCGCGCGAGTCGATCTCGGCGAGATGGGCCAGGGTATTGGCGACATGCACGAGACCTACCGCCAAGGCGTGCGGCTGAGGGGCAGCAAGCGGGTCATGATGATAGCGGATGCAGGCGACCAGCCCTGCGGGCAGGCCCCAATGCTCGGCCAAGGCGCCCCCGAGCTCGGCATGGTCAAAGCCAAGCAATGCGCGCTCGGCCTCGACCGGCGAGAGGTGGTCGATCTCGGCCAAAGAATCCAAAAATGCCCGATGTTCGGTCTGGGGGGCCTGGGTAAAGAGCAAAAGCTGCCCCAGGTCATGCAATAAACCGCCCAGAAAGACGGCACCCGACAGGCTCGGCTCGACCCGTTCGGCCAACAGACGGGCAATGAGCGCGCAATAGGACGAATGGCGCCAAAAAAGCTCGAGCGGGAGCATCTCCTGACGTGGCAGCCGATCGGTGGCCTGAGTCACAGCGCTTGCAATCACCAAGCGGCGCAGCGGCTCACGCCCCAGGAGCATGATGGCGCGTTCGACCGAATCCACCGTGCGGGCAGGCGCAAATGCTGCGCTGTTGGCCAGGCGCAAGAGCAGCGCCACCAGGGCAGGGTCTTGCTCCAGGACACGGGCGATATCGGTCTGGCGGCTGTTTGGATCATCGAGCAGACGTATCACCTCCCCCACCACCCGCGGCATCGCCAGGAGGCGTCCTGCGCCTTGCACAAGGCCATCGATGGTCGGTGAGGGCATGGGCGTGGTCCCCTCGCCCTGGTCAAAGGCTAAACATGGATTTCAGCTGATTGAGCTGGCGTTGGCGGTCAGCAAGCTCTGGGATAGGCTCCCCCGGCAGGGGTGGGGTGAGTCTGAGTAGCCGGAAGGCCGGTATCAAGGCGGCATCGGGCACCTCACGGCCCTCATCCCGCAGGGCAGACCAGCGCGCGACCAGGGCGATGCTGGCATAATCCGGCTGCGGCGCCTGGTAACCCCAGTCGTTATAGTGCTCGGCTACGTTCACCAGATCCTCACCCAAGCCCCAATAGTTGATGACCAAGACCCCCGTGATACTGGCGAGTTTATTGATGAGCGAGCGGATCATCGCCAACCCCTTATCGGGGGCGCGGTTTTCGATGAATTGGATGATGGGGACTGCCCCAACCCCTGCAACCAATCCCGCTAGCAACGCCCGCTCCCGGTCGAGCCGTTGACAGACCTCGGCGACCACATAGCTATAGGCCGAGCACAGCACGCTATCGTTCCAAACCTCTTCCATGGCCTGGCGCGTGATTTCGCTCTTGGCCCGAAAGGCCTGGCGCAAGGCCAGATTGACTGCCAGCATTCGGGTATTGCGAAAACCCAGACGCAAGACTGCCTCGCGGATGGTCTTGATCTCTTTGGCAGCGCGAAACAGGGGGCTATTGGTGGCATGTAAGAGCGCACCCGCGATGGTCGGGTCGCGTTGGATGATCTCGGTCAAGGCATCGATCCCAGTCTCAGGATCATTGGTCATCTCCTGGATCTTGAGCGCGACCTCAGGGCGTGCCGGCAGGACCAGTTTGTTATTGTTAATCAGCTGATACAGCTCGGCGAGAAACTCGCCCTCCGCTGGATCGAGCTCGATGTCATTGACCTCGCTTCGCGTCGGGACGATCGACTCAAGCGCCTTGGCAGGGATGCGCAGGAATAGACAGGGGGTCTCGGTGACCAAGCAGGCATCGGGTGCTAGATTTTCGCCGATGAGATCGATCGGCTCGCTTAAACCGCGAAAGGATTGCAGCCGCTCGATGACCCCATTCTCAAGCCGGGCGATATGACCGTCGATCAAATACAACCGATCAGGATGAAGCTCGGTCAGCTTGATCCGATGCTTGGCCGAACATTCGAGAAACCGACAGGATTCCGCCAGACTGAGACGCAGTTCCTCACTTAGCGAGCGGGTGAGATCGAGTTCGCCCAATATCGAAAGGGCCTGCTGCGGTTCTGCCTTCTGCTGCATGTTCGATCAGCTCTAACGGGCTTTCCAGGGATGTGACAACCACACTTGTCTTTACCCGCTAGTCTAGCAGGATCGCGCCCGCTGGCGACAAGGCCTGATGCCCTGCCACCTGCCCTCAAACGAGCCGTCGATAGCCGAGCAATAGATCAGCCGCCTCACCTGTCGTTCCATCGGCGCGGACGAAACGCCCGCTCTGGGCGATTTGATCATAGGTCGAAAGCGCCCTTTGCACCTCCCGATAATTCAATTCGATCGCCTTGACTCCTGCCTGATCGAGCGTCTGGATGTCTTGGGTACCCCTAGCCCCAAGTTGGAGCAGACGCAAACGGCTAAAGACCTGATCCTGGCGATCGATGCGTCCGTCTCCATTGTCGTCATAGCGCCCAAGCTCGGCAAATCCATGCGCGGCCCCGTTTTGGTCACCGAAGAGCTCGCGTCCGTCATCGATGCGACCATTGTCGTTATGGTCGAGGGCCAAAAACCAGGTCTGGCCATAGACTGTGCTCATGCGCTCGAGCCGACCGTCGCCATCGAGATCAAAGTCAACCCCGTCGCTGATCCCAGTGGTGGTGATACCCCGCCCGCCGAGATCGAGCACCAAGGGATCGCCTTGCTGGACGCTCTGCCCGTTAATCTCAAGCGCAAGCTGCTGGAAGACAACGGCGCTGCCCTCGACGTGGATCGCAAGTTCGAATCGCTGAGAGATTTGGATCTGCAGGCCCTGTACCTGCAACCCTGGCGGCGGTTTCGGCATGATGAATGGCTCGGGTTCGCCAGATTGGACCTGGGGGGGGCTGACAGAGTCATCGCTGCGCTCATCCAGCTCACCGCTCAGCTTAAAGGCTCGGCGCAGGATCTGATAGTCTGGATCCTGTTCGACCTGGGCCCGGATCTCGGCATTGAGATCCTCGGGATCAGAGACGGGTGTCGAGGGATTGGCATTGGAGGCTGTAGCTGTCCCCTGTAAGCCGGCCGGGCGCAACACGGATACCCCAGGCCGAATCGCGGGATTGATAGAATTGAGAAGCATGGTTTTGGCCCTCCCCCTCATGGGCAAGGCGGTTCATGGCTCAGCACATTCGCAGGGTCGGTCGAACGACAGGGCGATACCGCTATCGGTATAACGGACCACTGTCGCCTCGACCAGGGGGGCGCGCTCACCGCACTCCAGCATGCCCGCGACCCGGACTTGCACCCTGGTGCCGATCGGTGGCCGGTATTCATGACCATTCATGAGTAGCAACACACCCCCTTTACTCAGGTCCTCGGTCCAAACCACATAGGGCGGACGATCTGGACAATACAGCTCGACCTCAACCTGAAAGGGCAGACGCATAAACCTGCGCCGGTCTTGGGGCGGTTCCATTGGTAGACCTCTTTGGGTAGGTTTACCCCCCCCCCGCACCTTTCATCCGTCCAGGCGGGGATGTACTAGATTGTCCAGGGTCCAGAATTGAATCCCCCGTAAAAAGCCGGGTTCGACCTCGCTGATCAGGGACGCCGGGCGACCCTCTGGATCGCGCTCCTCGATCCAGTCGTCAGGCAAGGTGTCGAGCAGATGCGCCCTCGCTAACTGCCCATCGGTGAACCGACAGAGCCGGATCTCACCCGTTCTCAGATGGCGAAAGGCCGGCATGAAACCGCGGGTCAATCCGCTCGTCTCCAAACTATCAGCCCCGATGTTTAAAATCAGATCCGGTTTGAGTGGCATGGTTTGGGCTCCTCATCTCGGATGTTCAATGCCTTAACGACCTCCCCCGGTAAAACTTTAAACCTCAGCAAAGGTCTGAATCGATGAAGAGTAGCATCGGGAGATCCCTCCCAAGGCATTTTAAAATGTGCCTTAGATCGCATTGACCACCTGCAATCCGTTCTATGATTCTTCTGAAGGAAGCGGTCATCCACCTCCAATCGGGCTCACTATCCAACCTTGTCAACAGAGTCAGCACTCATGGATATCGCATCTACCTCCGCCCTCCCCAACTCTCCCAGTAACCTGGCCAGCACCAAGAGAGACACCAGTGTTGCCATTGCGCTGCTCAATAAGGCCAATCAGATCCAGAGCGATTCAGCGAAACAGCTGCTCTCGAGCATCCAGCAATCCACTCCCAGCGTGCAGGCGCTGCCGGATCATCTGGGTCGCAATCTCAATGTCACTGCCTAGACTAGTGCCCCTAGGCAAACTGACTAAACCCAGCGCTGGCTTGGGCAAGAGGGGCGGCCAGGCGCGCCTCGCCCCCTTGTCCTGCCCCAGAGCGGCCAGGGGTCAGGGGGTGCGCCAGATCTCGACCCGCTCGCATCACGGTCTCATAGATGCGGATCTGACGGTCGCGAAGCTCTTGCTGGGCCCGCAGCTCCATGTTGCGCGCAGCCTGGGCAACCCGCATGTCTTGACCTGAGGGTTCGGCCGGTGCCAGGGCGGCCCGGATGATGGCACGCGCCTTGGCGAGATTGCCTTCGGGGTCATCCGGATTCATCGAGGTATCGATTCCCACCTCCCCGCCAATGGCATAACGCCGCCCATCCGGTCCGGTTTGATAGGAATAACTCGGCCCGCTGGTGATATAGGCGCCGCCGGCAGCAATATGGGCCTGCTCATGGGCACGCACCTCAGCGTCGCGCTCCTTGAGCTGTTCGATGAGACGGAGCTCTTCCTTGGAAAGGGCCTTGCCCTTTGGGTCTTTTGAGGACAACGGAGCTTGACCTTCACCCTTCACCCGATCTGGATGGGCGCCTTTAGCCCACTGCTGCTCTGCGGTAGCCTCCTCCCCTTGCGGGATAACCGCCTCGGCAGCCGGGGTCTCTGATTGGTTAACCGCCTGGAGACCTGAAAAGGCTCCCCCCTTCATCTCGGATCGAGATGACATGGCCGCCGGAAGGCTGTGGATATAGGCTTGGATCTCCACGGCATCCGTCTCTTTAGGGATTGATTATCATAGTCTAGCCGATGACCTGAAATCTAAAAGTGACGCAGCGCGCATCACTCACCAGCAGGGATGGGGTCTTTAGGGCAGGTTGTCGCGAATCGATCCGAGGGTTCTAATCCAAGGCCCATTGTCGCGCACCCCGGCAGGCAAGGCAGGCAGCTCGCGGGCAGCCTGGGCGCGGCTAGGAAAACTGCCGAGCACGGCGATGATATAGGAGCGCGTCTGGATGTAATGGACGCCCTCTAAACCATGGGGTTCAAGGACCCGGCGGGCGGTCGCCAAGTCCCGAGCGGCCACGAGTTGGATGGTAAAGCGCTCGGGATCCTGGCGCATCAGCCAGGCCAGATCCTCGGCCAATTCATCCGCTAGCACCAGCTCTGTATCTGCCGCAGGCTCAGCCCCTGATTGTTCAGGCCCAGGGACAGGGTTGGACTCATTGACAACGTCTGGCTGAGGCTCAGGCGGTGCAGGTCGAGGGGCAGTGGGTTCGGACTGGGACTTGGCGGCTACGATCGCCGGTTTTGCCTGCACCGGTCGATCGAGTGCAACCGAACGGCGCGCGTCGCGCGCCAATTGCCAGAATACAGGGGCGGCAATCGCAAGCAGGACCATCAATAGGATCAGGGGAATAAACCAGGGCCGATTCCAATAGGGGGTCGGCGGTTTCGGTTTAGTAGTGACGGCACGGATCTCCTCGCGGCTTGCTGCCTTGGGCTCGGGTGGTTCATCCCAGGGCTGATGCTGGCGCACGCGTTTCAGGATCTCTTCAAACTCGCTTTGGGCAAGGGCGGTCGGGGTTTCTTCATCGCGTAAAAAATCCGAAAGCTGAGGCTCCCTGGCTGGACGAGGGCTCGGCTCATAGACATCGGCCTTGAGTTCGGAGACTGCCCGGGGGGGTTCTTCTGCCGCCTCTGGCGCAATGGCTGCCGGCGACTGCTCAGGGTGCAACCCGGGCTGGTGCGCCGCCAGATTGACCCCTAAGGCTGCCTTAAGACCCGTCTCTAGGCTACGGCAACGGCGCATCAGCCAAGCGGTTGCCTGGGCATTGAGCGCTGCGGGTAGGCCTTTGGCATTGCCCTGGAGTACGGCGATGTCGCCTCGACTAAGCAGGGTATCCGGGTCATCGAGACCGGCGGCCCTCAAGCGATGTCTGAGATAGGCGCCCGCCTGTTCGAGATTCAATGGACGCAGATTCAGGCGTACGATCTGGACATCCTCGAGCAGATCGGGCAATGGCAGCGGATAGCGTGCCAAGGCAGGATCGCCGACGAGGATGAGCCTCAGACCCTGAGCGCCGTTTTCCAAGACAGCAGCGCGCAACCGGATGAGCTTCATCAGACCCTCTGGACCCAACAGATGCGCATCGTCGATCGCCAATACCAGCCCAACCTGACCCTGAGCGCGTTCGCTCAGTAACTCGGCCAGGGTGCGCGTCGGTCGATCGAGACCCGAGGCCCTGAGATGGGCACGGATGGTGACATCAACGGCATCGAATGGAATATTTGGGCGGCTGCGAAAGGCGATCAGTTCATATTGCCCCTCGAGTGTGCCGAGGAGCCGCATCAACTGGACGCTTCGTCCCGAGCCATCTGGGCCAGCCAGGATGACGACTGCGCCCTGCTCCGCCAATGCCCGCGCCGCTGTCTCGACCAGACTCTCGAGCAGCGGATCGCTGTAGAGGAAGGTCTCATTGGGCAGTCCAGCGAAGGGGTGCTGCCGGAGCTTAAGCCGCACTAGGCAATCGGGGTCTAGAGGCATGCTGGCAATCATCTCTGGATGGGTGGCACCAGGATCTTAACATTGGCCCATCGACCAGGCTGTTGCATGATTGTTAGGGTGCGCCCTTTGGCAGACCCAGGGGCTCGCCAGTTCGATAGCGTTCAACCTAATGACGGATTGTCAGGATGCGTCATCTTAGGCTTAATATGCAGGATATCGCCCGCTCGGGTCATGTCACCCGTTGGCACTCGGTGCGTTGCGCGCGCAACCAGACCCTTGCCGAACACCATTATCTGGTGACCATGATCGCGCGCGAACTGATGGACCGGCTGTTCGGGGATCGGCTCTCGCCCGAGACCCGGCTGCAGGTGCTCGAATATGCGCTCACCCATGACGCGCCCGAGCTCTTGACTGGGGATCTACCCGCCCCCCTCAAGCGCCGAGTCGCTGAGATCGCCGGGGAACACAACCCCTTGACCCAGATCGAACAGGAGATCGCGCCCGAGATCAGCGCGCGCAAACAGACCCTTGCCGGCACCGCCCTGGCGGAGTTGGTCAAACTGGCTGATCTGATGGATGGTTGTCTATTTATCCGCGAGGAAGGCATCGGGCGACATGCTGCTCTGGTCGCCGAACTGACCGAACAAAGGCTGCACCAGCGGATCGAGGAGGCACGCCGACGTTTTCCCGAACTGGCCTGGGATCAGGTGAGCGCCCTCTATGCCGAGATGCGCGGCGAGGTAGGGATGGACAACCGCTTTTTGTTTGAAGGACATCCGTAAGAGACCGCCTGCCCGATTTCGGCATGAGAATCCCTAGGGATCATTGATAACGGCTGAAAAAAGGTTGCAATATGAGCCTTGCGCGGTCGAGGTGCCGCGACTCATCACCCCTACGAGGACTCGGAGATGCCGCGATTCAACGATCTGCCGATCTGGATCAGACTAGTGGGCGCGCTCTGGTTGATCCTCTTTCCCGCCTGGAGCGGCCTCATCCTCTGGGCGGCCAATGAGCAGCGTCAGACTGCGATCGACCAAGCGACTGTCTTTACCCACACCCTGCATGAAATGACCCTGGCTGGTCTCACGACCCTGATGATTACCGGCACCATCAATCAGCGCGCCGCCTTTCTCGATCAGATCGTGGAACTGGCCAATGTCGAGGATTTAAGGGTCTTGCGCGGCGAGCACGTCGCCAAACAGTTCGGACCCGGTACCGCTCAAGAACAGCCGCGCGATGAGATCGAACGCCAGGTCTTGGCGACCGGCGAGCCCTATATCCAGCTTGCCGAGGACAGGCGCAGCCTCCGCGCGGTGATGCCTGCCTTTGCCCGCGAGAACTATCTCGGCAAGAACTGCACAACCTGTCATGCCCTGGCCCCGCGCGATTCGGTCTTGGGGGCGGTCAGCCTGCGGATCAATCTGGAGGAGGTCAATCGCTCGGTGCGGTTGTTTGCGCTCAAGCTCTTTGCGATCGCCGGTGCCTTGAGCATACCCGTTCTGGTATTGCTGTATCTCTTCACCAAGCATTTCGTCACCCGCCCTCTCCAGCAGATGACCCAGGGGCTTGAGGGGATCGCCCGGGGTCGTGGCGATCTTAGCCAACGCTTATTGGTTAAGGGCCAAGACGAGATCGGGCGCGCCTGCAGCGCCTTCAATGCCATGATGGACAACTTCCACGAACTGATCGCGCGGGTCCTGAAATCGACCCACCAACTCGCTCGGGCCGCGCGCGATCTCGCCCAAGCGACCGATCAAACCACCAGCCGCATCGCCAGCCAACGCCAGGAGATCGATCAACTGGCCTCAGCCATGCAAGAGATGAGCGCAACCGCGCAAGAGGTCGCGCGCAGCGCCCAGCACGGCGCCGATGTCACCCAGACTGTCCAGATGGCGGCTGCAACTGGTAAACAGATCGTCGGCGATACCATGGCCCATATCGATGAATTGGCCGCCGAGATTCAGCAGGCTGCTGAGGTCATCGATGCGCTCGGCCAGGATAGCCAAGCGATCGGGAAGATCCTGGATGTGATCCGCGAGGTGGCCGATCAGACCAATCTGCTGGCATTGAATGCCGCGATCGAGGCGGCGCGCGCCGGCGAGGCGGGGCGAGGCTTTGCGGTCGTTGCCGATGAGGTGCGGGCGCTTGCCAACCGAACCCAGACCTCAACCCAGGAGATCCAGGCGATGATCGAGCGTCTCCAGGAGGCCAGCCGCCGGGCAGTCGCGACCATGGATGAAAGCCGGCGTCTAGCCTTAGACAACCGCGATCGAGCGCTTGCGGCCGGCGAGGCGCTTGATGATATCGCTCATGCAGTCAATACCCTCAATGATGTGAATGCCCAGGTCGCCAGTTCTGCTGAAGAACAAAGCGCAGTTACCGAGGAGATGAGCCGCAATGTCACCGGCATCTCGGATGCCGCCGAGGACAATGCCCGGGCGGCCCAGCAGACCGCCGAGTCCTCTGAGCAGGTAGCGCAGCTGGCCAGCGAACTGCAAGAGCTGGTCGGTCAATTCAAGGTGTAATGGCCTGAGGGCGTTGATGATATTCGAAGCGGGTCGGCGCCTGGCAAATGAGGGCGGGGAGCTGTTCCAAAGTCAACACGGCATCCACGGCGCCCAGCTTGACCGCCTCTTTGGGCATCCCATAGACGACACAGCTTTGTTCATCCTGGGCGATGGTCAAGGCACCAGCCTGATGCATCTCGAGAAGACCCCTGGCCCCATCATCGCCCATACCGGTCATGATGATCCCGATGGCATTGGGTCCGGCTGCCTGGGCCGTGGAGCGGAATAATACATTGACCGATGGGCGATGGCGGCTGATCAAGGGCCCACCCTTGACCTCGACCCGATATTGCGCCCCGCTGCGCCGCAGCAGCAGATGGGCATTGCCCGGGGCGATCAGCGCCAGACCGGGCAGGACCCGCTCGCCATCGCATGCCTCGCGCACCTCGATCGCGCAAAGTTGATTTAAACGCGCGGCAAAGGCAGCGGTAAACTGAGCCGGCATGTGCTGGACGATGACGATCCCTGGGACCGTGCGCGGTAGCCGCGTCAGGATATATTCAAGCGCCTGGGTCCCGCCGGTCGAGGTCCCGATCGCGACTACCCGCTCTGTGGTCCCGACCGGGGGGGGACGTTCGCCGCTGCAAACGACATCGGCTGCCAAGGAGACAGAGGCGGCCGCGCCTCGGGAAGGGCCAAACACTGGGCGCCGATCCAGACGCGCCTGGGCTGCGGCCCTGATCGTATCCCCTAAGAGGGTTCGCGACTCTTCCAAAAATTGGCGCAGCCCCAATTTGGGCTTGGCGATGATGTCAACGGCCCCGGCGCTCAGTGCCTGCAACGCGATGTCTGAACCTGCCTCGGCCAGGGTCGAACAGATCACTACTGGCGTGGGACGCTCGTTCATCAGCTGGCGCAAAAAGGTCAGACCGTCCATGCGCGGCATCTCGATATCGAGCACGATGACATCCGGCCATTGTTTGGCCATGAGCTGGCGCGCGAACAATGGGTCGCGCGCCGCCCCTATCACCTCGATGCCAGCGATTGCAGCCAGCTGCTCGGTGAGGACTTGCCGGACTACGGCCGAATCATCGACGATCAAAACCCGGATCGCCATCTGCTGTCGCCCACTTTCGAGGTTCAAATCATTGCCTAAAATCTAGGGTCCCTGACCATGATCAAAATTTATCACCTATTGGCCTTAATCCTGCTGTCTTGGACATCCCTTGATGCCAGTGCCGAGGATCTCGCCCATTGGACGCTCATGATCTATATGAGCGGAGACAATGACCTCGAATCCTATATTACCCATGATATCAACCGGGAACTGGGTCGCTATGGATCGGGAAATGGTATTCATGTCTTAACCTTAGCCGACCGCAAGGGCGGTGGCTATCGAGGGAGCGGCAACTGGACCTCGACCAAGCTTTTTTATATCGAGCCTGGCACCAAGGCCAGTGTCCAAAATGCCATAGAAGATTGGGGTGAGAGAAATCTGGGCGATCCTCAAACATTGGTCGATTTTATCCAATGGTCTAAATCCTTTTACCCCGCCCAGCGCTATGCCCTAGTCCTGTGGGGACATGGCTGGGGATGGCGGCCTTCGCAAAATCTTTGGGATCAAACAGATCAGGATGCGCTTGATCTGGATGAGCTCCTGGCGGCACTTGAGGCGATTGGTCATTTGGATCTGATCGCATTCGACGCCTGTCTCATGCAAACCATTGAGGTCCAGGCAACCCTCAGGGAATATGCCGACTATATCATTGCTTCGCAAGAAACGGTCAGCGGCCGAGGTTTCAATTACCATAGGGTCTTGGCAGCACTCCATGAGCAACCCGATATGCCCGCGGAATCCCTGGCATTCAGTTTTTATCGAAGCATGAATACCGATAGGGCAATTTCTGCGATCAAACTCGACCAGGGCTGGGATGAATTGGCCACAGCAATAGATCGATGGTCCCATGTTTTGTATACTGGACTGCCGTATTATAAAAGACTTTATGATATCGCCTGGGAAAGGACCCAAGGATTCGATGATCCCTTATTCAAGGATCTCATCGATGCCGCTATCCAAATCAAATCCCAGGTGCCAGATCCCGAGATCCAGGCCGCCTGCGATAGGGTCATCCAAGCAGCGCTGGGCGTTGTGCTTGCTGAATCTCACCGCGTGTCCTTACCCAGGGCCCGCGGGATCAGCATCTTTTGGCCCCGCCGGCCAGGGGACCTTGATGAACCATCCTCTGCAGATTGGTTTGATTTTGAATACTACAGGGAAAAACTGACCTTTTCTCAAGCAACGTATTGGGATGAATTCATAGAATCTTATGCCCAGACGGATTGAGGATCTAGGGATTTGCGTTAAAAGAACTCAGCCGAGCTATCCGCTTGCTGGTACCTCTGCCCGGATGCTCGGTTGAGATAGCGCTCTTCATCGCGCACCAGGGTCTCAATCCCCGAACGCGTGATCCGGCGCACGAAGACAGAATAATCGCCGCCATGGAAATGGATCTGCCGTCCATGCAACCCGCCTAGATCTTGCGCCACCAATGGGATCCCGTCCCGTTTCAAGAAATCGAGCACGAATGAGACATTAGCGGCACCGATGTTGAAATGGTTTGAGCCCTTTCCCTGGGTAGTGAGCATATTGGCGCCACCAAATGCCTTGGCCTTAAGATGCTCGCGCTGGGCGCCCTGTTTGATCAACCCATTGATCAGGATCTCCATGGCCCAGACGCCATAACGCCCAGCCTCGGTCGCCAATAAAGGCTCGCGGTTTGCGTGGTGACGCATCGGCAATAAGAAATGATTCATCCCCATCACCCTAGCCTCTGGATCAAAGAGACAGACTGCCACACAGGAACCAAGCAGGGTACTGAGGATCATCGGCTTGGCGGTGACGAAATAATCGCCTGGATAGAGAAAGTGGCGTTTGAGCCCATCCACCATAAGGGATCAACAGGGTGGACGACGGAGGATCGAAGGCCGCTGCATCACCAGAGGTGTCACAAGACCATGCAGCGATTCGACATGACTGATGAATAGCCAACCGCCAGGCCGGATCGCTTCATAGATACAATCGATAACCCGCTGTTTGATGGGGCGATCGAAATAGATCAATACATTGCGCAAAAACACGATGTCGAAGGGCGCGTCCTCGCGCCGCGGCTGCAATAGATTATGCCGGTCCCAGCGCACCCGCGCCTTCAGCCGGGGATCGATCAAAATCTTCCCGGTATGGCGTCTTACCCCTTTGAGACAATAGCGTTCAAGCCAGGGGCGCGGGAGATGGCGGGCGCGCTCCAGGGGATAAAGGCCCAAACGCGCCTGATCAAGGACCTGGGCGTTGATGTCGGTCCCCAATACCGACCAATCCCCCGCGCCCAAGACCTCAGCACAGGCCATCGCCAAGGTATAGGCCTCCTCGCCCGAGGAACAGGCAGCGCTCCAGGCACGCACCCCATGTCCCCGATAGCTCGGGAGGACCTCTGCAATCAGATATTCAAAATGAGGCGGCTCGCGATAAAAGAAGGTCTCGTTGGTGGTCAGGAGATCGATGAGCAGCTGGCGCTCGCTGGCCTGATCAGGCGCCAGCGCCCGATCGAGATAGGCAGACAGGCTATCACAACCCAGCTCGCGCAGACGCCGCTGAAGGCGGGCGCTGACCATCGGGCGTTTAGCGGAGGTTAGCACAATACCCGTCTTCCCCCGGATGAACTGGGTCAGACGCCAAAAGCCAGCCTCGTCCAGCGCGATCGGCGCTGGGGTCGGTGCCCGTTCAACCTCAAGCAGCGCCATCCTCAACCCTGGCCGCCACCGGCTCGGCGCTCAGGGCGCGCAGAGCGGCAAGCTCCTGGATAGAGAGGAGCTGATCGACATCCAGGATAATCACAAAGATCTCGTCCACCCGACCCATGGCAGCGATGAAATCGGTTCGGATCGTAGCGCCAAAGCTCGGCGGCGGTTTGATGTCTTCGCGCTCAATCTCGAGGATATTCTTGACCTCATCGACCAGCATCCCCAAGACCTGTCCATCCTCGCCCGCCTGAACCTCGACCAGCACGATACAGCTGCGTCGGGTTGGGGCAATCGGCCTGCGGACCAAACGCGCCCCCAGATCGATCACCGGCACCACCGACCCGCGCAGATTGATCACCCCGCGGATCGCCTCCGGGGTCATGGGCACCCGGGTGATCGCTGGCAGCTCGATGATCTCTTTGACCACCTCGATTGGGACCGCCAGGCGCTCACTGGCGACTATAAAGGTCAGGTACTGACCGACCTCGGCATTGAGATCGAGATGCACCCCGCTGCGCTGTACCGCTATGAGTTCGCCCATGGTGGTACCCTCTAAAAGCGCTCAAAGTCCTTGGGATCGAACTCGATCACCTCGGTCGCCTCGCGCCCTCGCCCTGCGGACACCGAGGACATTGGCTGCACCCGCGCCCGTCCCCCGCCAGCGCCCACAGCCGTGCCAAGCCGAAAGAACCCCATGGTCTCCTGCAATTGACTCGCCTGACCATTGAGTTCCTGCGCCGTCGCTGCCAATTCCTCTGAGGCGGAGGCATTCTGCTGGGTCGCCTTATCCAACTGGTTCATCGCCTCGGTGATCTGGGCAATCCCCTGGGCCTGCTCAGCCGAGGCCGCGGTGATCTCTTCGACCAAATCGGCCGTTTTGATGATGTTGGGTACCATCTGCTCTAACAAGCGCCCGGCCTCCTCGGCGATCACCAGGCTGTTGGTCGCCAATTGATTGATCTCTTGCGCGGTCGAGCCGCTGTTTTCAGCAAGCTTGCGCACCTCGGCAGCGACCACAGTAAAGCCCTTGCCATGCTCGCCAGCGCGTGCCGCCTCGATGGCCGCATTCAACGCCAAGAGATTGGTCTTGTAGGCGATGTCCTCGATCAGACCGATCTTGTTGGCGATCTCTTTCATCGCCGCCACCGTCCGCGCCACTGCCTCGCCGCCGCGCCGCGCCTCTTCTGCCGAACTTCTCGCCATCCCATTGGTCAATCGCGCATTCTCGGCATTCTGTTGGACCGAGGCATTGAGTTGCTCCACGCTCGAGCTCGTCTCTTCGACGCTCGCCGCCTGTTCGGTTGCACTCTGGCTCAGCGACTGGGCGGTTGCACTCACCTGGCTCGAGGCCGAGGATAGATTATCGGCGCCTGCACGCACCTCGCTGACAATCTGGCGTAGCCGTTCGACCATCTCTGACATGTCCTTATAAACGCCGCGCAGTCTGGTTTGGTCGAATTCAAGCGCGAGGTTGCCCGAGGCGACCTGGCGGCTTATCTCGGCGATTATAGCCGGATCCTTGCCAAGCTGGGCCATGATGCTGCGGATAATGAGCCATGCAATGAGGATCCCTAGGAGTACAGCAGCGATAGAGAGCGCCGTGACGATCAGTCTCGTGCGCCGATTGGATGCTTGGAATTCTTCGCCTAAGGCCTCTAGTTCCTGTTTATAAGAAGACCGGATCCCATCGATCTCGGCAGCAAACTGAGGCCCCCAGACATTCAGGCTCTGCTCGACGAGTCGCTTACGCTCGAGCATAAGCTGCACGATTCGATCGAAGGCAGCCTTGTAACTATCCTTCAGACGTCTGGCCTCGCTGACCAATGCGTGCAGCTCGGCATGTTGTACCCGGCGATCCAGCTCCTGAAGGTATTGGTTGAGCGCGGCCCATTCCCGATCGACATGTTCGGCTTCTTTGGGGTCATTGTTCTCTATGAAATAGCGCACATGGATACGCCCGACCAGCAGCGAACGCAGGGCACGCGCTGCATAAAGGGCGCCTTCGGCATCATTGGCTTGACTGGACTCTTCCAACAGCTTGGTGAGCGCCTGCTCGCATGCCTTGCCATCGACGATCAGTATTTCGGTATCCAGCTTGTCGGCCTGGTTGGTCAGGGCCACGCTCTGCTCGAAGGTCTTGCCATAGGCTTCAACCTGGTCCGCCGCCCTTTTGAGCTTAGCCTGACGCTCGGGGTTTTTGAGGAGCCGTATCATCTCATCGAGGCCATCTTGGGTCTTCTTCAAATATTGTCTGAGTTCGGCCACATCCTGCTCGCTATGGGTCTTGAGATAATCCTTGACCTTAATCCGTCCCATAAGCATGGCAGCCTGCATCTCACCCATCCGATTAGAGCGATCGGTCCGCTCGCTGTAATACTCGAAACTGTCCGAATTTCTCTGGATCGTGGCATAGGACAGAACGCCCAGGATCACGAGCAGTAATATAACCGTCGCAAATCCCAGACTGAGCTTCTGGAACATGGTCATCGAACGCGCCATAAAGCCATTCCCCTTGCAGCTTTGCTCATAAGCCTTTGATCTCAAACGGCAGCCCCGACCCCTCGAGTCATCAGAGGCTGCTCGGTTGCAATGGCCGCCAATTCAGCAACATCGAGGATCAAGGCGATCTCACCGGTGCCTAGGATAGTCGCACCGGCAATGCCTTTGAGCTGCTCAAAGACCTTGCCGAGCGGTTTGATCACCGCCTGCAGTTCGCCATAGAGCGCATCGACCACCAGAGCAATCTTGTGATGGCCAAAACGCACCACCACCAGACTCTCGCGTCTCTGGCTCGATAAGGATCGTCCAGGGCCAAAGAGTTCAATGAGCCGGATAAAGGGCATGACCTCGCCACGCAGGTTGACATAATGCCCATGTCTCCCACTGCCCTGTTCTGGTTGGAGTTCGACGCATTCGACCACCTGGGCCAGGGGAATGACATATTGTCCGTCACCAGCACCGACCATAAAGCCGTCGATGATGGCCAGGGTCAAAGGCAGGGCGATCGTAAACCGCGTTCCTTGGCCTGGCTCGCTCGCCAGCTCGATCGTGCCGCGCAGGGCCTCGATATTGCGCTTGACCACATCCATCCCCACCCCGCGCCCCGAGAGATTGGTGGCCTGTTCCTTAGTGGACAGACCGGGGACAAAGATCAAGTTTAAGATCTCTTCCCGGGCGAGGGTCTCATCAGGCCGAACCAACCCCAAGGCTTCGGCCTTGGCGCGGATCTTTGCCGTATTCAGACCCGCCCCATCGTCAGCGATCTCGATGACGATATGGCCAGAATCATGGTAGGCGGTGAGCGCGATCGTCCCCTGTGAGGGTTTACCCTGGGCGATGCGCACATGAGGCGGCTCGATCCCGTGATCAATAGCGTTGCGGATCAGATGGGTGAGCGGATCGACCATCTTTTCGACCACGGTCTTATCGAGCTCGGTTTCAGCGCCATTGATGACCAGCTCGATCTGTTTGCCGAGCTCTTGCGCCGCATCGCGCACCACCCGTTTAAAGCGCGAAAAGGTATCGCCGATCGGTACCATGCGCAGCTGTAGGGCCTGATCGCGGATCTCGGAGACCAGATAATCGACCCCATCCACCACCTCATCCAGGGCCTCGATGCCGGCGCGCTTGGCCATGACGCGAATGGCTGCGCTGCTGGTGACTAGCTCGCCGATTAGATCGATGAGATGCCCAAGACGCTGGGCATCGACTCGGATAAAGCGCGCCTCCTCTTGCACGCGATTGCGCGCCGCGGCCTGCACCCGGGCCGCTTGTTCAACCACGGCCGGCTTGATCGAGCCCTGGTCAACCAGGATCTCACCGATGCGCCGCTGTCCACCTTCGGCAGACTGGATGGCCAGGGCGCGCTCCAGCTCGGCCTGGGTCAGCGCGCCGATGCGCACCAAAAGCTCGCCGATGCAACCGACCTGCTCAGCCGGGAGGGTATCGAGTAACTCGAGATATTTGGCATGGGCGCTATCAGGCTCGAGGATGCGGATTTCGCAGTCCTGATCGGCAAACTCAAAGACGCTCGCCAGCCGAGGTTTATCGACATCCCCGCGAAAACCGATCCCAAACTGGAGATAACAGGTCTCGGGATCAAAGCCCGGGGTACAGCCGGCCTCGGGATCGAGACGCACGGTGACATGGACTAACTCACCTAATGAGGCGAGATAACGGAGAAAGGACAGGGGATCGATCCCATGCCGGAAGGCATCACAGGTAAAACGCAGGCTGATCATCCACAGATCGCGACCGATCGGCAGATGCTTAGACTGAACAGGCGGCGAGGAGGCAGACGATGGGCGTCCTTGGGCAAGCCGCGCCAGTAACCCAGCGCCGGCCCCCACCAAATCAGGCGCCAGCTCAGCCTCGGGCGAATCAGCGGCCAGACAGGCAGACACCAGACGATCGGTATGGTCTCGGCATTCGAGCAAGGCGGCAATCAGCTCAGCGGTCAGCTTAATCTCACCGGCGCGCACCTGCTCCATGAGCCCTTCGACCGCATGGGTAAAGGCGACGATCGGCTCATAGCCGAAGACCCCGGCTGTACCCTTGATGGTATGCATGGCCCGAAAGACCGCGTTCAACGCCTCGGGATCCGCCGGGTCTTGTTCCAAAGCCAAAAGCGCATCCTCCATGGATTGAAGGAGTTCCGCCACCTCGGCTGCGAATGCCTGACGCGCACTATCCAGATTCATGCACAGCCCCCGCTGTCGCCAAAGCTTGATCCCAGCTGCAACAGCGCAAAGATCTCAGACACCGTTGGGCTTTGGCCTGCTAGCCGCAAGGAATCACCGCGGGCGCAGATCATATCACGCAACCATAACAGGAGTTGCAGTCCAGCACCGTCGAGTTCGGTGATACCCGAAAGATCCAGGATATATGGGGGGGGGCGGTTGAGATAATCCTGCACCCGCTTGAAGGTCTCGGATACCGTATAGATGGTCAGTTCACCGGCCAGG
Source organism: uncultured Chromatiaceae bacterium (assembly GCA_937923175.1). Lineage (GTDB taxonomy): Bacteria > Pseudomonadota > Gammaproteobacteria > Chromatiales > Chromatiaceae > Thermochromatium. The sequence continues at coordinate 42,175 of CALALB010000014.1, read as the reverse complement.
ATAAGCCGGTCGCTTAGGGTGTCCTTGCCTGCAGCATTCATTCAGTACTCCCATTGATCCGGCGACCGAGAGACTCTAGGGGAGGACCAGCTTGGCGACTGCATCCAACAGGGCCGGCGGTTGAAAGGGCTTGACCAACCAGGCCTTGGCACCAGCGGCCCGGGCGGCCTCCTTCTTCTCCGGCTGGCTCTCAGTGGTCAGCATCATGATTGGGGTGAACTTGTAATTGGGGAGTTTACGGATCTCTTTGACCAGGGTGATGCCATCCATGTTTGGCATGTTGACATCACTGATGATGAGATGGATCTTGCGCCCATCGAGCTTGGCAAGCGCATCCTGACCATCGCAGGCCTCGATGATCTCATAGCCTGCGCCCTTGAGCGCAAGCCCGACCACGCTGCGAAAGGATGCCGAATCATCCACGACCAGGATCGTTTTGGCCATTACCCTTGCCTCTCCGAGAATCGACATGCCCGGCGGCACCCATCACCGCCTTGCCCAGGCGTGCACTTACCCTGCCTGAGTCTGCTCAACCAGGAGGATAACGCTGGGGTTCAACCACCAGGGCAAATGCCGCCTTGACCTCATACCTCAAGCCGCCGGATTATTCACTGCAGCCCAGGGAAGATCAACACTGCCTTTGCACGCAAAAGGCCCAGAGACCCCGCCCGCTGGGCCATTGGGCGATCCCAAGGGAGCGGTTTTAAGGGTTAAAGGCTGGGTGGGCCTAGTCCCTCGGTGGGCTTGAGCGACTCCAGCAGCTGACCGAGATGCAGGCGATAGAGCGCCTGCTGGTCAGGTTGAGCAGCGGTGAACGCGCTATCCTGTTCGACAAGACCCTGGAGGATCTGCCCTATGGCCTGGAAGGGCTGCTCGACAAAGCCGAGCGCAGGCCGTCCGCTCAGCTCGCGCAGTTCGCGCAATAGATGGCCAAGCCGCAGACTGCCTTCCCCTTGGGCAGGATCGTCCAGACGCTGGACCCCCTCATAAACCTGGGCGGCGCTAAAACGCTCGGAGTGACTCAGATTCAGGCTCATCAAGGCAAGCTGGCCGGCATCGAAGCGAATGGTTGGCGCCTGGGAAAACGCCTTTTGCACATCACCATTGAAAAAGTCACGCGCCAGACCCGCAACATCCTGCACCAAGGTCTGGATCGCCTTAAGTTCATCGGCATTGAGATCCCCCTCGATCCTAAATTCTAGGCCCGTCCGTTCGCTGCGGCTGACATCGAGGATGGCGGCTTGATTGCCTGAGCCATCGCGGGCCAGCGCCATATTCCCCTGGGCCTCGAGGTTTCGGCCAAAGCGGATCTGGACGATATCGCCCTCGCGTGTCTTAAGCATCAGGCTAAAATCCTGGGCCTCTGCAAAACGCTGGGCCGCTGCCATACCGGTCAGGGATGAGGCAGAGGTTTTACGTGGTGCCAGCTTGTCCAGGCCCGCGAAGGTGAGCCGCTCGGTCTCGTCGACCTGCTTGGCGATGTCGCCAGTGAGCACCTGGAGACTATCGAGAAGCTCGCGTGCCTCTCGAAAGCCCCGCTGCGCCCCCTGGATGGCGCTCTCATAGAGCGACTGAAGCTGATCCTCGGATTTGCCGCGCAGGCGGGCGTTTTCCAGACCCTGGGCAACAAAGCTGGTGATCCTGCCTGCGACCTGATCCGGCGTATAGTCCTCTGTCTGGAGCGTTTTAAGCTGTCCGAGCTCCATGCCGAGGGCGCGGCCGATCGAGCTGAGGGCCCGCTCCTGGAGTTGTCCCAAGGCCCCCACAGATTCTCGAGCCGGCGGCTGCCCTTGCTCCTGGGGCTTGAGGCTCGGTTGGGATCTGAGGGTCAGACTATTCGGGGAAGGCGAAAGATGGGTCAGGGGATTCATCAGCCTGCTCCCAAACCAGTGGGTATACCTTTTTTAACGGCAGCTAGGTTTGTCACTTGAGGGCGCTCTCTAGGTCACAGCCGCTGGCGGCCATCGCAAAACATCAGTGCAACCACTCTAATCTGCTAAGCCGGTTCGGCACGCCTAGCTCGCTCGGTCATGCCGGCGCAAAACGGAATCCACCAACCTGGGGTCAGCGCTCTCTCAGGGTGAGGCCATGTGTGGCAGCCTCGGTGTTTGGTCCGTGCCGCCTGCGGCCTTGCGCTCAAGCGGTCACCCCGGAAGCCGCGGCAAGATTGGCAAGACGCGCATAGTCGGCAACCCCGATCTCCTCAGCACGTGCCTGGGGGTCGAGGCCGGCCTGTTCGAGTAGCTCCGTTGGGATAAGACCAGCAAGGCTATTGCGCAGGGTTTTACGCCGCTGGCTGAAGGCGGCAGCAACGAGACGGGCGTGGAATGCGGGGTCAGCGAGCCCATAACGCGGCGGGCACCAAGGGATCAGACGCAAAAAGGCCGAATCGACCTTAGGGACAGGTTTGAAGGCGCCTGGTCCAATCCGCATGAGTTCAGTCGCTGCGCAGCGGGCCTGAACCATGACCGACAGGCGCCCATAGATCTTGGTACCGGGCAGCGCGACGATGCGTTCGACGACCTCCCTTTGCAGCATCAGATGGAGATCGCGGATGACCTCGAGCTGATCGAGCAGATGAAAAAGCAAGGGGGTGGAGATGTTATAGGGTAGATTGCCGACGATGCGCAGCGAGGCAGGGGTCGAGGTCAGAGCGCGTAGATCAAAATCCAGGGCATCGCCCTGATGGATCTGGAGCCTAGCTGAATCCCCCAGGCGTCTGCGTAGAGGCTCGATGAGATCGCGGTCGATCTCGATCACATCCAGTCGCCCTGCCTGTTCCAAGAGACCAGCCGTCAGCGCCCCCTGGCCAGGGCCGATCTCGACGACCTGGTCGCCTGGTTGAACAGCGACTGCCGCCAGGAGACGTTGGATCACCTGGGGATCATGGAGAAAGTTCTGCCCAAAGCGTTTGCGCGCTTGGTGTGCCATGGCCGGTCAAAGAGCCGATTCAGGCTGGCGCAAGATCAGGGCATTGCGGATAGTGCGATGCTGTTCGGTCTGCTCCTGGTCGGCGCGTAGCGAGCGGCTAGCGATCAGGGCATCGATCACCCGCTCGGCCTCAAACCAATCGGCCTCGGCATGGCCAGGGGCAAAACCGCGGCGCTCAGCTAGATAATAGGCCGCAACCGCAATCATCTCGTGGCGCTGCTCTCTGGTCGGGCGATCAAAAGGGTCTGACATCAGTGGGGACGGCGTTGTTCGGGACTCAGCTTAGGGGTGAAATACTCGTCCGCGCTCTCTGGATCCACCGGCTGATTGTCTCCATCGACCAGGGGCTGCTCGTCATCCTTCCAGCCGCGCAGTCCGAGCTTGAGTGAGGCGACGTTTTGATACCCGAGTAGATTCAACGAGTGCGCGGCCAGGACGCTGCGATAGCCCGAACGGCAGACGACCACGATCTCGCGCTCGCGCGCCCGAACGAGCTCAGGGATGGTTTCTTCATAGTCCCATTCGCAGGCCGATTCCAGGATCCCGCGCGGGACATTGAGCGAGCCTGGGATATGCATAGCCTCGAACTCATAGGGCTCGCGCACATCGACGATCAATAGATCCGGATTAGCCCGAATACGCTCCGCGAGATCCCAAGGCATGATCTCGCGGACCTCGGTAAGACAGTGTTTAATCAACTCGATAAAGGTTTTCACCTTTCAGTCTCGCTGCTTCGGTCAAGGCAGGGCTTGGATCGCCTGCCTTGCGGCGCTCAGGCGTTGGAGATACTGACCTCCATCCGCGGATTACCGATGACCTTCTGCATCCCTAACCGTTTAGCCATATTGATGAGGATGGGTCCTGAGATATTGGCATGTAAACCGCCCGGGGTGTTTTCACTATCCTTCCACAGCATGAGCAGGACCAGGATCTCCTCGGGACGCTCGGCTTGAAGCAACGCCTGCTCTGTATCATCGAGGGCAAGGACATAGTTGAGCGAGTAGAACTGCGGATCGACTAGGGTAAACTCGATCTCCGGATCATCCTCGGGGCGCAGTCGGTATAGTCGTCCCCCCGCTGTATCCGAATAGGTGAGATGATAGGCTTTCAGGTGCTCGAAACCGGGGATACCCTCGGGGAAAACGATGGTCACCGGCGAGTCGAACTCATAGGTCGCGTTGGACTGCTGGTTCATAGGAGGCTCCTGCATGTTTTGGAGAGCGGATCGAGGTTCAAGGCGATCAGTCCCTAAGGATATACGAATTTGTTTCGCTCGCCATTGCCGGCCTGCCCGGGATGCGACAAGACCCAGGGATCCAGTCTATCTCCTGCTTGGCCTGCTCCTCTGGGCCGGGCCCGAGATCCAGGCTCAGGAGATCCCGCCGGCCACCGATGCCTGTTTCCGGGGTCTGGCCGAGACTACCCCCTCGGCTGAATTCACGGCGCTTGAGGACGGTGCAATGGTACGCCACGAGCGCACCGGTCTGGAGTGGCAGCGCTGCGCCTTCGGACAACGCTGGGAGGCTGAATCCAGGACCTGTGCCGGCCGTCCGGCGGTGCACACCTGGAAGGAAGCGGTCAAAAGGGCCGAACAGGTTGGCGATGGCTGGCGTTTGCCGACAGGGGATGAGTTGATGACCATTGTCGAGCGCTGTCACGATGGACCGGCGATCAATCCCCAGGTATTTCCCAATACACCGGGCGTTTTATTCTGGTCATCCTCCATCGATACAGGGGGGGTTGGACGGGTGTGGGCGGTGAGCTTTTTTACCGGCCAGCCCTTTCGCGTCGGCACCGCCCAAAACGGGCGTATCCGCCTGGTGCGCGGGACCATGCAAGCTCCCTGAACACCATGCTCGGTTTTCGGCGAATCGCCTTTACCAGGGGCGATACTCAAGCCCAGGGATAGATCCCTGGTCAAAGACCTCGGGGAGCGCCAAGAGAAAGGATTCGAGTTCCTCAAGCGCCAGATAGCGCCCATAGGATGCCTTAGCGGCGTCGATCGGCAGCTCAACCCAGTAACGCCGCTGGGCCGGTTCATACAGGATTTGCAGGACGGTATCGCGGGCGTCCAGCAAACCGAGATAGTCATCCTCGGTCTGGAGCCGAGGCACAAGCTGTTCCCAGATGGACTTGGCAGCCATCTCGATCGCGCGGGTCGACGAGAGCGCCTCGCCCGTGCGTTCAAACAGATAAAAGACGCGATAGTGCATAACCGTTTGCTCAATGGCTCAGCAGAAGGCGCGGGCGATTGGGACTCCGAGCCATCCGGCCCACCGGCCTAGATAACAGTGTGGCCGATTTTGGGTGTCTGATCCACTCTGTCCGATCGATCCGATCCCTCGGCTTGCGCTCCATCCTGAGATCCCGCTTCACCCAAATCGATCGCGATCTCGGTTGCGCCGGCACGCGCCGCAAAGACCCGCAGATCCTCCTCAAGCTGCTCGCGCGAGCGCGGGTCCAACCCTACCCCAGCCCCTAACAGTCTGGCGCTGAGAGACAGATCCGGCGCACGCCAAACTACCTCCAGATCCAGTTCCAGCCGCACCCTTCCCTGGGGCGGTTTGAGCCGCAGATCCAGGGTGATGGCAAAGGATTCGCTGGCTAGACGCGGTCGACGCATCCGAATGCTTCCCAGGGCGCAGCCTGGGTCTTGGGTGCGCCTGCTTAGGGCATATACCAATTCGCGGTCACAAAAGGCCGCAATCAAGCGGCTGACTTCGGACAGCTGACGCTGGACCTCGCGCACGCGCGCACCTGCTTCATCCCCCCCCTCCATTTGCCGGCGCAAGGCCCGACGCAGGCGGTCGAATACCTTGGGTTGAGTCCCGCTATGCAGACCGCGGCACAGAAAGGCGCGCAGGGTCTCACCATGGCTACCGATGACCGCCGGCTCAAGCAGCGCATGTGAGTCATCAGACGGGATGGCAGAGAACCCGGGGCGAACCGCAATCCCGGGGCTCGGGCGCTGGTGATTGGCGGCATAGAGCCTCCAGTTTTCCTTCAGCTCCCAGACGAGAAATCCGGCCAAGCCAGGCAAGAGCAGGATGGTCAGGGTCACGAAAGGGATGCTGATCCATTTCGGCAGAAAGGGATCGAGCGCCTCGACCATGAGCATCGTCAGCCAGGGCAAAAAGGGCAGCATGAGTTTATGCGCCACAGTCACCAGCGGGAAATGCTTGATCGGGTTGATCTGGGGCTCGATCAAGACGGTGACATAAAACTGGATCAACCATTCGCATACCTGCCAGAGCGGCGCCAATAATGATTTCACTCCGAGCACTATCCAGGATTCGCCGTGTTTATGGCTGAGAAGCTCCCCGATCCAATGCAGGCCCTGCTGGAAACGCCGGGTGATCTCCTTGAAGAATACGAGCAACTCCTGAATCACCCCGAGGACCAGGGTCTGGTTGATCCGCCGGATAAGGCGGCCCAGGGTGCTAATCAACTCATCGAGCAGACGCCGACCGCTCGGGGTGTTGCGCACCAGGATTCCCAGCAGCAAGGTCAAGGCGATGAGTGAGAGATTTGGCTCGACCAGGTCGCCGCGGATCAGGCTTAGGAACGCAACAATCGGCATGACGATAAGCGCCCCGCTCAAAAAGGGGCGCACCAGATTGCGCCCCAGACCGCGCATCAGTTCGGTCTCGATGATCCGGCGCACCGGCGGCCAGCGCATCAGACGCCTGAGCCCGTCGAAAAGCAGCAGGCGCACTGTCCACCAGAGAACGCGCGACAATAGATGTACGCCCAGACGTCCAGGACGGGTATAGGCCAGGGCGTTGATCAATAGACCCAATCCCAGGATCAGCCAAAGACTGGTGAGATGAAAGGTTGCCTCGAGCATCGGCAGGATGCCGGCGAGGATATCCAGGGTCTTTAGGACCAAAAAGGCAATCCCCACCGGCAGGATCAAGTGGCGTACGAGCAGCCGACCCATCGGGGTCCCGAACAGCGGCGCGGAGAGACGTTGCAGACCCTTGAGATAAACCTCGCCGGGGCGATAAAGGCCGGGCAAGAGACGCCCTACCTGCCGATCGAAACGGCCCAGGCGATCGCCCTTAAACCACTCAGCAAGGGTGAGATCGGGTAGACGCAAGGGATTGCGGGCCAAAAGGTCGCGTACATCGGTGAATTTGAGATGCCGACGGCGTTCGATGACATCCAAAAGCTCGCGCACCAGCTTATTGAAGGCCACCGCCTCGCGATGATCGCGGGGGGTCAGGCCTGCCTGATTCAGGGACTCGGTTAGGAGCGGGACGAGTTGCTGTTCCAGGTGCGTTCGGATGCAGGCAGTCAGGGCCTGAAGCGGCTGAATGAGGCCTTCGAGCTCAGCGTATGGCCAACCGAGCCGTTCCAGGTGACTTTGGGCAGATTCAAGGGCACGCAATGATTTTAGCTCGGCTTGCAAGGGCAAAGGCTGACTTAGAGGGCCGCGCCCCAGAAACCAGCTGAAGGGCCGTATCCGATAATAGACAGTGGAATACTCCTGGAGCGCCCGCTCCAGGTCGGCAAGGACCCGTTGGGCTGCCTCATTATCCAGATAGTCCGCCTCACCCAAACGCTCGATCAGGGATCTCAGGGCACGCGCCCGTCCCGGGTTAAGCGGCCAACGACTCAACAGGGCAGCGGCGAAGGACGCCTCAACCTCTTGTTGATGCTGAGCAAGCAGCTCTAGGAGCTGCTCGGACTCAGGTGACTTTGGATGGGCAAGAGGGATCGCAAGCCGCCTCGCCTGGGCAAGCTGATGGATCGCAGCGCTGAACCGTCCCGAACGCTCGGCGCGCTGGGCATGGCGAACGGCGCGGACAAACAACCAAAATGCAATGGCCTGCCAAAGGCCTTGGGCATGACCGATCAAACCGAGCAAGGGTCGTAACAGACCGGCGAGCAGGATAAACAGGGGCTCCAGAAACCCGGGCAAACCTTCGAGCCGCTCTGGTTTAAACCCCTGCTCGAGGGCAGGAAACCAGCGGGCCAATTGCAGGCTCGATCCCGGGCGCCCCGTCCAAGACCCAGGGCAGACATCTGCCCCATTGACTAGATTCTTTGGGAGAGGATCTGGGTTGAATTGAGCGGGAGCGGGAGAAGGAGAAGGCGAGGTGACTCTGCTCTGCCCCCGATAGAGCTGCATATCCCTATCCGAGCGCCCACTGTGCAGACCGGCGGGCAGCTGGAGCAGACGGGTGGGATGGCCGCAGACCGGATCCGGACAGGCGGCGATCAGGGGTGCAGGCAGGGGCCCATCAAGGCTTGGCGCCGGCCAATCCAGGCCGCCCTGTTGCACCCACTGATCGAAAGCCGACCAATCCCGGACCGCCGGAAAGAAACAACCGCGTGCGCCCGGGCTGAAATAGCGTAGGCGCATCACCAAGGCGACGAATGATCGACAGATCCAGCTGTCGTCCGCTCCGGACGGCAGAAGGTCATCCTGGATCAAAACCGCGCGAAGCTCAAACCAGGCGGTCTCGCCAATCAACCGACGCAGCCCAGCCGCACCAAAGTCACTAGGCTCAGGGTCACGGTCGCGCGCCCTCTGCCAGATACGCGCCACCTCGCCCTCGAAACGGCGTGCCCAATAGTCGCGTAACAGCCGAATCAAACCCCTGCCATCCGGCGGCAGCTCTCCAGGGAGCGGCAGCAGGATCACCGAGTCGGGGAGATCCAAGACTTCGATGACGGTCAGGGCCTCGGGGTTTTCATGTTCGAGCGCGGCCAAAAATGCTGGGCGCGACATCACCTGATAGGTCAGGGGTGGGATCGCGCCGGCATCGCCAAATGGATCGAACTGCTCAGCAACCATCCGTTCGATGGCGCGCGGATGGAAGAGAAACACGCCCTCGGCTGGCTTGAAGACCCGGGCGCGAAAGGCGCGCGCGACCGATTCAGGGCTGGCGAGTGGATCCAGGGCCCAATCCTCAGGGATTGGCGAAACAGGGGGGTCGAGGTTACCTGACATCTCTGCGTTTCTAGACCCTGGCAGCAGATGCAATCGACCACCCAGGCAAGCCAGAATCTAGCCGTGCGGCGAATCAGGCATTACGGTGACCATGACCCGTCGATCGGGGCGGGGACCGTCGAACTCACAAAAAAAGATATTCTGCCAGCGCGACAGGCCTAATTCGCCTGCAATCACAGGGATGGTCTCGGAAGGGCCGATGAGACCGGCCTTCAGATGGGCATCGCCGTTGCCGTCTTGCCGATCATGCCGCCAGATGCCCTTGGGGATCAGCCGGCTCAACAGATCGATGACATCCAATTGGACGCTCTCGTCCCAGTTTTCCTGGATCAGGATGGCAGCCGTCGCGCCCTGGGCATACACATTGACCAGCCCCTCCCGGACACCGCTTTGGGCAACGATAGTCCGTACGCGCTCGGTGATATCGATCAGTTGCTGGGGACGATGGGAGGAGAGATGGATGAGCTCGCGCATGGCTTGCAGCCATGATCAAGGGATGGTGGGCGCAACAGGGATTGAACCTGTGACCCCTGCCGTGTGAAGGCAGTGCTCTCCCGCTGAGCTATGCGCCCCTTTGAGGGGAGGATGGTAACCGCAATACTTGGCGCTGACAAGACCCAAGGGGTCAGTCGAGATGGATAGAATCAGAGGGCTGCCGGGCAGATCTGGCAATTCAGCCCGACCCAAGCTGCGCACCTGTCAAGGTTACAACAAGCCTGCCAAGGCCTGTAACAGCTGGTCGTTCTCCTCGGGGGTGCCTACAGTGATCCGCAGGCAGTCCTGCAATAAGGGATGGGTGCCGTCGAGATTTTTCACCAAGATCCCTGCTGCCCTCAGGCCGGCAAATAGCTGCCCGGCCTGACCCGGGGAGACGCGAACCAGGATGAAATTGGCCTCGCTGGGATAGGGATAGCAGCCACGGAGCTGTTCGAGCGCCTCATACAACCTGGTGCGCTCATGACGAATCCGCTGGGCCTGCTCATCGAAGATCGCCTTGTGGCGCAGGGCGAAGGCCGCTGTGGTCTGGGTTAGGAGATTGATGTTATAAGGCAGACGGACTTTGTCGATCTCGGCGATCCAGGCGGTTGGACCCACCAGATAACCGAGCCGAAGCCCTGCCAGGCCCATTTTGGACAGGGTGCGCAAGACTAAAAGATTGTCCCAATCCCCGACCCGCCCCAGAAAACTCGCATCGGTGAAGGGCGCATAGGCCTCGTCGATCACCACGAGCCCAGATGAGGCCTCGATGATCTGCACCAACTCCTCGGACTCAAAGCGATTACCGGTTGGGTTGTTTGGATAGGCCAGATAGGTGAGCACAGGCCGTTCGCGTTCAATAGCGGCCAGCACCGCCTCCAGATCCAGCGCGAAATCATCGGCCCTCAAGCGGACCCCGACATAGTCTAAACCGGCAAAAAGACCGATCAGCCGGTACATCACAAAGCTTGGCTCAACCGCAAGGAGCTTAGCCCCCGGCCACGCTACCGCCAGGGCCAGCATCTGGATCAGCTCATCCGAGCCATTGCCAAGCAAAATGCCGGCCTCTGGGGGGATAGACATCGTCTCGCGCAGAATCACAGCCAGCTCAGATGCGCGCGGGTCTGGATAGCGATTGAGCGCAAGGTCCCTCAGCGCCGCCAGCCAGGGTCCGCGCAATGACTCGGGCAGCGGATAGGGGTTTTCCATCGCATCGAGCTTGACGAGGCCCTGGGCATCAGGCACCGCATAGGCTGACAATGCCTGGATCTCAGGGCGGATGAGGTCTTGCAGACGTGCGCTCATGGGCGGCGATTCCCGCGATACTCGGCCGAGCGCGCATGCGCGGTCAGACCCTCGCCCCGGGCCAGGATCGAGGCGGTCTCGGCCAGGACGGCAGCGGCCTCTGGCGAGACCTGCAGGAGACTCGAGCGTTTCTGGAAGTCATAAACCCCGAGGGGGGAGGAAAACCGCGCGGTGCGCGAGGTCGGCAGGACATGGTTGGGCCCGGCGCAATAATCGCCCAGGGCCTCTGGGGTGTGCCGCCCCATAAAGATGGCGCCGGCATGCCGGATCCGCCCCACCACTGACTCTGGGTCAGCAATCGAGAGCTCCAGATGCTCAGGAGCAACCAGGTTGGCCACCGCGAGGGCATCATCGAGGTCACAGGCCAGAATCAGGGCACCGCGGCGCGTCAGTGCCTTGGCAATGATCGGGGCGCGCTCCATGCCGGGGAGTAGCCGATCGATGCTTGCCGCTACCTGATCTAAAAACCGCTCATCCCAGCTGACAAGTATCGCCTGGGCATCCTCGTCATGCTCAGCCTGGGAGAACAGGTCCATGGCGATCCAGTCGGGATCGGTCTGCCCATCGCAGATCACCAGGATCTCGGAGGGACCAGCGACCATGTCGATCCCTACCCGCCCGAAGACAGCGCGCTTAGCAGCAGCGACATAGACATTGCCTGGGCCGACGATCTTATCGACGGGGGGGATAGTCTGGGTGCCATAGGCCAGGGCGGCGATCGCCTGGGCGCCGCCAATGGCAAAGGCGCGATCTACCCCAGCGATCTGGGCCGCAGCAAGCACCAGCTCATTGAGCTCACCCGCCGGGGTCGGGACCACCATGATGAGCTCAGGGACACCGGCGACCTTGGCTGGCAGTGCATTCATCAGGACCGAGGAGGGATAGGCCGCCTTGCCGCCCGGGACATAGAGACCGACCCGATCCAAGGGCGTGACCTGTTGGCCGAGCAGGGTGCCGTCGGGCTCACGATAGCGCCAACCGTTGAGCTTTTGATGCTCGGCATAGGTGCGGATGCGCTCGGCAGCAAGCCTTAATGCCGAACGCTGCTCATCCGCTATCCCCTCCCAGGCTGCCTTGAGACGCGCGCGGGGGATCTCAAGCGCACTGGCTGAACCAGGCGTCCAGCGATCGAACCGGGCGGTGTACTCCATGAGCGCCAGGTCGCCGTGCGTGCGAACTGCCCGGATGATCTCGGCTACGGTCGTCTGGACCCGCTCATCGACGAGCGATTCCCAAGCAAGCAGGCGCTCGAGTTGGGCCCTAAAGCCAGGGTCGGCGGTTGAGAGACGTTGAATATCGGTCACGGAGATCGCTCCGAGCAAATCATCAGAGAAACAGGGATCGCTGGCCCCTATGAGGCCGCCCCGGCGGCCCGCAAGGCATCCACCAAGGTCAGGACGGATTCGTGCTTCATCTTCCAGGCGGCCTTGTTGACAATCAAGCGCGCGCTGATCTCGGCGATGAGCTCCAAGGGTACCAGACCATTGGCCCTCAGGGTATTGCCGCTTTCGACCAGATCCACGATCAGATCGGCCAGACCCACCAGGGGGGCGAGCTCCATCGAGCCATAGAGCTTGATGATCTCGGCCTGCTGGCCCCTGGCTGCGAAATGGCGCTCAGCAGCGCGGACATATTTGGTAGCGACCCGCACCCGGCGCCGGCCGGCAATGCTAGTCTCTGGCCGCCCGGCTACCATCAGGCGGCAGCGGGCGACCTTGAGATCCAGGGGCTCATAGAGTCCCTGGCCGCCATGCTCCATCAAGACATCCTTGCCGGTTACCCCCAGATCGGCTGCCCCGTATTCGACATAGGTGGGGACATCAGCAGCGCGGATGATCAAGAGCCTGACCGATGGATGCGCGGTCTCGAGGATCAGCTTGCGGCTGGTCTCAGGATCCTCAAGGGGCGCGATCCCTAATTGAGCCAACAGAGGCAGGGTCTGCTCGAGGATACGACCCTTAGAGAGGGCTAGGGTCAGCTGGGTCGGTAATCTCATGGCGCTGGGCTCCGATCAGCACCCGGGATGCGCTGGATACGCGCACCGAGTGCAGCCAGTTTATGCTCCATCCTCTCATAGCCGCGATCGAGGTGATAGACGCGATTGACCAGGGTCTCGCCCTGGGCGACCAATCCGGCCAGAACCAGACCGGCAGAGGCGCGTAGATCGGTCGCCATCACTGGGGCGGCGGTCAGACGGTCAACGCCGTGACAGACAGCGACATGGCCATCGATGCGGATATCGGCACCCATGCGCTGAAGCTCGGGGACATGCATAAAGCGGTTTTCAAAGATCGTCTCGGCCACCGTCCCTACCCCCTCAGCGATGGCATTGAGTGCACAAAACTGGGCCTGCATGTCGGTCGGAAAGGCCGGATAAGGGGCGGTATGGATATCGACCGCCCGCGGGCGCCCCTCCATCGCCAGCTCGACCCAATCCGGGCCAGTCAGGATCTGGGCACCCGCCTCGGCAAGCTTTTGTAACACCGCATCCAGGCAATCCGGACGGGTCTCGGTCACTCGTACCCGCCCACCGGTCATAGCCGCCGCCACCAAAAAGGTCCCGCTCTCGATGCGATCGGGCATGATCCGATAGTCTGCGCCGCCTAGTTCATCAGCCCCTTGGATCCAGATGCAATCCGTGCCAGCCCCCTCGATGCGGGCACCCAGGCGGTTGAGAAAATTGGCCAGATCAACCACCTCGGGCTCACGCGCCGCATTTTCGATCAGGGTCTCGCCCTGGGCGAGGCTGGCAGCCATCATCAGGTTTTCGGTGCCGGTGACCGAGACGAGCTCCATGACGATCCGCGTCCCGCTGAGCTTAGATGCGCGGGCGCGGATATAGCCGCCTTCGACCTCTATCTCAGCGCCTAGGGCGCGCAGACCCTCGAGATGCAGATTGACCGGACGGGCGCCGATGGCACAGCCCCCCGGCAAAGAGACATCGGCCTGACCATAGCGCGCAACCAAGGGCCCCAAGACCAGGATCGAGGCACGCATGGTCTTGACCAGCTCATAGGGTGCCACCAGACTGGTTGGTTCGCCTGGCTGGATCCCCAGCCTCTCGTCATCCCAGGTGGCGCGCACTCCCAGACGCTCGAGCAGATCGAGCATGGTGCGAATATCGCGTAGACGCGGGACATTGCTGAGGGTAACAGGCCGAGTGGCAAGCAGGGTTGCCGCCAGGATCGGCAAGGCGGCATTCTTGGCGCCGCTGGCGCGGGTCTCTCCATACAGGGGAAGACCGCCAGTGATCAGGAGTTTATCCATAGACTGGGGATGCTGGCTGGAGTCAAGGTGAGCCTGGGGTGAATCGGTGGGTTCCCGGAGACGGAGAGTGTCGATCCGAAGGCACCAGAAGATCGACTAGGTTCGAGAGCGATGCCAGATGGACAAGCCCCTCAGGCAGTTGTTCATACCTGAGCTCAACCCCTTGGCTACGAGCGAGTTCAAGCCAATCGAGTAGAAGTGCCAGGGCTGCGCTATTGGCCCACTCGACCCCGGCAAGATCGATCGTCACCCGTGCCACCCCCCCCTGGGCTGCGGCGCGCACCAAATGCCGACCCCGCTGGGCAAGCGCAGAGACACCGGCGAAATCAAGCGTGCCTGCAACAGACCAACGATCGGCGGCATGGGTCAATAATCGGGCAGAGGCGTTCAAGCCCCACCTTGGCGATTCATGGACTCGAGCCGCTCGATCAGCCCATCGATCCCGTTTTGCCGGATCTCCTCGATGAAACTGCTGCGATAATTGCCGACCAGACTGGCATGGTCGATGATCACATCATAGACCTGCCAACGTCCGCTAGCTGAGTGCATGCGATATTCAATCGGAATGGGCGCAGATCCTGGGGAGCGGACCTCAATGGTGACTGTGGTCATACCTGGGCGCTGACCCGGACGTTCAGGCAGATAACGGATCTCTTGGCCAGAATAATTAAGCAGGGCACGGCCATAGGTGCGGATGAGCAGCTGCTTAAATCCCTCGATTAAACGGCGCTGCTGGGCGGGGGTCGCCTGGCGCCAGGCAGGTCCAACCGCCCCTTGGGTGATCCGCTCGAAGTCAAAATAGGGTAACACGATACTCTCGACGAGCTCACCGAGCAGAGCAGGCTGTTGCTCGATCTCGGCGCGGCGCGTCCTGAGGATCTCCAGCATCTGTTCGGCCGTGCGTTTGACCAGCTCGGTGGCCTCGCCGAGCTCAGCCGCCTGCGCGCCGGATTGAACCAGCGCAAGACCAATCACCGGCAATGACAGGACCTGACGTCGCGTCAGCATTCAACCCTCACCTGCCTTTTTGAAAAGAAACTGTCCGATCATCCGTTCGAGCACCAATGCCGATTGGGTGTGGGTAATCTCATCGCCATCCTGCAAGAAATCAGGGCTGCTGCCCGGTTCGAGACCGATATATTGTTCACCAAGCAGTCCAGCCGTCAGGATGCTGGCGATGGTATCCTCTGGAATGGCATTGATCTGGGGGTCGATCCGCATCACCACGACGGCCTCATAGGTGTGTTGATCGAATTGGATCGATTCGACCCGGCCGATACGCACCCCGGCCATGGTCACTGGCGCGCGTGCCCTGAGACTGCCGACATTACCAAAGCGCGCCGTCAACCGGTAGCCGCCCTGATCCAGATTCAGGCTGAGATTGCTGACCTGCATGGCAAGAAAAAACAGGGCGACAAAACCCAGGGACACAAAGAGCCCGACGAGAAGCTCGAGCATGCCGCGTTTGACCATCTCAGTCACCCCCAAACATCAGGGCCGTCAGGATGAAATCGAGCCCTAGGACCAACAAGGCCGACTGGACCACTGCGCGTGTCGTCGCCCGGCTGACCCCCTCAGCGGTTGGCACTGCCTCATAGCCCTGAAAAAGCGCCACCGAGGTGACCACCAAACCAAAGACCAGGCTCTTGATGACCCCGTTGACCAGGTCCTCTTGGACATCGATCCTGGCCTGCATCTGACCCCAATAGGCCCCGGCATCCACGCCCAGGAGTCCGACCCCAACGAAATAGCCGCCTACGACCCCCACCGCGCTAAAGATGGCTGCAAGCAGCGGCATGCTGATCAAGCCACCGAGCAGACGCGGGGCGAGGATCCGACGGATTGGATCGACCGCCATCATCTCGAGCGCCGCTAGCTGCTCGGTCGCCTTCATCAGACCGATCTCAGCGGTGAGCGCTGAGCCCGCCCGTCCTGCAACCAAGAGAGCTGTCACCACCGGCCCCAGCTCGCGCACCAGGGAGGCAGCGACCAGGATACCCAGGCTCTCGGCGGCACCGAACTTGGCGAGCACAGTGTAGCCTTGCAGGCCCAAGACCATGCCCACGAATAGGCCCGAGACCCCGACGATCACCAAGGACAGGGTGCCGATGTTGAAGACCTGTTCGAGCACCAGACGCGGGCGGCGCAGCACCTCATCCGAGGCGCAGAGGGTTGCCAACAACAGCAGATGCGCCCGTCCGAGCCGTTCCAGACCAGCGAGCACGCTGGTTCCGAGCTGCATCAGGGCAGTGCGCGTCATCCCCATCCCAAAAGATCCTTAGCCAAGGGCGGAGCCGGATAATGGAAGTGCACCGGGCCATCCGGCAGACCATCCAGGAATTGACGGACCCAGGGGGAAGGATCTCGAGTCAAGGCCGCCGGTGTCCCCTGGGCAAGCACCCGGCCCTCGGCGATGAGATAGATCCAGTCGGCGATCCGCAGGGTCTCTTGGACGTCATGCGACACCAGGATCGAGGTGAGACGGGCAGCATCATTGAGCTTGCGGATCAAGGCCATGAGCATCCCCATCGAGATCGGGTCTTGGCCGGTGAAAGGCTCGTCATAGAGGATCATCATCGGATCAAGGGCAATCGCCCGCGCCAGGGCCACCCGCCGCGCCATGCCGCCTGAAAGCTCGCTCGGCATGAGACTCCAGGCGCCGCGTAGACCGACGGCCTCAAGCTTGAGTAAAACCAGCTTGCGGATCAGCGAGGGGGAAAGCCTGGTGTGCTCACGCAGCGGATAGGCAACATTATCGAAGACACTCAGATCGGTCAGCAAGGCGCTCGACTGAAACAGCATCCCCATCCGACGGCGCAAGCGGAATAGCCCTTGTTGATCGAGCCGGGTGATCTCCTCGCCAGCGACCCGGATGCTTCCTGCATCCGGCTTGAGCTGGCCGGTGATCAGCTTCAACAGGGTCGTCTTGCCGCTCCCGCTCGGCCCCATCACGGCAGTCACCAAACCGCACGGGAGGTCAAGATTCAGGTCCGCGAAGATGAGCTGGTCGCCGCGTCGAAAACAAAGATCGCGGATCTCAACCAGGGGTTCGGCATGGCTCTCCTTGGAGCTCGCCCCGCTGTCCGGGTTGACCGGGGGTTCAGCGAACATGTTCAAACCTGGGCATCCGGCATGACTCAGCGTCGATCGGCATGTTCGGTTAAAGCCAGGCAAAAGCCGAAGCCCTGCCTGGTTTCTTGGGCGCACTGTCCCCGCCTGCTCCCCTTAAGGCGGATGGATCAGACTCGGGTGCACAACCGATGGATGGCCCTGGCGACGCCAGAACTGTTTCCGGGCCCGGCATCGGCAGTCTCGAGTGTGGGTGTCCGCCTGGTATGCCGGCGCAGGGTGTCATTCGTATCGAGTTGCCGCACCGCTGCCTTGTCCGGGCCTTTGGGAGAGGGTTTCTGCAGAAGGACCGAAATCTCGTCTTGCCATCTGCGGCGGCTTTGTTTTGCGGGCTTACCATCCGCCGGGACGGTCGCTCGCTCCCACTGCGCGCAATATATCCAGGCGCTGCCGCAGGCGACTTTGCCAAAAAGGGTGATCGATATCGCAAATTACCAGACTGGACCTTATATAGTCCTTGTACCTATCATTCTTGTAAAATGGACCATATCCCGCCTTGGCAGGTCAAGGCCCATACCGATCGCCCAAGGCCTCTCGGTCCAGGGGGAGGAGAGGATTGTCCTAAAGGCTGGATATATCCAGGGTCGCACGGGTTGTCTGCTGAACCGCCAACTTGCGACCCCGAGGCGGGAATGACGGTCACCAGGGCCAGCGTGATCCTCACCCCTCAGGGATGAGCGGCTGCTGGCTGATGTCCCCCTGGGACCGGCCAGGCAAGAGACAGCCGCAGCCGCTTGTGTTCGCCACTCCACCCCAAGGTATCCAGTCCGACTGGCGAGCGGCCTAGCGCGCCTCGGCGCCCAGGCTAGGGTTTGGCCTGCTATCCGTTCCGCAATACCTCCGCAGATCTGACCATGACTGGCCAAGGCTGCTGCCTGACTCCTGCCTCATCGAGGCCGCTTTTACCACTACCTTGCGGCCGCAGCCAGCGCCTGCCTCTCCCCAGGCCTGAGCCGGCGAAACTCAGCGCAGGGCCGCCTCGGGCGGCCAGCCCATGGTTCACCAGGTTCCTTGCCGCATTTAAGTCCCGATCTTGGGGGTTCCACAATCCGGGCAAATCCATCTCTGCACGGACAACGGCATTTTGTCCTGCACCAAACCCCAGGCCGAGCAGGTCTTGCTGCTGGCAAGGAGACGTTCCGCAACCACGAGCTGCCCGCCTCTGTCATCTGGTATTTCAATTGCCGACGAAACCCAAAGAAGCCCATATCCGCAAGCGAACGCACCAGAGGCCGGTTTTGCATAAGGCCGGGCCCGTTTAAATCCTCAGATAGTGAGGATATGGAGCCCGCACAACCAGCAAAGAACTTCCTGAAGGACTCACCCAACTGGATAATCGCTATCTGCGGGGCGTTTTTGGTTACCTCCGGCATCCCCGGAAACCGCTCGCGCTGGAGCGCGTTCAACTGCCGCCGCAGGGCGGCCTGTCCGGTTCGAGCCTGGCGAGGTCGCAGCCTCGGTGGCCGCCTGCTGGGTGCTGGGCAACCCGCTTGCCCTTAGTTTCCCAAGGGCGCAGCCTCGTCATCGACATCCCTCCTGCCGAGGCGGCCTCACCGAGGCTGACCAAGCCCTCCATGTCGAGGATCCATGGTCTTGGCGATGTTTCAATCGAACTGTTCAAGCCCCTGGACGCCAAAGCCACTCAGCAGGGATTTATGCAATCATAAGACCGCGTTGCACTTCGCGGTTGAATCCGCCCAAGATTACCAATTCGACCGAACCCCTTTTGGAACCCAAGATGACCGAACGCCGTCAGCTCGGCACCCAACCTCTGACGCTGGCACCGGAGCAAACCGAGCGGATCCAGCGCCTGGGACGGGCAGTGATCGAGACAGAGGCCCAAGCCGTCTCTGCCCTGGTTGACCGGATCGATGCTGCCTTTGTCCTGGCCTGTCGCTATATGTTGGCCTGTGAGGGACGAATCGTGGTCCTGGGGATGGGCAAATCTGGCCATATCGGCGGCAAGATCGCTGCGACCCTGGCGAGCACCGGCAGCCCGGCCTTCTTTGTCCACCCCGGCGAGGCAAGCCACGGCGACCTAGGGATGATCACCCCGCGCGATGTGGTCCTGGCAATCTCAAACTCAGGCGAGACCGAGGAGCTCCTGACTCTGCTTCCCATCCTCAAACGTCTAGGTGTCCCTTTGATCGCGCTGACCGGTAGAGGCGATTCGACCCTGGCGCGCAATGCCGATGTCCATCTCGACGTCAGCGTCGCCACCGAGGCCTGCCCCTTGGGCCTGGCGCCGACTGCCAGCACGACTGCAACCTTGGCGATGGGTGATGCCCTGGCGATCGCTTTGCTTGAACAGCGCGGATTCACCGCCGAGGACTTTGCCCGTTCGCACCCGGGCGGACGTCTGGGCAGACGCCTGCTGTTGCATGTCGATGAGGTGATGCACCGTGGCGAGCACATACCGGCCGTGCCAAGCGGAACGACGGTGCTTGAGGCCCTGGAGGAGATGTCAGCCAAGGGTTTGGGGATGACGGCAGTGCTTGCTGCCGATGGTCAACTGCTTGGCGTCTTTACCGACGGGGATCTGCGCCGGGCGCTCGATCGCGGTGTCGATGTCCGCTGGACACCGGTCGATGCGGTCATGAGTTCACCTGGCGTTACCATCTGCTCAGGGGCGCTCGCCATCGAGGCGATCGAGCTCATGGAGACGCGCGCTATCAATGGCCTATTGGTGATCGATGGCGCCGGTCGGCTAGTCGGTGCACTCAACATGCATGACCTGTTGCGCGCGGGGGTTGTCTAATCCGGCCCAACCATCTTGACCTGGATGAGACAGCGGCTTACAAGACAGCGCCAAACCCAAAGGGCCTGAGTATCACTCATGCAGACGATCCGTGAACGCGCCGCCCGTATCCGTCTGGTGATCTTCGATGTCGATGGGGTACTCACCGACGGCAGCCTGTTTCTGGGCGATGATGGTCAGGAATACAAGGCATTCAATGCCCGCGACGGGCACGGCATGGTCTTGCTGCGGGAGGCCGGGATAGTCCTGGCCGTGATCACGGGCCGGACCTCAAACGTAGTACGCCTGCGCATGGAGAGTCTGGGCATCTCGGATGTCTTCCAGGGCTATCGCGACAAACGTTTGGCTTATGAGGAACTCAAACGTCGTTATGGATTGGCCGACGACGAGATCGCCTATGTCGGCGATGACCTGGTGGACCTGCCGGTGATGGTCCAGGTAGGGCTTGCGATCGCGGTCGCCGATGCCGATCCGCGGGTGCGCGCCCTGGCCCATTGGTGTACGACGGCACCAGGCGGGCGCGGGGCAGCGCGCGAGGTCTGCGAGCTGATCCTGGAGTCCCAGGGCCACCTGATCCCCTTTATCCCTTCTCCAGATGCCCGTTGAATCCGGCCGTGCCCGCCGCCGCGATTGGCTCCTGGGGATCGGGCTAGGGCTGCTTGGCCTGATCACCTGGTGGCAGGTTCGGCAACTGCCCCCGGATGCTGAACCCAGAACACTGCGCTCGCGTGAGCCAGACTATCGGGTCCTAGGCTTGGTCGCCCTGGAAACAGACCCCCAGGGTCAGCCAACTCGGCGGTTGGCCGCAACCGAGTTGCGCTATTTTGCCGATGAGGACCTCGCTGAGCTCACTGCCCCCCAGCTCGTCCTGTATCGGCCTGATGGACCACCCTGGCAGGCCAGGGCACGCGCCGCTCTGATCCGCAACAACGGCGATGCATTAGAGCTGTCGGGGGCGGTGCAGCTGGAGCGTGCGCGTGGAACCCACAATCGCCCCGTCCGGCTCGAGACCGAACGGCTGGATATCTGGCCCCAGCAAGGGCTTGCCGAAACCGATCGATCCGTCCGGATCGAGAGCGATGGCGAGACCCTGGTTGCCAATGGCATGCGCCTCTGGTATCTGGAGGATGCCATCCGCGGCCAATTCACAGGCCGCGTCCGCATGCATCTCAACCCAGCGACGAATCCCCACCAACCATGAGCCCAGAGCGCCGAGTCTTTGGCCATATCCAACGCAGACTGCTGGCGGGAATGCTTTTCGTCTGGTCCCACAGCCAGGCCTTGGAGTCGGACGCCCAGCAACCCCTCCTGATCGAGGCGGACGAGGTCGAGGTGCGCGAGGCGGACAATACCAGCATCTATGCCGGCCATGTCCAGGTTGAACAGGGCTCGATGTCCCTGCGTGCCGATCATGTCACTGTCTATCATCGCCCCGACCGACAACCGCGTCTGATTATTGCCATCGGCCAGCCAGCCAGCTATCGCCAGCTGCTCGATGACCAGCGAGGTGAGGTCCAGGCCTTTGCCCGGCGGATGGAATACGACGCCGACAAGGATGCATTGGTGCTGATCGGTGATGGGCTGTTGATCCAGGGCGAGGATCGGCTCACCGGAGAGCACATCATCTATGAACGTGCCCAGGGACGCTTTCGCGCTGGCGGCTCGGGTCGGGTCAGGATCAGGCTCAATCCCGATCAACAACGATGAAGGGTCTGTGCGCTGAACACCTGATGAAGCACTATGGCGGACGCCAGGTGCTCAAAGACGTCAGCGTCCAGGTCGAGCCGGGCGAGGTCGTGGGTTTGCTCGGGCCAAATGGCGCAGGCAAAACGACCTGCTTTTATCTGATCGTGGGCCTGATCCATGCCGATCGAGGACGTATCCTGCTCAACGGACGCGATCTGACCCGTCTGCCCATGCACGCGCGGGCGCGCGCTGGGTTGAGCTATCTCCCGCAGGAGCCTTCGGCCTTTCGCAAACTGAGCGTCCGCGACAATCTCCTCGCCATCCTCGAGACTCGCCGTGACCTCGGCCGCGCCGCGCGCGAGGCCCGCTGCGAGCGCTTGCTCGAGGATCTGGGTATCGCCCATGTTGCCGATTCGCTGGCCCTGAGTCTCTCCGGCGGCGAGCGACGGCGGCTGGAGATCGCCCGCGCCCTGGTATTGGAGCCTAGGGTGATGTTGCTCGATGAGCCCTTCGCCGGGGTCGATCCAATCGCGGTTGGCGACATCAAATCGATCATCGCCCATCTGCGCGACCGATCGATCGGGGTGCTGATCACCGACCACAATGTGCGCGAGACCCTCGATATCTGCGACCGGGGTTATATCCTAAACGCTGGCACAGTGATCGCCGCTGGTCCACCTGCCAGTCTGCTTGCCAACCAGCAGGTCCGGGAGGTCTATTTGGGCGCAGATTTCGCCCTATAAGGCGCCTGCGGTCTAAAACCCCAGAAAATCGACTACAATCGAATCAGGCATCTTTATTGCAGTTTGAACGATCCCTGGCCGGTGCGATGAAGCCTAGCCTCCAGTTGCGACTCAACCAGCAGTTGACCATGACGCCTCAGCTGCAACAGGCGATCCGTCTGTTGCAGCTCTCGACGCTCGAATTGCAGCAGGAGATCCAGGCTGCCTTGGAAGGCAATATCTTGCTCGAGGAGGCCGATGAGACCGATCCTTGGGATGCGCCAAACGGCTCCGAACCGGATCTGGATTGGTTAGAGGATGATTCAGGCGACCAGGGCGATTCACCAGTAGATGCGGCAGAACGCGAGATCGATACTGGCGCCGAGATCATCCCCCAGGAGCTGCCGGTCGATGTGCAATGGCAGGATGTCTTCGAGAACGATCTGCCGTTCGTCTCCGCGAGGATGGGTGATGAGGAGACCCAGGACCCCTTGCTCCGTCACAGCCGTCCCCAGAGCCTACGCGATTATCTGTTGTGGCAACTGAATCTTATCCGGCTCAATGAACGCGAGCTGATGATCGCCTACACTGTGCTCGATGCCATCGATGCGGACGGCTATCTGCGAGCCGGCCTGGATGAGCTGGTCGCCACCCTGGGTGATCCTGGGATCGATCCGGATGAGGTTGCCACCGAGATCCACCGGATTCAATCGCTGGATCCGCCTGGGGTCGGGGCGCGCGATCTACGCGAATGTCTGTTGATCCAGTTACATCAACTTCCGCAGAGCCTGCCTGAACGCGATCTGGCGCTCGCCATCTGCACCTCGGGTTTTGGGCAATTATCTCAGGGCGATATCGGTGGGCTTGCGCGTCTGCTCAAGGTCGAGGTCGAGGCAGTGGTTAGGGCGCTTGCCCTCATCCGCCGGCTAAATCCGCGCCCCGGCCGCTTGATCGAGGAG
This sequence comes from uncultured Chromatiaceae bacterium, assembly GCA_937923175.1. Classification (GTDB taxonomy): domain Bacteria; phylum Pseudomonadota; class Gammaproteobacteria; order Chromatiales; family Chromatiaceae; genus Thermochromatium. The sequence continues at coordinate 18,982 of CALALB010000014.1, read as the reverse complement.
ACGGCGCCGGAGTACGTTGTACCCGATCTCCTGGTTCACAAGAGAGATGGTCGCTGGCAGGTCGAATTGAATCCCGAGATCACACCCAGGCTGCGGATCAAGACCGATTATGCGCGCCTGATCCGTCGGGCCGATCAAAGCGCCGCTGGCCTGATGCTCAAAAGCCATCTCCAGGAGGCGCGCTGGTTCATCAAAAGCCTGGCGAGTCGCAACGAGACCGTGCTGCGGGTGGGCGCCAAGATCGTGGAACTGCAACAGGATTTCCTAGACCACGGCGAGGAATGGATGCATCCCTTGGTGCTGCGCGACGTTGCCGAGGCCCTGGGGCTTCATGAATCGACCGTCTCGCGGGTCACTACCCAAAAATATATGCTGACCCCGCGCGGGACCTTCGAGCTCAAGTATTTCTTTTCGTCCCATGTCAGCACCCTTTCTGGCGGCGCCTGTTCGGCCACCGCGATCCGGGCACTGATTCGCAGGCTCATTGCTGCCGAATCGCCCTCCAAACCCTTAAGCGACCAGCAGATCGCTCGGGCCTTGGCAAACCAGGGGATTCGGATCGCGCGTCGAACCGTCGCCAAATACCGTGAGGCCATGGGTATACCAGCCTCGAGTGAGCGCAAACGCCTGGCTTGACAGGCCGTTTGAAACCTCTGCTAAGGAGTCCAAGATGCATATCAACCTGACGGGTCATCATATCGAGGTCACGGACGCGCTAAGGTCCTATGTGGACACCAAGTTCGAGCGTCTGGCGCGCCATTTCGACCACGTCATCAACGCCCATGTCATCCTGAGCGTCGAAAAGCTCGAGCAAAAGGCCGAGGCCACCTTGCATGTCAACGGCGGGACCCTATTCGCCGATGCGGTCCATGAGGATCTCTATGCCGCCATTGACGGACTGGTGGATAAACTCGATCGCCAGATCCTGCGTTATAAAGAAAAGCGGCAGAATCACCGCACTGCTGCGACCAAGACCGCTGACTGAGCGTGGGTATCAACCTTGCCTGATAGATGGACGCCGTGCGCCCGATGGAGACCGCGGCGTCTGCAGGTTTCAAACAAGCGGCAGGCTATCGCCCTCGCCCAATGGCAAGGCCCGGCCTGACCACCCGCCGCAAGGGGGAAAACGACCATGATGCGTACTGCATCCCGTCCGCGCTCAGATTATCCGGCCCAGCACCTCGGGCTCACCATCTCGGCTTGGCCTAGGTCGCCAGGGAGACCAGGGCTATGCTGATGCCCGAATTGATCACGCCCGAGCGTATCCGCTGCGGGGTCGAGGTCGCCAGCAAAAAGCGTTTGATCGAGACCCTCGCCGAGCTGCTTGCCAGCGGTCATCCCCGTTTACAGGCCGAAAGCGTTTTTGAACATCTGATTGAACGCGAGCGTCTCGGAAGCACGGGTCTGGGGTATGGAGTCGCCCTGCCCCATGCGCGAATGACCCAAGTCGGTGAGGCCATTGGATCCTTTGTGCGGACCACCCATGGGATTGACTATGATGCCGTTGATGGCCAGCCGGTCGATCTGGCCTTTGCCCTGCTCGTGCCCGATACCGCCAATGACGAGCATCTGCGCCTGCTCGCCCATCTGGCCACCCTGTTTAGCGACCCCAATATTCGGGCCCAGTTGCGCGAGGCCCGGGCAAACGAGGAGATCTTGAGGGTCTTAAACGCCCGCTAGTGCGACCCAAGCCATGATCGACAGCCTGCAAGGCCTTGTGGCCCAGATCGGTAACCAGCTCAAGCTGCGCTGGCTGACGCCAGAGCCGGCAATACCCTGCCCCTTGCGCGGCGACGATCCCGAACAATCGCTGATCGGCTCGCTCAATCTCATTCATCCCAACCGTCTCCAGGTGGTTGGACCCCCAGAGCAACGTTATCTGGCAGGCCTGGGGGGTCCAGCCCATACCGAGATGCTCGACAGGCTCTTTGCCGATCATCCAGTGGCCATCATCTTCAGCGACGACATCCTGCCGACGGCCGAATGGCTGGAGCGCGCCCAAGCCTCGGCAACCCCCCTGCTCGCCTCACCCCTGGGCAACCAGGATCTGATCGATCATCTGCACTATTTCCTCACCCAGGCGCTTGCCGAGCGTATCATCCTCCATGGGGTCTTCATCGAGGTCTTAGGGATGGGGGTGCTTCTGACTGGTGCGCCTGCCGTCGGCAAGAGCGAGCTTGCGCTCGATCTGATCAGCCGCGGCCATCGTCTGATCGCCGATGACGCACCCTCCTTTGCCCGGATCGCGCCTGGGATCATCGAGGGCCGTTGTCCAGAGGTGCTTCAAGACTTCCTCGAGGTGCGGGGCCTAGGAATCCTCAATATCCGCGCCATGTTCGGCGAAGGGGCGGTTGTGCCCAGCAAATCGCTCGATCTGATCATTGATCTGCAGCCACTCGACCATCCCCAACTTGCCAATCGGCTCGAGGGCAGCCTCTCGGCAACGGCCATCCTGGGGGTCAGGATCCCGCGGATTACCATGCCGGTCGCGCCGGGGCGCAATCTTGCAATCCTGGTCGAGGCCGCGGTCAGACAACAGATTCTCCGGATCCGCGGCTATGACGCAAGCGCCGACCTGATCGATCGTCAGACCCACGCCATCCAACAGGATCGTCCCGAGCCGCCGGCCAAGGGCCAGGCAAGGGAGGGATATCCATGCAGCTGATCATCCTCAGCGGTCTATCGGGGGCAGGTAAGAGTATTGCGCTTCATACCCTGGAGGACATCGGCTTTTATTGTATCGACAATCTACCCTTTTTCCTGCTGCAGGATCTGGTCCTCAGGCTTCAGACCCAGCCGGATCCGGCCCTCAGCAAGACTGCGGTCGGCATCGACGCCCGCGGGACACCCGAGGCCCTCTACCGACTGCCAGAGCTCATGGAGTCAGCGCGCGCCCAAGGCATCGACTGCCAGCTGTTGTTTCTAGAGTCCCAGCTCGACACCCTGATTCGGCGGTATAGCGAGACCCGCCGTCGCCATCCGCTGACCCAGGGCGATCGTCCCCTGCGCGAGGCGATCCTGCTCGAACAAGAGCTGCTCGCCCCGGTGCGCGCCCAGGCAGATCTGCGCATCGACACTAGTCAGACCAATGTCCATGAGCTGCGCGACCGGATACGGGGTTGGGTCCTGGGGGATGCCTCACCGCGCTTGTCGATCCTATTGAAATCATTCGGTTTCAAGCACGGGGTGCCGCTAGACGTCGATTTCGTGTTCGACGTGCGCTGTCTGCCCAATCCGCATTGGCAACCTGGTTTGCGGATGCGCACCGGTCTTGATCCCGAGGTCGTCCAATTCTTGGAGTCCAGCCCGGAGGTCGTGCAGATGCGCGATGAGATCCTCGGTTTCTTCGAGCGCTGGATACCTCACTTCGAGAACGACGGGCGCAGCTATCTGACCATTGCCATCGGCTGTACCGGCGGCCAGCATCGCTCGGTCTATCTGATCGAGCGTCTGCGCGAACGTTTCGCGGCCCTGGGACATCGGGTCATCGTTCGCCATCGCGAGCTCGCGTGAGCGTTGGCATCCTGCTTTTGACCCATCGCCCGCTTGCCGGTGATCTGCTCAGGATTGCCGCCGAGATCCTGGGCGAGCTGCCGCCGGGGATTGCCTGCTGCGAGGTGATCAATGACACCTCGACAGAGGAAATCCTCAAACATTGCCAGACACTGGCTGCCGCGCTTGACCAGGGCCAGGGTATCTTGGTACTCACCGATCTCTATGGGTCGACCCCGGCCAATATCGCGCATGCGCTTGCCGCCTCTCACAGCCGGCTGCGCGTGGTCAGCGGCCTGAATCTACCCATGCTGCTGCGAACGCTCAATTATGCCGACCTCGACCTCGATCGCCTGACTGAAAAGGCTCTCAGCGGCGGACGCGAGGGGGTGCGCGAGTAGGATCCCGGGGATCAGGGTTTGGTTGAATGTTTAGGTCTAACCTCAGGACAAAGGGGCCCTGCGGATGATCCGCAAAGAGCTCGAGATCATCAATAAACTGGGGCTGCATGCCAGGGCTGCGGCCAAATTGGTGAAATGTGCCGATCGCTTCGCCAGCGAGGTGCGGATCGGGCGCGACGGACAAAGCGTCAACGGCAAGAGCATCATGGGCCTGATGATGCTGGCTGCCAGTCAAGGGAGTCGAATCCTGGTTGAGACCGACGGCAGCGATGAGCAAGAGGCGATGGCAGCCATCGAACAGTTGATCGCAGAACGTTTCGGAGAACCAGAGTGACCCTGGCCTTTCAGGGCATTGGGATCGGCTCGGTGCAGGCGATCGCCTTGGGGCCCGCCTTGATCGATCGCGGCGGACAGCTGAGCCTGGTTCAGGCGGAGATTGCCAGCGAGGAGGTCCCCCGCGAGCTTGCCCGCTTCGAGCTAGCGGTCGAGGCCGCCCGTCAGTCGCTGCAATTGGTGCGTGCCCAGATCCCCCGCGAGCTCACCGAGTTCATCGATGCCCATCTCTTGATGCTCGAGGACCAGGTACTGCTTGAAGGGGTGCGTCGCCTGGTCGCTGATGAGCATTGCTCAGCTGAATGGGCCCTGCAGCGCCATCTCGATAGCCTACTGGCGGTCTTCGAGCAGATGGAGGATCCCTATCTGCGGGCGCGGCGCGATGATGTTGCCCATGTCGTCCATCAAATCCAGCGTTTCCTCAGCGATACAGCCTCCCTCGCCGAACGGGGCGAAAGTGAGCTCAGCGGCTATGTCGTGGTTGCCCAGGATCTCATGCCAGCCGATGCCATCCTCCTCCGTCAACGTGGCGCGATTGCCTTTGTCACCGAATATGGCGGTCCGATGTCGCATACTGCCATCCTGGCGCGCAGCCTGGGGATCCCGGCTGTCGTGGGGGTCCATTCGATCAGCCGTTATCTGCGCGCCGGTGAGCTTCTGATCGTCGACGGTCATACGGGCACGGTCATCGCCAATGCCGACGAACGCATTCTCGATGACTATCGCGCCCATCTGCGGACCTTTGCCGCTCGGCAGGGACGGCTAGGTGCCCTGGTCCAGCGACCGACGCGCACCCGCGATGGGTTCGAGATCCAGCTCCAGGCCAATCTGGAGCTGCCCGAGGACGTCGAACTGGCCAGACAGGCAGGGGCATGCGGCATCGGCCTGTATCGCACCGAGTTCCTCTATATGAACCGTCCCGACCTACCGGACGAGGAGGAACATCTGGCCAACTATTGCGCCATCCTCAGCCAACTCGAGGGGCGCCCGATCACCATCCGCACCCTCGACCTGGGGCTCGACAAGCACGGCCCGGCCTTCAAGGGGTCTGGCCCGAACATGAGCAACCCCGCCCTGGGGCTGCGGGCGATCCGGCTGTGTCTCAAGGAACCAGAGCTGTTCATCCCCCAGGTGCGCGCCATCCTGCGTGCCTCGGCATTTGGGCCAGTGCGCCTGATGCTGCCCTTGGTCACCAGTATCCATGAGGTCGAGCGGGCGCTTGCTCTCATCGTCGAATGCAAGCGCCAGCTCGACCGCGAGGGTCTGGCTTATGACTCGCGCATGCCAATCGGCGCCATGATCGAGGTCCCAGCGGCGGCGCTGACTGCCGCAGCCATCGCCCGCCGCCTGGATTTTCTCTCGATTGGCACCAATGACCTGATTCAATACACCCTGGCTATCGACCGTCTGGATGAATCGGTCAACGACCTCTTTGATCCCCTCCATCCAGCGATCCTACGCCTGATCCGCCTGACCCTTGAGGCCGGACGCGCACTCCCGATCCCGGTGGGGATGTGCGGCGAGATGGCGGGCGACCCGCGTTTCACCCGCCTGCTGCTCGGGATGGGGCTGCGCGAATTCAGCATGCATCCAGGTGCCCTGCTCGATGTCAAGGAGGTCGTGCTCGGCTCTGAGATCGCCGCCCTGAGCCGATCCGTCGATCACCTGTTCGAGCACCTGGATGAGATCGACCCAGCCCAGTTCGTGGCCAACTTGAATGCGCTGTAACGGGGGCTCAATCGAAACCCGGGGGCGCGGCCTGATGCCAATGGGTCACATGCTGATAGCGATGGGCGACATTGAGCAACCGGGCCTCCTGGAAATGATCGCCGATGATCTGCAAACCCACTGGCAATCCAGCCAGCGGCTCGATCGGGATTGAGAGTGCCGGTAGGCCTGCGAGATTGGCGGGGATGGTATAGATATCGTTGAGATACATGGCCACCGGGTCATCGAGCTTGGCGCCAAGCGCAAAGGCAGTGGTCGGGGTGGTCGGGCCCATGATGACATCGACCTGCTCAAAGGCGCGCCTGAAATCAGCGGCGATCAGCTGCCGAACCCGTTGGGCCTTGAGATAATAGGCGTCGTAATAGCCTGCGGAAAGGACATAGGTCCCGATCATGATCCGCCGCTTGACCTCGGCGCCAAAGCCTTCGGCGCGGCTGCGTTTGTATAGATCCTCGAGATCGCTGGGATCAGCGCAGCGATAGCCATAGCGGACCCCATCGAAACGCGCCAGGTTTGACGAGCACTCGGCCGGCGCAATGACATAATAAACAGGTACGGCCAGGGGGCTATTGGGCAGGCTGATCTCCTGGATACAGGCACCCAGCCTTTCATACTCGCGGACCGCATCCATCACCCGGTCGCCGATCGCTGGATCAAGTCCCCCTCCGAAGTATTCCCTGGGCAGACCGATGCGCAGTCCGTGGAGATCATTGTCCAGGGCATCGACATAATCGGGTACACTGACCTCGGCGCTGGTCGAATCGCGTGGGTCAAAACCGGCCATCTCATCGAGGAGACAGGCAGCATCGGCAGCCGAACGCGCCAGGACCCCCGCTTGATCGAGTGAGGAGGCAAAGGCGACCATTCCCCAGCGCGAACATAGACCATAGGTCGGCTTTAAGCCCGTGATCCCGCAGAAGGCCGCTGGCTGGCGGATCGAGCCGCCGGTGTCGGTGCCGGTGGCAGCCGCACACAGACGGGCGGCCACTGCTGCCGCCGAGCCGCCGGATGAACCTCCAGGGACGCGGCCTTCATCCCAGGGATTTTTGACCGGCCCATACCAGCTCGTCTCGTTGCTCGAGCCCATCGCAAACTCATCCATGTTGGTCTTGCCGAGCATGACTGCCCCTGCTGCGGCCAAACGCTCGACCACAGTGGCATCATAAGGGGCGATAAAGGGATCGAGCATGCGCGAGCCGCAGCTCGTTTTGACCCCCTGGGTACAAAAGATGTCTTTATGGGCGATGGGGATGCCGGTCAAGGGACCGGCCTCGCCCGAGCGCAAGAGCTGATCGGCGCGCGCGGCCTCGGCCAATGCCTGTTCGGCGGTCACGGTGATAAAGCTATTCAGACGTGGGTCGAGCCGGGCGATACGCTCGAGATAATGCTGGGTCAGCTCGACACTTGAATAGAGGCGCAGCCGCAGATCGGCGGCCAGCTGAGCAATGGTCTTGTTTTGCATCAGTCGATGACCTTTGGAACGAGATAGAGCCCAGATTCGGTCAGGGGGGCAATGGCTTGAAAGCGTGCGCGCTGATCGGGCTCGCTCGGGATGTCGGGGCGCAGACGCTGGGTCATCTGGAGGGGGTGAGCCATGGGCTCGACCCCTGTGGTCTCGACCGCATTCATCTGAGCGACCAGGTCGAGGATGGCGCTCAGGTCCGTTGCATAACGTGCCCGCTGTTCGGGCGAGATGGCCAAACGCGCCAAGTGGGCAATCTTGTCGATATCATCCAGATCCAGGTGCATGAGTGCTGCGCGATTACAAACCAACCGGGATATGAGAACATATCACAAAATGACTTGGGCGGTCGGCGCCTTGTCCAATCCAGGCGGGGACTGCTAGATTAGCGCCCCGATCCTAGCGCGTGCGCATCCTTGATCTCCTGATCAACCCTGACCTGCCCCGTTCGCCACCATGCCTCCAGGGTCTTGCCGACCATAAGGTATCCGATACACCGATGTTCCTTAGAAACATTCTCGGACTGTTCTCCAATGACCTCTCGATCGATCTGGGAACGGCCAACACCCTGATCTATGCGCGCGGGCGCGGTATCGTCCTCAATGAGCCCTCGGTCGTGGCCATCCGCCACGAACCCCAAGGGGGCACGAAAACCGTGGTCGCCGTCGGCGAGGAGGCCAAGCAGATGCTTGGCCGCACCCCGCAGAACGTGACCGCAATCCGGCCCATGAAGGACGGGGTGATCGCCGATTTCACGGTCACCGAAAAGATGCTCCAATATTTCATCCATAAGGTGCATGAATCGAGCATGCTGCGCCCGAGCCCAAGGGTGCTCATCTGCGTACCCTGTGGTTCGACCCAGGTCGAGCGCCGTGCCATCAAGGAGTCGGCGCTCGGTGCGGGGGCGCGCGAGGTTTATCTGATCGAGGAGCCGATCTCAGCGGCCCTGGGCGCAGGTCTTGCGGTCCATGAACCGCGCGGCTGTATGGTGATCGATATCGGGGGTGGGACCTCAGAGGTCGCAGTGATCTCCCTGAGCGGGATTGTCTATGCCGAATCGGTGCGGATCGGCGGCGATACCTTTGATGATGCCATCATCAACTATGTGCGCCGCAATTATGGGATCCAGATCGGCGAGGCGACTGCCGAGCGCATCAAGCATAGCATCGGCTCGGCCTTTCCAGGCAATGAGGTGCTCGAGATCAGTGTCAAGGGCAGAAGCCTTGCCGAAGGAATACCGCGTAGCTTCACGCTCAATAGCAACGAGATCCTCGAGGCGCTCCAAGAGCCCTTGTCCATGGTGGTACAGGCGGTCAAGATGGCCCTAGAGAAGACGCCACCTGAACTCGGGGCGGATATCGCTGAGCGGGGGATCGTCCTGACCGGCGGCGGTTCGCTCCTGCGGGGGTTTGATCGGTTGATCGAGGAGGAAACGGGCCTGCCCGTGGTCGTAGCCGAAGATCCGCTGACCTGTGTTGCCCGCGGCGGCGGCATGGTCCTAGAGATGCTCGACAGCCAAGACAGCCTGTTGATCACCACCGACTAGGGGCTGAATGGCGCACCTCTGTGTCTCCTCGGTTGGGTTTTGGCGCAGGTAAAGAGGATAGCGACCATTAAGCCTCTCTTCAAATCCGGCCCTTCGCCTCATCTCCGCATTATCCTGGCGGTCTCTTTGGCCCTTGCGCTGATCATCGCCGACTATAGCGAACAGCCGCTCGAATGGCTGCGCACGGCTTTGTCTGTATTGACCTATCCATTGCAGTTTGCTACCGATCGACCCACCCAGATGGTGCGCGAGGTACGGGCGCGCTTTGTCAATCAACAGCGTCTGCGCGATGAAAATATCGATCTGCAACGGGAAAACCTGCTGCTGAAGGCCAGGCTCCAACAGTTTGACGCCCTCGAGGCCGAGAACGCCCGGCTGCGCGAGCTGCTGGGTTCGTCGCTCGACGTCAGCGATCGGGTCTTGATCGCCGAGGTCATGGCGATTGATCTTGCACCCTATCGCCAGCAGGTGATGCTCAACAAGGGTTCAAATGCCGGCGTCTTTGTCGGTCAGCCGGTGCTCGATGCCAGGGCAGTGATGGGCCAGGTCATCCGGGTCACGCCCTTCTATTCGATCGTCCTCCTGATCACCGATCCAGATCATGCCTTGCCGGTCGAGATCAGCCGCACCGGATTTAGAACCATCGCCGCTGGCAGAGGGCCGAATCTGGATCTGGAACTGTTGTATATCCCCAAGAACGCCGACGTCCAGGTCGGCGACCTGGTACTCACCTCGGGAATGGATGGACGTTTTCCAACCGGCTATCCGGTTGCCCGGATCAAGACCGTACGTCATGACCCGGATAATCCATTCACCACGGTCATCGCTGAGCCGACCGCTCGGCTCGACCGCAGCCGGGAGGTCTTGCTCGTCTGGAGCCAAAACGAGAGTCTGCGTGCCCAGGCCCTGACCGCCGAGGCCTTCAAGCCCCGAGAGATCCCCAAGTAAATCGCCCGTCCCGCAAGACGCAGGCTGTATGGAAAAGCAAGAGCATGGTTGCCCACGCCCGCGCCTCCCCCATCAGGTGGGTTGTGACGGCTGCCCGTGGCAGGGCTGCCCTCTCGCCAATCCGGACATGGGTCCGCCTGGCATGCAGGTCGCCGTACGCCCGCAGATCCCGATGAGGGCAGGCAAAGCGCCCCTCCAATCCGCCCGCAGAGGAGCTTGTCTACCTGCTCAGCGGTGTTCCAAGGCCCAGATGGCAGTCAGCCTGTCGGTGCAAGGCAAAGCGGTTCGGGATAACCTCAATTCTGCATTCCAGTCACCGGCGATTCCAAGCGCGGGTGTCCTTGCGGAGGGCCTATGAAGGGCGCCGGCAAACGCGCCAAACGATCCTCTCACTCAGGGCGTCAGGCAGTCTGGCCGATCCCGCTGAGCCTGATCTTGGCGATGTATCTCACGATCCTGCCTATCCCAGGCTGGCCTTGGGACTATCGGCCACCTTGGGCAGCACTCGCGATCCTTTTCTGGTGCTTTGCCGAGCCGCGTCGGGTTGGCATCCTGACGGCCTTTGTCATGGGTCTGCTGCTGGATGTGCTCACGGGCACCCTGCTTGGCCAGCATGCCCTCAGCCTGTCTGTCACCGCCTATCTGGCCCTCATCATCCGACCCCGTATCCGCATCTTCCCTCCCTGGCAGCAGACATTCTTTGTTGCCCTGATCCTGTTGAGCGAGCGTTTGCTGACCCTCTGGATCATTGGCGCGACCGGTCAGACCCTGCCCTCGCTCGATTATTGGTTCTCGGCCCTCGCAGGTCTGGCCTGCTGGCCGATCCTGGCCTGGTTGTTGATCCCCTTCGAGCGGCGTCTCGAGGCCCATTGAATCCATGCTTGCCAATAGCCTCGAGGAGCGCGAGCGCGAGCGCCGGCTGGTCGGAACCCGCTTGGCGACCGCCGCCCTGTTCGTCCTCCTCGGGCTCGGAGTGATCCTATTTCAGCTCTATCGCCTCCAGCTCGAGTATCACGACCATTTTGCGGCCCTGTCGACCGAAAATCGGGTCAAGATCCAGCCAGTTCCACCCAGCCGCGGCCTGATCTTCGATTCCAGGGGGGTCCTGTTGGCGGACAACCACCCCTCCTTCTCGCTGATGATCACGATCGAGAAGGTCGGCGACCTGGCTACCACGATCGAGGCATTAAAGGGGCTGATTACCATCCAGGACAGCGATCTGGCCCGTTTTGAACGCCTCAAACGCAAACGGATGCGTTTTCAGCCCATCCCGATCCGGCAAAACCTAACCCCCGAAGAGGTTGCACGCTTTGCGGTCGATAGCTATCGCTTTCCCGGCGTCGAGGTCCAGGCCGAGCTGATTCGCAGCTATCCCCAGGGCCCATTGACGGCCCATGTGCTGGGTTATGTCGGGCGCATCAATGAAGAGGATCTCAAGCGCATCGACAAATCCAACTATGCCGGAACCAACTTCATCGGTAAGGGGGGTGTTGAACTGGCCCACGAGGATGTATTACATGGGCGGGTCGGCTACCAGCAGGTCGAGGTCAATGCGCGGGGGCGTATCCTGCGCACCCTCGCCAGCACCCCTCCCATTCCGGGTCAGGATCTCTATCTCTATCTCGATGTCCGCCTGCAACAGGCGGCTAGTGAGGCGCTCGGCGCCAATCGGGGCGCAATCGTGGCCATTGACCCGCGTACCGGTGGAGTTCTGGCGATGGTCAGCCAGCCGACCTTCGATCCCAATCCGTTCGTCGAGGGGATCAGCCAAACCGATTATCAGACCCTGCTCAATGCGCCAGACCGCCCGCTCTATAACCGCGCCATCCGCGGTCAGTATCCGCCCGGCTCAACGATCAAACCCTTTATCGGTCTCGGCGGATTGGCCCTGGGATTCATCACCACGCGCAAGACGGTCTACTGCCCGGGTTATTTCAGCCTGCCTGGGCAAACGCATCGTTTTCGCTGCTGGCGGCGCGGCGGGCATGGCACGGTGGATCTGGAGCTGGGCATCGTGCAATCCTGCGATGTCTATTTTTATGCATTGGCCAATCAGATGGGGGTCGATAAGCTCCATGAGTTTTTATCCGAATTTGGTTTTGGCCGGCGTACCGGGGTCGATATCGCCGGTGAGCTTGCCGGACTTTTGCCCTCGCGCGCCTGGAAGGAAGGTGTTCGCAAACAAACCTGGTATCCAGGCGAGACCCTGATCATGGGGATCGGTCAGGGATATTTTTTGGCCACCCCCATGCAATTGGCCGCGGCAACTGCAGCCCTTGCCAACAAGGGGCGCTTCATCCAGCCGCGTCTGGCCTATGCCCGCCGAGTCCCTGGCGCGGTAACCGCCACGGTCTTCCCGATGGTCAGCCGCCAGATCCAGATCCCCAATCCAGGGGACTGGGATATCATCATCGATGCCATGGCCAAGGTCGTGGAAAGCCCAAAGGGCACGGCCAAACATATCCATTCCCCCGATTATCGAATCGCTGGCAAGACCGGCACCTCGCAGGTGTTTACCATCGGTCAAAAGGAACGCTATGAGGCCGCCAAGGTGCCAATGCATCTGCGCGATCATGCCCTGTTTATCGCCTTTGCCCCGGTCGAGGACCCGCGGATCGCGGTGGCGGTACTCGTCGAAAACGGCGGTTCCGGGGGGGCGACCGCTGCGCCCATCGCCCGCCGGCTGATCGATGCCTATCTGGGTGGCAGTCCGCTCACTCACTCGGGTGAAACAGCCGGTGGCGATTAATCCACTCTCAGGATGTACCGACTGGTCGGTCGAGCCGCCTCAGGGCGGCTGGCTGTCCCGGCTGCATCTGGATGCGCCCCTCCTAATTGGCCTATTGGCCCTGTGCGGTTTTAGCCTAGTGGTGATCTATAGCGCAGGCGATCGGGAATGGGCAATGGTCGAACGCCAGCTCGCCCGCCAGACCCTGGCGTTGGCCCTGATGCTGGCCATTGCCCAGATCCATCCGCTCCAGCTCAAACGCTGGTCGCTCGCCCTTTATGGCCTAGGGGTGCTGATGTTGGTAGCAGTGCTGGCGATCGGCGACATCGGCAAGGGTGCCCAGCGCTGGCTCGATTTCGGCTTTATCCGCTTTCAGCCCTCGGAAATCCTGAAACTGGTCGTGCCAATGACCACGGCCTGGGCCCTGGCCCGCCGACCGCTACCGCCGCGTCTGCCAGACATCCTGCTGGTTGGGATACTTACCCTCGTCCCTGCGGCACTCATCGCCAAACAACCCGATCTCGGAACGGCGCTGTTGGTGGCAAGTGCCGGGATCTTGGTGCTGTTTATCGCCGGTGTCCGCTGGCGTCTGATCATCGGCCTGCTTGGGTTCCTCGTCGCCCTGGCCCCACTGGTTTGGGGACATCTGCAAGACTACCAGCGCGCGCGCATCCTAACCTTTCTTAATCCTCAATCCGACCCGCTCGGCAGCGGTTATCACATCATCCAGTCGCAGATCGCGATCGGCTCAGGCGGGCTATCCGGTAAGGGCTGGCTACATGGGACCCAGTCGCATCTGGAATTTTTGCCCGAGCGTCATACCGATTTCATCTTTGCAGTGATCGGCGAGGAGTTTGGGTTTACCGGGATCCTGGCGCTCATGGCCTTATATCTCTTTGTCATCGGTCGAGGCCTGATGATCGCTGCCCGTGCCCAGGATACCTATGAGCGTCTGTTGGCTGGCAGTCTAACCCTGGTCTTTTTCGTCTATCTATTCGTCAATACCGGCATGGTCAGCGGTCTATTGCCAGTGGTCGGCGTGCCCCTCCCCCTGATCAGCTATGGCGGGACCTCGATGGTCACCCTGATGGCTGGGTTCGGGATGTTGATGGCGATCGAGACACGCCGCAGTCGGCGCTATCAGGATGTCTGATCATGACCCTCGATCCGGCCCAGGCGCACCCTGGGCCATCGCCCTCCTGATCATCGGGCTTGCAGGCTGTGCTGGACCGGGGAGGCGCGATGATGACATCCCGCCCGAGATCGCCCGTATCCCCGACGCAGTGCCCAGGATTGAGCCGCTGGCGCGCTCCGGCAACGCCGAAACCTATATCTTCAATGGCCGACGTTATGTCAGGCTGAACTCGGCGCGCGGCTATGTCGAATATGGTTTGGCCTCCTGGTATGGGGAGCCCTTCCAAGGACGCCTCACCAGTTCGGGCGAGCCCTATGATCGCTATGGCATGACCGCAGCGCACCGCACCCTGCCCCTGCCTTCCTATGTGCGGATCACCAATCTCAACGATGGCCGCCAGGTGGTGGTGCGGGTCAACGATCGCGGACCTTTCAAAGAGGATAGGCTGATCGATCTATCCTATGCTGCAGCAGTCAAACTCGGTATCAAGGCACAAGGCAAGGTTTGGGTCAGGGTCGAAGGGATCGAACCCAGGTCTTGCCCCTGGCCTTGGGGCTGGTTCTGCCGCTAAGGCGGCTGCCAAAACCAGTTGGCGAGCGGATAAAAGATCTGTATGATTTTTGATATAGAAAAGTGCAAATGATGCAACAATCCTGCCCCCAGGCAGTGCAGCTCAATGAATCGGATCATCCAGCGTCTGTTTCTCCCTCTGTTTCTGACGGTTAGCCTGGCCGTCAACGCCCAGACGCCAACGGCCCCCCCGCCGCCAGAGCTCAATGTTAAGGGATATCTGTTGGTCGATTTTCAGAGCGGGCGCAGCCTAGCCGAGTTCAACGCCGATGAGCGTCTCGAACCCGCAAGTCTGACCAAGATTATGACCGCCTATACGGTCTTTCGCGAGCTCGCCTCAGGGCGTATCAGGCTCAGCGATCCGGTCATGATCAGCGAGCGCGCCTGGCGCACCGGCGGCTCAAAGATGTTCATCGAGGTGGGCAAACAGGTCATCCTTGAGGATCTACTCAAGGGGATGATCGTCCAGTCAGGCAATGATGCCAGCGTGGCCCTTGCCGAATATGTTGCCGGTACTGTCGAGTCATTCGCCAACCTGATGAATGCAAACGCCCAGCGCCTCGGCATGACCAATAGCCATTTCACCAATCCAAATGGTCTGCCCGACCCTGAGCTTTATACGACCGCCCGCGACATCGCGCGGGTCGCAGCAGCGCTGATTCGCGAATTCCCGCAATATTACGCCTGGTATTCGCTGCCTGAATTCACCTACAACGGAATCACCCAACAAAATCGCAACCCCTTGCTTAAACGCGACCCCTCCGCTGACGGCGTCAAGACCGGCTACACCCGTGGTGCCGGTTATTGTTTGGTCGGTTCGGCTAAACGCGGCGATATGCGCCTGATCTCAGTGGTCATGGGCGCGCCCAGTCCAAAGGCGCGCGCCGAGGCGAGTCTTGCCTTGCTGAACTATGGTTTTCGCATCTATGAGGCCGATAAGCTCTATCCAGCAACCCAGCCGCTGATCAATCTGCGGGTTTGGTATGGCGAACGGGAGACACTGCCGGCTGGCCCGCAATGGGATGTGGTGGCCACCATCCCGCGCGGTCAGTATGACCGTCTGAATGCCTATATCGAAAGGCTTCCCGACCTGAGAGCCCCTATCGCCCGCGGTGACCGGCTGGGCGATGTGGTCGTGCGTCTGGGCGAGGACGAGATCCTGCGCGTCCCTCTGATCGCCCTCGAGGATCTACCCAAGGGTGGGCTCTGGCGCCAGACAAAGGACTCGCTCTTGCGTCTATTTTAAAGCCTCTGGTGGATACACCGAGGACCTATCCATCCTGAAACGCCATCCCCTGACGCAGGCCATGATGAACGCAGCTGTCCCAAGCCTGCGGGTTAGGATCCTTGCCGGGCGGCAGGATTATCTGGTCACCTGGGCGGCGATGCGCGCATTCACCGAGGCCCGGGAGACGACCACCCCAGATGAGCTGTGGCTGCTCGAACATCCACCCGTTTTTACCCTGGGCCAGGCGGGACGGCCTGAACATCTCCTCGCCCCAGGTGCAATCCCAGTGATCCAGACCGACCGCGGCGGTCAGGTGACCTATCACGGACCAGGCCAGCTCGTTGCCTATCTGCTCTTTGATCTGCGCCGCGCTGGGATTGGGGTGAGGTGCCTGGTCGGACTGCTGGAACAGGCGGTCATCGATCTGCTCGCCGAGCATGACATCCAGGCCGAGCGGCGCCCAGGTGCACCTGGGGTTTATATCGCGGGGGCCAAGATCGCAGCCCTAGGGCTGCGGGTGCGCAATGGCTGCTGTTATCACGGTCTGGCGCTCAATGTCGATATGGACCTAGCGCCCTTTGCCCGGATCAATCCATGCGGTTACCCTGGGCTTGCGGTCACCCAGGTCGCCGCTCATGCCCCCGGCCTCAAGCTCGCTGCGCTTGCCGAGCCCCTGGCCAGGCATCTTGCCCGCCAGCTCAGGCAAGAACCTATCTTGAACGCTGAGCTCTGAGTCGGCCAGGCAAAACCATTGAACCAGCCTTTTTCTAAGGCACACCCGCCGTCGGGCGCATCTCGGTATCACAGGACCCGCCTACACTCACTGGGCGCCTCACAGCAGACTCGGTACAAGCAGGGCCACGGTCGACAGGCCGGCAATGGATCTCAACGGGTCGGCCCTGGGCAAGCCAGCTGGGCACCCGGCGATAGCGCCCAGTGCCCAAGGCTGGACAGCCCGATGGGATACCATAGGCTAGGCAATTTGCCGGTTTATTGAATTTGACCTTGCGCGCATCGATCGCAAAGCCTGGATAGAGATCTTGAAGCTCGACGCGGTCGCCATCTGGCTCGGCATGGACCCTGAAGACCCTAAAGGCATAGCCGGTCTTAAGGTGTTCGGCCACCGCGATGCGGGTATTGGCAAGTAGGGCAAAATCATCGCCGCGCTGGGCCACTGCCCCGCTGAGATACACAACGCGCGGGTGATTGGGAAAACACTGACCCATGGCCGGCGCATGATAATAATGGCGGGTGGCAAGCAGATCCGAAAGCGGTGTGTCCGGAAAGATCGCCATGAGATCCGTCTCACTGCCATACAGGATCCGCTCGGCATCCGGAAGGCTCTGGACATACATGGCTTGAAGCTTGCCGTAAGGCTCGCGGTCGGCGAGATCCGGACGCAGATAACAGGCGGTCAGACCAGAGATCTGGGTGAGATATTCATCCCAGATGTTATATTGCGCAGGTGTCGAGGCGACACCCTGGATGTCGCCTGGAAATCGACAGCCTTGCGCCTGCTGGCATTGGCCAAAGGCGCGGTTGCGGATCGAGAGCACCACGATATTGCGCTCACAGGCCCCATAGGCCGAACAGCCGCGCCCGAGGTGACCCTCATAGAGTGCAGTGCGCAGCGCATAATCCAGATCGCGGGCGCGTTTGAGCATCTCGGGCGGGCCCAGATCCGAACGGCTGGCGATAAAGGACTCCCAAGCCTGCTCCAGGGATTGTCGACGTCCCCACAGCCGCCTATTGACGACAGCGCAATCCTCAGAGTCATGAAAGGCGCGCACGATCCGGTCAAGCGCACTGATACCCCCAGGTTCTCTCGGCGCGGCTACCGAACGCGGTGGCTCAAAGAAAGGCGCCTTATCCAACGCATAGAGCCTGCGCACCCCGATGACCTGGCTTATCCCTGGCGGACAATGATGGTTGGGCACCCGCAGCCCCTGGCGCGCAGCGACGGCCTGTTTGAAAGTCTGGGTTGAGTCTGGGGTAGCTGTGCGCGGATCGACCACGATCTCGAAACCGACATAGGGCATACCCGCAGGGTCGGTCAGGGGTACACCCTCCCGGATCACTAGACAGGGGATGAGCGAGGTGCCTTGCATGAGCGTACCCGCAGGTTGAGCCGAGGTCTGGGGCCCAGTCAGGGACTCGATCGTCTGATAGGGAACCTCCGGCGGCCCGTTAAACTGATAGACGGTCAAGACTGGGGTTGCTGGGATCTGGGCCAGTGACCCACCGGCCAACACCATCAGAACCATCCCAAACGATCTGCGCATGACGATACCTTATTCGCTACCCTCAATCATCGACAAAACCCTAAGAGCCCTGGCCCTGGGGATAGGTTCAATCAGAGATGATCGCAGGTCTATTCCTGACCCTTCGCTCAAGCTACTGTTTCTCGTCCAGATCCTGCGCGCGCGTTGGCTCAATCTATCCCTGGCGTTTTGGCTCGGCTGCATCGCCGGGGTCTGGGTGATGCGCGCCTTCCCTGAGATCGATCTTGCCCTATCGCGCAGCCTCTATACCCCTGGGGTGGGTTTTAGCCTGAAAGGGACTGCCTGGGAACAGGCATTATATGGTTCGGTGCCCCTCCTAACCCTTGTAGTCAATGTGGGACTGATCGGTCTATGGTGGCTTAACCGGCGTAGCGGGCGGCGTTGGCTGGGGCTGGGTGGACGCCAACTCGCCTTTCTGCTGGCCCTGCTGATCCTGATCCCTGGTCTCCTGGTCAACCAGACGCTCAAGGCCCATTGGGGTCGGGTGCGTCCTATCGACATCGCTGACTTCGGGGGGGGCCAGCACTTTACCCCGGCCTTCGTCGTTTCCGAGCAGGGCGGGAGATCCTTCAGTTCAGGACATGTGGCGGCTGCAGCCTACCTGATGGTCGTCGCCGCCACCTTGGCGGGAAGGCGCTCGCTCTGGTTTCAGTTGGCGCTGCTTTATACGCTTGCGGTCGGGAGCGCGCGCATTGCCGCCGGCGGGCATTTTTTCAGCGACGTTTTGACCTCAATCGCCCTGGTCTGGCTGGGTCAGGGTTTATTGCGGGCCATCTTTCTCATTCACTGGTCAGACGAGCAGCACTGATCTAAGAGGGATCGATCCAGACTCCAGACCGGATTGCCGGCCACTCCGACCCAACCCCGATTGCGCCCCCGGCTCCTTGGCGCGGGCCAAGGCGGCCTCAGCCTACTGAATCAGTGACTCATGAGCGATTTCTGCTCTCGAGAACCTGCGCTATTACGCAGGCTTTTCTTTCTGCCCAGACGGGTCTTATTGGCCGCGTTCGTTCCTGACAGACAGGACCTTCCCAACTCTCGCAGAGATCCTCTCTGCCAAGCTGAGCATGCCCATCCCGATGGCTGCTGCAACCCAGCTGATCATGTTCCTCCAGCCACTGGAGGCGCG
>CALALB010000013.1 GCA_937923175.1 uncultured Chromatiaceae bacterium | reverse complement strand
AAATACCTCGACATGGACGAATTCAACGAATGGGCGGCCACCCAAAAATCAGCGGCTGATGACGGCAAGGTGGTTGCGCTTAACGGGTGACGGGAAACGATTTACCGGATCGAATTTACAGCAAAAATTGGACTTGACCGGCGAGCGTCTTGGCAGTGATACCAATCTGGCGCGACTCTATGCCCAGCTGGGCGAGGTCCTGCGCGAGCGCTTTGTCGGCTGGCGCGCTGCGATCCTGACCTCACGTCCCGAGCTATGCACCAAGGTGGGTATGCACAATCTGCAAACCCAAAATTTTTACAATGGCCCCATTGCATGCCAGCTGTTGATCTTTCAGATCGAACCGAGCCATTTTGCTGGGCGCTCGCTCCAACCCCTGCCTGCAGAGGCGCGCGGCCCAGGTGCAGTCATGTTCGCCAACAGGTTGCGCAAAAACCTCAAGGCATTGCGCAAATGGGCCGAGCGGGAGGGGATTGACTGTCTACGGATCTATGATGCCGATCTGCCCGAATATGCCATGGCAATCGATCTTTACCGAGGCGAGAAACTGTGGGTGCATGCCCAGGAATATGCCCCGCCGCCGAGCATCGATCCCAAACAGGCGCGCCGGCGGCTGCGCGAGGCGTTGGGTGTGATCGCTGAGGTTTTCGAGATCCCAGAGGAACAGGTCTTCCTCAAGGTCAGACGCCGGCAAAAGGGTCATACCCAATATCAGCGTCTTGCCAAGACCAATCATTTTCATAAGGTGATGGAGTCCGGCTATCGGTTTCTCGTCAATTTCGAGGATCATCTGGATACGGGTCTGTTTCTCGATCACCGCTATGTCCGCCGGCTGATCGGTTCCTTAGCCGCCGGTAAACATTTTTTGAATCTGTTCGGTTATACGGGGACAGCCACTGTCTATGCCGCCAAAGGGGGGGCGGCCTCGACGAGTACGGTCGATCTTTCATCCACCTATCTCAAATGGGCGGCGCTGAATCTGGCGCTCAATGGGATCAAGGGCATCCAGCACCGCTTGATCCAGGCCGATTGTCTGCGCTGGATCGTGACAGAGGCCGATGAGGGGTTTTTCGATCTGATCCTGCTCGATCCACCGAGCTTTTCGACCTCGCGGCGTATGGCAGGGACGCTCGACATCCAGCGCGATCATGTCGCCCTGATCCATGCCACCATGCGTCTGCTCGCGCCCCAGGGCCGGCTGATCTTTTCAAACAATCTGCACCGCTTTCAACTCGATCAGGCGGGTCTGGCGCCCTATGTCATCAAGGACATTAGCGCCCAAACCCTGCCGCGGGATTTTGCCCGCAATCCGCGGATGCATCATTGCTGGATCATCCAGCATCCCCAATCCGCTGAGAACGATCATGCTTGAGGCAGTCGCCCTAAGCTGTCGGCGCGGCGAGCGGCGTCTATTCCAGGATCTCCACTTGGACGTCCAGCCTGGTTCATTGCTCCATGTGCGCGGACGCAATGGCAGCGGCAAGACAACCCTGTTGCGTACCCTGTGCGGTCTGTTTACCCCTGAGACGGGTGAGGTACGCTGGCGGGGCAAATCGATTCAGTCACTAGGGGAGGATTATCGGCGCGAGCTGTTATATTGTGGCCATCTGCTTGGGCTGAAGGCCGATCTCACCGCTATCGAAAATTTGGCCATCGCTTCGACCCTGAGCAGCGATCCAGTCAGGACCCATGAGCTCTGGCAGGCCCTGGAACGGCTCGGTCTTGCCGGTTTTGAGGACCTGCCGATACGGATGCTCTCGCAAGGCCAGAAAAAACGGGTGGCTCTGGCGCGCCTGCTCCTCAGCCACGCCCCCCTATGGGTACTGGATGAGCCCTTTAGCGCGCTCGACCGCGAGGCCGTTTGCCTGCTCGAGGAGCTCTTGGCCAGACATCTCGGCCAAGGCGGATTGGTGATTCTGACCACCCACCAGGAGGTTCCCCTGACCTCTGGCCGGGTGGCACATCTAGATTTGGGATACTGAAGGCGATGTGGTCGGCATTTTGGTGTATCCTCCAGCGCGATCTGCGCCTGGGACTGCGGCGGCGCACCGAGGTCCTCACCGCGCTGGCCTTTTTTATGATTGTGGTCAGCCTGTTTCCCCTGGGGATTGGGACCGAGCGCCAGACCCTGCAAATCCTGGGGCCTGGGGTGGTCTGGGTGGCGGCGCTCCTGGCCTCGATGCTGGCCCTTGAGCGGCTGTTTGCCGCCGATTACGAGGACGGAACTCTGGAACAGCTCGTGCTGACACCTCAGCCATTATCCCTTTTAGTCCTGGCCAAGGTCGCGGCGCACTGGCTGTTAACCGGGCTGCCCCTGGTCCTGATCGCACCCTTGGTCGGGATGCAGTACCATTTGACCCCTACCCAGATTGTGATCATGATGCTGGCGCTTGGGCTCGGCACACCGGTTTTAGGCCTGATTGGGTCCATCGGCGCTGCCCTGACCCTTGGGGTGCGCGGCGGCGGAATCCTGTTATCACTCCTGATCCTGCCGCTGTATATTCCGGTCTTGGTCTATGGTGCCGGGGCCATTGAGGTGAGCCGGATCGCCAGCACCGATGCCCAACCCTATCTGCTGTTATTGGCGGCCTTTTTGCTCACGGCCTTGACCCTGGCGCCGCTCGCCGGGGCAGCGGCGCTTAAGATTGCCTTAGAATAGAGACTATGGCCTTGAATCCCTTTAAATTCGCCGCCCCTGCGGTCTTTTACCCGCTTGCCAATCGGTTGATTCCATGGTTTTGGACGCTTACCGGCATCCTGCTTGCCCTTGGGCTGTATTGGGGCTTTTTTCAGACCCCAGATCAACTCGGGGGCAACAATGCGCAAAAGGAGTATTACCGCATCATCTTCGTCCATGTCCCAGCGGCCTGGATGTCGATGTGGCTCTATGTGATCATGGTCTTCTGGGCGGCGGTCGGTTTGGTCTTCAATACGCGGCTGTCATTCATGATGGCCAATGCAGTTGCACCCACAGGGGCAATCTTTACCTTTTTGGCCCTCTGGACCGGCGCCTTTTGGGGACGCCCAAGTTGGGGGACCTATTGGGACTGGGATCCGCGTTTGACCTCCGAGCTGGTTTTGTTCTTTTTGTATCTCGGCTATCTGGCGCTGCATGCGGCGATCGATGATCAGCGTCGCGCCGATCGGGCAGCGGCGCTGTTGGCGATCGTGGGTCTGGTCATCGTCCCGGTCATCTATTGGTCGATCAATTGTCCGGATCCCACCCAGTGTGCCTCCTTGCATCAGCGCTCGAACCTGACCCGCATCGAGGGCAATATCCTATTTGCGATGTTGACCATGACCCTAGCCTTTTGGATGTATTCGTTCGCCACAAGCCTGATGCGCCTGCGTACCCTCATCCTCGAGCGCGAAGCCGAGGCGAGCTGGGTTCAGGAACTGCTGAATCCGAGGGGGGGGCGATGAGCGCGTTTTTTGCCCAAGGCGGCTATGGCTTTTTCGTGTGGAGCGCCTATGGGATGGCCGCAATCGTTTTGATCGCTGAGGTCATGCAGCTTCGCGCCCGGCAGCGCGCCTTATTGGCGCGACTGGCGCGGTTGCAACGGCTTGCGGGAACTGCATCCACAGACACCCAGGGAACATTGGGTGCGGCTCCTGGTCAGAGACAAGCCAAATGAATCTGCAGAGGGCCTGATCTCGATGAAGGCACGACAGAAACGGCTGATCCTCATTGGTCTGGCGCTGGGTTTGATCGGGCTGGCCTCAGCCTTGGCCATCACCGCGCTGAACAGCAATATCTCCTATTTCTTTTCGCCCTCCCAGGTCATTGCGGGCGAGGCACCGCTCGATCATGTCTTTCGCCTCGGCGGTCTGGTTCAGCCGGGAACTCTGCGACGCCAGGGCAATGGGCTTTTAGTCGAGTTTGCGGTCACCGACAATCGCGCGACCATCCAGGTCGCCTATGCCGGCATCCTGCCCGACCTGTTCAAGGAAGGGGCAGGTGCAGTCGCCAAGGGACGGTTACGCCCCGATGGGGTCTTCCAGGCCGAGGAGGTCTTGGCCAAACACGACGAGGAATATATGCCGCCTGAGGTCGCCAAAACACTCCAGACCGCTCATGCCGAGGGGGTTTCCCAGACCAAGACCCCCCCAACCGCTGAAAGCGCAGGGGCCAGCCACTGATGATCCCAGAGCTCGGTCATTTTGCCCTCTGGCTGGCGCTCATGCTCGCTCTCACCCAAGCCAGCGTACCCCTGCTTGGCAGTCTGGCCGGCAACCGGGATTGGATGATGCTCGGCCGTCCCTTGGCCTGGGGGCAATTGACCCTGATCGGTATTGCCTTCCTGTGCCTGCTCGTCAGCTTTGTGCGCAATGACTTTTCGGTTGTCTATATCGCGACCAATTCGAATACCCTCTTACCGACCCCCTATAAGATCTCGGCGATCTGGGGTGGGCATGAGGGATCCCTGTTGCTCTGGGTCTTGATGCTGGCCGGTTGGGGTGCGGCGGTTGCCCATTTCAGCCGCGGCCTGCCTCTGCCCATGGTCGCGCGGGTCCTCTCTGTGCAAGGGATGATCGGGGTCGGCTTTCTCGCCTTCGTCCTGCTGACCTCCAATCCATTTGCGCGGATCTTTCCAGCGCCGGCCGAGGGACGCGATCTCAATCCACTGCTTCAGGACCCCGGTCTCGCCATCCATCCCCCCATGCTCTATATGGGCTATGTCGGCTTTTCGGTGGCCTTTTCCTTTGCCATCGCCGCTCTAATCAGCGGTCGCCTGGATGCAGCCTGGGCGCGTTGGTCGCGGCCCTGGACCACGATCGCCTGGGTCTTTCTGACCATCGGCATCGCCCTGGGCTCTTGGTGGGCCTACTACGAGCTCGGTTGGGGGGGGTGGTGGTTTTGGGACCCCGTCGAGAATGCCTCTTTTATGCCCTGGCTGGTGGGGACTGCATTGATTCATTCGTTGGCAGTCACCGAAAAGCGCTCTGCTTTCAAAAACTGGACGGTCTTATTGGCGGTCTCGGCCTTTTCGCTCTCGCTGCTCGGCACCTTTCTCGTCCGTTCCGGTGTCCTGACCTCGGTCCATGCCTTTGCCAGCGATCCGGCACGCGGGGTCTTTATCCTGATGTTCCTGTGCATTGTGATCGGCAGCTCTCTGGCGCTCTATGCCTGGCGGGCCCCAGGGATCACCAGCGGTGGGCGCTTTGATCTCGTCTCGCGCGAGACCCTATTGTTGATCAATAACCTGTTGATGACCATCCTTGCTGCCTTGGTCCTCTTCGGAACCCTCGCGCCGCTCATCTATGAGGCATTCGGGCTGGGGCGCATCTCAATCGGCTTTCCCTGGTTTAACCGGATGTTTGTGGCGCTCTCGCCGGTCCTGGTCTTGGCCATAGCCATTGGCCCGCATGCCCACTGGAAACATGATGAGCCCTGGCGCTTGGTAAAGGCGCTCTGGATCGCCCTGCTCCTGGGGATCTTGGCCTTTGCCTGGACCCTGGTTCCCGGGATCTCGGCCGATCGCCTGGCCTTAGGTATAGGAATCGGGATGGCGGTCTGGCTGGTTGCAGCGCATCTGCTCAGTCTGATGGATCGCCTAAAACATCGGGGCGGGCTTCAGGGGCTAGGCCCAGATCTCAGCAATAGCCGCAGCTATTATGGCATGTGGCTAGCGCATCTCGGTCTTGCGGTCTTTATCGTCGGTGCTACTGTCGTCTCGATCCGCGGCAGCGAAACCGATGTCCGGCTCTCACCTGGCTCCAGTCACGAGGTCGAGGGCTTTCGTTTTGAATTCAACGGTGTGACCGCGGCCACCGGCCCCAATTATCAGGCCTTCCGCGGCGACTTTACGATCTATCAAGGCGAGCGGCAGATCGCCCGGCTTTATCCCGAAAAGCGCCATTATGTCTCGGGCGGGATGCCGATGACCGAGGCGGCGATCGATGCCGGTCTGCTGCGTGATCTCTATGTCTCTCTAGGTGAACCGATAGGCGATCAAGGCGATTGGGCAGTGCGGCTTTATTACAAACCCTATGTGCGCTGGATCTGGCTGGGCTGTCTGTTCATGGCTGCCGGCGGCATCCTCGCTGCAAGCGACCGGCGTTATCGTCTCGCCTATCAGGGCGTTACCGCACCCAGCAGGGTCGCCCCTACCAATGCATGAGGTCGGGATGGATCAAGAGGCTCTAAATCAGATGCAGCACCCGCCCACCCGGGCCCTGATCCCCTTGGGGATCTTTTTAGCCGTGGCTGGCCTGTTGTTTTATATCCTCTATATCCGGGGCACGGGTCAGGATGCAAATTACATCCCCTCCCCGCTCATCGATAAACCTGCGCCCGAGTTCGCCCTTCCCTCGCTTAAGGATCCTGGCCAGACCCTGACCCGCGAGGTCTTGTTGGGCCAGGTCTCCTTGGTCAATGTCTGGGCCTCCTGGTGTCCAGCATGCCGCGACGAGCATGCCGAACTCATGCGCATTGCTCGGGAACACGGGATCCGGTTGATTGGGTTCAACTGGAAGGATGACCGCGTCGATGCCCTGGCCTGGCTTAAACGCTTCGGTGATCCCTATGCGTTGATCCTTTATGACCCCGACAATCGCGCGGGGATCGACTGGGGGGTCTATGGCGCGCCCGAGACCTTCGTCGTCGATGCCCAGGGGATCATCCGCCATAAGCGGGTCGGCCCGATCGATGCCCAGGTCTGGGAGACAGAGATCAAACCCGTCATCGAACGCTATCGGGATCAGACGCCATGAGCCAGCGCAGGATCACGATCGCCTGTCTTGTCTTGCTTTTGAGCGGAATCCTGCTGGATCGGCCGGCACCGGCCTATACGCTGGAAGAGTTCGGGTTTGAGGATCCCAAACGGTCCGCCGAGTTTCGCGACCTGATCGCCGAACTGCGCTGTGTCGTCTGTCAGAATGAATCCCTTGCCAGCTCCCAGGCCAGCGTTGCCCAGGATCTGCGCCGTGAGATCTATCGCCGCATGCAGGAGGGACAAGGCCGCGATGAGATCATCGATTTCCTCGTGGCCCGCTATGGCGAGTTTATTCTTTACGATCCACCCCTGAAGCCCTCGACCCTGCTGATCTGGCTAGGGCCGCTGCTCTTGGTGGGCACAGGCGGCTATCTGTTCATCCGGACTCTCAGACGCAAACAGACCGAGCCCGAACGCGGCCTTACCGAGGAGGAACGCGCCCGCTTGAGCCAGCTTCTGGCCCAAAACGGCCAAGGCCATAATCAGTATTTGCGCTAAAGATCGGTCGTGTCATTGGGCAGTCTTCAGGGCTTAGGACGATACGGCCTGCCATGACGGTTTTATTCGGGGTTTCACCTCAGTGACTATGATGCTTTTTTGGACCCTTGCCGGCGGCGTAATCACCCTCGCCTTCATCGCCATCCCCTTGCTGCGCAACCCTCCCCTGGCACAGACCGCGACAGTGGATCAGGATCACATGAACCTCGAGGTCTTCCGCCAGCGTCTAAAAGAGCTGGAGACGGATCTCAGCTCCGGTCTCCTTGATCAGGACCAATATGAATCTGCGCGCCGTGATCTCGAACGCGAGCTCCTTGCCGAACTCAAGGGCAACGAGAGTCTCAGCGTCCCTGCCCGCCGCCCTTGGGTACTGGCGCTGGCGCTCACTGCCCTACTCCCCCTCGCCAGCATATTCGCCTATCTTCAGACGGGGCGTCCCGATCTGATCACTGGCCTGCCGGATCTAGGCTCAACACCCCTTGCTGAACTGATCGCTCGGCTCGAACATCGGCTTAACCAAGAGCCCGATCATCTCGAAGGATGGCTGATGCTTGGGCGGACCTATCTCGCCATCGATCAGCCGGCGGCTGCAGTCAAGGCGATGGAACGCGCCTATGCACTTGCCCCCCAGTCCGTCGAGGTTTTGCTTGCCTATGCGGAGGCGCTCGGTT
The DNA here is from genome assembly GCA_937923175.1 of uncultured Chromatiaceae bacterium. GTDB lineage: Bacteria > Pseudomonadota > Gammaproteobacteria > Chromatiales > Chromatiaceae > Thermochromatium. The sequence goes on along the minus strand of CALALB010000013.1, from coordinate 30,393 downwards.
TGGCGGATCCCAACAAAAGCCTGCTTGGTCGTCCTGCTGAGCTGATTGCGGCAGCGCTCGCGTTGGAACCGAAAAGTGCCGATGCCCGTTGGTTCTCTGGCCTGGTTGCCTTTCAGCGCGGGCAATATCAGTCGGCGCTCAACCTGTGGCAAGGGATCCTGGATGGGCTTGAACCGGGGAGCGAGGAGGCACAAAACATCAAACAGATGATGGACGAGGCCAGACGCCGGGCAGGGATGCCTGTCACCTCAGACAGCGGTCCCCCCCAATCAGTCAGCAATGGCCCAGCGGCCGGCGCTCGTCTGATCATTCGGGTCAGTCTTGATCCCAAATTGGCCGACCGGGTGCTGCCCGATGATACGGTCTTTGTCTTTGCCCGTGCTACTGTCGGTCCCCCAATGCCGCTTGCCGTCCAACGGCTTAGGGTCAAGGATCTGCCGGCGACCGTCACCCTCGACGATAGCCAGGCGATGAATCCAGGCTTGCAGCTCTCGGCCTTTGAGTCATATCGGGTCGGGGCCCGGGTCTCGCGCAGCGGCGAGGCTACGCCTCGGCCGGGCGATCTATTCGGCGAATCAGGCCCGGTTCAAAGGGGCAGCGAGCCGCTCGAACTCAAGATCGATCAGGTCCGCCCCTAGCGCTAGCGCCGGCCTCGCTCATAGGTGCCGACTAGCTCGGCGCGGGCCAGGATATGGTCTTCCATGGCCAGCAGCAATCGATCCTTAGTGGGCGTGCCGAGTTCATTGGGCAGACGGACATCCAAGGCATACAGCCGATGGAAATAACGATGCCGACCGATCGGCGGACAGGGTCCGCCATAATCGATTCTGCCCCAGCTATTGAGCCCCTGCCCAGTGCCGGCCGGCAGGCCAGAACGCGCCGCATCCTCAGGCAAACCTGGGCAGTCAGGCGGCAGGTTATACAGGATCCAATGGTCCCAAACCATCCGCGGGGCCTTGGGATCCGGGGCATCCGGATCATCGACGATCAGCACCAGGCTGCGCGTGCCCTCCGGCACCCCCTCCCAGTGCAATGGCGGCGAACTGTCCAAACCATCGCAGGTATAGCGCGCAGGGATTCCTCCCCCATCGGTAAAGGCAGTGGATTTCAGGATCAGCCCCATCACATGCTCCTCCGAGTAGATGCAGCTACAATGCTAGATTGTAGCTGCCCGAGCGATCTTTAGCCTAAGTCGGACTTGTTGGCATGATCCTCGAGCCGCTCAGCAACCCTCAACGCCAAGCGGAACCAGTCTGCATCTGATGTTACAGTATAAGTGCGCCCCCTTCTCAAGGAGCGCCGGTGGGCGCGGTGCGCCCGAATCCTTACCCAAGCGTCACGCCAGGATCCACGATGTCTGATTACACTGCCGAGGACGTTCGCAACCTTGCCCTGGTCGGCCATGCCGGTGCTGGCAAAACGACCCTGGCCGAGGCCCTGCTCGCCGCCACGGGGGTCATCGCTATCCCTGGTAATATTGCCAAGGGCACCACGGTCTGCGATTTCGATCCCCTGGAAAGGGAACTCCAGCACTCGCTGGATGCTGCGATCACCAGCTTCACGACCAGCGGCAAGCACGTCAATCTGATCGACACCCCAGGTTATCCGGATTTTCTCGGGCGCAGCCTGTCGGTTCTGCCAGCGGTCGAGACTGCGGCCTTGGTGATCAATGCGCGGTTTGGGATCGAGCCCATGACCCTGCGCATGATGAAGGCCGCGGACAACCGCCATCTTTGCCGGGTCATCATCATCAACCAGATCGACGCCCCGGAGGTTGATTTGGCTGGGGTCACCCGCCAGATCCGCGAGACCTTTGGCCCCGAGTGTCTACCGATCAATCTACCAGCGAATAACGGCCAGAGGGTGGTCGATTGTTTTTTCCGACCTGGGCAAGGACAACCCGACTTTTTCTCGATAGAGGAGGCACACCGCCAGATCATCGATCAGGTCGTCGAGCTCGATGAGTCTTTGATGGAGCTCTATCTCGAGCAGGGGCAAGAGCTTAAGCCCGAACAGCTCCATGATGCCTTCGAGACGGCGCTGCGCGAGGCGCATCTGATCCCTATCTGCTATGTCTCAGCCTTGACTGGCACGGGGATTCCTGAGCTTTTGGAGATCATCGCGCGCCTCATGCCCAACCCAGCCGAGGGCAATCCTCCACCCTTTGTCAAGGGTGAAGGCGCTGAGCTAGAACCTGTGCGGGTGGTCCCGGATCCCAAATTGCACGCCCTGGCCCATGTCTTTAAGGTCATCAATGACCCCTATCGAGGCAAGATTGGGATCTTCCGCATCCACCAGGGGCGGATCACCCCGGCGAGCCAGCTGTTCATCGGGAATGCGCGAAAACCCTTCAAGGTCAATCATCTTTACCGGGTGCATGGCAACGACCTGATCGAGGTCGATGAGGGGGTCCCCGGTGATATCCTGGCAGTCACCCGCGTCGAGGATATTCACTTCAACGCTGTGCTCCATGATTCACATGACGAGGACCATTATCATCTCAGGTCTATGGAATGCCCACTGCCGCTGTACGGCCTGGCGATCAATCCCGTGAAGCGCGGCGATGAGCAAAAGCTGGCCGATGCCCTGGCCAAATTGAGCAGTGAGGACCCTTGTTGTCACCTCGAGCATAACGCCAGCGCCAATGAGACCGTGATCCGCGGTCTGGGTGAGGCGCATCTGAGGATCATCCTGCGCCGGTTGACCGAGCAATTCCGGATCGAGGTCGAGACCCGTCCACCCAGTATCCCTTATCGCGAAACCATCCTGGCCAAGGCCGAAGGCCATCATCGGCATAAAAAACAGACCGGCGGCGCCGGACAGTTCGGCGAGGTCTTTTTACGCGTGGAACCCCTGCCGCGTGGGGGCGGGTTTGAGTTTGTCGATGCAGTGGTGGGCGGCGCCATCCCCGGCAATTTCATGCCCTCAATCGAAAAGGGGATCCGGCAAGTCTTAGAGGAAGGCGCGATCGCCGGCTATCCGATGCAAGACATTCGGGTGACGGTCTATGATGGCAAACATCACCCGGTCGATTCCAAGGATATTGCCTTCATGACCGCTGGGCGCAAGGCGTTTATCGATGCAGTACTCAAGGCCCAACCTGTAGTCCTCGAGCCCATCGTTAAGATCCGCATCAGCGCCCAAGAGAATGCGATGGGCGATCTCGCCGGCGATCTCTCCAGCCGGCGCGGGCGAGTGAGCGGCAGCGAATCCCAGGGGCATGGGCGCATCCTGATCGAGGGCGAGGTGCCCCTTGCCGAGCTGCGCGATTACGACGCCCGCCTAAAATCGCTGACCGGCGGCGAGGGGACCTATAGCATCGAGCTCAGCCGCTATGAGCCAGTCCCAGCTCATATCCAAAAACAACTCGTGGATGCCTATCAGCGCGCCGAGGATTGAGGGCAACGGCGGGGGCGTAAGCCCGGGCGCGCGCCCCCTTTTGCCTGAGCGCAGCCAGCCACCCCCGATCAGCCGACAGTCGAACCGCCAGCTGTCTGTTCGTCCTGGAGCAGCGACCAAAACAGCAAGACAAACCAGCCGATGATCGTCCAGCCGAACAATACATTCAGCATTGCGATGATCAGCCGCCGCCTGTGTTGCCGGTCAAATGCCAATAACAGAGGCAGGATATAGCCGAGGATCAGCAAGGCCGACAGAAAATAGCCGCGGACATCAATCGGATAGAGTGCATCGATCGCCAGCAACACGGACAACCACAGCACGAGCACAACGCCCAGGCTGCGCCAGAGTCCAAGCCAACGCCAAACGCCTAGGATCATCGCCAGGGGGCGCATCTTCCGGATGGTCGAATTCTGACCAATGATCATAGAGATCCCTTACAACCCCGTTTGAGATAACACCCATAATGGGGACTTGCGCTCAAATGATTTGCCAGCCAGCCGTTATATTTTAGGTGATGCTTGAGGTTGAGGCGAGGGATGTGTGCTCGATATCCAATCGCTCAACCAATCAAGGTATTGGACGATCCCATCTTACTCTAACGGAGCCTCGATCATGAACCGGCCGTTCATCCTGTCTCTTGCTTGTAGTCTCGCCTTGGGTGGTACCGTACTCGAGGTCGCTGCCCAGACCACGACCAAGCCCTATGCCTATACGATGAAGATCACCCCTTCCCGGCCAAAGGGCAGCCTAGCTGAGCAGATGTCGAAGGATAAAACCAAACCCTCGACGACCGTTTATACCCCCTGCAACGACGAGAGCGAACTCAAACAGGATGTGGTCGCCTTCAAGCTTGATTATGACGCTGGCAAGGTCAAGACCAACAAGGATAAAACCAAAGACCGCTCAGATATCCGCGATGTTTATCTATTCTTTTATAACCCCAATGCCTTAGGGGTACTCGCCGATGATCCAAACTGGGCGAGCAACCCGTTTTCCCCGCCCTGTCTTCAAGATCCTCTGAATCCCACGAGCGCCGTGGTCCCCTGTGATCCTAAGGTTTGGGCCGTCGTTCGCTCAGCCCCGAGCAGCGGCTTAGGCAGCAGTGGCTCAATCGCCTTGATCCCGCTTGCCGAGATTTCGGATATCGACCCAGCAATCCATCTGTATCTCTCCGCCAACGAGAACCTGGGTTCAGGCAAGATCTCCGAACAGCTCCTGCGCAGCTATATCCGGTTTGACGGGGCGATCAAGGGGGTTTGGAGCCTCACCGGAATCATCGCGAGCTCGCCGACGACCGCTACAGCGACCAACACAACGCCTGTCGACTTTACTGATCCTGCCACCTGGGCGGCCTGGGATACGGCGACCTTTATGCTGGGCACACCCGGGGTCGCCTTTGATCAGCCGGAAGACAGTAAAACCTGCAAATAGCATCTAGCCCATCGGAATCGATGGCGTACCGAGGTCTTATAGGCTTAATGGCGAGAGCCAACAGGATCGACAAGATGCGTCCATTTGCCGCCAGCACGGTGTTGGCCTGTCTGCCGCTATTGTTGACGGCCTCGCATCCAGAGTTTGGCGCCAGCAAGGACGCTGCGTCAGCCCTGCACCCTTCAGGCATAGATCCCGAGCTCCAGTGTCTGGCCTTGAACATCTATCACGAGGCCCGTTCCGAGCCCGAGCTCGGTCAGATCGCAGTTGCCCAGGTGACCCTAAACCGCGTTCAATCCCCTGCCTTTCCCGACTCGATCTGCGCCGTGGTGAAACAGGGCGAACAGAGACCAGGTCGCTGTCAGTTCTCCTGGTGGTGCGATGGGCGGTCTGATCTGCCGGCCGAACCCGATGCCTGGCAGAAGGCATTGGCACTCGGCCAACGCCTCCTGGAGGACCGGGCCATAGATCCAACGCAGGGCGCCCTGTATTATCACGCCACCTCGGTCAAACCGGATTGGGCAGAGCGCTTCAAACGCACCACCCGGATTGGGCGTCACCTGTTTTACCGTCCAACCCGCAGTTAGCGGGTCTTGGCCAGCTGGTAACGGTTCCAAACGAGATAGATGAGCCCGATTAAGGCAGCAAGGGTCAGGGCCCCGAGCGTTACCAGGCGCAGGTGCTCGCGGATGAGCATCTCATTGCTGCCGATGAAATAACCAAGGGCAATCAGCACCCCAGACCACAGACCCGCGCCTAGGGCCGTATAAAGGGCAAAAATCCCCAGATGCATCCGCGCAAGCCCAGCGGGAAGCGAGATCAATTGCCGGATCGCGGGGATCAGGCGGCCGGTAAAGGTCGAGATCGCACCATGCTGGCTAAAGAATTGGTCGGTGCGATCTAATGCGCGCGGGCCGACGCAAAGATAACGCCCATAGCGTTCGAGGAGAGGGCGTCCCAGCAGGAGGGCCAGCCCATAGTTGATCAAGGCCCCTACTAAGGAGCCCAGCAGCGCGGCCAGCAGAACTAGGCCCGCGTGCATCTGTCCTTGCTGCACGAGATAACCGGCTGGGATCAGGACCACCTCGCTTGGAAAGGGAATAAAGCTCGATTCGATCGCCATCAGGATCAGGATCCCGGGATAACCCCAGCCTCCGACCGTCGCTACCAACCAATCGACCATCCCCTGCAGCATTAGAGCAACCCGACAGTATTCAAGAAGACGAGCAATACCAAGGCCGGCGAGACATAGCGGATGACAAAGCGCCAGGTGCGATAGCGCACCCCATCGCCTAATTGCAGCTCTTCACGCGACGATTCCCGCGCCATCACCCAGCCAGCAAAGATCGCGATACAAAAGCCGCCGAGCGGCAGCATGATATTGGCGCTGAGGTGATCGACTAGCCCAAACCAGGTCTTGCCAAAGAGCTGGAATGACTCACCCGACCAGAGATTAAACGACAGCACTGTCCCAATCCCGAGCAACCAGGCTAGAACACCAGTCAGAGCGGTAGCCCCAATGCGCGATAGACCGCGATTCTCGACCAACCAGGCCACCGCAGGTTCGAGCAGGGAGATCGCCGAGGTCCAGGCGGCAAAGACCAGCAGGATAAAGAACAATGTCCCGAATAATTGACCCCCCGGCATAGCGCCGAAGGCGATTGGCAGGGTCTTAAAGATCAACCCCGGGCCAGACGCCGGTTCTAAACCATTGGCAAAGACGATTGGAAAGATGGCAAGCCCGGCCAAGAGCGCTGCGATCGTATCTGAGATCACGATGACCAGGGTCGCTGCGGCAATCGAGGCATTGGCCGGCATATAAGACCCATAGACCATGATCGCGCCCATCCCCAGGCTTAGGGTAAAAAAGGCCTGGCCCAAGGCGATCAGGATCGGCTCGCCGGTGATCCGGCAGGACTTCTCCCCAGAATCGAGCAGCTCGCAGTGTTGAAAGACCTTGCTGAAATCGGGATGGAGCAAAAAATCAACACCGCGCGCAAAATCACCCTCATAAAAGGCATAGAGCACCAGGATTACCAACAGGACGAACAAGGCCGGCATCATCACCGTGACCGCCTGCTCGAGCCCGCTGCGTACCCCCCGCGCGACTACAGCTACGGTTAGAAGCATAAAGAGGGTATGCCAGAGCAGCAGGCTAGCCGGCGATTGAAGAAAACTGTCGAACAGGGCACCGGTCGCGGCCCCATCGGCACCCCGAAAGACACCTCCCGCAGCCTTGACCACATAAGCCAGCGACCAGCCAGCGATCACGCTGTAATAAGACAGGATCAAGAATCCAGCCATTACCCCCATCCAGCCAAGCCAGCCCCAGGCCGGATGCGCACCCTCTTGAATAGCCAGGGTACGCATGGTGTTGATCGGGCTTTGGCGCCCCCGCCGCCCGATCAGGATCTCGGCCATCATGATCGGTGCCCCGATCAGGGCGATACAGATCAAATAGACCAAGACAAAGGCGCCGCCGCCGTTTTCACCCGTGATATAAGGGAATTTCCAAACATTACCCAAACCCACTGCTGAACCCACGGCGGCCATGATGAAGGCCAAGCGGGATGACCATTGGTCATGGATGGGATTGCGTGTTTGCAGCATGGAGGCGTGTCCCCTGGTCATTGGGATGCAAATCGACCCTCATTTTCGGTAAATCCGGATTGTCTCACAAGGCACGCTGGCAGCGCGAATGGCTATGGCATAATGGCCCTGTTGAGGCGATCGATGCAGAGACCCTATGCCATGTCCAGGACCTTACCCCCTTACCCCCGACCGTCTTGGCGACTGGCTCATCGCCGCTGGATGACGCTGATTGCGATGCTCCTGGTCATCAGCCCCCTGATGCTGACAGGCAGCGCTTGCGTCAGCCGTCCCCCCCGGCCATGGGCCTCCGCCGCACCCCCTCCCAAACACTATGTCAATGCCTCAGCGCCAGTTGCTGAATCCCTCGATCTCTGGAGTCCCTTTGGCACGCCCAGCCGCGCCTGGTCCATGCGCGAACGCTCACCCGAATGGGGGCATCTCGACCGAGCGGCACTCAATATCCAGTCGGCGAGCGCCATGATCGTCGATGAACGGGGCAATGTGCTCTACGCCAAAAACCCGCGCGTGGTGCGGCCCATTGCCTCGGTCACCAAATTGATGACGGCCATGGTCGTGCTGGATACAGGGATTTCTCTGGAAACCCCGATCCGTATCACGGCAGATGACCTAGACCGGCTCAAAAACAGCCGCTCGCGTCTGCGGATCAATGATGCCGTCCTGACACGGCGCGAGTTGATCATGACCGCGCTCATGTCATCGGACAATCGCGCCGCCCATGCCTTGGGACGCACGACCTTCCGCGGCGGGACAGCCGAATTTATTCAGGCCATGAACCGCAAGGCGCGTGCCCTCGGCATGGTCAATACCCAGTTTGTCGATGCCTCGGGTCTTGATCCGCGCAATCGCTCGACCGCCGAGGATCTGGTCAAAATGGTACGGGCTGCTGCCAATTATCCCCTGATCCGCGAGACCACCTCGCGCGCCGAGATGACCCTGCATCCATTTGCCGATGGCGCGGCCTTGCACTATCGCAATACCAATCCATTGGTCCGTAGCCCGGAATGGACGGTTGAGGTCAGTAAAACCGGATTCCTCAATGAGGCTGGGCGTTGCCTGGTGATGCAGGCGCGCATCGGCGAGCGGCGCTTTTATCTGGTCTTTCTGGGCGCAAGCGGACATCTCACCCCCATGGGTGACTCAAACCGGGTGCGCGAATGGATCCTGGCTGGCAGCCGACTGACCGTGGCGCGCTGATCCCCTGAATGCGCCTGATGGAGACAACCATGAAACTAGGGCGCCGCCGTCAACCCAAGATTAGGATGACACCCATCCGCTTACAAAAACTCCTGGCCGAGGCCGGTCTCGGCTCGCGCCGCACCATCGAATCCTGGATCAGCGCCGGTCGCGTCCGGGTCAATGCTCAGGTGGCCAAACTAGGCGATCGGGCAACGCCTGCGGATCGGATCCAGATCGACGGTCGATGGGTGCCGCTCAGGCTAAATCGGCTGGCGCCGCCCCAGATCATCGCCTATCACAAACCAGTCGGCGAATTGGTCACCCGCCGCGATCCCGAGGGACGCCCGACGGTTTTTCAACGCCTGCCACGCCCTCGTCAAGGCCGTTGGATCGCGGTCGGCCGGCTCGATCTCAATACCTCGGGGTTGCTGCTGTTGACCACTGACGGTGCGCTCGCCAACCGCCTGATGCATCCTGCAACGGGAATCGAGCGTGAATATGCCGTGCGCATCCTCGGTCCAGTCGAACCTCACACCCTCGAGCAACTCGCCCAGGGGATTGAGCTCGAGGATGGGCTTGCACGCTTCGAGCAGATTATCGATCAGGGCGGTTCGGGTGCCAATCATTGGTATCATGTGGTTATCCGCGAGGGGCGTAACCGCGAGGTGCGCAGGCTTTGGGAGGCAGCGGGTTGTACCGTCAGCCGCTTGATCCGCATCCGCTATGGCAACATCAGACTCGGGCGCCGGCTGTTTGCCGGCCACTGGCGACCTTTAACCGATGAGGAACGCTCTGAACTGCTGACCTTGGCTGGCATGACCTAGAGACGCCCCCTGATCAGCGCTCGCCCAGATAACCTCATTGATCTGAAACAGATCCAGTCACCTCTGTCTGGACAAGGCCATTTCCAGTGCCCGCTCCCACCCCCACACATCTTCAGCTGTCAGTTCATTCGTTTCGGTTCAACTATAAATAGGGCTGCAGGTTCGGCCTGATCTATCGATAGGTGCTGATTTTCCCCGCGATGCTGCACCCATCTCATCAACCAGTCCCCAAGGTTCACGCCTCTCCCCAACCCGAACAGTGCCAACTGGTATAGACCGGCGTGCCAGTCTCAAACCGCAATAACCACTCCGCAATGCCTATGATCTACTCGCTAAACCCGTAGCCTGCTTTCCGCTTCACCGGGACCGGTTTCACCACCCTCTTGCGGCTGCGACCAGCACCTTCCTTTCCCCGGACTTCACATCCGGCGCAACCTGCCGCAGGGCCGCTTGAGGCAACCCATCCGGACTGCAATGTTTCTCACCGCGTCAAGATCACAGTCCTGCTGGCAAAGAACCGCTCCCCGACCCTGGCCTGTCCGCCCCCCAGCCCGGTCTTGTAGGCCAGTTGCCGGCAAAACCCCAAAAAGCCCCTCTCCGCACCATTAACCCGGCCATTTAATATCGTACAGATCAAGCGGCATATTTGATACGCTCGGCTTTGAAATACGAACGGATGCGCGCTGGCTGTTTCTGGATGGAGTGCAGATGAGAGAGCACCTTGCGCTTGAGGTGCGCTGCATCGCGCACCGGCTCGGCGGCGCTCAACCTCGCTTTGAGGTCGGCGTTCAGATACTCGTCGGGGTTGAGTTCCGGCGAATAGCTGGGCAGGAAGAACAGCTCGATCTTGTCGAGCTTGTCCGCCAGCCATTCTCGCACCTTGCGGCTGTGGTGCACGCGCAGGTTGTCCAGCACCAGGAACACCTTGCGGCCGGCCTCGTGGATCAGGCGTTGGAGGAATTTGATGAGCACCTCGGCGCTGAGCGTGTCGCGGTACATCATGAAGCGCAGGGTGCCCTGGTTGGTGATGGCCGAGATGAGGTTGATGCGCTCGCGCTTGGATTGCGAGAGCACCAAAACCGGCGTCTTGCCCTTCGGCGCGTAGCCCCGAGGGTAGTGCTCCACCGAGCTGACCGCCGTCTCGTCGCCCCAGCAGATTTCCGCCCCTTCCGCCTTGGCCCGTGCCGCGATGGCCGGATATTCCTCGCTGAGCCACTTCTGGACCGCTTCCGGCTTCTGCTCGAAGGCGCGCTTGAGCGGGCGCTGCGGCGTGAAGCCCCAGCGTTTGAGGTAGTTCCTGACCGAGCGCACCGGCAGATCAATGCCGAAGGATGCCTTGATGAGCGCACGCACCGCTTGCGCGTTCCACAGGGCAAAGCGCAGCTTGAGCTGATCGGGCGTGTGATCCACGATGTCCTTGCGGATGCGTTCTTCCTGGGCCGGAGTGAGTCTGCGGCCATCGCCAAGCCGCCGGCCGCGCCGGGCCTCTTTCACGCCAAGCCCCGCCTGGGCCCGCGCAATCCAGGCCGTCACCGTCGGGCGGCGCAAACCCAGTTCCTCGGCAATGGCCGCTTGCTTGTGGCCCTGCCTATGCATGCGAATCACCGTGCGGCGCAGCTGCTCGCGCGCCGCCGGCTCCAGTTTCCGTGCATCGATGCGTTCGGTTTCCATGCCGGAATTGTATCGTGATTGTACGGATTCATGTTGCCAGGTTGATAGGAGGCCAAAGGCTGGCGCTCACTCACCTAGAGACAGCAAAAAGTCCATCTCATGTCGGCGAATCTGCCCGGGTGTCGTCCGCAGATCAGCGCCGGGGTCCAGTGGGCATGACTGACCTGGATTGCGGTTTGCGCTGAAATGAGGGCGCCGGCATCAGGCATGGGAGGTTTTAAAAAAGGTTGTTTCCATTGACATCCAGGTCAAGGATAAATGGAAAGCTATACCGTTGTTCGCCCCGAGCATCTCAATCAATACGGTCATCTATTCGGCGGCTGTTTGCTGAAGTGGGTCGATGAGATCGCCTGGATCGCCGCCAGCCGCGACAACCCAGGCTGTCGATTTGTGACCGTGGGGATGGATCGGGTCGAGTTTCATCGGGGTGTTAGCTTGGGTTCGGTGTTGCGCTTCGTCTGTCACGAGAGCAAACGCGGTCGTACCTCGGTGACCTATGAGGTCCAGGTCTATGCCGATGACCTGGCAAGCGGGCGGGAGGAGCCGATCTTCTCGACCCATATCAGCTTTGTGTGTCTCGATGAGCAGGGTCACAAGACGCCCTTGCCCCCGCGTCCTTAAGATGGCTGACTAGAGCCAGATGCAGCTTCTCTGGCAAGGCCGGGACCTGATCCCCGACGGTTGAGACCAGGACATGGACGGTTTTGGCGCGGGCCGACTCTTCGCCGTCCTTTTTGCGAAACCGATAACCGAGGGTAAACGAGCGTCGTCCTATCTCCTCGACCCAAATCTCGACCCAAATCAGCTCGCCGTGCTGGATGGGGCGTCGGTAATCGGCCTCGGCATGGACGACAGGTAGCAGATATTCACCCCTTTGGATCAGCTCAGGGATCGGCCAGCCGAGCTGGGCCATGAATGCCTCAAAGGCGTCCTGGGCATGATGAAAGAGATGCCCGAAAAACAATCGCCCCGCGGCGTCGGTGTCATGCAGCCGCACGATGAACCTATGTTGAAAAACGCTCTCATCCATCGCGGCTCCAGGAGGCAGGTCATCTGTCATAGGCAGATTGCCAAATTACCCAGCCCATGCTTAGCATTGGCGCCTGCCCTTTGCCTGAGGTTCAGAGGTATCCAATGGCAGACCAGCCAGTTCGCGAGTCGATCCAAGGCCAATCGTTCAATGAGGTCTTAAATGAGCTGCATGCGCATACCTTTTCGGGTGTGCCGGGGGATTCCGATCCATTCACCTTAAGCGAGCTCGAACGGGAGCTGATCGCCTATGCCTTGGCAATCTATTATCAATGTGAGCATTGCCAGCACTATCATGGGCGCAGGATCGAGCGCTTACGCCAGCAGGCCCATGCCAAGCCCTGGGCTTGGCAGGCCGAGCTCATTAAGATCGTGCTCTTTCTGCGGGTCAGCCGGTCTGAGGTATCGGCCATCGAGTGGTCGGGATGGGTTGAGGCCTGGCAGCGTTTTGCCCGGCGGATTCATTACCAGCAGCCAGGGATTGGCTGCAATATCGCCTATGCGATCGGCATTGCCCGTGCCGATGAGCCGCTCATGGATCTGGCCTTCGCATCGCTCACCAGACAGTACCCCGACCCTGAGACCCTGCTTGGGGTGATCCGCGATATCGATCGGGTGGTCGTGTTCATGAAGGCAGCGACCTCGAAGAATCGCACCGACCCGATCGTCCTCCGGCAACTCAGAGGCTTTGGTGTCCAGATCTAGTTGCTAAAGGACACCTTGATCGAGGCCTCAGGCAGGCCGGGGGATCTTGCCTCTGAGGGTGCAGGCCGTTCACACCCGTCTTTACCCCCTTTGGTGGAGGGGCCGCCTCAAACCCGACGGGCCGCCATCATACGCTCGATGATCGGCTGGAGGATGATCTCCATAGCAAAGCCCATCTTGCCGCCCGGGACGACGATCGTGTTGGGGCGCGACATGAACGAGTCATGGATCATCATCAGAAGATACTGAAAGTCGATGTCGAACTTATTGGGATCCCGGAAACGGATGATGACAAAGCTCTCATCTGGCGTGGGGATGTCCCGGGCGATGAATGGATTCGAGGTATCGACCGTAGGCACCCGCTGGAAGTTGATATCGGTCAACGAGAACTGAGGGGTGATATAGCGCACATAGTCGGGCATGCGGCGCAGGATGGTATCGACGATGGCCTCCGCTGAATAGCCGCGCTCGAGGTTGTCACGGTGGATCTTCTGGATCCATTCGAGGTTGATGATCGGGACCACCCCGATCCCGAGATCCACATAGCGGGCGATATTGTGCTCCTCGGTCACGACCAATCCATGCAGACCCTCATAAAACAGCAGGTCGGTATGAGGCGGCAGATCCTCCCAAGGGGTAAACTCGCCTGGCTTGAGATTGGTCCCTAGACGGGCATTGTGTTCGCGCGCCTCTTCTTCGCTGTGGATGTAATAGCGTTTTTTACCAGTGCCGCTTTCTCCATATTCGCGAAAGAGCGACTCGAGCAGATCGAAACAATTGGCTGCCGGCCCGAAATGGCTGAGGTTTTCGCCACGCGCAGCGGCCTCGGTCATGGCGACCTTCATGGCTGCTCGGTCATAGCGATGGAAGCTATCGCCTTCGATTACAGCCGCGCTGATCTTGTCGCGCCTGAAGATATGCTCAAAGGCGCGTTTGACCGTGGTGGTGCCAGCACCAGATGAGCCGGTGACAGCGATAATCGGATGCTTCTTGGACATGAGCGCTCCCCGTTCTCTCTAGAATTCTTGATCGGTCGCCCGCAAGGGGCGGCAGCAGACCCATACGGTGACTGGCTAATATAACATGAACCCTGGGGCCGGCTGGCAGGATTCGGACCCCTGTGATTGATCCCTCAGGTCCCTGCGCCCAGGCAGTTGAGTAAAGGGAGCCTCCCTCAGAAGACCGATTTGGCCAAACCCCTCTCCTGTCTCCCGCAGCAGAGGGGATGAATTCAGCGTTACTTACAGATACTGGACCAACTAGGGGTGGCGACTGGGAGGGGGCGGGGTTCGAGCGGCGCCTGGATTGGACCGCCAGCGCTTGGTCTGCTCATCGACCAGGTTTTTGAGCGCGATCAGTAACCCCAAACCGATAAATGCACCTGGGGGTAGGATCGCGATCAACGCACCCTGAAACCCCGGACCGAGTTTTAAGGACAGTATCTGCGCCCAGTGCCCAAGCAAGAGATCGGCCTGGTGAAACAGGGTCCCCTGGCCGACGAGTTCACGTAGCCCTCCCAAGGTGGTTAAGACCAGGGTCGCGCCCAGACCCACAGCCAAACCGTCTAGCAAGGCGCGGTCGAGGCGGTTCTTGGAGGCAAATGCCTCGGCGCGCCCGATGATGATGCAATTGACCACGATCAGGGCGATGAACAGACCCAACACCCGATATAGGTCATAAAAGAACGCCTGCATAAAAAGCTCGACCAGGGTCACGAATGAGGCGATGACTAAAACGAATACCGGGATACGGATCTCAGGACGCACCAGATGCCGGATCAGGGAGACTGTACCGTTTGAGCATACCAGGACTGCTGTGGTCGCCAGCCCCATCCCCAGGCCATTGATCGCCGAGGTGGTGGTCGCCAACAGGGGGCATAGCCCGAGCAGGGCGACCAACATCTGGTTATTGGTCCAAAGCCCGGTCCTGAGGATCTGCTGGGTTGAAGGGGGCGCAGCCATTAGCCTTGACCTCCGGTGGCCGCCTGTTTGGGTTCGGCTGGCGCATAGAGGGCGGAACCCTGCTGTTGGACATAGAGTAGGGTATCGCGCACCGCCTTGACCACTGAACGCGGGGTGATGGTCGCACCGGTAAACTGGTCAAAGACCCCGCCATCGCGCTTGACCGCCCATTGCTCGAGTGGGGGATTGGCCAGGGATTTGCCGGTAAAGCCGAGTATCCAGTCAGACTTGGTCTCCTCGATCTTATCCCCAAGCCCCGGGGTCTCGTGATGCGAGATCACCCGCACCCCGCCGAGGGTCCCATCCTCAAGGACCGACACCAAGAGCTTGATCGGGCCCGCATAGCCATCCGGAACCATTGATTCGATGACCACTGCGGCAGGCTGATCGCCGCGACGGGCGCGATAGACCCAACTCGTGGGTGCCCCCAGGCGATCGGGATCGCTCACCTGGATGCGATCAGCGAGCGGGTCATTGGTGATCTGATCGGCTGGCAGGATCGCATTGATCTGACGCTTCATCGCCTGATCTTGATTTGCAGCGATACGTCCTTCTACTGACCCATGGGTCAGGGCAACGATAGCCACGCCCCAGACGGCAAAGGCACCGAGCATGGCGCTGGACAGGAGAATGGATCTCAGCTTGGTCTTCATAGGTGGGTGCTCCCATGGCCAAAGACCCGCGGCTGGGTGTAATAGTCGATTGTGGGGGCGGCGATATTCATCAACAGAACGGCAAAGGCAATGGCGTCTGGATAGCCGCCCCAGCTGCGGATGAGATAGACGATCAAACCGATACAGGCACCAAAGACGAGCTGACCACGGTTGGTGGTACAGGCGGTCACTGGATCCGTGGCAATGAAAAAGGCCCCGAGCATGGTCGAGCCGCTGAATAGATGAAACCAGGGGCTGGCGTGGATCTGGGGGTCGATCGCCCAAAATAGGGTTGCCCACAGGGCGAGGCTAGCCAGCATCACCAGGGGGATATGCCAGGTGATGACCCGTCGCGCGAGCAGATAAAGGCCGCCCAGGAGAAAACCGAGATTGACCCACTCCCAACCATGACCACCGATGATACCCCAGGTCGGGTCCTGGGCGATCTGGTCGATGGTCTGACCTAGATCCAGCCGACCGCGCAGATGATCGAGCGGGGTGGCCGAGGAGATGGCATCCCAATCCAGATTGGCAGGCAGGGTACCACTGAGGATCAATTGCAGGGACTCGCTGAAGCCTAAGGGATGATGAACCAGATCCATGGGGGCAAGCCAACTGGTCATGGCTACTGGATAGGAGACCAATAAAAACACATAGGCTGCCATGGCTGGATTGAATGGGTTATAGCCAAGTCCGCCATAGAGTTGTTTGACGATCACGATGGCAAAGAGGATCCCGATGAGGGTCAGCCACCAGGGCAAACTGGGCGGTACCGCGCTAGCAAATAGAGCAGCTGTCACCAAGGCGCTGAGATCGCGCAACGCCGTCCAGGGCGAGCGGCGGCGAAGCAGCATGACCAAGGATTCAGCCAGAACCGCAAAGCATGCCGCCAGGCCGATATTGATCAGGGTCCCCCACCCAAAGACCCAGGTCAGCGCTGCAACCCCGGGGATCAAGCCCACCAGGACCTCGGCCATTACCCGATCGACCCGGTTAAGGCGCGGCACATGGGGCGAAGAGACAATAGCTTGGCTCATGGTTTTGACCTAAGCAGCCGTACTGGATGGGCAGGCGACCGTCATTGCGCGGGGCAGAGACGTCCTGCCAGGATGTCGAGGCTTCGTAGCTTTGAGCTCGACCAGCATGGTCGGAATGAGGCACCCGGCATGACCTATCTTAAAGATCATGCCCGGCATAGGAGCCATTGACCGACTTATTGCAGACCGGAAAATCTGGAACGATATCACCGAGGATCAGGCGCTCCAAGGCCGGCCAGCTAAACCAGCTGGGGTCGCGCGGGAAATAGCGGGCGATGCGCCCGGCGCGATCGAAACGCACAAAGGCAAGGGTCTCGCCGCGCCAGCCCTCGACGATCCCTAGCCCAGTCTCGCCGCCGGCTGCTGCTGGGAGCGGTGCAGAGATCTCGCCTTTGGGCAGGTCGTCGAGCAACCGGTCGAGCAACCAGAGGCTCTGGCGGACCTCCTGGATGCGCACCCGCACCCGTGCCGCCACATCGCCCTCGCCCTGGAGCGCCAATTCGACCCGCAACTGGTCATAAGGGGGATAGGGGCAATCGCGCCGGACATCCAGGCCAAGGCCGCTGGCCTTGCCGACATAGCCGGTACAGCCCAAGGCGCGGGCGTCAGCCTCGGAAAGGATACCAGTGCCGAGGAGCCGATCGTCGAGCGAGGGATAGTCCTCGATGACCTCGAACACCGGCTCAATCGCCTGGCGCAGCGCGGCGTGCTCTTGACGCAGGCGAGGAAAGCCTTCGTCGGTGAGATCGCAGGGTACCCCCCCGGGGATCAGTCGGTCCATCAGCAGCCGATGTCCAAAGAGATCCTGGTTGCAGCGCAGCCATTGCTCGCGTAACCGCGCGCATTGGACATAGGCGAAACCAAAGCCGACATCATTGCAGATCGCCCCGATATCCCAGAGATGATTGATGATCCGCTCGCGCTCGGCAAACAGCGCTCGCAGATAAAGCGCCCGCGGCGGCAGTTCAGCGCCCAGCGCCCGTTCGATTGCCTGACAGGCTGCCCAGGCGTGGGCGACCGTGGAATCGCCCGAAACCCGGCCGGCAAGTCGCACCAGTCCTTGGGGATCGCGCCCGACCGCAAGCTTCTCGATCCCCTTGTGGACATAACCGAGCCGCTCCTCGAGGCGCAGCACATCCTCACCGGCAACAGAGAAACGGAAATGACCCGGCTCGATGATACCCGCATGCACGGGTCCCACGGGGATTTCGAAAACACCGGGCCCCTGCACGACCCGGAAGGGATAATCGACATCGGCAGGGGTACGACAGGTTGATTCACCCAACAGCGGGAAATCGCGGCGCAGGGGAAAGCGATCCGCCGGCCAGGCTTGATGCCGGGTCCAACGCCGCCCATCCGGATGATCGGTTAGAATCAGACCGGTCAGATCATGGGCATGGCGCTCCAGACGTTCGACCCCCGGATAAAGCAGACCATGGGAGGAAAGCTGCGGCTGGTCGAGCGGGACCCGAGTGACCATCACCAGATACTGGCCAGTGCGTTCAAAACAGGCATAGACCTCAAGTACGCCTGACTCGCTTTCTCCATCGCGCGGATCGGCCCATACACCGGCATGACGTAGACCCAGAGTTTGGGCCAGCTGGGCTACTTGACCCCAGTCAGCTGGATCGAGCGCCAGCCGCCGGGCAGGGGCCAGGGTTCCAGATTCGCTCTCCTCGACTACAATCCCTGCTGCGGCGAGTTGTGCCAGATACTCGCTCAACCAAGGCGTTGGGGTCGGACGGTTGGTCATAGCAGATGCGTCCCGGTAATGAGCTGGGTTGCTCGATCCAGCCACTGGGCGAGAAACTCAGGGATCGCCAAGCCAAGCCAGAGGACCAGCCCGAGATGGATCAGGACCGGGATCATATTGGCTGGGACTGCCTGCTGGCCCTCGGGCGGCTGACCATAGACCATCGGATGCAGATAGCGAAAGAGCCCGGCAAAGGCGATCCCTAGGCCGCTTAGGAGCGCCAGGGTCAACCAGGGCTGGGATTGCATGGTGGCGGTCAATAATAAAAACTCGCTGGCAAAGATCCCAAAGGGCGGAAAGCCGGCGATGGCGGCCACCGCGATCAAGAGCGACCAGCCAACTGCCGGTTGGGTACGGATCAAGCCGCGGATCCGGTCGATCGCCTGGGTGCCAGCGATATGGGTGGCATGGCCAACGGTGACAAAGATGGCCGACTTGGTCAGCGAATGCACCAGCATGTGTAACAGGGCGCCAAAGGTGGCAAGCGACCCCCCTAGGCCAAAGGCGAAGGTCATCAGACCCATATGCTCGATCGACGAATAGCTGAACATCCGCTTGATGTCGCGCTGGCGATGCAGAAACAACCCGGCGACCAGGAAAGACACCATCCCAAACCCCATCAGTAATATGCCCGCGAGCTGGGGGGTTTGGGTTTGGGCCAGCGAACCATCGACCAACATCTTGAGGCGGACAACGGCATAGAGTGCGACATTGAGCAATAGGCCCGAGAGCACTGCTGACATGGGGGTGGGGCCTTCCGAATGGGCATCCGGCAACCACTGATGCATGGGGACCAGACCGACCTTGGTCCCATAGCCGACCAGGAGAAAGACAAAGGCGATGCGCATCACTGTTGGATTGAGCATCTGGGCCTGACTATAAAGCGCGCTCCAGCTCAAGCCGGCAGCTGGATCGGCCAGGACGTGCTGGGCAGCAAAATAGGTGAGCACGGTCCCAAACAAGGCCAAGGCGATGCCGACACTGCAGAGGATGAAATATTTCCAGGCCGCCTCGACCGCCTCTGGGGTGCGGTAGAGCGAGACCAACAGCACCGTGGCCAGGGTCGCCCCCTCGATGGCCACCCACAGTATTCCCAGATTGTCGGTCGTGAGTGCAAGCAGCATGGTCAGCATGAAGGCCTGATATAGGCTGTGATAGAGACGCAGGCTGGCTGGGCTGATCTTGCCGCTGGCACAGACATGGCGCATATAGGGGCGCGAGAAGATCGCGGTGGTAAAGCCCACGAAGGCGGTCAGAACCACCAGATAGACATTAAAGGCATCGATGCGAAAGCCCATCCCGGCAATCGACTCGACCAGGATCCCTTTTTGGGCGACCGTCTTGGCCAGCCAGAGCGAGCCTACCAGGGTGAGCCCCGAGACCCCCAGATTGAACCATCCGGCCAGCCCCAGGGGGCGCAGCCAAACCAGGGTCAGCCCCCCGAGGAGAGGGGCAAACAGGGTGAGCGTCAGACCGCTCATTCGCCTATCTCCTCGCTGAGCATTGGCTCAACATCAGGGGTTTCAGCCAGACGGTTGAGCCGATCGACATCGAGCGAGTCGATGCTCTCGCGGATTTGAAAGAAAAAGACCCCAAATAACACAGCCGCGACCAGGACATCGAAGGCCACCCCGAGTTCGACCACCATGGGCATGCCTGTCGTGGCTGAAACCGCCGCCAGGAACAGACCGTTTTCCATCGACATGAACCCAAGTACCTGGGCGACGGCCTGGGTACGAAACACCATCATCAGGAATCCAAGCAGGACCACGGCCAGGCTGACCGCGATGATATTGCGGGTAAAGATCAGCTCGCGCTCCACCATGGGTTCGACCAGCCAATAGCTGAAGATCACCAAGAAAACACCCGCGAGCAAGACGAGCTCCGGCCAGCGCAGGGTCTCGCTATGGCCCTCCAGACCCAGACGCAGGGCCAGGCGGTGTAACAGCCAAGGAATAAACAGCCCTTTGAGAACCAGGGTGAGACCTGCCGAGAAATAGAGAGGGGGAGCCTGGTTGGTCATTGCCGCCGTCAGGGTCAATGCTGAGACCAAAACCCCTTGCCAGGCAAAGCTATGGATGGCTGCAACCAGCCGCGGCTGGGCTATGAGGATAAAGGACACGAACAGGGATAAACCGGCCAGAAGGATAAGAAACTGTTGGAGCAGGGTCAGCGCATTCAAAGTCATGACCCGACCTCTAGGATCACATGGCTGAGCAGACCGAGGAGTGCCAGCAAAAAGGCCAGATTCAGAAAGAGTGGGACGCGAAAGAGGCGCATCTTGGCGAGCACCGTCTCGCCGACTGCCAGCGCAACCCCAAGGATTGCCAGTTTTAGAATGAGGATGCCGAGACCTCGCCCCAGGGTCAAAGGATCAAGACCTTGGCCTACCCCCCAAGGCAGAAAGACATTGGCCAGCAGCACGCCGTAGAGCAGCAGCTTGATCCAGGCGGCCAATTCCATCAGGGCCAAATGATGGCCGGTATATTCCAGCAGCATGGCCTCATGAATCATGGTCAGTTCGAGATGGGTCGTCGGGTTATCGATCGGGATGCGCCCACACTCAGCCAGGGCCACCAGGATCAAGGCGAAAAAGGCAAATAGATAGGAAGGGCGCAGGATAAAGCCATCAGCCAGATGGCTTTCCATGACGCTGACCAGATTGGTGCTATGGGCGGTCATAGCCAGGGTGAAGATAGCCATCAGCATCGCCGGTTCAGCGAGCGCCGAGACCAGCATCTCGCGCGAGGCCCCCATCCCCCCGAAGGCGGTGCCGACATCCATACCCGCCAGGGCCAGGAAAAAGCGCCCTAGGGCGAGCAGGCCGACCAAGGCGATGATATCGGCGATCCAGGCGGTCGGCAGATCCAGGGCAATCAGGGGTACTGTTGCTGCGGCCAACCAGGTCGAGACAAAGATCGCGTAGGGCGCTGCCCGAAACAGGGGCGAGGCGGTGTGGCCAACCCGCGTCTCTTTCAGCATGAGTTTGTATAAATCGAGATAGGGTTGGAACACCGGTGCGCCGCGCCGGTTTTGTAAAAACGCCCTCACCCGTCGCACCCAGCCGATCAGAAGCGGGGCAAGCCCAAGGATCAGGAGCGCTTGGATACAGGCGACATACCAGCTTAACAAGCTCATAGCTAGAGAGGGGGTAGGTACACCAGGTCGGTCATGAGACAATCCACAGCAGGATGAGCAGGGTCCCGAGCGTCCAGCCGAGATAGATGCGCAGGTTTCCTGATTGCAAACGCACGATCCACCGCGCTGCGGTGTAAGTGGCTTGGGCGAGCGGGCGGTAGAAAAGCCGCCAGCTTGGCTCATCGAGCCTCAGACGATAGCGCGGGGCAGGCTCTAAGGGATCGAGACGCGCCTCCTCGCTATCAAAAAAGAACGCAAACACCCGGCGTACCGGTTGGGCAAAACCAGTGGCGCTATATTGCATCCGCGGCGAGGGCGGCGCAAAACCGCAGTCCCAAGGGTCACAGCGACGGATACGGCGGGGGATACGATGGCGCAACCACCAAACTATCCCAGCCATCAACGAGACCAGAAGGACCAGGGTCAAGGGCGCGCTATAACTGGCGGCGTCCGGCGAGATAGGGGTCAGCCACAGCCAGCCCCCGGCACTGGTCTGCAGCAGACCGAGATGGAGGACCTGGGCAGAGACCTGATCGATGAGCTCGATCATAGCCGTCGGTAAGACACCGAGCAGGATACAGAGCGCGGCCAGTATCCCCTGGCTAATCTGCATCGCCGGCGTCACTTCACGCGCCCGGCGCACATGGCGCGAGCGTGCCTGGCCGAGAAAGGCCACCCCATAGACCTTGACAAAGGTGGCGGCCACCAGGGCACCGGTGAGGGCTAGGACCGCTGCGGCGATTGGGATCAGGCTGCGCAAGACGCCGCTGTCGATCTGCCAGGACTGGAGCGCCGATTGAAAGATCAGCCATTCGGACACAAAGCCATTGAAGGGCGGTAGGGCCGAGATCGACAGGCTACCGACGAGAAACAGGCTGCCGGTCCAAGGCATGCGGCGCAATAGCCCACCCATCTGTTCGAGGTCGCGCTCATGGGCGCTATGGAGAATGGCCCCTGCGCCCAAAAACAGCAGGCCCTTAAAAAGGGCATGATTTAATGCATGATAAAGCCCTGCCCCAAGGGCCAAGGCGCCGTGCAGCGGATGTCCAGTGCTTAAAAAAAGCACTGCCAGGCCTAAGGCGATAAAGATGACCCCCAGATTTTCGACCGATGAATAGGCCAAGAGGCGTTTGAGATCGGTCTGCACCAGCGCAAAGAGCACACCGACCAAGGCCGAGGCGCCGCCAACGACCAGCATGGCCACACCCCACTGCCACTGCACCTCGCCCATGAGGTCTAACACCACCCGAATGAAGCCGTAGACGGCGACCTTGAGCATGACCGCTGATAGGAGCGCCGAGATGTGTGAGGGGGCAACCGGATGGGCCTGAGGCAGCCAGGCATGCAGCGGAACCAATCCCGCCTTGGCCCCGAATCCGATGAAGGCGAGTATGAAGACGACGCTCGCCCAGGTCGAGGACAGGGGTGCGGCACGCATCGACTCAAAACCGAAACCAGCCCCGAATGCAGCCAGTACCCCGAAGCTCAGCAGGATCGCCAGACCGCCGAGATGGGCGATCAAGAGATACAAAAAGGCCGCCCGCCGATTGGCGGCATGTTCATGATGAAAGGCGACCAGGAAATAGGAGGCGAGCGACATCAATTCCCAGGCCACCATGAAGACGAAGGCGTCAGCGGCGATGAGGACCAGCTCCATGCCGGCGAGAAAGAGACCGGTGAAGACCCCGAGCGCCGCAATCGAATCGCGCCCGTGTTCAAGGTCGCGGATATAGGATGACCCATATAGACCGACCGCCGCAGTGACCAGGCCGAGCAGGATGAGAAAGAATCCAGAGAGCGCATCCAAACGCACATGCCAGGGTAGCCAAGGCAGGCCGAGGGGCAGGACGGTCTCGAGAGAGTTGCCTGTGGCCAGGATCCCCAGACCAGCCGTACAGGCCAACAACCCGGAAAGCCCGATCAAGGGTGTTGCAACCAGGCGGACGATCCGTACCTCGCGACCAGCGCCTAGTGAAAGAGCGCTGGAGAGCAGCGCCAAGGCAATGGCGATGAGTACAAGCGACAGCGACAACTCAGCACCCAATGTTTAAAGGATGAGGGAGACTTTGGCCGATTTGGACAACAGGGACACCCCGCATGAGGGTATTCTCGACCCCAGCAACCAAAAGCCAAGGGGGTATGAGGCTACAGATTGTATAAAATGGCATGGCATGAGTGCAAAAATGAGACTGCCGATTGCGGGCCTGGTCTGCCCCCCTGAAATGTAGAGATAAGCTGATGTTGCGAATCCTTAAACAATCCCTCCAGACCGGCGTTGTCACCGAGCCGGTCTGCGTGACCGATCCTGAACTTAAACGCCTCGGACTCGAGCTGCGCCGGCGCATCGATTGGCGCCTAGGGCGTAGCCTGGCGATTCGCCAGGTGGATGCGGGTTCATGTAATGCCTGCGAGCTCGAGATCCATGGCTTGAATAACCCCTATTACGATCTGGAGCGTTTTGGGGTGCATTTCGTCGCCTCGCCCCGGCATGCCGATGCGCTCTTGGTCACTGGGCCTGTCTCACGCCATATGGAGACTGCGCTGCGCCGCACCTGGCGCGCGGTGCCTGCCCCCAAGTTGGTCATCGCCGCCGGCGATTGTGCCTGCACGGGTGGCGAGTTCGGTATCTCTTATGCAAGCTGCGGCGCGGTCGAGAACGTTATCCCCGTGGATGTCAAGATCCCGGGTTGCCCACCTGCGCCCCTGGACCTTTTGCGCGGTCTGCTGAGCGCATTGGGGCGCTCGATCTGACCAGCGCGGGGGCCTTGTTCTACCCCAAATCCCCGCCATACCCAGTGGGCACCAGTTCAATCCTTGGGCAGTTGAGACCGGCGCGCCGCGGCGCGCTGCCGGGCGGCATCGATCAATGCCGCCCGATCCTCGGGGCGGGCGGGGTCTGAATAGGCCAGTGCCTCCTGATGTTGCTGCAACCTTGCCTGACGCTCGCGCGCTTGGCGCTCGAGCCTGGCCTGCTTGGCGAGATAGCGGGCACGGGCCTGTTCGGCCTTGCGGCGTTCCTGTTCGCGCGCCCAGATCTCGGTCTTGGCATAGCGATAGTACTGGACGAGCGGCAGATGACTCGGGCAGACATAAGCACAGCAGCCGCACTCGATGCAATCGAATAGATGATAATCCTGGACCCGGTCGAGGTCCTTGGCACGCGCATACCAATAGAGCTGCTGCGGTAAGAGATTGGCCGGGCAGACCGTTGCGCAGCGCCCACAGCGGATACAGGGCAGGGGTGGGCCTGGATCCGGGGATTCCGCCGAGGTGAGGGCAAGCAGGCAATTGGTCCCCTTAGCAACCGGGGTGGTGGGATCATGGATCTGAAAGCCCATCATGGGCCCACCGCAGATGAGCTTGGCAGGTGGCTGGCGATAGCCGCCACAATGGGCGATCAGATGGTCGATCGGGGTTCCGATCAACACCTCGAGATTGCTGGGACATGCGATAGCGCGACCACTGACCGTCACCACCCGGCTGATCAGGGGGCGACCATCCAGGACGGCATCGGCCACTGCCGCCGCTGTTCCGATATTTTGACAGACGATCCCGATCTGGGCTGGGATATTGCTTGTCGGTACCTCGCGTCCAGTGAGAATCTTGATGAGCTGTTTTTCGCCGCCGCTCGGATACAGGGTAGGAATGGAGACGATCTCGGTATAGTCGACCAGATCGGTCGCCGCCAGTGCCTGGCGCATAGCGGCGATCGCCTCCGGCTTATTATCCTCGATCCCAATAAGTACGGTTTTCGGCTGCAGGAGATAATGGATGATCCGCACCCCCTCAAGGATGCGTCCAGCGCGCTCGCGCATCAGCCGATCGTCGCAGGTGATATAGGGCTCGCATTCGGCTCCGTTGATGATCAGGGTATGGATCGCGCGGTCGGGGCCAGGGCTTAGCTTGACACTGGTGGGAAAGGTCGCCCCACCCAGACCCACCACGCCTGCCCAGCGGATACGCTCGCGGATCAGGGCAGGATCGATCTGGGGGTAATCGAGCAGGGGCGGCGGTCGCTCAGCCCAGGTCTCCGCACCATCGGGCTCAATCACAATACATGGTGCCTGAAACCCCGAGGGATGGGGCACGGGGTGCGGCTCGATCCCTAGGATCCGCCCAGAGGTCGGGGCATGGATGGGTGCACTGACGAATCCTTGGGGTTCAGCGATCATTTGACCTTTGAAGACCCGTTCACCGACCAAGACCTTGGGTCTGGCAGGCGCCCCGATATGCTGCTGCAGCGGCACCCAGAGACGCTCGGGCAAGGGCACGGTCTCGATGGGGCGATGATTGGCGAGGGCCTTCTCGTCCGGGATATGGATACCGCCGTGGAAACGCCACAGGGTGCGGCCTTGAAGGTCTGGGATCGGGATCGTCATGCTTGTCCGATTGAGCGGCTGACTTTGGCTACAGCGAGGTCGGGGCTGGATAAGGCCAGCGCCAACCCTGGATGTCCTCTGGGATTGGACGCATCTGGATACAGTCCACGGGGCAAGGGGCAACGCACAATTCACAGCCGGTGCATTCGGTTGCCAACACAGCGTGAAGCTGTTTGGTCGCGCCGATAATGGCATCGACCGGACAGGCCTGGATACAGCGGGTACAGCCGATACAGCCTTGGGGGTCAATATAGGCCACGACCGGAAGCTTTTTCCTGATCTCCATCCGCACCGGCTCGCGCCCGAGTAGATCAGCCAGGGTCAAGACCAAGGCCTCGCCGCCGGGCAGACAGCGATTGATCTCGGCATCGCCCTTGGCCAGGGCCTCGGCATAGGGTCGACAACCTGGATAGCCGCATTGACCGCATTGGGTCTGCGGCAATAGGGACTCGATCTGATCGGCAATCGGGTTACCCTCGACGCGAAAGCGCAAGGCCGAATAACCGAGCAAGGCCCCAAAAAAGGCGGCGAGTGCGGCGATGGTCAGGATAGCAGCAAACATGGTTTTGGTGTGCCCTGCCTGCTTGGGATCCCTCAGATCAATTGGGCGCCAAACCCGCAAAGCCCATGAAGGCCAGAGACATCAGACCCGCGGTGATCAGGGCGATCGGGCTGCCTTTGAACGGCCTAGGGACATCGGCTACTGCCACCCGCTCGCGGATGGCGGCAAAGAGCGCCAGGACCAATGAGAACCCGAGGGCGGCACCAAATCCATAGAGCGCCGACTCAACCAGGGTGTGCCCGGTTTGCTGATTGAGCAAGGCCACCCCCAGCACTGCACAGTTGGTGGTGATCAGCGGTAGATAGATCCCGAGTAACTGATAAAGCAGCGGGCTGGTCTTGCGCATCACCGTCTCGGTGAACTGGACCACTGAGGCGATCACCAGGATAAAGGCGATGGTGCGCAGATAGCCGATCCCCAGGGGTTCAAGGATCAGGGTATTCACGATCCAGCTGATGACCGCAGACAGGGTCATGACGAAGGTCGTCGCCAAGCCCATGCCGGTTGCCGTCTCGAGCTTTTTCGAGACCCCCATGAATGGACACAGGCCTAGGAACTTGACTAAGACGAAGTTATTGACCAGGACGGTCCCGACCAGGATGAGGAGATATTCGGTCATGGGGGTCTGTGGTGTGCTGTCTGACTGGGGGCAGGAGATTTGAGCAGTTTGCCAAGGCCATGAGGTCGTGCGCAGCAGGCCTTGGTCAAGGATACGCTGCCTCATGGCTCCCGACAACACGACACAGAGAGGGGTGAATGGCTTCCCAGTCACCGGTTTTACCAGACACTCAACCCCGCCTCATGCGCCTCGGCGACCCGCCGCCCCCGTCCTTCATCAATTCGGCTGGCAAACAAAAGGGCGATGCCAAACAAGAGCGCGCAAAAGAGCATCGCCTGTCGGAGTCCGAGCCAGATCTGAAGCAGCCCAATCCCCAATAGACCGAAGACCCCGGCAAGCTTCATCGCCAGTCCCCAGAAGCCGAAGAGCTCGGCCGAGCGCGATGAAGGGGCGAAGAGACCCACCAGGGTACGGGTGCTTGACTGACAGGCCCCCAGACTCGCCCCAGCGATACAACCGACCACCAAAAAGACCTGGTGGGCCTGCCAATTCAGGCCAAACCATAGATGTGCCTGGTCTGCAATCTGGGGGGTAAAATAGATCAACAGGATCGCCAGTATCCATAGAACCAGGGTCAAGGCATAGGTTGGCTGGGCCCCGATGCGGTCTTGGATCAAACCGAAGACCAGGGCCCCGCCTGCGGCGGTGAGCTGGACCAGAACGAACATCAGCTGACGTGTGTCCTCATCCCATTTGATCACCTGGGCCCCATAGATAAAGGCATAGGTGATGATGATCGCGATCCCAGCCATGGAAAAGAAGACCGAGACCAGAAGCCAGACCAGATCGCGATGGCGGTCGAGATGACTCAGGGTCTGGCGGACGCGGCTCATGCCCAGCCCAAGATAGGTTTGACCGGCTGGTAAGGGTCTGGGGCTGCCGCGCTCGCGCACCCACAAAAAGGTCGGGATGGCGGCAAGCATAAAGAACAGGGCGGTCCAGGGGCCGACCCAGCGGATACGGGCCAGGTTTTCGGCACTCACCTCGCCGAGCACTAATAATACGAACACCGCTGCGATCAACCCGCCGATATAACCCAAGGCCCAGCCAAATCCCGAGATCTTGCCCAGGTCTTCCGGCGGTCCCAGATCCGGCAAAAAGCTCGCGATAAAGGACTCACCCAGGGCGAAACCGAGATTGGACAGGATCAGCAGCAGCATCGCTAACCATACCCATCCAGGTGTGGCCCAATACAACCCGGCCGTGGTGAGCACCGTCAGCAGATAGCTAGCAAACAAAAAACGCTTTTTACCCGCCCGATAGTCCATGATCGCCCCGGCAACAGGCGAGATCAGGACCACCAGGAGATAGCTGATCGCCAAGGACAGGCTCCATAAAAAATTCCCCAGGCGGTATTCCGGCGCATCGCCCACGATCACCCGTGTAAACAGGTCCCCGAAGACCACGGTGATGATCAGCAATGTATAGGACGAATTGGCGAAGTCGAACATCGCCCAGCCCAGGATCTCGCGGCGTGTGGCAAGGGTGCGCACTGGCATGGGATTGGCTCCTCAGGAAAGAGGGGTAGGGCAGCGATTGTCGCGCAAGGCTGGAACCGATGGGAATGCGGCCGGATGATCGATCCGCCCGCTTGGGAGACCGACTCAAGCGATCCGCTCAATGCTCGGTTCTCGAGGTCTGCGACCCGCCCTGCGGGCGAGTCGGCCAATTGGATCGAGGTCATGCATGTCAGTCGCTCCAGGGTTGTCATCAGTGCGACAAGCTGCCCCCTTTCTTTATCTTAAAGCTTTGATTTAATTAATATTTATTTTTGGAACGAAAATTGCCAGATGGCTGGTATGGGACCTCATTCGCTCATCCAGCCATGATCATCAATGACACTACCCTGCGCGATGGCGAGCAATCGGCAGGTGTAGCCTTTACCCGCGATGAGCGGCTTGCCATCGCTGATGCGCTCGCTGCCCTTGGCGTCCCCGAGATGGAGGTTGGGATCCCGGCGATGGGTGAGAGCGAGCGCGAGGATATCCGCGCCATCGCCGCCCTGGATCTGTCGGCGCGTCTCATGGTCTGGAGCCGGCTCAATGCCCAGGATATTGCGACCTGCGCCGACCTGAGGGTGCAGTTGATCGACCTCTCGGCGCCGATTTCGGATCAATTGCTGCGTTATAAACTTGGACGCGATCGCGCCTGGCTGCTGAGAGAGCTTCCGCGACACATCGCCCAGGCACGGAACCTAGGGCTTGAGGTCTGTATCGGCGGAGAGGATGCCTCGCGCGCCGATCCCGCCTTCGTACTCCGGGTCATCGAGGTCGCCGAGCGCGCGGGTGCCAGGCGCTTTCGGTTTGCTGATACCCTGGGGATCCTCGAGCCTTTCGGGGTCTATGCCCGGATCTCTGAGATACGCCGTCATACCGATCTAGAGATCGAGATGCACGCCCATGATGATCTGGGTCTGGCAACCGCCAATACCCTCGCTGCGGCCAAGGCGGGGGCGACCCATCTCAATACCACGGTGATCGGGCTCGGTGAACGGGCGGGCAATGCCCCGCTTGAGGAGGTAGTACTCGCGCTTGAGCGCTGCTATGGGATCAGGGCCGGTATCGAACTGCGCCGTCTTCCCGAGTTGGCCCAGCGGGTGGCAAGCGCCGCCGGCCGTCCCATCCCCTGGCAAAAAAGCATCGTCGGTGATGGTGTCTTTACCCATGAATCTGGCATCCATGTCGATGGCCTACTCAAGCATCCGGGCAATTACCAGGGCTTTGACCCCGCCCTGGTTGGACGCAGCCACCGCCTGGTGCTCGGCAAACACTCGGGCACTCGAGCGGTCCAGACAGTGATGGCAGGCCTGGGTTTCGATCTAAGCCCAGGACAGGCCAGTCGGTTGCTCGAGACGATCCGTGCCCAGGTAATCCGCACCAAGCGCCCGCAGACCGATGAGGAACTCATCGGCTGCTGGCGGGCGCTTGCAGGCGACATCACAGGCGATCCTGTGCCCAACTGGATTCAGGAGGACGAGCTGCCATGAGCCTAAACGCCTCCCCAGAACTCGCCGAACTCGTCTCGGCCGAGGATTTTCCCGACTATTTTGGGATCGCCTATGACCCCGAGGTGGTGCAGGCCAATCGCCTGCAGATCCTAAAACACCTTCATGATGCCCTTGAGGCCCGACGCGCCCGCGACGGCAAGCCGAGTCTCGAGGACTATCGGCATCTGCTGGTCTGCGCCTATGAGACCTTTCTGCATTCCAATGCCTATACTGAACGGGTCATGCGGGTGCACCAGCGGGCGGCGGGTATGACCTATATCCCCCTTGCCGCGATCGGTGGAGCAAGACCTCAGGATCTAGACCCCAGTATTGCCTTGCATGCGTCAAGCTGGATCACAGCACTCATGTCGAACCCCCTGAGCCCAGGCCGCACCCTCCTTTTGGCCTCTCGGACAAGACCCGACAGCGGGGCGAGGGCCACTGATTCCACTGG
>CALALB010000012.1 GCA_937923175.1 uncultured Chromatiaceae bacterium | reverse complement strand
GACCGGCGCCGGGCGGCGGGCGAAGATCCCCAGCCGATTGCCTGCGGTGTGGCCAGCGAGATCAATCAGGATATCGATGCGATCGGCCCGGATGCGCTCAGCCGCGGCAGCGTCATCTAGCGCCGCGATCGGCACCCAGCGATCAACCAATTCCCGATAGCGCCAGCTTTGAGCATCGAGCGCTACATTGTTTACATAGGCAAAGATTTCAAATTGGCTATGGTCGTGGTTGGCCAACAAGGGTTCCAGAAAATAACAAGTTGAATGGGCGCGAAAATCCCCTGAGATATAGCCAATGCGTAACCGCCGCTCTGGATCAGGGTCATTGGGATGCGGACGCCATTGATGATGGTATGGTAATCCAAAAAGACGATCGAATTCCTGGTAAGCAGAAAAGATCTCCTCTGCTGATTTGTCTGGGTGATAATTGAGCGCAAATAATTTATTTGAATAATAGCATACCTGTTTTTTATGGGTAAGATGAATAGCCTGATCGAATTCAGTCAGTGCCTCATCAAGCCGGCCAATATCCTGCAGAACCAGACCTAGATTATTGTGAGCGGCATGCGATTCCGGATCGAGCCTAATCGCCTGGAGATGGGCATTCATGGCTTCATCAAGACGGCCAAGATAAGCATAGGCAACCCCCATATTATAATAAAGCTCAGCCTGATTTGGGTTGATCTCCAAGCCTCTTTGAAAACATTTGACTGCCTCTTCCATGGATTCTTCGCTGCGCTTAAAATCTATCAGGCATAGACCTTTTCCGTTGAGCGCTGCTGATTGATCTTTATTGATCTCAAGGGCGCGTTCGTAGCATTCTAGGGCTTCTTTGATGCGTCCTTGATGGCGTAATATATTGCCAAGAACCGTGATTGAATCAGCATCTTTTTTGTTGAGATTGATAGCGCGCAGTATCTGTTTTTGAGCCTCCTGATATTCGCCTAGAAAAAAATCCGCAATGGCGGAAAATTTCCAGCCAAAGGCATCGTCTGGATAATTCTGGATGAACCTCAATGCAGCATTTTTATATTCATGATGTTTTTTTTCGGAGAATAGCTTCATGATTAAAAGCTGCCTGGTTTTTTTTAAATGATCCATGGTGATGCCTCGTTTGAAAATGAATTGATTGTCTCGACAGCTCTTCACGGCGGCGAGCAAAGCATGGGTGTTATCTCATCATTGCTAATTCTTTGAAAGAACATGGCAGCTGGATATCTCCTGCTATCTAAAAAATGCTATCGCGCCAGGCTGTTCAGAGATATCTAATCTCAGCACTGTGGTCACCAATTACCCGCCCCAGACCCGGACATAGGCAAGCTGCTCCCCAGGCTCATCCCCTAGGTCTAGGGCAACAGCAGAATATAGTCTAGGTGGTCCGCAGCAAGCAGAAAAAGCAGCAGGTTATGACGGATGCGTTCGGCGCGCTCTTGAAAGCCCGTATAAGCCGCAGGCATTCTTAAGCCCTGCCATACGCTCGAGTTCCAAGAGGGCATCAACCCGCTCGCTGCCTGGCTGAGTAACCGAATCGAGGCATTGAGCAAAGACCCGTTGGCTGCTGCCATGGGTGGGTAGTTTCTCGACCTCGCGGATCGCAAGCCCATCGACGACAAAGATCCACTCGACCACGGCGAGCGAGAGATAGAAAAAATGCTCATGATACAAGGCGTCGAACTGAACCCCTGCAAGCAGGCGCAGCCTGATCGGCGCTGATGTCTGGATCGGCGCCGACTGCGTGTTGCTCGATGATGGCTAGGGGGGATGGCTGGATGATCGGCACAGGCAGTGTTGTAGGCGCTGGCCTCGAACCCTGGGGTCTATGTCGGTCAACCGCTACGCAAGATCAGCGAAAGGGCAAACCAGTGCCCTGACGGTCTTTGGCACCCAGGGTTTCATTCGGAGCGCCCTGGCTGCAAGGCTGCGCGCGGATGGTCATGAGGTCTATACCCCGACGCGCGGCGATCGCTCTATTTTCGCACCCTGGATCAGGTCTTTCATCGGTTTGACCGCAGATTTCCGGCGTTACCCATTCGGGAGCGTTGAGGTACATATCTTGCCGCTTGCGAAATACCAGGCGTCTGGCTACGCCGGCGCATCTGAGGTCTGGGTCTTCAGGGGGAAAACGATCCTGATCTGCCCCTCAGGCCCATCGACTGGGAGTGGGTTGGTTTGGCTCTATCAGGACCCCTGTCAAGGGGGTGGACTGAGGGATGGGCGTAGAGGGGCTGGCATGAGGCAATACAACGGCTATACTGGCATCAGTAAATCATGTTTTTGGGAGAGATTGAGATGAATGACATCGGTGCCCTAAATACGGCGATGGGTAGCGCCCTCAATAGTGCTCAGACGCGTCCCCCCTTAGACAACAACCCTGCCGCTGCTGGCCCAGCCGCAATGCCCAATGGCGGCAATGCGGCAGCGGCCCAGATGCCTGGCTCGGATCAGGTCTCGATCTCGCCGGATGCCTATCGCCTCCACCAAACCCGGGGTACTGAGCCTGCCCCAGGCGGTATGCTGGAGGCAAATCAAGCCCAGGCGCTGCTTCAGCGCGTCCAGCAGGCGATGACCCAGAACCCCCAGGTCGCCCTGGCAGCCCAGGCTAATCAGCTCAATCCGCAGCGGGTGGAAGTGCTTTTAAACTAAAGCCGGCCGAGCTGGCCAATCCTTAAACTCCGCCGTTTTGGTCAAGCACAGGGCTAAAGGGGGGGTCTTTTTACCTGCGGTGAAGTTCGCTCCCCTGTCTTCCCTCAGTCAGGCCCGATTCAGAGGATCACCCAGGTCGGAAACATTTAGGCACAGGGTGAGCGATAGGCTAAGGTCTTATCTCGGGTGACCAGGGCATAGGCCGAGTGGTTGTGGATGGATTCAAAATTTTCGGCCTCAACGGTATAGGCGAGAATACGGCTGTCCTCGTTTAGACGCTGGGCGACATCGCGCACAATGTCTTCGACGAATTTGGGATTGCTATAGGCCCGTTCAGTGACATATTTCTCGTCGGGGCGTTTCAAAAGACCATAGAGCTCGCAGGAGGCCTCCTGCTCGATGAGCTCAATCAACTCCTCGAGCCACATGAAGCGCTCCATGCGCACCTGGACGGTGACATGTGAGCGCTGGTTATGCGCCCCGAAATCCGAGATCTCCTTGGAGCAGGGGCAAAGGCTCGTCACCGGGACTGTGACCTTGAGTTCTAGGCTCGGCTTGCCGTGGCGGATCTCGCCGATAAAGGTCACCTCGTAGTCGAGTAGGCTTTCGACGCCCGAGACTGGGGCCTTTTTATTGATAAAAAAAGGAAAGCGCATCTCGATATGCCCGGCCTCGGATTCGAGACGTTTGGACATCTCGACGAGCATCTCTTTAAAGGATGAGACACTGATCTCTCGCTCGTGGTTATTGAGGATCTCCACAAAGCGCGACATATGGGTGCCTTTGAAGTTATGGGGTAGATAGACATACATGTTGAAGTTGGCGACGGTATGCTGCTCGCCGCCGCCGCGCTCGCGTACCCGCACGGGATGGCGGATATCCTTGATCCCCACCTTGTCGATCGGGATACAACGGGTGTCAGAGGTTTTTTGGACATCAGCGATTTCAGCGGTTTCGCCTAGGGATGCGATCGAGGATTCCATGAATAGGATCTTTAAAAGGCTGGAATTAAAAAAATATAGGGTCAGGAAGGGGAGTAGCCAAGCTGGGCGCAAGGTAAGCCCGTACCTCCTGACGAACCTGTCTATACGTTTCCCGCAGACAGGCTTAGGTTTCCAAGGTCTGGATGGATCGGGATCCCATTCCGGCCTACGCCGGAACGTCAGGCTTTGGTCTGCCCGATATCATGAGGCCGGCTTGCACCAGGAAGCAGACCGGCCCCGCTTGGGCCCAATGGGCCTCTTATTGCCTGCGTCCCAGAAGCCCCTGGGCCATCTCGATGAGTGGTTGAGCGCGTTCACCGAAGACTGAGACCGAGGCGATAGCCTCGCTGATCAATTGGTTGGCCATCGCCTTGGCCTCGGCGAGACCGACCAGGGTTGGATAGGTGATCTTGTGAAGCGCTTGGTCGCGCCCGGCGGTCTTGCCGATCTGGTCGGTCTCGCCCTCAACATCGAGTACATCATCCTGGATCTGAAAGGCAAGGCCAAGACATTTGGCATAATGGTCCAGACGGTCGCTGCGCTCCTGATCGAGCCGCCCACCATGCGCCAGGATCCCCATCTGGACTGCGGCGCGGATCAGGGCGCCGGTCTTATGAATATGGATGTTCTCAAGCTGAACGAGATCGAGGGCTTGGCCCTCGGCCTCAAGGTCCAGGGCCTGGCCGCCGGCCATGCCGCGTGTTCCGCTGGCACGCGCGAGCGTCGAGACCATCCCTACCCGTGCCTCGGCACTGAGGCCAGGCGCCTCGGCTAGGACCTGAAAGGCAAGGGTCTGAAGGGCATCGCCGGCAAGGATAGCGGTCGCCTCATCGAATGCGCGATGACAGGTTGGACGCCCGCGCCGCAGATCATCGTCATCCATTGCTGGCAGATCATCATGGATCAGCGAATAGGCATGGATCATCTCGACCGCACAGGCAGGATAGTCCAGGAGGGCCTCATCGATCCCTAAGGCCGCGCCTGTGGCATAGGTGAGCAAAGGGCGCAGGCGTTTGCCTGGGGCCAAGACAGTATAGCGCATAGCCTCATGGAGCCGACTCGGCTGCACGCCGACCGGCGGCAGGATTTGCTCCAGGGTCATGTCGATGCGCATCAGGGCGCGGGTACGGAAA
This sequence comes from uncultured Chromatiaceae bacterium, assembly GCA_937923175.1. Taxonomy (GTDB): domain Bacteria; phylum Pseudomonadota; class Gammaproteobacteria; order Chromatiales; family Chromatiaceae; genus Thermochromatium. The sequence goes on along the minus strand of CALALB010000012.1, from coordinate 13,497 downwards.
TCATCGAGGGTGGGCTCAATCATCGGTGATAAAGGGCTCGAGTTCGGCATCCAGACGCGCCTCGGTGAGGATGCGCACCCGCTGCTCGGCCTGGTTCAGCGCCTGTTGGCAGAGGCGGACCAGTCCGATACCGCGCTCGAAGGCCGCCAGCGACTCCTCGAGGGTCATCTCACCGCGCTCCAGGACGGCGACGATGGATTCGAGTTCGGCGAGCGCTTGTTCAAAAGGGGGTGGGCTCGGGTCTGGGGTCATGATGGTTTGAATCAGGATTTATGGCTACGGTACCTTAAGTGCCCTTAAACGGTCAAACCGGCGTGGCCGTTTCCGGCCTGCGTTGGGGCGAGGTTTTTGGCGATTTCAGGTGCTGACGGATGAATCAAGGATCTAACTATCATGAGCGGTCGGTATGATGCCTCGGCGATCGAGGTCTTACAGGGACTAGAGCCGGTGCGCAAGCGCCCCGGGATGTACACGGATACTAGCCGTCCCAATCATCTCGCCCAGGAGGTCATCGATAACAGCGTCGATGAGGCGATCGCCGGTTTTGCGCGCCATCTTCGGGTGAGCCTTTATGCCGATGGGTCGCTCGAGGTCGAGGACGATGGGCGCGGGATGCCGGTCGACCTGCACCCGCAAGAGGGGCGCCCTGGGGTTGAGGTGATCCTGACGCGGCTGCATGCCGGCGGCAAATTCAATAGCGAGAATTATCGCTTTTCAGGGGGTCTGCATGGGGTGGGGGTGTCGGTGGTCAATGCCCTGTCGCGCCATCTTGAAGTCTGGGTCAAGCGGGGGGGATTTGCATACCACATGGCCTTTCAGGATGGGGAAAAGGTCAGCGAGCTTGAGGTGATCGGGCCGGTCAGGCGCAACGAGACCGGTACTCGGCTGCGTTTTTGGCCCAACCCCAGCTATTTTGACAGCCCCAGGTTTGCCGTCCGTCCGCTGATCCATCTCTTGCGGGCCAAGGCGGTGCTCTGCCCCGGGCTTGAGGTCCATTTTCGCGATGAAAACTCCGGCGAGGAGCACCTCTGGTGTTATCGCGGGGGCCTTAAGGACTATCTGCTCGAGCTTTTGCATGGTGCCGAGACCATCCCCGCCGAGCCCTTTTGTGGGGACCTCGAGGGGCGCACTGAGGCGGCAAGCTGGGCGGTGGTCTGGTTGCCTCATGGCGGTGAGCCGGTCGCAGAAAGCTATGTCAATCTCATCCCAACCCCCCAGGGTGGGACCCATGTGAATGGACTGCGGGCAGGTCTTTTGGAGGCGGTGCGCGAATTTTGTGAGTTTCGCAATCTTTTGCCGCGCGGCGTGAAGCCTTCCGCCGAGGACGTCTGGGGGCAGGTGAGCTTTGTGCTCTCAGTCAAGCTGCTCGAGCCCCAGTTCTCAGGCCAGATCAAGGAGCGCCTGGTCTCGCGCGAGTGCGCAACCTTTGTCTCTGGGGTGGTCAAGGACTCATTGAGCCTATGGCTTAATCAACATGTCGCCGAAGGCGAGCGGATCGCTGAGCTTGCCATCCAGGCGGCCCAGGCGCGCCTGCGGGCAGCGCGCGTCGTCGCCCGCAAAAAGCTTACCCAAGGACCAGCATTGCCGGGGAAGCTTGCCGATTGTCTGAGCACAGACCCCGAACGCAGCGAGCTGTTCCTGGTCGAGGGGGACTCAGCTGGGGGATCGGCCAAACAGGCACGCGACCGCGAGTTTCAGGCAATCCTGCCCCTGCGCGGCAAGATCCTCAATACCTGGGAGGTCGAACCCGAGGAGGTCCTGGCCTCGCAGGAGGTCCATGATATTGCGGTCGCCATCGGCGTTGATCCCGGCAGCGATGACCTGTCGCGCCTGCGTTTTGGCAAGATCTGCATCCTGGCCGATGCCGATGCCGATGGGGCCCATATCGCAACCCTGTTGTGCGCCCTATTTTTGAAACACTTCCGCCCCCTGGTCGAGGCCGGCCGGGTCTATGTCGCCATGCCGCCCTTGTATCGCATCGATGTCGGCAAGCAGGTCTATTATGCGCTCGATGAGGATGAGAAAAAGGGGATCCTCGATCGGATCGCCGCTGAGCGGATCAAGGGCAAGGTCACCATCCAGCGCTTCAAGGGTTTGGGTGAGATGAACCCCGCTCAATTACGGGAAACGACCTTGAATCCAGATACTCGGCGTCTGGTCCAGCTGGTCATCAAACCCGGCGATGCTAGCGATGAGCTGTTGGATATGCTGCTCGCCAAGAAACGCGTCGCTGATCGACGCGCCTGGTTACAGGAAAAGGGCGATTTGGCAGAGATCTAAAGGATGCCCTAGTAAATGTCACTCCGACGAAGGTTGGGTTTGGAACCAACCGCACGGTCTAAGGGTCCTTGTGGACGTCCGCCCCCGCTGGGGCGAGGGGAGGCCGTCATTCTGGCGAAAGCCCGAATCCAGGAATAACATCACCCAGACGAAGGTCTGGGGTCAGCAAGGGCACCTAGCTTAGGCCAAAAGCGCTTTGAGTTTGACCCCAAACAGGGCAAGCATCCCACCATAGATCAGCAGGCCGACTAGAATCCAGGCAGCCAGACGCAGCAGGCGCTCAATCTCGGGCGCGTCAAGCCAGCCTGCGATCGGACCTGCGCCCCAGCCTAGGGCAAGCCCCATGCAAAGCCCGGCGGCCAGGGTTTGGATCAGCAGCTGGGCGAGCCCAGCGGATGGTCGGTAGACGCCCGCCCGCATCAGCTGCTGCAGCAGCAGGATGGCATTGAGCAGGGCAGTGAGTGTGGTCGCCAGCGCAAGGCCCACATGTCCCATCCGAACCATGAGCGCAAGATGCAGGATCAGACCTAGGCCGAGCGCGATCAGGGCACTGCGAACAGGTGTTTGCCCATCCTGACGGGCGTAATAGGCAGGGACCAAGATCCTGATCAGGAGGAAGGGGGGGATGCCGAGCGCATAGGCAATCATCCCCCAAGCGGCCATCCGGGTGTCCTCGGCGCTGAATGATTGGGAATGGAAGAGGGTTGCCACAATAGGCCCGGCCAGGGCGGCAAGCCCAATGGCTGCTGGCAGGCCGAGGACCAGACCTAGACGCAAGGCCCAGTCGAGCGTGTCCATGAACGGCTGGAAGGCGCGTTCGTTGTGGTGACGCGTCAGACGCGGCAGAATCACCGTCCCCAGTGCTGCGCCCAGGAGTCCCAGCGGCAGCTCCATCAGGCGGTCGGCATAATACAGCCAAGAGATACTGCCGGCTGCGAGCAATGAGGCCAGGACTGTATCGAGCAACAGACTGATCTGGCCGACTGAGACGCCCAGGATCGAAGGTCCCAGGCGTCTGAAAACCTGAACGACCTCTGGAGCGCAGGGGGCAAAACGGGGGCGCGGCAAAAGCCCCAGACGCGCCAGAGATGGGAGCTGGATAGCAAGCTGGAGTAGACCACCTAGCAATACCCCCCAGCCCAGGGCCATAATCGGGGTCGCAAGCCGCGGCGCAAGCCACAGGGCGCAGGCAATCATCACCAGATTGAGCAAGGCAGGGGTGATGGCTGGGATCCCAAAGCGCTCATGGGTATTAAGGATGCTAGCCGCGAGCGCTGCGAGGATCACCCATGCCAGATAGGGTAGGGTCAGACGCAATAGATCCACGGCCAGGGCAAATTGCTCGGGCGCCGCCCCAAACCCCGGGGCAAAGGTCAGGATCAAGGCCGGTGCCCCCAGGATGCCGAGCAGGGTGATCGGCCCCAGGGTCAGGGCCAGGGTGCCGGTCAGGGCAGCGATGAAGGATACAAGCGCCGTCTTACCCTGACGCTGCTGGGCCTGAAGCGCCGGCACCAGGGCTGTGGCAAATGCGCCCTCAGCGAACAGGCGGCGGGCTAGATTGGGGATCTTGAAGGCGACGAAGAAGGCATCCGTTGCAGCATCGGCGCCAAACACCCGCGCAAGCGTCAGATCGCGGACAAAGCCCAGGATCCGCGAAATGAGCGTCGCCCCCCCAACCGTTGCAACCGCTGTGACCAGTCTGCCCATGGGCGCTCCCACCCCGAAAGGGATAGGAGTTTAATTGACAAACCTGGGCGAGTTCGAGACACTACTTCGCCTTTGCTGGGGCCGAAACCATATCGGTCCGTTCAATAACCCAGATTGAATGAGTTCAGGAGGGGCATTTGGCTAATTCACCCCAGGCACGCAAACGCGCGCGGCAAGCAGAAAAGCGCCGCATGCGCAATAGGGCACAGATGAGCACGCTGCGCACCTTCATCAAAAAGGTCATCAAGGCAATTCGGGCTGGCGACAAGGAGGCGGCGCTTCAAGCCTATCGGGAGGTTGAGCCGCGGCTGGACCGCGCCGCGTGCAAGGGACTGATCCATCGCAATAAGGCCGCCCGCCACAAGAGTCGCCTGAGCGCCCATATCAAGGCGATGTCTGTCTGAGATCAAGGGCAGATTGAATGCAAGATCGGCCTGCGCCGTTTTTTCATGTCTGCTCCCCAGCGGCTGCGCCTTGCCTGCGGTAGGCGAGAGCCATCAGCAATAATCCGCCAGCAATCATCGGGAATGAGAGGACCTGGCCCATGGTCAACCAGCCGAAGGCGAGATAGCCGATATGGGCATCTGGGGCGCGCACAAACTCGACTAGGATGCGAAGGATCCCGTAGGACACCAAAAACAGGCCAGAGGCGGCCATGACCGGGCGTGGTCGGCTGGTAAAGACCCACAGCAGGATGAATAGGGCCAGCCCTTCGAGTGCGGCCTCATAGAGCTGAGAGGGATGAACAGCCGGGCTTAAGAGCGCGCTTGGCGGCTGATCGAGACACTGTTGGGGAAAGCGGTCGCAGGGGAGCTGCATTCCCCAGGGGACCTGGGTGCGCTGGCCCCAGAGCTCGCCATTGATGAAATTACCGATCCGCCCGGCGCATAGACCTGGTGGGACCAATGGGGCCAAAAAATCGGTGACCTGGAAAAAACCCAAACGATAGCGTCTTGCCAAGAGATAGGCCGCCACCATCACCCCGAGTAACCCACCGTGGAATGACATCCCGCCCTCCCAAACCCTGAAAAGATTCAGGGGGTTGACCAGGAGCTGGTCAAACCCATAAAAAAGCATATAGCCTAGGCGTCCGCCCCCGACCACCCCGATCACGCCATAAAAGATCAGATCATCGACCATCTCCGCCGTCCAACCCAGCTCAGGGCGACGGGCGCGCCACCTACCCAACAGCCAGGCGGCGACGAAACCCAAGAGATACATCAGCCCGTACCAGTGAATCCGCAGGGGACCGAGATTCAAGGCGATGGGATCAAGGTCGGGATAGATCAGCATGGATGCGCAAATAGACAGCAAATGGGTGCGTGCATTCTAACCAAATCAGCGGTCAGTTTGCGCCTGTCCCCAAACCTGCCCCGCTAGCGGCGCGCTGCACGGCGTCGGTTTGCTTGAGCCGGATTGCGCAGCAGTACATAGACTGCGCCGGTCCCTCCGTCGCGCTGGGTGGCTGAGCAAAAGGCCAGCACCTGGTTAGACAGTCTGAGCCAATAGTTGATCTTGGCCTTGAGTACGGGAACGGCACCTTCCGAACGCTGGCCCTTGCCGTGGATGATCAGGGCACAGCGCACCCGCCGCCTGCGACAGTCGGCCAAAAACTCGGCCAGGACCTGGCGCGCGTGTTCTACCTTCAAACCATGTAGATCGACCTCAAGCTCGATGGCAAAGGCGCCGCGCTGCAGCTCAGCAAGCACCCGACGTTGCAGGCCCGGGCGCGCAAAGAACAAATAATCATAAGTCTTGACCTCAGACTCGGAGAGCGCGATCTGGCACTCATCCTCAGGCGATTCTAGGGGGCGCGGGCGGGGGATCGGTGGGGGTCGGTGGTGAAAGGGCTCGGCAAGGTTAGACTGCAGGGGTATGACATCCTCGACCTGCTCGCGAAAAAGCATGCATTCGGACTCGGGGAGTTTCGATCTCATCGGTCTGATTCGGTGGCTGGCATAGAGACCCTTGGACTGGGAGTATAATCGGCGTGCATCGGCTCGTCCCCTGGGTCTATCCGGCTGTCTATGCTACGCGCCCTGCGCCCTCGATAGGTATCAGTATGAAGATCCTTGTCAGCAACGATGATGGCTATCAGTCCCCTGGCCTGATCGCTCTGGCTGAGGCCCTGAGGTCACTGGGCGAGGTGGTGGTCGTGGCCCCGGATCGCGATCGCAGCGGGGCGAGTAACTCGTTGACCCTTGATCGTCCCTTGCGGGCGAAGCGGTTGCCCAATGGCTTTATCCAGGTCGACGGCACACCGACTGACTGTGTCCATCTGGCCTTGACCGGTCTGCCCTCGATCGATCCGGATATCGTAGTCGCGGGGATCAATCACGGCCCCAATCTCGGGGACGATGTGCTGTATTCGGGAACGGTCGCCGCGGCCACTGAGGGCCGCTTCCTCGGCCTACCCTCGATCGCGGTGTCCTTGGCTGCAAGTACCCCCAAACATCTGGATACCGCTGCCCGGGTAGCCGTGCACCTGGTCAAACGGCTCCAAGAGGAGCCCCTTGAGTCCAGCATCATCCTCAATGTCAATGTCCCCGACCTGCCTTATGAGGCGCTGAAGGGGTTCAAGGCCACCCGCCTTGGACACCGTCACAAGGCCGAACCGGTCATCGAGGCACGCGATCCGCGAGGGCAACCGATCTACTGGGTTGGCCCAGCTGGGCCCGAGCAGGACGCAGGGCCTGGAACCGATTTTCATGCCCTGCGCGCGGGCTTTGTTTCGATCACGCCCCTGCAGGTCGATCTGACCCGCCATTCGGCCCTCCCAGCCCTCAGAGACTGGTTGGCTGTCGGTCAATGAGCCGGCGGTTTCGCGGCCCGAAGGCCATGAGGGGTTATCGAGCAGGCGCCAAGGGTCTCTCGGGTCGCTGACTGAGGTTGGATAAGGGGCGGCACCGGGAGCTTGACAGACACCGCACTACTCCCCCGCACACCCGACCTCCGCACGGTTCAGACCAATGCCAGGATTCGGGTGGGGCAGACTAAACCCGCCCTGAACGAGGCAGCTAGGATCTCAGGGGATTGAACTGCCTGTAAAGACCGCGCTTGGGGTAACAGGTAGATCACCAACTATTGGCGTCTATTAGGCCTCAAGCTGCAGGCGTACCTTTTTCATGGCGTTCTTTTCGATCTGCCGGATACGCTCAGCCGATACCCCGAATCGCTCGGCAAGCTCATGCAGGGTTTGTTTCTTTTCCGCTAACCAACGTTCAAAGAGGATGGTTCGGCTGCGTTCATCCAAGCCCTCGAGGGCGGCATAGAGTCGCTCGCGCTGATCGCGATCCGTATCCTCGCGTTCCAATAGGCGCGAAGGCTCGAGACGCAGATCCGGCAGATAGGTCGCAGGCGCCATCAGGCCGTCCTCGCCTTCCTCGTCATCCCCATCAAACGATAGATCCTGATTGGCAAGACGCGACTCCATCTGCAAAACGACCTCCGCTCTGACCCCGAGATCCGCAGCCACCTCTTCCACCTCCTCCTTGGTCAACCAGCCGAGGCGTTTTTTGGAGCTACGGAGGTTGAAAAACAGCTTGCGTTGGGCCTTAGTGGTGGCAATCTTAACGATTCGCCAGTTGCGCAGGATGTATTCATGGATCTCGGCACGGATCCAATGCACTGCAAATGAGACCAACCGGACCCCCATCTCTGGATCGAAGCGGCGCACTGCCTTCATCAGGCCCACAGTGCCCTCTTGGATCAGATCCGCCAGAGGCAGACCATAACCCAGGTAACCGCGCGCGATCCGAATCACAAAGCGCAGATGCGCCAAGACCAAGCGCTTGGCAGCCTCCATATCCTGATGGTCGCGTAAGCGCAAGGCCAGTGAACGCTCTTCCTCAGCGGTTAGGACCGGGATCTGATAAGCGCTGTTGATATAGGCCTCGAGCGTCCCGGTCGGCAGGATTGACAGGTCTTTGGACATAGTGGCACCCCTCGTTCGTCTTGATTTCCTAGAAGGCTTGTCAGAAAAATCTCACCACGGTCAGCCGGGTTTATAACCCAAAGGCGCTAGTTGTTGAGTAAAACTCTAGGCATTTAGCCATCCTTGCACAAGGGGATTGCCACCCAAATCAAGATCGTATGTTTCGATGATCCTTATCGTTGAAACCGATCGATCAAACCGGTCTCAGGGCCTGGGCAATCCCTGTTCAGGGCAACACCGAGCTTGATCAGACGCTATCGCAAGCCAAGGGCATGGCTGCAATCAGCCCCCTTGAGCAAAATCGGCCCCTGGCCCGAGGGGACGACCAAGGGGATTTGACGATGGTTGGGAATAAACTGGGATTTGGGACAAGGGTTAAGGGTTGTCCGATTCGCGCTCGCGGGCTCGACCTCAGAGCGCTACTCGATCATGAGGCTGCCATTCGGGTCAATCCCATGCGAGGTTGCGGCGAGCTGCCTGCTCCCTTTAGCGCCCTTTGGTCTTGATTGGGTCTAAACCCCATAAAACGCCCGATACCACTCGACAAAACGCGCCACCCCGACTGATACTGGTGTCGTCGGGCGATAGCCGGTGTCGCGCATCAGATCTGTTACATCGGCAAAGGTATCTGGGACATCCCCGGCTTGAAGCGGCAAAAGCTCGAGCTGGGCGCGTCGGCCCAGGCAGTCCTCGAGCACACGGATATAGTCCAAAAGCTCCACCGGCTGGCTATTACCGATGTTATAGATCCGATAGGGTGCCTGGCTAGAAGCGGGATCAGGATCAAGCCCTGACCAATTGGGATCGCCGGTGGGGATGTGGTCGAGCACCCGGATGATCCCCTCCACGATATCCTCGATATAGGTGAAGTCTCGCCGATGCCGACCATGGTTGAATACCTGAATCGGCTCGCCGGCGAGGATAGCGCGCGTGAACCTGAACAGGGCCATATCCGGGCGGCCCCAGGGTCCATAGACGGTAAAAAACCTTAAGCCCGTGGTCGGCAGGCCATAGAGATGGCTATAGGTATGTGCCATCAGCTCATTGGCCTTTTTGGTTGCGGCATACAGGCTCAGAGGATGATCGACATTGGCATGAACCGAAAAGGGCAGGCGCGTATTGGCACCATAGACCGAGCTGCTTGAGGCATAGACCAGATGCTCGACCCCCTGGTGGCGACAGCATTCGATGAGATTGGCAAAACCCACTAGGTTACTTTGGACATAGGCCATGGGGTTGGTTAGCGAATAACGTACCCCGGCCTGGGCAGCCAGATGGACCACCCGCTCTGGTCTGTGGACCTGAAAGACCTCGGCAAGGTCTAAGCTATCGGCGATATCAAGGCGGATATCAAGATAGTTGGGAAAGGCGAGTGTACGCTTTAGGCGCGCCTCCTTAAGCCGGACGTCGTAATAATCATTAAGATTATCGACGCCGATAACGGTGTCGCCGCGTTCAAGCAGACGCAAAGCAAGCGCCGAACCGATAAAACCGGCGCTGCCGGTGACAAGGACCTTCATTGAAACTCCAGTGGATCCTGGTCTGTAGGGACGCAGCGCCTACCCTACCGAAGGAGGACGCAGCGCGCAATCGCAGCGGCTATTGGCCAGAGAAGGGATCTCACGCCCAAGGTTGGGCTCGGGCGAAGGCAGGCGCAGGGGTTAGCTGTTTGTCCGTTTTACAGCCGCCCATCCACCGCTGCGCGCGGCAGGACATGCTTGACATCATATAAGATCGCGCCGGGCCGGCCAAAGGCGCGGATACGTTCGCACCCCCCTTCGGCAAATTGGCGATGGGCGACGGCCAAGATGATGGCCTCATAGACACCCTGCTTTGGCTCAGGGATGAGGGTCAGGCCATATTCGCGTTCGGCCTCGGCGGGATCGGCCAGGGGGTCATAGACATCGCAGGTGAGATTATAGGCGCGAAGCTCCCGGATGATATCGATCACCCGGGTATTGCGCAGATCCGGGCAGTTCTCCTTAAAGGTTAAACCCAGGATCAGGACCCGTGCCCCGGGATGGAGGCGATCGCGCTGGGCCATGAGCTTGATCACCTGTTGGGCAACATAGATCCCCATGCTGTCATTGACCCGCCGCCCCGCCAGGATCACCTCAGGATGATGCCCAACCGCCTGGGCCTGATAGGTCAGATAATAGGGATCGACCCCGATGCAATGTCCCCCGACCAGACCCGGGCGGAAGGGTAAAAAGTTCCATTTGGTCCCCGCAGCCTCTAAGACCTCCTGGGTATCGAGACCTAGGCGGTTAAAGATGATTGCCAGCTCATTGACCAAGGCGATATTGAGATCACGCTGGGTGTTTTCGATCACCTTGGCGGCCTCGGCGATCCGGATGCTGCTCACCAGATAGGTTCCGGCCGGAATGATCGAGGCATAGAGCCGATCGATAAACTGGGCGACCTTGGGGGTCGAGCCAGAGGTGATCTTTTTGATAGTGGTTAGCCGATGGAGTTTATCGCCCGGGTTGATCCGCTCCGGGCTGTAGCCTGCATAAAAATCGCGGTTATAAACCAGGCCCGAGACCTCCTCGATCAGGGGAATACAGACCTCCTCGGTGGCGCCTGGATAGACGGTCGATTCAAAGATGACGATCATCCCTGGCTTGAGGATCTCACCCAGCATCCGGCAGGCCCTGGTCAAAGGACCGAAATCGGGCTGTTTATGAGCATCGATTGGGGTGGGGACGGTGACGATCTGGACATGACAGATGGCCAGTTCCTCGCCCCGATCGACATAGTTGAGTCGGCAGGCAGCGGAAAGCTCCTCGGGCTCGACCTCGCCTGAGGCATCACGACCGGCGCGCAATTGGGCGAGTCGCTCGGGATTGATGTCAAAACCTAGGGTCTCATAGCGTTTACCAAACTCGACGGCCAGGGGCAGGCCTACATAGCCAAGCCCGATGATCCCGATTCGTAAGGTATCTAGGTCCTGATGAAAAGGCGCGTTCATCCTTTAATCCTCGGTGTATCTCTTAACAGTGGGTTGCTGGTGCGCCTTGGCGTCTTACCCCTTTAAGCGCCAGGCATGCTGCGCCCAGGGCGGCCTCGGTCCGGTCGGCCCGCTCGACCGGCACCCCAAGCAACCGGTTGCGAATACGCATCCAGGTGGGATTCACCGCCCCACCGCCTGTGGTCAGGACGCGCTTCGGAGCCGGCGCACCCAGTTCCTTCAGCCTTGCATAGCCCTCGGCCTCGATGCGCGCGATCCCCTCTAAGATCCCATGAAGAAACCGGACTCGATCTGCTGGCCGCGGTTCAAGCCGCGGAGACAACCTGGGGTTAGGGTGAGGAAAGCGTTCGCCCGGCCCAGGGAGTGGATAATAATCCAGCCCGGAGGACTGTTCCGGGTCGATCAGGGCGCTGAAGGTCGCGATCTCAGAGTCGGTAAACCATTGCCGCAGCACTATTCCCCCGCTGTTTGAGGCACCACCTGCCAGCCAATAATCCCCAAAGCGCTGGCTATAGACCCCGTAGCGGTTGGCGTAGATCGGACGCTCGGCAAGGATCTTGATGACCAGGGTGCTGCCGAGCACCGTCAAGGCATCCCCGGGTTCCTCGAGACCGGCCGCCAAGGCAGCTGCGGTACTGTCGGTGGTTCCGGCCAGGACCCAGAGGGTCTCAGGTAGATCGAGCCGCTGCGCGATTTCAGGCTTGATCGGGGCAACGGGTGTGCCAGGCGCCAAGACCTCGGGTAGCCGAATGCCAGGCGGGAGCAGGGATCTGACCCACTCAGGCCACCTCAGAGTGTTGGCGTCATAGCCAAGCTTAAGCGCATTATTCCAGTCGCTGATCCCCAGCCTGCTGCCCAGTCGTCCTGCCAGCCAATCGGCTTGGTGAAGCGCAAGGGCATGCCGGGGCCAGCCGAGTTGTTCGGAGAGATATAATAGCTTGGCGAGGCTAGGGTTTGGGCCCTGGCTAGCGTTTTCGGCAGGTACTCGGGCCGCGAGCCTTGTAGCCTCGGCCTGGGCGCGGCAGTCGTTATACATCAAGGCGGGGCCTAGTGGATTACCCGCCTCATCTGCCAGGAGCAGGGTACCCGAGGTTGCGGCGATACAGAGCGCTTGGGGTCGATGGCCCTTTAACTGCCGGCTGAGTTCTCCTAAGACGGACCAGGCTGCCTCCTGCCATAGGCTTGGGTCCTGTTCAAACCAACCTGGGGCTGGGCACAGCGGTGGGGGAAGCTGCACCCGCCCCTCAGCGAGGATCCGTTCCTCAGCATCGATCACCACCCCGCGGCAGGCCGAGGTGCCGAGATCAAGACCGATGAATACCCCGGCTCTTGGCGAAGCCATCGATGGCTGCGTGCGGTCAGTCTCCCTAGGCATCCGGGATCGCCGAGGCCCTGGCGGTAGGTTGTGGCAGGCTGGGCATAGCGCACTAGTCGCGGTCTGCTGCCGCAAGCGCCTCGGCCATCCGGCGCAGGCTGGCGAAATAATCGGGATCCAGGCTGTCGACCATCTCGACCCGTCCGCCGATCGCCCGTGCCACCTCCTCGGCACTTTTGCGGCTAAATTGCGGCTGCACGAAGATCACCCTGATCGCCTGGGTGCGCGCCTGCTCGATCAGGGTCGCAAGCTGTTTGGGTCCTGGCTCTTTACCTAACTTCTCGATCGGGATCTGGATCAGCCCATAGTCGTCTGCAAAATAGCCCCAGCTAGGGTGATAGACCATGAAGCGGCGATGTTTGATCCCCGCCAGCTTGGCGCGGATCTCTTCATCCAAACGATCCAGGTCCTGCAAAAAGGCAGCCAGGTGTGCCTGATAGTCTGGGGCATGTTGTGGATCAAGCTCGGTCAAGACGGCAGCGATCTGCTCGCCCATTGCCTTGACGAGACGCAGGCTGGTCCAGAGATGTGGATCGAGCTCGTGCTCGGTATGGTCATGTTCGGCATGTCGCTCTGATTCGTCAGAGGCAGCGATAGACACAGGGGCATGTTCAGAGTCCTCTGCATGCTTGGCCCCAGCTGGTACGACGCTTTTCTCACCCGCTGACCCCCTGTTTTCTGGAGATCCATGTCCGCCCTCTGCTTCTTCATGGTCATGCACCTCGAGGGTGCGCTTGGCAATCCCTTCGCTGAGGTCCAGGACCCTCATCCTGGGATTGACCGCGCGCAGGCGCTCCATCCAGGCGCGCTCGAATGGAAAGCCAATCCCCAGGAACAGATCGGCCTGGGAGAGGCGGGCAACCTGACCAGGGGTAGGCTCATAGGTATGTGGATCGACGCCGGACTTGACCAAGGATTCGACGCTGACCCGTTCCCCGCCGATCCGCTCGACGAAGGTTTTTTGCGGGGGGATGCTCACAAAGACCTGGACCGGCGCCGCCTTGAGGGTTATTGGGATGAGTAATATCAAACAAAGACTCAGAATGCGCATATTCAGGGTTCTCCTCTCAAAAAAGTGCGCATAAGCGTGCACGGTTCTTTTCCTGCCTCGACGGCTTTGGTTTCCCGGATGCGTCTCTGACAGGCATCACCTTCCCGACTGCGACAGAGACCCTCCCTGCCGCAGCGCCGCCATTGCTGGACGGACTCACCCCGGGTAGGGCAGTTGCG
>CALALB010000011.1 GCA_937923175.1 uncultured Chromatiaceae bacterium | reverse complement strand
GCCATGACCATCACCTATCCAATTGATCCACCATGACTTTCTCGAATGGTATCCATTAGAACCGTCCCAGCTCCACCCCTGAGACGATGGCTCACAGCTTGCCTCAAATTCACGAAAAATGGCTAATGGACAATCTGGGTTGAATGTCAAGGAAGTCGAGCAGGAGCAATACGGTCTTTGATCCTCGGCGCTAGTTTAGCGGCTGCTCTCGTCAAGCTGGCCCCGCAATGAGCGCACGATATTTCAAACACCTGGAGGATCGATGATCATGCACGACCTTGCCTCCCTCATGCCGTATCGCGCCGATTTCCCCGAAGCCTTCGCTGCGCTCGAGGAAGCGCAGCGCGATGCCCAAACCCGGCGCGCCCGCCTGACGCTGGCCAATACGCCGCTATCGATCGGCATCATCGGCCAGATCAAGGCCGGCAAGAGCAGTTTCCTCAACCAGCTGCTGTTCGGCGGCCAGCCGCTACTGCCGGAAGCGGCCACGCCCAAGACCGCCAACCTCACGCGCATCCGCCATGCCGACAAACCACGCTTCACCGCGCATTTCTACAGCCCGCAGTCGTGGGCGGCGCTGGAAAGACTGGCGGACAGCCCAGCTTCCGATCAAGCCGCAAAAACCGCCCGCGAGCTGGTCGAGCAGGCGCGGCGCACGCACGGCGCGCAAATCGCGCAGCTGCTCGCGCAAGGCGAGGCGACGCTGGAAGCCGAGGACATCGCCGGATTGCTGGGCCGCATCGGCGATTTCGTCGCCGCCGAGGGACGGTTTACACCGCTGGTGGAAAGCAGCGAGCTGGCCTTGCCCCTGCCAGAGCTGGAAGGCATCGAGATCGTCGATACCCCGGGCATGAACGACCCGGTGGTCAGCCGCACCGACAAGACGCGCCGCTACATGGCCCAGTGCGACGTGGTGTTCTTCCTCTCGCAGGCGAGCAAACTGCTGGACGAAAACGATCAGCAACTGCTCGCCACCCAGTTGCCGGCCAAAGGGGTCAAGCGCCTGATCCTGGTGGCGGCGCAGTTCGATGCCGCGATCCTCGACGATGGCTTCAACCGCCCCAGCCTCGCAGCGTGCGAAACCCGCCTGCGCCAGCGCCTGGGCGAACATGCGCGGCGCAACCTGGAACGTCTGGCCGCGCAGCGCGAAAAGCAGGGCTTTGGCGAAGTGGCCGCTTTGCTGCGCGGCATCGGCGCGCCGCTGTTTGCCAGCACTTATGCCCAGGCGCTGGCCGTCTTGCCGCCCGAACAGTGGAACGCGGGCCAGCACCACCTGCATCGGCAGTTCGCCGAGCTGGCCCAGGATTACTGGAACGGCCAGGGGCCCAGCCAGGCCGACTGGCTGCGCATCGGCGGCTTCGACGCGATCGATGCCGCCCTGGCGCAGGCCCGCGCCGACAAGGAAACCATCCTTGCCGAGCAGCGCGCCAAGCTGGAAAAAGAGCTGGCCGGACAATGGCTTCGCCTGCTCGACAACCTGCGCGCCCTGGCCAGCGAGCGCCTGCGCACGTTGCAAACCCAAGAGCTGGCCGACCTCGACGCCGAGGATGCCGCCCTGCGCCAGCAGATCGAGCGCATCTCCACCGTGTTGGTGCGCTATCTACACAGCCAGGCCGACCAGGCCCGCCGCAAGACGCAATCCCTGCACGAGGAACTGGATGCGCTCGGCCAACGCGCCAGCCGCCTGGAAGAACGCACGGGTACCCGCAGGCATGCTTACAAGGTGAAGGTCAGCGACAGCGTCTGGTATAAGCCCTGGACCTGGTTCGATTACCACTACGAAACCTATTACGAAACAGAAAGCTACCAATACCTGATGCTTTCCGACGCGCTGGAAAACCTGCGCATCTATTTCGCCGGGCTGAAAACGCAGCTGCTCATGCCGTTCAACGCGCTGATCTCCTCGGCCGCTCTCTCCGCCGGGCTGCGCCGCGAATTGCTGGCCGTGCTGGATCTGGAAAAGCGCGGCGACGGTCTCGATGCCCGCACCCTGCGGGCGATGATCGAAACCGCGCTGGATCGCATCGAATGGCCCCGGTTCGAACTTGCCGCCCCGGTCCCGGCCGATGTATTTTCCGGCTTTTCGACCGAGGTGACCGATTACAGCCAACGCAAGGCCTTGCGCCAGCGGCTGGAGGAAACCGTCGACCAGCTGCAACGGCAGGCCATGCAAGCTCTGGAAGACGGCGTGCGCCGCGCCTGCGACCAGCTCGACCGGGTGGCGAACCAACTGACCGACGCGCTGACCGCCTCCCTCGACGCCGATCGCCAGCGCCTGCGGGCAGCGATGGCCGACAAAAAGCAGCAGATCGCGCGCCTGCAAACGCTCATCGCCAACATCGACGCATGCGCCTGACCCCCAACCCGACAAGCGCCCTCCAGCATCATACCTGCCCCCCCGCAAGACTAGGGAAGGCCTGCAAACCCCCTCCAGGCCGGTTGACATCACATCTGCGACGCACGACACCAGGCGAGCGACGATGAAGCCAAGCCAGTCTGGGCGCGGGCTTTGAGCGCAAGGTGAAGAACACGCGCAAGCGCGAGTTTTTGCGGCAGATGGAGCAGGTGGTGCCATGGCAGGAACTGCAAGCGCTCATTGCTCCGCACATGCCCAAGGTTGGCCCCAAGGGTGGACGTCCTGCGTATTCGGTTGCGGTGCTGTTGCGCATCCATTTTCTGCAGCAGTGGTTTGCGCTGTCGGACCCGGCGGTTGAAGAAGCGCTGTATGACGTGCCGGTGTTTGCTGAGTTCGTGGGGCTGGACTTGGGGGTAGACACGGTGCCCGATGAGAGCACGATCCTGCGCTTTCGTCACCTGTTGGAAGAGAAGCACTTGAGCGAGCAGATGCTGGCGTTGGTCAACGAACGCTTGACCGGGCAGGGCCTGATGCTCAGGAGCGGCACGGTGGGAGGGTGTCCGGAATTTTGTGTGTGAGGCATACGCTGTCAATCAGGAGCATGTATGCCAAGCAGAAAGACGACGAAGGCGGCAGCGGCCGCAGCGGCAAGATTGCCGTCCATTCCCAAAGAACTCATGGACCCGTTTGTCTCTGGCCCGATGAGCGCCGAGGCCGTCGAGGACATCTCGATGGCCTTCAAGAAGGCGCTCATCGAGAGCGCCCTGGGCGCTGAACTGTCGCATCACCTGGGGTACGGCCCCGGCGATGCCCGCCCTCAAGGGGGCGCCAACCACCGCAACGGCAGCACCGGCAAGACGGTGCTCGCCGGCGACGGTCCGGTACGCATCGATGTTCCCCGGGACCGGGCGTGCAGCTTCGAGCCCTTGCTCATCCCCAAGCACGAGCGGCGCTTCACGGGCTTTGACGACAAGATCGTGGCCATGTACGCCCGTGGGATGACGGTGCGCGAGATACAGGCCTTCCTGGCCGAGCAGTACGGCACCGAGGTATCGCCCGAGTTCGTCAGCACGGTCACCGACGCGGTGATGAGCGAGGTCACTGCCTGGCAGTCCCGGCCGCTGGAGTCGATGTATCCGGTGGTGTTCTTCGACGCACTGCGCGTGAAGGTGCGCGAGGACGCGGTGGTGCGCAACAAAGCCATCTACCTGACGCCGGTTTCAGGCAATTATCGTGCCTCACACTCGAATCACGCTCACTGCAAGGGAAATCGCCCGATCCGGGCGCGCCGCTCCACGCCATTTGTAAAATTCGCCCGACACCCGCCTGACGCTCCCGAGTGAAGACCTGTTTCGGCGCTTCGCCCGCCGCAAGCAACGCGTCCTTGGCGTCACTCCCCGCCCCACTGTCGCCTCTGCCATACCCTCTGTAAACTGGCACTGTTTCCCGCAGCTTCGACCGGCCCCGCCGGTGCGCAGGAGGTGCCATGTTTCGTTACGCCCTAGCCGCGTCGCTGACCGCGATGCTGACGGCCGGCGGCGCGCACGCCGCCGCCTTCGCCCTGATGGACATGGATGCCAGCGGCCTGGGCAACGCCCACGCAGGCCGGGCCGCGGCGGCCGAGGATGCCGGCACGGTGTTCCACAATCCGGCCGGTCTGGTCTACGTCGACGGCCGGCAGATGGTGATGGCCGCGACCATGCATCGGAGCAGGCTGCGCTTCCGCGATGACGACTCGGCCTCCCTCCAAGCGATTGAATGGCAAGGCCCCGGGTTTGGTTAATATCGCGCCTGGGGCAGGAGTATCCGAAGATGAAGAAGATTGAGGCCATCATCAAACCCTTTAAGCTCGATGATGTGCGCGAGGCGCTCTCGACTATAGGAATCACCGGCATGACCGCGATTGAGGTCAAAGGCTTCGGGCGGCAAAAGGGCCATACTGAGCTTTATCGCGGCGCCGAGTATGTCGTCGATTTTTTACCCAAGGTCAAGATCGAACTGATCCTGCCTGATGACCGGGTTGAGGAATGCATTACTGCCATCACCCATGCGGCGCGCACCGGCAAGATCGGCGACGGTAAGATCTTTGTCTCCGAGGTAGAGCGGGTGGTGCGCATCCGCACCGGCGAGGAGAACGAGGCAGCGGTCTAGCGGTGGATGGCGCTCGGTCTCGCCTTAATCCTGATCCAGCTTGAGTGTCTCCCAGACCTGTTGGAGTAGATCGGGCCGCTTGGGCGGCGCTGGTTCGGGAACGAAGCGTCCAGCCTGGCGATTCAGATCGAGCACGCGCTGGGCGTCGGCTGCCAGATCATCCTTGCCTAACGCGCGATAGGCGGCGATCAACACCTCGAGCGCATCATCGACTGCGCTGGTGCGCTGATAATGCTGGATGACATGGTTGGCGCGATTGGCAGCAGCAAGATAGGCCCCGCGTTTGAGATAATAGCGCGCGACATGGACCTCGTTCATCGCCAGGTTGTTGCGCAGATAGACCATACGCTGCCGGGCGTCCTCGGCATATTTGCTGTTCGGGAAGCGCTCAACGAGGGTGGCGAAGTCCTTAAAGGACTCCAGCGCTGCCCCTGGATCGCGTTGCGAGGCGTCGGTCGGGATAAAGCGCTCGAGAAAGCCGATTCCGCGGTTATAGTTGATGATACCCTTGAGATAATAGGCGTAATCGACATGTGGGTTCTGAGGATAGAGCTTGATGAAACGATCGGCAGCCGCGAGCGCCTCCTCGGGCTCATCGGCGCGATAATGGGCGTAGGCGACATCCAATTGGGCCTGCATCGCATAACGCCCGAAGGGATATCTGGCCTCAAGCTTTTCATAGAGCTCGATGGCACGCTGGTAGGACCCCGCCTTTAACTCAGCGGCGGCCTTGGCATAGAGCTTGGCGGCGCTCCAGTCCTCGGTCTCATCGCCCTGTTTGCCGAAGATCCCACAACCCGCGATCAGGGTCGCGAGCACAATCACAACCAATCGTTTACCGCTACTTGACATGGTGCATGCGTGTCCGTTTCGAATCGCCCCCAGTATACCCGAACCCCAGGATGACGGGGGCCAGGCTCTGCTAGCGGGTGCTCCATGACCTCTGATACCTGTATGCTTGTGCGGCGGTTCCTGCGGATCGCGCCCGATCAGATTGAACAAAACGGCGAGCGACTGGATCGGGTCTTGGCAAGGCTGTTGCCTGAGTTTTCGCGAGGCCATCTCCAAGGCTGGATCGAGTCTGGACAGGTCCTGGTCGATGGTCGCCCCTACCGCAGCCGCGACCGGGTCTTTGGCGGTGAATCGATCTGTATCGAGGCCAAGCTGATACCGCTTGATGGTCCTCGTCCGCAAGCGATCGACCTCGACATCGTCTATGAGGACGCCCATCTCTTGGTCATCAATAAACCGGCCGGTCTGGTCGTCCATCCGGCAGCAGGCAATCCAGACGGCACCCTCCAGAATGCGCTCCTCCATCATGACCCCTCCCTGGCCGCCTTGCCGCGCGCTGGCATCGTCCATCGGCTCGATAAGGAGACCACTGGGCTGATGGTGGTAGCCCGTACCCTGGAGGCCCATTGCGCCTTGGTGGAACAGCTTCGGCAGCGCCGCGTCCATCGCGAATATCTTGCCCTGGCCCAGGGCATGCTCATCGGCGGCGGGCGGATCGATGCACCGATCGGCCGCCATCCCACCCAGCGTACCCGGATGGCCGTTGTCCCTCATGGCCGACCGGCCATCACCCATTATCGGGTGCTTGAATCCCTGCCTGGGCATACACTCTTGGCGGTACAGCTTGAGACTGGTCGGACCCATCAGATCCGCGTCCATCTGGCCCATATCCGGCGCCCGCTGGTCGGCGATCAGAGCTATGGGGCGAGACCCTCTCCGCCGCGCGGTGCCTCGTCTGAATTGGTCAGGGCGCTCCAGCACTTTCCGCGTCAGGCCTTGCATGCCATCCGCCTGGGGCTGGTGCATCCGCAGCGCGGTATCGAGATGCAATGGGAGGTGCCCTTGGCCGCTGATCTGGCGGCGCTTTTGGATCTATTGCGGCGGGAGACGGCTCGTGGAATGGCTGACCCCTGACTGGCCAGCGCCACCCTGGGTGCGGGCCTGCTCGACGACCCGCGGCGGGGGGACGAGCACGGGGCCGTTTGCTAGCCTGAATCTCAGCGACCGGGTGGGCGATGACCCAAAACGGGTTGCGCACAACCGGGCGCTTCTGTATGAGCGTCTCGGCCTGCCAGCCGAACCCCTTTGGTTGGAGCAGGTGCACGGCTGCCAGGTGATCCTCGATTGGCCCGCTAGGGGTTGTCCAGTGGCCGATGCTGCACTTGCCTGCGAGCCTGGGCAGGTCTGCGCCGTCATGACTGCCGATTGTCTGCCGGTGTTGATGTGCGATGATCAGGGCAGGTGCGTGGCTGCCGCCCATGCCGGCTGGCGCGGTCTGGCCGCTGGGATCATCGAGCAAACGGTAGCAGCCTTAGCGGTGGTACCCGAGCGGATCCTGGTGTGGTTGGGCCCGGCGATTGGACCCGATGCCTTCGCGGTGGGCGAGGAGGTACGGGCGCGATTCCTCGCTGAGGATCCCGCTGCCAGCGCTGCCTTTCGGCCTGCTGCCAGCGGTTGGTATGCCGATCTATTTGAATTGGCGCGGCTGCGCCTGGCCCGCTTAGGGGTCACTCGGGTATATGGCGGTGGCGAATGCACCTTTTCTCAACCCAAACGGTTCTTTTCTTACCGGCGCGATGGCCTGACTGGGCGCCAAGCAAGCCTAATCTGGCTTATGCCGGCTGATTCGGGGGAATTGAAAGAGCATGTCTGAGTGGAATCTATTAACCCTGGTCGGTGCCGATCGGCCCGGTATCGTAGCGCGCGTGACCCGGGTGCTTTATGAGTTCGGCTGCAATCTAGGCGAGGCCTCGATGACCCGCCTGGGCGGCAATTTTGCCATTATGTTGATGGTGAGCAGCGCCCGCTCGCCGGGTGAGATCCTGGATGCGCTCAAACCAGTCGCGGAGACGCTTGGATTACGCATCCATTTAGATCCCTCAACCGGCGGACTCCATCAGCACCTCACCCCCAATGTTCAGGTACGGGTCTTCGGTGCCGATCGCGCCGGGATTGTCGCTGAGGTGACGGAGATCCTGGCCGCTCAGGGGTTTAACATCCTCGAGCTCGATTCGGATGTCGCCGGCGAATCCAACCGCCCCCTGTATATCATGAATATCCAGGGCTATAGTGACCAGACCCTCGAGTCGCTGATCGAGGCACTCGCTCCCTTGGCGGCGCGCGGGATATCCATCGATGTTACCCCTGTCGATCTCTTGATTGGGTAAAGCATGGCGATCCTCAAGGTTCTCAAGCTCCCCGACCCGCGCCTCAAACAGGTCTCGGCGCCTGTTGAATCCTTTGATCAGGCGGTGCGCGATCTCGTCGCTGATCTCGAAGAGACGCGTCTAGCTGGTCCCGCCGCCGTTGGGATCGCCGCACCCCAGGTTGGCGTGTTGAGGCGGATCATCATCGTCGATGTCTCCACCCGACCCAAAACCCCCAATCATGGCCATCTGGTCCTGATCAACCCTGAAATCCTCCATTGGGAAGGCTTTGCCATCGGCCGCGAAGGCTGCCTGTCTGTTCCCGACTATACAGGCAATGTCATCCGCGCCACCCATATCCGGTTGCGTGCCCAGGATCTGGACGGGGTCGAACATCTCTATGAGATGGAAGGCTTTGAGGCACGGGCCGTGCAACATGAGATGGATCATCTCGATGGGCTCTTGTTTGTCGATCGCGTGGTCAGTCGCCGCACCGATCTCTATCGCCGTCAGGTCCATCAACCCGCCGTATTCCCAAGAGTAAAGGCTCAATGAGACAGCGTCCCCCTTGGTTCAGCTCCTTGATCCTGGCATTGGCATTGAGCGCTGGCCTGGCCCTGGCCGCGCCCCTGCCCGTACCCCTGTCCGATCTCTTTCCAACCCCGGTCCAGACCAAAACGGCGATCGTGATCAATAAGGTGCTGGAGCGTTATCACTACCGCAAATTTGCGCTCGATCGCGCCTTTGCTCAGGCCGTACTCGAGCAATATCTCAAAACCCTCGATCCCAATCGGAGCTTCTTTCTAGCGCGCGACATCGAGCGGTTTCAGACCGGCGCGCGCCAGCTTGATGAACAACTGCGCCGGGGCGAGCTCGATATCGCCTTTGATATCTTTCGCGTCTATCGGATGCGGGTCGATGAACGGGTTGCCTATGCCCTGCGGTTGCTCGATGGGCCCTTTGAGTTCGATACCGCCGAGACCTTCACCTTTGAATCGGACAAAACCCCCTGGGCGCGCGATGTCGCTGAACTCGATGAGCGCTGGCGCAAGCGGATCAAGCATGATTTTTTGTCGCTCAAGCTGGCCGATCGGTCTAATACCGAGATCCGTGAGCGTTTGCGCAGGCGTTATGAGGGTTTAGCGCGGCGGATCCGCCAATTTCGGTCCGAGGATGTCTTCCAGACCTTTATGAATGCCTATACCCAGACGATCGAGCCGCATACCAGTTATATGTCGCCGAGCACTGCTGAGGACTTCGACATCAGCATGAAGCTCTCGCTCGAGGGGATTGGCGCTGTCTTGCGCGCGGACAACGAATATACGGTCGTTCAGAGCACGGTCCCCGGCGGGCCGGCGCGCGAGTCCGGCCAGATCCAGCCAGGTGACCGTATCCTGGGGGTTGCCCAAGGGCTCGATGGACCGATGGAGGATGTGGTCGGCTGGCGGCTCGAGGATGTAGTCAATAAGATCCGCGGTCCCAAGGGCTCGGTGGTCCGTTTACAGATCCAGCCCAAGGCGACTGGTTCGGCCAAGCCGGTGCGCGAGGTAACCCTAGTGCGCAATGAGATCAAGCTCGAGGATCAGGCGGCCAAGAGCTATCTCATCAGCGATCTCGCCGAGGCGCCGGGTGTCAAGATCGGCGTGATCGAGGTTCCTGCCTTTTATCGCGATTTCGAGGCCGAGGGAACGGGTGCGGCCGATTTTCGTAGCACCACCCGCGATGTGCGCCAGCTCATCGGGGAGCTGGTCTTGCGAGGAATCGAGGGTCTGGTGATCGACCTGCGCGGTAATGGTGGCGGCTCGCTGACCGAGGCCACTGCCTTGACGGGTCTCTTTATCGATACCGGCCCAGTAGTCCAGGTCAAGGATGCGTTCGGTAAGGTCGAGATCGAGGCCGATCGCGAGCCAGGGGTGGCCTATGATGGGCCCTTGGCAGTCTTGGTCGATCGCGAGAGCGCCTCGGCCTCCGAGATCTTTGCCGCTGCCATCCAGGACTATGGGCGCGGGCTGATCATTGGCGAACCAACATTCGGCAAGGGGACGGTGCAGACCCTCATCGAGCTGAATCGCTATATGCCCAATGAACAGGCCAAACTGGGCCGCTTGCGTCTGACCATGGCCGAATTCTTTCGGATCAGCGGCGGCAGCACCCAGTTGCGCGGGGTAGAGCCAGACATTCGCTTTCCAACTGCCCAGTTTGTCAACAAACATGGCGAGCGCGCCCTGCCCAATGCCTTACCCTGGACCCAGATCGCCCCCGCCAGCTTTGAGCCTTTGCATGCAGTTCCGAGCGATCTTGTGGAATCGCTCAAACAGCGCTCGCTGGCCCGCATCGCCAAGGATCCAGGGTTTAGGATGCTGGTCGAGCGGGGGCGGCTGGCGCGCGAATCCGAGGAAGAGCAGCAGATCTCATTGCGCGAGGCGGACCGGCGGGCTGAGGATCAGCGGCGTAACCAGCGCTTTAAGGAGGAACAGGAGCGGTTTCTCCGCGCGCGCGGGCTCAAGCCGGTCGATGAGGACGCCGATCAGGTCGATGAGGAGGCGCTGGATGCCCAACGTAAGGCGATCGCGCGGATCGAGGCCGAAGAGGCAGCGCGTATCCTAGCCGACAGCATCCGATTAGAGCGCGGCAGCTCCCGCAGGACGCGCGCCGTGATGAGGGATTGACCCCGATGACAGCCCCCTTGGATCTGGAGCGAGTCATCCACCAGCTCCAAAGGCTGGGTGCGACCCTGGCCTTGGGTGCCAATCGGATCGGTCTAGAAAAGGAAGGGCTGCGCGTTGCGCCGGATGGTCGACTGGCCCAAACCCCGCATCCGGCCGCGCTCGGCTCGGCGCTGACCCACCCCTATATCACCACCGATTTCTCCGAGGCACTCCTCGAGCTGATTACCCCACCCCAGACCGAGGCCCAAGCAGCCTTGGATTTCTTACGCGATCTGCATGTATTTGTCGTCCGCCATCTGGGGGACGAACGCCTGTGGTGCGCGAGCATGCCCTGTGTCATCGAATGCGCCTCGGATATCCCGCTGGCCTATTACGGGACCTCTAACGCCGGGGTCATGAAGACCGTCTATCGGCGCGGTCTTGCCAATCGCTATGGGCGGATGATGCAGATCATCGCGGGGGTACATTTCAATTTCTCGTTCGCCGAGTCCTTCTGGGAACTTTATCAGGAACACCGGGGCGATCCTGGGGATGCGGTCTGGTTTCGCGCTGAGGCCCAAATGGCCATGATCCGCAATCTCCAGCGGGTCGGCTGGTTGGTCCCCTATCTCTTCGGCGCCTCGCCTGCAGTCTGCGCGAGCTTTGTCCAAGGGCGAACCACTGAACTCATCCCTTTCAATCCCCACACCCTCTATGCCCCCCATGCGACCTCCTTGCGCATGGGCAACATCGGCTATCAAAACAAACAGGAAGAGGGTCTGGGGATGAAGGCCAATTACGATAGCCTGGATGCCTATGTGCGCAGCCTGACCTGGGCGATCGAGACCCCTTGTCCGCAATACGAGGCGATCGGGATCAAGGTGGGGGGGCGTTATGAGCAGCTCAATGCCAATGTGCTCCAGATCGAGAATGAATACTACAGCACGGTGCGCCCCAAACAGATCACCGGCTGGCTAGAAAAACCCACCCATGCCCTACGCCAGCGTGGGATCCGCTATGTCGAGCTGCGTTCGCTCGATGTCAATCCCTTCGAGCCGCTGGGGGTCGGTCTCGAGCAACTGTATCTGCTCGAAACCCTGATGCTCTATTGTCTGCTCGAGGACAGCCCCAGGATCGGCACACCTGAGCGGCGCGATATCGATGATAATTTCACTTTGGTTGCCCATCGCGGGCGCGAGCCCGGCCTGACCCTGGCGCGTAATGGCCAGGGGATCAGGTTGCGCGACTGGGCGCATGAGATCTTATCCGAGATGACAGGCATCGCTGAACTTCTGGATGGGGCAAGCGATGGAACCTATGGACAGGTCCTGAGGCAGGAGCGTGAAAAGATCGATCATCCAGATCTGACCCCATCGGCCAGGATGCTCGAGGAGATGCGAGCGCGCCGCGAAGGCTTTTTCGAGCTTGCCTGGCGCTGGTCTGAACAACATGACCGGCTCTTCCGGGGTATGTCGCTTGATCCTGAGCGGCAAAGCTGGTTCGAGCAGCTGGCGGCTGAATCAAGCATCCGCCAACGCGCAATCGAGGCAGAGGATCGGGTCGATTTTGAGACCTTCCTGCAGGATTATTTCGCAGGTCGGCTTGATCCAGAGCAGAAGGTTTCATGAGTTCGGCCCTGGTCATCGCAGACCCCTGGCCTCAGCCCCCTCGAGCTGGTTGCGGTGCCCTCAATCCTGGTCAAGCTGATCTAGACCATGCCTAAAATAGACGTCCAGACCCTTCCCGTGCCGTGGTCCCGGACGATTGCAGCTGTTGACCTAGGGTCGAACAGTTTTCATATGGTGGTTGCGCGCGTCTCAGACGGCCATCTCCAGATTACTGATCGACTGAAGGAGATGGTGCGGCTCGGCGAGGCCCTAACCCCGGATCATCGCGTTGACCCCGAGGTTGCCGAGCGCGCCCTGGCCTGTCTCGAGCGCTTTGGTCAGCGTCTGCGCGGATTTGCGCCCGGGGACGTGCGGGTCGTAGGGACCAATACCCTGCGCCAGCTGGCGCCTGACTCGGATTTTATCGAGCGCGCTGAGGCGGCCCTGGGTTATCCCATCGAGGTCATCGCTGGGCGGGAGGAGGCACGGCTGATCTATCTGGGGGTGGCCTATGGACTGGCCGCAGGGAGCGAACGGCGCTTGGTGATCGATATCGGCGGCGGCAGCACCGAAATCATCGTCGGCCAGGGATTTTCGGCGCGTTTGCGCGAAAGCCTATATATGGGCTGTGTCAGCATGACCCGCCGTTATTTTGCCGACGGCCGGATCACGGCCAAGTCGATGCAGCGCGCCGAGTTGGCAGGTGCGCTGGAGATTCGGCCCGTGCGCGAGCTTTTCCGGCGGGCGCGTTGGGAACAGGCGATCGGCAGCTCGGGGACCATTCGCGCCATCGCCACCGTGGTGCAGGCTGAGGGTTGGTGTGAGGATGGGATCTCGGCAGAATCCCTGGCGCGGCTGCGCTCCGTTTTGCTTGCATCCGGCCGGGCCTCGGCCCTGAACCTGAAGGGATTGAGCGATGAGCGGCGGCCGGTTTTTGCGGGCGGCTTTGCGGTCTTAAACGCCGCGTTCGAGTCGCTCGGGATCGACCATCTCCAGGTCTCGGATTATGCCCTGCGCGAGGGCGTGCTCTATGAGATGGTCGGACGGCAACACGGCGATGTGCGCGAGCGCACGGTACGCGCCCTGGGCCGTCAGTTTCATGTCGATCTCGAGCAGGCCCAGCGCGTCGAGGCCACGGCGCTGGGTCTTTATGAGCAGGCGCGCGAACCCTGGGCCCTGCTCGACCGCGAGCATCCCTTACTGCTCGCCTGGGCAGCGCGTCTGCATGAGATCGGGCTGATGGTGGCCCATAGCCATTATCAAAAACATGGCGCCTATTTGCTACGCAACGCCGATCTGCCGGGATTCGCGCGCCAGGAACAGGCCATGCTCGCTGCCCTGGTGCTCGGACATCGGCGCAAGTTTCCAATCCAAGAGTTTGCGACCCTGCCGCGCGCTGTGCAGCTACCCGCCCGGCGGCTTTGTGTCCTGTTACGGCTAGCGGTCTTGTTGCACCGCGGACGCTCGGCCGATACCAAGCCCAATCCTGACTTACTCGTCGATCAGTCGACCCTGATCCTGCGCTTCCCCGAGGGTTGGCTGGACGCCCATCCCTTAACCCGGCTTGAGCTCGAGGAGGAGGCCGAGCGCCTGGCCGCGGTCGGTCTCGAGCTGCGGTTCAGTTAGGGCGGCTCAGCCAGTATGATTCCTGTCATTCAGGCGCTGTCATTCCGGCGAAGGCCGGAATCCACAACCCGGATCCCAAAAACATCTGCCAGGCCTGGGGGGTTCTCTGGACCCCGGTTTTCACCGGGGTGAGGTTGATAGGGCCCGGGTGAGGGGTGAGTGGCGCAGCTGGGCAGGTACACCGATCCTGAATGGACTGGGTTGATCCTTAGTTGGACCGCCTGGGTGGCATGAGATCGGTGATCGATCCATGCGCCAGCTCGGCGGCAAGGCCCAGGGTCTCGGTGAGGGTCGGATGGGGATGGATAGTCAGGGCGATATCCTCCATATCGGCGCCCATCTCGAGCGCTAAGACCGCCTCCCCGATCAGCTCGCCGGCGTTCGGACCCACGATCCCTGCGCCCAGGAGACGCTTGGTCTGGGGATCAAACAACAGTTTGGTTAAACCCTCCTCGCGGTGCAGCCCCAGGGCGCGTCCGCTCGCCGCCCAAGGGAAGACACCTTTCTCATACTGGATACCCTTGGCCTTGGCCTCGGTTTCAGTCAGCCCGACCCAAGCGACCTCGGGATCCGTATAGGCCACCGCCGGGATACCCAGGGGATCAAAGAGGGCAGGCAGACCGGCGATCACCTCGGCTGCGACCTTGCCCTCGTGGCTGGCCTTGTGGGCAAGCATGGGTCCGCCGGTCACATCGCCGATGGCATACAGGTGCGGGATATTGGTGCGCTGATACCGATCGACCCGGATAAATCCTTGCCCATCCACCTCAACCCCGGCGGCCTCGGCGTTGATCTGCTTACCATTGGGGACCCGCCCGACCGCGACCAAGACCTTATCGTAAAGCTCCGTGCCCTGATATCCGCCTGCAAAGGCGACGCGAATCCCCTCGGGTGCGGCCTCCATCTGGGTCACCCGGGTATTGAGCCAGATATTCTCGTAACGCCGCCTGAGGACCTTGGCGAGCACCTGGACCAGATCGGGGTCGCAGCCGGGCAGCAACTGGTCTTTGAGCTCGACGATATCGATACGCGAGCCCAGGGCGCTATAGACCGCGGCCATCTCAAGCCCGATGATTCCTCCCCCGACGATGAGTAGACGCTCGGGGATATCAGCGAGCGCCAAGGCGTCAGTCGAATCCATCACCCGCGAGTCCTCATGGGGAAAACCTGGGATGCGGATTGGCGATGATCCGCAAGCGATAATCGCCTGATCAAAGCGTACCTCTACCATCCCTGTTGCGGTTTCAACCCGCAGCCGATTGGGCGATTCAAAACGCCCTTCACCCTGGATGATCCGCACCCGGCGTTGTTTGGCCAGCGCTGCCAGACCGCCCGTCAGCCTCGCTACCACCCTGTCTTTACTGGCGCGCAGGCGGGCGAGATCGATCTCAGGCGCGCCATAGGTCACCCCCAGGTTTGCCAGGGATTTCACCTCCTCGATGACCGCTGCCGTATGGAGCAAGGTCTTGGAAGGGATACAGCCGACATTGAGACAAACCCCCCCCAGGGTCGGCTCGCGCTCGATCAACACCACCTGTTTGCCAAGATCGGCGGCGCGAAACGCCGCTGTATAGCCGCCGGGTCCGGCGCCGAGCACCGCGATCTCGGTCAGGATCTCTTCGCTAGGGGTTGGCTGAGAGACCGCTTCCACCTGGGCTGGGCGCGACTCGACCGGCTGGTGGCTGGACGCAGCGGTATCTGCGACCTCAAGGCTGAGGATCGGGTCGCCCTCCGAGATCCGGTCGCCGACTTGGACATGCAGGGCCCGG
This sequence comes from uncultured Chromatiaceae bacterium, assembly GCA_937923175.1. Classification (GTDB taxonomy): domain Bacteria; phylum Pseudomonadota; class Gammaproteobacteria; order Chromatiales; family Chromatiaceae; genus Thermochromatium. Next base: position 54,694 of record CALALB010000011.1, on the reverse strand, counting down.
ACCACGCCGGCGGCAGGGGAGGGGATCTCCATGCTCGCCTTGTCGCTCTCGACCGTAATCAGGGATGAATCGACCTCTACCTGGTCGCCAGGTGCGACCAGCACCTCGATGACCTCGACATCCTTGAAGTCGCCGATATCTGGAACCTTAACCTCGATGATATGGTTCATGTGCTCTCCAGGGGCTTGAAACCTCATCTTGAACCCCGGCTTGCCGGGGCGTTTGGGGTAATCAGGGTGCGCCCGAGGCCAACCCGCAGTGATAGGGCGATCGAGCGCGAGCTAGGGCTCAGGTCCTCGCGGTCAAACCTTCTCACCTAAAGCAATAGACGCCGGATATCGCCGAGCAATCCGCTCAACAGGGTGATAAAGCGCGCCCCATCGGCACCATCGATCACCCGATGATCATAAGACAATGCCAGGGGCAACATCAGGCGGGGGACAAAGGTCTGACCGTCCCAAACCGGACGCAGGGCCGCGCGCGCGACCCCGAGGATCGCAACCTCCGGAGCATTGACAATGGGCGTAAAGGCGCTGCCGCCGATCCCGCCTAGGCTCGAGATCGTAAAACAACCGCCCTGGAGATCGCTGGGGGTCAGTTTGCCGGCACGTGCCCGCTCGCTCAGCTGCGCAAGCTCAGCGGCAAGCTGAAATAGTCCCTTTTGTTCGACCTCGCGCACCACTGGGACTACCAGCCCCTGGGGGGTATCCACGGCAACCCCAATGTGGGTGTAATGCTTATAGACCAGACGCTCACCATCTGGGGTCAACGAGGATTTAAGGATTGGCATGCGTTCAAGCGCCTTGGCTGTCGCCTTCAGCAAGAATGGCAACAGGGTCAGACGGACCCCTGCCTGGGCAGCGGCCTCTTTCTGAGCCTGGCGAAAGGATTCAAGCTCAGTGATATCGGCCTCGTCGAATTGGGTGACCTGGGGGATCTCCTGCCAGCAGCGCGCCAGATGTCGACCGCTGAGCCTGCGGAGACGCGGTAAATCCTGGATCTCGATGGGCCCGAATTGGCTGAAATCCGGGCCAGCCGCGGTCTGGACTGCCGGGAGAGGCGAGGACGAATGGCCTGCCGGCCCTGGCTGGGACTCAGTCTGGGCTAGGCGCTGCCTGACATAGGCTTGCACATCCTCTTTCAGGACCCGACCCTTGGGGCCAGATCCCCTGACCTGGGCGAGCTCAACCCCAAGCTCGCGGGCAAATCGACGCACCGCCGGACTGGCATGGGCTTTACGGCCCCGGGCGATGGCCGCCAAATCCTCAGGCCGCGGCAGGATGGGGGCGGGGCGCGGCTCTGGATCGCCAGGGGCACGCGGGGGAAGGGGAGGGAAACTGGCCGCCGGCGAGACAGAGTCAGCGGCGGCGGGGGCGGGGGGACTCGCCGCCACGGCCTCCGCCTGGGGTGGCGGAGGCGTAGGCTCAGGGGCGCGCACCGCCGCCTGTTGCTCGGCCGCCGGGGCAGTCCCCGGCTCGCTGCGTTCGACCCGCATTAGCCGGTCACCCTGGCTGACCCGATCCCCCACCTTGACCAGAAGCTCCTGGACGATCCCGCCGATGGGGGCAGGGACTTCGATGGTGGCCTTGTCGCTTTCCAAGGTCAGCAACGGCTGCTCGGGCGCGATCCGCTCGCCGGGTGCGACCAGGATCTCGATGATCTCGACATTGGCAAAGTCACCGATATCTGGTACTAGGATCTCTTCGAGGTTTGACACGCACTACTCCTTCACTCAGGCCTGGGGGCTTAAACAGTGGCTGGATTGGGCTTGTCTGGGTCGATCTGATAGCGCTCGATCGCTGCCAAGACCTGAGCGACCGGGATGCCTCCCTCGTCGGCGAGCGCCTTCAAGGCGGCCAGCGCGATCTGATGGCGATCGACCTCAAAGAACTCTCTGAGTTTGCGTCTGGTATCGCTACGCCCGAAGCCATCTGTACCCAAGACCACATAGCGCCGCGAGAGATAGGGCCGAATCTGATCGGCGTAGAGACGGATATAGTCGGTCGCCGCGATGATTGGGCCTGGCCGGGGACCAAGTTGGCGCTCGACATAGGAAAGACGCGGCGGTTGATCCGGGTGCAACCTATTCCAGCGCTCGATCTCGATCCCCTCGCGTCTCAGTTCGCCAAAGCTGGTCACGCTCCAGACGGTTGAGCCCACCTGGAAATCCTGTTCTAAGAGCTCGGCTGCGGCCAAGACCTCGCGCAGGATGGCGCCCGAACCCAGGAGCTGGACCTGCTCTTGCAGTCCGTTCTGGCTGCGCCTGACCGGGTAGAGACCCTTCAGAATCCCCTCCTGGCTACCCTCGGGCAGCGGCGGCTGAGGATAGTTTTCGTTCATCACCGTGATGTAATAAAAGACATCCTCCTGCTCCTGATACATCCGCCGCAGGCCATCCTGGATGATCACCGCCAGTTCATAGGCATAGGCCGGGTCATAGGCGATACAGTTCGGGATGACCGAGGCCAAGACCAGGCTGTGTCCATCCTGATGTTGCAGTCCCTCGCCGGCGAGGGTGGTGCGCCCGGCGGTACCGCCGATCAGAAAGCCGCGCGCGCGCAGATCGCCTGCCGCCCAGGCCAGATCGCCGACCCGTTGAAAACCGAACATCGAATAGAAGATATAAAAGGGGATCATGCTTAAGCCATGATTGGCATAGGCGGTAGCCGCCGCGATCCAAGAGGACATGGCGCCAGCCTCATTGATCCCTTCCTGCAGGATCTGACCTTGTTTGTCTTCCCGGTAATACATCAGCTGGTCCGCATCGACCGGCTTATAGAGCTGGCCCTGGGAGGAATAGATCCCGAGCTGACGGAACATCCCTTCCATGCCGAAGGTACGGGCCTCATCGGGAACGATGGGGACGATCAGCCGCCCGATCGCGGGGTCGCGCACCAGCAGGTTGAGCAGACGCACGAAGGCCATGGTCGTCGACAGCTCGCGCTCCCCGCTGCCCTCGAGCAAGGGCTTAAAGGACTCCAGGGGCGGGACCTCGAGGGGTGGGGCAGTTGAGGAACGCGCCGGCAAAAAGCCCCCGAACCGCTCGCGTACGGTTTGGAGATATTTGGCCTCTGGGCTATCCGGCGCTGGTTTATAAAAAGGCGTCTCGGCGAGCTGATCGTCCGAGATCGGGATATTGAACCGGTCGCGAAAGGCCCGCAGCGCCTCCTCGCCCATCTTTTTCTGCGAATGGGTGATATTCATCCCCTCGCCTGCGATCCCCATGCCATAGCCCTTGACCGTCTTGGCCAGGATGACGGTCGGCTGACCTTGACAGGCCATGGCTGCAGCATAGGCGTTATAGACCTTGATCGGGTCATGGCCGCCCCGATTGAGCCGCCAGATATCCTCATCGGATAGATTGGCCACCATGGCCTTAAGCTCAGGATATTTGCCGAAGAAATGCTCGCGGGTATAGGCGCCGCCCTTGGCCTTGTAGGCCTGATAGTCGCCGTCCACGCATTCCTCCATACGTTTGAGCAACAGACCCTGTTTGTCGCGGGCAAACAGCGGGTCCCAATAGCGTCCCCAGATTACCTTGATCACATTCCAACCGGCGCCCCTGAATACCGCCTCGAGCTCTTGGATGATCTTGCCATTGCCGCGCACCGGACCATCGAGACGCTGGAGGTTGCAGTTGATCACAAAGACCAGGTTATCGAGCCGTTCGCGCGCCGCCAGCGCGATGGCGCCGAGCGACTCGGGCTCATCCATCTCACCATCTCCCAGAAAGGCCCAGACCTTGCGTCCCTCGGTATTCAGGATCCCGCGATGATGCAGATAGCGCATGAAGCGCGCCTGATAGATGGCCATGAGGGGTCCTAGGCCCATGGAGACAGTCGGGAACTGCCAAAAGCCGGGCATCAGCCAAGGATGCGGATAGGACGACAGACCCCGACCGTCGACCTCACGCCGAAAGTTGTGGAGCTGCTCCTCGGTGAGCCGGCCCTCGAGAAAGGCCCGGGCATAGATCCCCGGGGCGCTATGACCCTGAAAGAACACCAGATCGCCCCCATGCTCAGGGGTACGGGCATGCAGAAAATGATTGTAGGCCACATCTACCAGGGTCGCTGAGGAGGCAAAGCTCGCGATATGTCCACCCAGTTCTGTGGATTGGCGATTGGCCTTGACCACCATCGCCATGGCGTTCCAACGCACCAGCGAGCGGATCCGCCGCTCCAGGGCCAGATCACCCGGGAAGGGGCGCTCCTGGGTGACTGGGATGGTATTGAGATAGGCGGTATTGGCGCTGTAAGGCAGATAGGCGCCCGAGCGGCGTGCCTTGTCGATCAGGCGCTCGAGCAGGAAATGGGCGCGTTCAATCCCTTCGTTTTCGAGTACCGCCTCCAGGGCATCGAGCCATTCCTGGGTCTCTTGGGGATCGAGATCGGGCTTTTGGGTCATCAGCGCTTTCCAGTCTAGATGCACAACGAGGTGATGAATTGCGATGGGGCCGCGAGTATACCTGAATATGCAAAAGATCAATACTGAGCATTCAATATTGCAATGTCTGCCTGGTTGGGAGGCAGCGGCCTAAGGCTATGCAATAATTAATCTCTGCCCAGCTCACCTCAGCCTGGTGTCTTACCATGACCGAGCCATATGCCCTAATCGCCGAGTGTGAACGCGAGCAATTGCATCGCGTGCAGGCCATCCAACCCTGGGGTTGTCTGATCGGCGGGCACCCAAGCAGCCCCATCATCTGCTATGCCAGCGCCAACCTTCAGGAGTGGACCGACTGGTTACCTGAGGCCATTCTGGGTCGATCGGTGGTCGATCTGCTGCCGGGTTTCATGCCCTGCGATGATATCCAGGCGTCTCTCAAGATGGGTGAACCCTGGGTGCTGGCTGGTGGTGAAAAGCGGTTTTATGCAGACCTGCTGTCCGGCCCGCAAGGGACCCTTGATGCCCTGCTCTCTTGCACTGAGGAGAGCTGGTTGATCGAGCTCGAAAGGAGTCTGCCCCCCGATCAACGCACTGCGGCCTATCGCCCAGTCCCGCATCAGCTCTATCGCATGCCCCATGCTGAGGATGATTGGAAGGCGCACTGCCAGTATCTAGTCGATGAGATCCGCACCGCGCTCGGGTTCGCACGGGTCATGATCTATCGTTTTCGTGAGGATGGATGCGGTGAGGTGATCACAGAGAGCCTAGAGCCGGGTCTGCCTCCCTATCTGGGTCTGCGCTATCCAGCCTCAGACGTCCCCCAGATCGCGCGTAGGCTTTACCAGCTCAACTCCCATCGCCAGATCCCGGATATCCATGCCGATCCCGTGCCGATCCTAAGCCTCAACGCAGGCGAGCTGGCCGATCTGTCCCTGTCAGATCTGCGCGCCGTTTCGCCGATCCATCTCGAATATCTCAATAACATGGGGGTCAGGGCCTCGCTCTCCTTTCCGATCCAAATCAAGGGCGAGCTTTGGGGACTGATTGCCTGTCATCATTCTACACCTCGCTATCTCCCTCTCCCAGTCCGGTTGCGCTGTGCCGAGATGGCCCAGGTCTTTGCCCTGGCAGTCATCGGTTATCAGAGCACCCGGCGGCTCTTGGATTTAAGCGAGAGCGATCAAGACCTCGCGGCGCTCATGTCGGCATTGCGTCTCCTGGAGGAGCAAAGGGGCGCTGGTCTCATCGAGATCCAGGCAGAAGGTCACGGGCATCTGACCGACCGCACCCTGGGTCAGGCCCTGTTGGCGCTGGCGCGGGCCAGCGGTGCGGCGCTGGTCGATCGATCCCTGGTGATAACCTATGGTCAGACGCCGGCTGTTGCCGATATCCGTGCTCTGGTCTCCTGGCTCAAGGAGACGACGCATCAGCCTATCTTTGTAACCGATCGCCTGCCCCAGCTTTTTCCCGATGCCCTGGCCTTCGCGGCGCTAGCAAGCGGTATGTTGGCGATACGGATCTATCACGAAGGTAGCGACCGCTGGTTTATCTGGTGGCGTCCCGAACAACCCCAGACCGTCTACTGGGCAGGCGACCCGCGCAAAAGCACCCTGTTCGATGGACAGCGTCAGGTCCTCTCCCCGCGTTCGTCATTCGAGCGCTGGGTCGAGCTCACCGCCGGTCAATCCGAGCCCTGGACCGACTCCGATCTGTTGCGCGCCAAGAGATTTAGAAGCCTGGTATTGCACGATGTGAATGCGCGGCTCCTAGGGGTTTGAACGGTCGGCATAGTGGGGAGTAAGGGGGTCAGAGATGGGTTCCAAGACATTGGTATGCCTGCAACATGTCCCTTTCGAAGGGCCTGGTGCCATCGCCGCTTGGTCGCATCAGCGGGGTCATCGTTTATTCCCGGTTCGTCTATTCGCCCATGAGCCCCTGCCTGCCGTCCCTGAGGTCGGGGTGCTCGTGGTGATGGGCGGCCCGATGGGGGTCGATGATGAATCCGACTATCCTTGGCTAGGTGCGGAAAAGCGGTTGATCGCCGACTGTATCCAGGCCGGTAAACAGGTCATTGGGGTCTGTCTCGGTGCCCAGCTCATCGCCCAGGTGTTGGGTGCCCGGGTTTATCGCCAGCACCATGCCGAGATCGGCTGGTTTAGGGTCCAGCTGACGGGAGAGGCCAGGGCCCTGCCGCTGACCGCCGAGCTACCCGGCGAGATCCTGGCCTTCCATTGGCACCATGACACCTTTGATCTACCCACAGGTGCCATCCATCTTGCCCGTAGCGCCGCCTGCGAACATCAGGGGTTCTTATATGATGGGCGCATTTTGGGTCTGCAATGTCATCTCGAGATCACACCCCAGGGTCTGCAAGATCTCGTCAGCCAGGATGCCAACTCGCTTCAACCTGGTCCCTTTGTTCAAACCGCTGAGCAGATCATGGCTGCGCAACCAGCCGAGTTTACCCAGATCCATGCCGTTTTATTCAGGCTGTTGGACCTGTTATCCATCTCAATCGCTGGATAGCCGGTGGATACGTTTGCCCAGCAGGCGGACCTGAAACAGGGTATTGCGTTCCTCTTCCTCGAGGGCCGATTGGATGAAATGGATGGTCCGGTGATAGCGGGGGATGATGTTATATTTCAAGGCATTGACCCGCTTTTGCGCCTTACGCTGCTCCTCGAGCAGGCGATAAAGGGCAATCTCGACCTCTGCAAGCTGCGCCAGCATGACCGCGGCGGCGGCCAGCTGCGCGCGAGCGGTGTCGAAGCTGATATCGGTACCAAGTAGACCGACCGGTTTGAGCGGCAGTGGGGCGCTGGTCACCGAGGGATATTCAACCCCTAGCGCCCGCCGGGGCAGGATCTCGACCGCAATGGCTGGTTCGCTGCCCAGCGCAGCCTGACGCAGGGAGCGGCTGCCGAGACGCAGATGGGCGATCGCCAGACAGCGATAGGCCTGGGCAAGCAGTTGCTCGCAGTCGGTGCGCAAACGCCGGTATTCGCCGATCCGCTCATACACAAGCCGGGTCAGGAGCTCGCGTTTGCGCTCCAACAGGTCGTGACCGTCCTCGAGAAACCGGATCTGTTTCTTAAGACGGATGAGGGTATTTTTGGTCGGCGGGACCTTGATCAGCGATTGGGCCATGGTTTGCTCCGCTCGGCGAGACAGTCGGGGCCGCCCATCGCAAAGTTGCGGCAGACCTCGGGGCGCTGTTCATAGATGCGGCAGCGCAGACTATCGCGATCGAGGGCTGCACACCAGGCATCGTCCAGACGTCTCATAACGCGCATCCCCCAGGGATTGCGGGTGGTCAGATACGGCGGGATGCCGGTCTCGCTCGGGCAGATGACCTCGAGCCGACAGCAAACCGCCGCGCAATCGTCACAGCTGACCGAGGTCATGTCTCCTGTCCGCGGTAATATTTGGCGAGATCGGTCTCGTTGACGCGGGTGAGCATGTCGCGCGGGAAGATGCTCATCAGCTCCCAGGCAAGATCGAGCGTGGCCTCGATCGACCGGTCCTCGTCCTCGCCCTGACCGACGAAGCGCTGATCAAAGGCGTCGGCAAAGCTCAGATACAGCCGATCGCGTTCGGACAGCTCATCGGCGCCGATGATCGAGGCCAGATTGCGGGTCTCCTGGGCCCGCGCATAGAGTGCATAGAGCTGGGCAGCGGCGCGCGGATGATCATCTCGGGTAAAATCCTGGCCGATGCCATCCTTCATCAGACGCGACAGGCTCGGGAGCACATTGACCGGCGGATAGATCCCTTGATTATGGAGCTCGCGCGAGAGCACGATCTGACCCTCGGTGATATAACCGGTGAGGTCCGGGATCGGATGGGTGATGTCATCCGACGGCATGGAAACCACCGGCATCATGGTGATCGAGCCATGGCGCTCATGGATGCGCCCGCAGCGTTCATAGATCTCGGCGAGGTCCGAGTAGAGATAACCTGGATAGCCCTTGCGCGCCGGCACATCGCCCTTGGCGGTCGAGACCTCGCGCAACGCCTCGGCATAGTTGGTCATGTCGGTCAGGATGACCAGGACATGGCGGTCCAGGTCATAGGCCAGATATTCGGCAGCGGTCAGGGCGGTGCGCGGCAGGATCAGGCGTTCGACCGGGGGGTCGTCGGCCAGATTGACGAACATCACCACATTGCGCAGGACACCCGAGTTGGCAAACTCATCGCGGAAGAACTTGGCATCCGCATAGGAAACACCGAGTGCGGCAAAGACGATCGAAAAGCCCGCGGATTCATCGATCAGCCTGGCCTGACGCACGATCTGGGCTGCCAGCCGATTGTGCGGGAGACCTGAGCCCGAAAAGATCGGTAGCTTTTGCCCGCGCACCAGCGAATTAAGGCCATCAATGGTCGAGATCCCGGTCTGGATGAACTCGCGCGGATAGTTTCTCGCCGCTGGATTGATCGCCGAACCCCCAACTGGGCGGCGCAATGCCGAGCGAATCGGCGGTCGCCCATCGCGGGGCACGCCGAGCCCGTTAAATTCGCGGCCAAGGATCTCGGGCGATAGGGCCAATTCAACCGGCTCGTCCAGAAAACGCACCCAGGTGTTTTCCAGGTCGAGGTCCTCGGTCCCTTCGAAGACCAGAATCAGTACCTCCTCATCCGAGGCGCGAATGACCTGACCGGTGCGCAGGCGCCCCTGATGATCCTTGATCTGGACGCGGTCGCTGAAGGCTACGCCCGGAATCTGGCGGACCAGCAAGAGACCGCCGTGGGCCTCGGCAGCGGTGCAATATTCCTTGATGCTCATCGGTGATGGATCTCGCGGTCAGACCGGCAGGTTCAGCGGGTTGGACTTGCGCGGATTGTAGCGATAGAAGGCGGCGATGTGACCGATCCGCTGGATCAGCTGCGAACCGGTGCGCTGACAGATCCGCTCGATCAGGACCAGGCGGGTCTCGGGCTCAAGGGCACCGAGGCGGATCTTGATCAATTCGTGGTCATTGAGTGCCCGATCGATCTCGGTCAGCACCGCCTCGGTCAATCCCTGCTGGCCGATGAGAACAATGGGCTTGAGATGATGGACCTGCTGTTTTAGCCAGCGCCTTTGTTTAGATGAGATCGGCATGCTCATAAGGTGGATGAATAATCAACCCGGGTTTGTCTTAGGGCGGATGAGGCAGGCCGTGCGACCATTGGTTCGTCTAACAACGGCTGGTATAGTTGTGAAGTTTATCGCAGATCCAGCGAGGATGGACCTTGGCAGAACGCCCTGACTATCGTTTTCTCGTCGCCCCAGGCGGATCATTGCGCGGTCGCTTGCGGGTCCCGGGCGATAAATCGATCTCCCATCGCGCTATCATGCTGGCCTCGATCGCCGAGGGTCAGACCCAGATCAGCGGTTTTCTTGAGGGTGCCGATTCGCTCGCCACCCTGGCGGCCTTCCGCGCCATGGGGGTGTCCATTACAGATCCGGAAAACGGCGAGGTCTGGGTTGAAGGTGTCGGCAGGGATGGGCTCAGGGCCCCGCTGGGACCGCTCGATATGGGCAATTCAGGGACAGCGATGCGCCTGCTGGCGGGTCTCCTCGCTGGTCAGCGCTTCCCGGTCACCCTGATCGGCGATGGGTCCTTAAGCCGCCGTCCGATGCGCCGGATCGTGGATCCTTTAACCCGGATGGGCGCCCGCATCCAGGCCAGCCCCGCGGGGACGGCTCCCTTGCTGATCGAACCGACGGATGCCCTGCGCGGTATCGAGTATCGACTCCCCATGGCCAGCGCCCAGGTTAAGTCCTGTCTGATGTTGGCTGGGCTCTATGCCCAGGGTGAGACCTGTATCCACGAGCCCGAGCCGACCCGCGACCATACTGAGCGGATGCTGACCGCATTCGGCTATGCGGTGCGCCGCCAGGGTCTGAAGGTGTGTGTGAGCGGCGGCGGGCGTCTGCGCAGCTGCCGGTTACAGATTCCCGCCGATATCTCCTCTGCGGCCTTTTTTCTGGTAGGTGCCAGCATTGCCCCCGGATCGGATCTGGTGCTCGAGGAGGTGGGGATCAACCCGACCCGGGTCGGGGTGATCAACATCCTGCGCGCCATGGGCGCCGATATCGAGCTCCTGGATCGCCGTACGGCAGGCGGCGAGCCAGTCGCCGATATCCGGGTCAAGGCGGCGCCGCTGCGCGGGATCAAGATCCCTGCCCAGCAGGTGCCATTGGCTATCGACGAGTTTCCGGCGCTGTTTATCGCCGCTGCCTGTGCCCAGGGTGAGACGGTCTTGAGAGGGGCGGCTGAGCTCAGGGTCAAGGAGAGCGATCGCATCCAAGCGATGGCCGATGGGCTAAGCCGCCTCGGCATCCAGGCCGAACCCCTGGCCGATGGCATTCGGATCCAAGGCGGTCCACTGGGTTCAGCAACCGGAGAACTGGCCATCGACGCCCAGGGTGACCATCGTATCGCTATGGCCTTTGCCATCGCTGGCCTGCGCGCTCAGGGTCCAATTGAGATCCGCGACTGCGCCAATGTCGAGACCTCCTTCCCTAATTTTGTCCACCTCGCAGCGCAGGCTGGGCTGGCGATCTCGGACCAGCGCCTATGATTCCAGTCATCACCATCGATGGGCCCTCGGGGACCGGCAAGGGCACGCTGATGCAGCTTCTCGCCCAGCGTCTCGGTTGGCACGCCCTTGACAGCGGCGCCCTCTATCGGGCCTTGGCCTGGGTTGCCCTTCAGCAAGGGGTGGGTCTTGATGATGCCCTAGTCCTTACGGGTTTGGCCAAAAACCTCGCTGTCGAGTTTCGACAAGGGGGTGTCTGGCTGAACGGTGAGGATCTCAGCGAGGCCATCCGCACCGAGGAGATTGGTCTGGCAGCCTCGAGGGTCGCTGCCCATCCCCAGGTGCGTGCCGCCCTGCTCGACTGGCAGCGCGCCTGGGCGCGGCCGCCGGGCCTGGTCGCCGATGGACGCGATATGGGCACCGTGGTCTTTCCCGAGGCGCCTTTAAAGATCTTTCTCGATGCCGCCCCAGAGGTACGGGCCGAACGTCGCTATAAACAGTTGAATGAAAAAGGATTGAGTGCTAGTCTCCACCAGCTTATTGTGGACATCCGAGCGCGGGATGCACGCGATCGCAGCCGTTTGACTGCGCCCCTGCGTCCGGCTCAGGATGCGATCGTCATCGATTCCAGCCGGATGTCTATCCCAGAGGTGTTCGAGCGCGTCCTGGCCGAGGTTAGGCGCGTCCTTCCGGATGCGCTCAGCCAGTGAGCGACCCGCATTTTGGGAATCGATCGAGGTCGGGTCGGCGGGGAGCACGCCGGCCTTTTCATTCAGTCAACAACCCCGCCCCGGATGGGATGGGTCAAGCGCGCCATTCTTGCAGGATACCAGGATCTCATGACCGAAAGCTTCGCCGAACTTTTTGAACAAAGCCTCAATACCACCCAGCTTCAGCCGGGAGCCATCCTCATCGGCACCGTGGTTGATATTACCCCCGATGCCGTCCTCATCAATGCTGGACTCAAGTCCGAGGGCATCATCCCCCGGAGTCAATTCATCGGGCCAGACGGCGAGCTGGAGGTCGCAATCGGCGACCAGGTCGAGGTGGCACTCGATGCTGTCGAGGATGGCTTCGGCTTTACCCGCCTGTCGCGCGAAAAGGCCAAGCGTTCCAAGGCCTGGGATGATCTGGAGCAGGCCTTCGAAAAGGGCGAGACCGTCCGGGGTGTGATCACCGGCAAGGTTAAGGGGGGATTTACCGTCGATCTAGGGACGGTGCGCGCCTTTTTGCCGGGCTCGCTGGTCGATGTGCGTCCAGTGCGCGATACCGCCTATCTCGAGGGCAAGGAGCACGAGTTCAAGGTCATCAAGCTCGACCGCAAGCGCAACAATGTCGTAGTCTCGCGTCGCGCCGTGGTCGAGGCCGAATACAGCGCCGAGCGGGAGCAGCTCCTGAAGAATCTGGAGGAGGGGATGGAGGTGCGCGGTGTGGTCAAAAACCTCACCGACTATGGCGCCTTCCTGGATCTAGGCGGTATCGATGGTCTGCTGCATATCACCGATATGGCCTGGCGCCGAGTCAAGCACCCCTCAGAGGTCGTTCAGATCGGCGACGAGATCACCGTGCGGGTCCTTAAATTCGATCGCGAGCGCCAGCGCGTCTCCTTGGGTCTGAAACAGATGGGCGAGGACCCCTGGGTCAATATTGCCCGCCGCTATCCTGAGGGGTCCCGGGTCTTCGGTAAGGTCACCAATATCGCTGACTATGGCTGCTTCGTCGAGATCGAGGAGGGGGTTGAGGGGCTCGTCCATGTCTCCGAGATGGATTGGACCAATAAGAATGTCCATCCAAGTAAGGTCGTGAATCTCGGCGATGAGGTCGAGGTCATGGTGCTTGACATCGACGAGGAGCGGCGCCGGATCTCCTTGGGGATCAAACAATGCCTGCCCAACCCTTGGGAGGAGTTTGCCGCAACCCATAAGAAGGGCGATCATGTCTCGGGCAAGATCAAGTCGATTACCGATTTTGGCATCTTCATCGGCCTGGAAGGCGGTATCGATGGGCTGGTCCATCTCTCCGACATCTCCTGGGATGAGCCGGGCGAACAGGCCCTGCGCCGCTATAAGAAGGGCGATGAGGTCGAGGCAGTGGTACTCTCGGTCGATCCCGAGCGCGAGCGGATCTCCCTGGGGATCAAGCAGCTCGACAAAGACCCCTTCTCGAGCTATGTGGCCCTGCATGAAAAGGGCAGTGTGGTCAAGGGGGTGGTGAGCGAGGTCGATGCCAAGGGCGCGACCGTTACCCTGGCCGAGGGGGTCGAGGGCTATCTGCGCGCCTCCGAGATCTCGCGCGATCGGGTGGAGGATGCGCGCAGCGTGCTTAAGGTCGGCGATGAGGTCGAGGCCAAGTTCATGGGGGTTGACCGCAAGAACCGCACTATCACCCTCTCGATGAAGGCCAAGGACGTCGATGACGAGCAGAATGCAATCAAGGGCTATGCGCGCGATGCCGCCGCCGCCACGGCCACCCTTGGCGATATCCTGAAGGAACAGATGGAAGAGGCCCAGCGCGGCAGCTGATCCTCCGAGAGACTTGTCGCTGAGGAGTCTGATCGGGGGCCAAGCGGTCCCCGGTCGCCTTTGGGGATGGGAGCCATGACCAAGTCGGAGCTGATCGATATCCTCGCCGCTGAACAGGAACAACTCCCACATAAGGATATCGAGGAGGCGGTCAAAAAGATCCTAGAATGTATGACCAGGGCCTTGGCTGCGGGCGAGCGGATCGAGATCCGCGGCTTCGGCAGTTTTTCGCTGCATTATCGCCCGCCGCGCACTGGCCGTAACCCTAAGACCGGTGAGTCAGTGGCCCTTCCAGCCAAGCGCGTTCCTCATTTCAAACCCGGTAAAGAACTGCGCGAGCGCGTCTATCAGGCATTTCTGGAGACTCAATCCGCCGAGTCCGCCGCCCTCGAGATCCTCCCGCGTCTATCCTCCTTTGGCTAAGGGAGGGTGCTCCTTGAGTGGGAGTTGCGCCGGGGTGTCCTGGACCTCATCCCGCAGCCGCAACCGCTGTTTGGGGAAGCGGCAGGTAAAGCGCGACCCTTGCCCAAGCCTGCTGGCGATCAATAGGCGCCCCTCGTGGCGGTTGATGACATGCTTAACGATCGCCAAGCCAAGCCCTGTGCCGCCCGAATCGCGCGAGCGCGCCCGATCGACCCGATAAAAACGCTCGGTCAGACGCGGTAGATGCTCGGGGGCGATCCCAGGCCCAGTGTCAGCAACGCACAACTCGACTCCACCGCTGTTACGTTGCCACTCGATCGCGATCTGGGTACCGGGCGGGGTATGTTTGACGGCATTAAAAATCAGATTAGAAAACGCACTGCGCAACTCCGCCGGACAGCCAAACAGCAAGACATCCTCCTCGATCCGGGTGATGAACCGATGCTGTCCCTGACTGAGCGCCTGGGCCTCTTGGAGGATGAGATGCAGCTCATCGGGGACATCGACCGCCTCTTGGGTCTCTGGGGTGGTATCCATCTCTAGGCGAGAGAGGGTCAACAGGTCCTCGATGATCGAGCGCATGCGCTCGGTCTGATTGCGCATCAGGGTCAGTGGCCGGCGATGGGCCGGAGGGGTCGCCGGGGCATCGAGTAGGTTTTCGATAAAACCGGCAATCACCGTCAAGGGTGTGCGCAGCTCATGCGAGGCATTGGCGACGAAATCGCGCCGGATCATATTGAGATGATAGATCTTGGTGATATCGCGCGCGACCAAGAGCCGTTGTTTCTTGCGCTCGCCGAAGGGCACGATACGCAGGGAGAGCATGATGGCGGGATTGTGCTCTGGGGCGAGATCAAGCGGACGCATATATTCACCGGCCTCGATGAAGGGCAGGATCTCGGGCTGGTTGAATAGGCTGGTGAATGGACGCCCCTCATCCGCCGGCCAATGGATGTTGAGGAGCGACGCAGCGGCAGGATTGGCCCATTCGATGCGATGGTATTTGCCCAGGATGACCAAGGCATCTGGCACCGCATGAGCGGCCTCGCGAAAGCGCCGGCTAAAACGCAACAGACGCCTGCGCCCTTTGCGCCCACGTTGTTGATAGCGCGCGATCCCGCGATAGACCATGCCCCAGAGCCCCAGCGGAAAGGGTGGGCTCAAACGGCGCTGCCGCCAGATCAATGTCCCCAACCGGATGAGTAAAGACAGGTGGCGTACCAGCGGGAGGAGCCAAACCCAAGGCCAGACCCAGAGGGGGTTTACCCCAAGATCGATCAGCAGCAGTCCAAACGAGACTGGGATCAGCACCAGGCTGAGGTCAAGGAGCGCTGCTTGACCCAGGCCGCTGCGCCAAATCCAGTGATACTTAGGGTGTTTCAAGTCTTATCCGAGAAGCGATAGCCCACCCCGCGGACGGTCTGCAGGAGGCGGTCGTGCCCGGTGGGCTCGAGTGCCTTGCGCAGACGCCGGACATGGACGTCCACGGTGCGTTCCTCGACATAGACCTGATCTCCCCAAACCTGGTCGAGGAGCTGCGAGCGGCTGAAGGCGCGATCGACATGGGTCATCAGGAAATACAGCAGGCGATACTCAGTAGGCGCGACCTCAATCGGCTGGCCATTCGCCGTGACCCGGTGGCTGAGATTGTCGATGACCAGACCACCGACCTCGATCTGGTCACAGGTCTCCTCCAGGTGGACGCGCCGCAGCACCGCCTTGACCCGCGCGACGAGCTCGCGCGGCGAGAAGGGTTTGGCGATATAGTCATCGGCGCCGGTATCCAGCCCTCTGATTCGATCGCCCTCTTCCCCGCGGGCGCTGACCATGATGATGGGAATCAGGCGGGTTTTGGGGTTTTGGCGAAGCTGCTGGGCCAGCTCCAGCCCTGAGCGCCCGGGTAGCATCCAATCGAGCAGGATAAGCTCCGGGAGCTCTTGGTTGAGCAGTTTGCGGGCCTCGTCGGCATGCCCAGCCTCGATGACCTGATACTCGGCGCCCTCGAGGGCAAAACGGATGACCTCTCGAATATCGGGCTCATCATCGATAACCAGGATGGTGGTCATGCGCGCAGTGTTGACTGAAACCTGATTCAGGGTGCCGGCAATTTTATTGAGGATCTATGACCATTCGATGACGATAGGATCTGTTGGAAACGCTCGCATGCTGACCGGGAGGCGGGTCGCCAGCGGCTGACCAGGATGATGGCGAGGGTTGCCAGGATGATCCCAGGGACGATCTCATACAACATCCCGCCTGCTAGCGGCCGCCAGATCAAGACGGTCAAACCGCCGACCAGCACCCCGGCCAAGGCACCATAGCCGCTCATCCCTGGCCAATAG
Source organism: uncultured Chromatiaceae bacterium (assembly GCA_937923175.1). Taxonomy (GTDB): domain Bacteria; phylum Pseudomonadota; class Gammaproteobacteria; order Chromatiales; family Chromatiaceae; genus Thermochromatium. The sequence goes on along the minus strand of CALALB010000011.1, from coordinate 38,496 downwards.
AGGGATAACACCAGGGTTGGGCCAAAGGCGGCACCAAACCCCGCCCAGGCATAGGCCACGAGATCCAGGACCATCGAATCCGGATCGAGGGCGATAGTGAATGCAATCATCGAGACCCCCACCACCGCCAGCCGTCCAGTGCGGACCAATTCGGTCTGACTCGCCTGGCGGCGCGCCAGGGTGTGATACAGGTCCTGGGTAAAGGTCGAGGAACAGACCAATAGCTGAGAATCCGCCGTGCTCATGATTGCCGCCAGGATTGACGCAAGCAGTATTCCTGCAAGTAAGGGGTGAAAGAGCTGATTGACCAGGACGATAAAGACTGTTTCGCGGGACTCTGGGGGCAAGGGCGGTGCAATCAGTAAGACCCCTGCAAGCCCGGTTAGAACGGCACCGGTCAGGGTTAGGGCAACCCAGGCCACCGCGATCCGGCGCGCTGCCCCGATCTGTTCGGGTCCAGAGATCGCCTGAAAGCGCGCCAGAATATGCGGCTGACCGAAATAGCCGAGCCCCCAAGCGGCGAGCGATAGGATCCCCAATAGGCCGAATGTCTGACCCTGGCCGTCATACCAGGGGGTCAGCAGCTGGGGTGCAGAGGTGTATAGCCGGGCTAAGATCGGCTCGACCCCTCCTAATTGAACCCAGGCGATCAGCGGGACCAAGACGAGCGCCAAGGCCATCAACAGGCCCTGGAAGACATCGGTCCAGGAAACGGCCAGAAAGCCGCCGATCGCCGTATAGACCAGGATCGACAGCAGGGTCAGGCCGACAGCCAAGGGATAGGGCAGCGCAAAGACCGAGGCAAAGAGTTTGCCGCCCGCAACCAGTCCAGAGGCGGTATAGATACTGAAGAACACCAGGACCAGGGCAGCGCTCAGCAGGCGCAGGGGGATGGCGATCTCTGCGAATCGATTGGCGAGATATTCAGGGAGGGTCAGGGCCCCCCCGTAGGCATTGCCGAGGATGCGCAGTCGTTTTGCCACCAGCCGCCAATTGAGCCAGGTCCCAAGCAACAGCCCCCCGGCAAGCCACACCGAGCCTAGGCCCGCGGTATAGGCAAGGCCCGGTAGCCCCAGAAGCAACCAGCCGCTCATATCCGAGGCGCTGGCACTAAGGGCAGCCACCCCGCTGCCTAGACGCTGGCCGCCTAGGATAAAATCGGCCAGATCCTGGGTGCGCCGATAGGCGATCCAACCGATCCACCAGACAAATACAAGATAGACCCCAAAGGTCAGGGCGATCAGCAGGGTGTGTTCGGTCATTGCAAGGCTCTTTGGGATGGAAAAAAGGCTGGTTGATTGAGCAAATGCTGGGTTTAGGTGATTTTGCCCTTGCCCTAGAGCAGTTAGCCAATTTTATCGGTGTTCTGATGGTGCAGGATCATTGGCTCTGGGCGAACCCATCCGCGCCCGCGAGATCCCAGCCGAGGCGCAGCAGCTGGTGTTGTCCAGGCAGAAACCAGGTTACACCTACCGGGATGGGCGTATCGCCGGCTGTATGATGTTGCCCGATCCCCGCGATCCGGCTCGCCTCGCTGAGCTCGATCCGACCGCCGAGGTGCAGAGACCAGATCGGTGCCAAGCGCCCGCGCAGATCAGCGCTCGGGGCTAGGCTGGTTTCTTTTGAACCGGACCGCTCATCCGGCTTGGGTGCGGGCGACGGCAGAGAGGACAAGCCTGCTGGTACCTGCCGCAAGCGGCAGATCATCGCCAGGCCGGCTCATCGGCCGAGGCCTGGGGCCGCCCCATCCCCAGGCCCAGACGGCATGCCTCGCTGAGAGTGGGTTTGGCGAATGAAGCCCTATGGACCTTCCGGATGCAGGAACAATGGGTCATGGGCTCAGGGTGGCCTGGGGTCGTTCAGCGATCCTGCTGGCCTAGGCTCTCGGCAGACGCAGCGGCCGGGTGCCGCGCCGATCGAGCGGGCCGATTATCATAGGCGATCCTCAGTCTGGGTTGATCAAGGATCTCGACGAGCCCCAGCGCAGGTGCCTCCTCTCCTTGGCCACAGACCCTTGCTGGGGGAGGCGCATTGGGGCTAGTTTAGAGAGCAATGATATTGGAGCGGCCAATATCAATCGTTATTTGGATCAACCAGTATCCTGGATCCGATCCGGTCAAGCCTCTTCTTCAGGAGCCTTTATGAGCGCAGGCCAGCCAATCAAATGTGAGTCCATCTATCGCGGCAAGGTCATCGAGGTCGCGGTGGAAACCGTCGAGCTGCCCAACGGCAGCCAGTCCGTCCTGGAAATGGTACATCACCCTGGGGGGGCGGCAGTTGTGGCCTTGGACGATCAGGAACGGGTGTATCTATTGCGTCAATATCGCCATGCCGCCGGCGGCTGGATCTGGGAGTTGCCCGCAGGCCGGCGTAATCCCGATGAAAGCCCATTCGAGACTGGCCGACGTGAGCTGATCGAGGAGGCAGGATTGCGGGCCGAGGAATGGATCGAGCTAGGGCCAATGTACAGCTCGCCTGGGATCTTTGATGAGGTTATTCATCTTTGGCTGGCACGCGGTCTGAGCGAAGCAGCGACTGACCACGAGGCGGGCGAGGTGATCGAGATCCATCGGTTGCCCTTAAGCCAGGCGCTCGATTGGTGCGACGATGGGATCATTGCCGATAGCAAGACCCTCGTAGGTCTTTATCGAGCCGCGGCCTATCTCAGGGATCAGGCCGAGCTTCTGTCCGAGGGCTCGGGTTGTTAGGCGGTGCGCCTACCGCCAAGATCAGTCTGCCTGCCCTGCTGGCAGGCTCTGAGTGCGTCTATCTACCATCCACCCAATTGCCCGATGGCATGTCCATGACCCCTGAGCTTGACCAAAACAGCGAGCCGGATTGGGACACCCCGCTGACCCTGACCCTGACCCCGGCCCTCCTGATCCATGCGCTCATGTCGACGGCAAGCGCCGTGCATACCGGCTGGGCAAGCTGTATCGATGACAGTCTGATCCTGTCCGAGCAGACCGCCATGGACGAACCCTCGGGAAACTACGTCCGCCTGGTTGAGCAGGAGTTTGCCGACGAGGAGCAGGGGGGCATGGTCTGGCATGACTGGACACTTGAGATCCGCATCGGTTCGGTCTTGATCACAGGTCATTGGCAGTTCCCGACCACAGCGCCACCTGCCGAATGGGACTGGCATCTGCGCGAGGCCGAGCGTGCCTTTGAACGCGCCTGTGTCCTGATTGGGCGGCGGGTACGCCGGGTGCTGGCAGTCGAGGAGCCTGTCTCCACTGAAACCCCGCCGGTGCGCCGGCATTAAGCCCTGCCGTCGGCAGTAGAGGGGGTGAGGGCGGTGATCAGGCACCTGCCTGAGGGTAAGCCGGGAGAAGGCGCATGAATCGAGGGAAGGGCTGGGCATCTTGAGCATTGAAACCCCTGATCCTGAATCGCTGGCCCAGGCAGGAGTAAGGAGTACCGGGCTCATGAATCCTGACTTTGCGAACAGTCGCTGGCGAGTCATTCTGCATCTCGGCTTGAGTCTGGGGGCAGGGATCTGGGTCTGGGCCATGCTGATAGGCGGCGGGTTTAGCCAGGCCCAGGAATGCCCGCAAACGGCAATACCGACGGGGCCTGACCGGCGTTATCTGCCGCTGCAGGATGGCACGGTCTATGATGAATCCACCGGTCTGATGTGGAAACAGTGCCCCGAAGGGACTGGGGGGATCGGCTGTGCGATGGGCGAGGCGCTGCGGCTGAGGTTTCAAGAGGCCGATCATCTGGCGCGGGAGTCGCGTTTTGCCGGCCATGCCGATTGGCGCCTGCCGACTCGGGTGGAGCTGCGTTCATTGCTCAGACGTGGCTGCTATGGCATGGCGATCGACAGCCAGACCTTTCCCCGCACCCCTCCCGGCCGTTTCTGGACCGCTGAGCCTGCCGGTTTCTATCCGGACAGCGCCTGGACACTCGACTTTCGCACTGGGCATTTGGGCTATGGTACCAGGTGGGATCTGGGCTATGTGCGTCTGGTGCGCGATGCGCCTGCCTGTACCCCAGCGCGCCCCGCTACCTGCTTGCCCTATTCCGACCGCGAGGCCGAGCCCCATGGGCGCACCGAGGGGCAGGGGGAGATTCTACCAAGCGATGAGCCCAGATTGCCGACCCGGCCCCTAGAGATCAAATAGTTAGCAATGCCGCCAGCCTAGGCGAGTTGCCCAGCCCTGTTGGCAGGCGTCTCGAACCCAGTAACTGCCCTGAGAATCCCCCAAGACCCTGGTGATAAGCCCTTTTTGCCCATCCCCAATGGTTTGAGGATCGAGTGCGCGGTTTTGGCAAGGGGTCCTGAGTTGGCGAGCTTGGCCAGTTATCAGCCCAATCGGCCAGCACTGCCCCCATCATTCCGGTGGAGAAACCCCACGCCGGTGAAAACCGGGGCCGGAACGGAATCCAGAGTCGACCGGCATTTGGATACCCGCATTCGCCCGCTTACCGGGTTTTCCGGATCTCGGATTGTTTAGGCACCAGCTGTTAGCCGGTAGGCCGTCTCCAGAGGCTGCCCATCGAGATAAACCCGTCCGTCTGTCCCGAGTTGCAGGCGTCCCTCGGCAAACCAGCGCACGGCGACTGGATAGATCCTATGCTCCTGGACAAGCACCCGCGCCGCCAGGGTCTGAGGCGTATCCCCTGGAAGTACGGGCACAACCGCTTGGATGATCACCGGCCCCCCATCGAGCTCAGCGGTGACGAAATGCACGCTGGCGCCATGCTCGGTTTCGCCTGCTGCCAGCGCCCGCTCATGGGTATGTAGGCCCCGGTATTTGGGTAGAAGCGAGGGATGGATATTGAGCATCCGACCCAGATAGCGGGCGACGAATGCTGGGGTGAGGATGCGCATAAAGCCGGCCAACGCCAGCAATCCGGGGTCATGGATATCGATCGCCCGGGCCAGCTCGGTTTCAAAGCTTGGACGGTCCGGATAGTCGCGGTGATTGACGACAGCGGTGGGGATCCCACAACGCCTGGCGCGCTCCAGGCCAAAGGCGTCCGGCTCGTTGCTGATCACGGCGACGATCCGAAAGGGGGCACCTGCGGATGCGGCATCGATGAGGGCCTGGAGATTGGTCCCGCTCCCTGAGATCAGGACCACCACCCGCAGACCTGTCGACTTACCCATTGCCCAGGCCCGGATAGACCACGCGCGGCGCTCCCTCCGCCGGCTCAATCCGCCCGATCACCCAGGCGGTTTCATCTTGGCTGCGCAACAGGTCGAGCGCGGGCTCAACCGCCGATTCGGGTAGACAGATCACCATGCCGATACCGCAATTAAAGGTACGGAGCATCTCATCCTCGGCCACCCCGCCTTGCCCCTGAAGCCAGTCGAAGATGGCAGGACGCTGCCAACTCGACCGATCGATGATCGCCTGGGTTCCCCTAGGCAGGACGCGCGGCAGGTTATCTGTGAGTCCGCCGCCGGTGATATGGGCAAGGGCATGGACCGGCTGGGCCTTGAGCAGGGTCAGGATCGAGCGGACATAGATACGGGTCGGGGTCAGCAAGACCTCGCCGAGGCTGCTCCCCCCCCAGGGCTGATCGAGCCTGAGACCTCGGCTGGCCAGGATCCGACGGATCAGCGAATAGCCATTTGCATGGGGGCCGGATGAGGCCAGACCGATCAGGAGATCCCCGGGCTGAACGCGTTCGGCGCGGATGATCGCCTCCTTTTCCACAACCCCGACGCAAAAACCGGCGAGATCATAATCCCCTGGGGCATAGACCCCTGGCATCTCGGCGGTCTCGCCCCCCACCAGGGCGCAGCCAGCTAGTCTGCAACCCTGGGCGATACCGGCCACGACCGATTCGGCGACCGCTATATCGAGCTGGCCGGCGGCATAATAATCGAGAAAGAATAAAGGCTCAGCGCCGCTGACCAGGACATCATTGACGCACATGGCGACCAGATCGATACCGATGGTCTCATGCCGTCCGAGGGTAATGGCCAGCTTGAGTTTGGTGCCCACACCATCTGTACCTGAGACCAAGACCGGCTGGCGGAAGCGATCGAGCGGGAGCTCAAACAGCGCCCCAAATCCCCCTAGGCCCTCCAACACCTCTGGGCGAGCGGTGGAAGCGGCATGAGGCTTGATGCGCTCGATCAGCTGGTGGCCGGCATCGATATCGACACCGGCGTCGCGATAACTGAGTTTAGAGGGGAGCTGGTCGGTCACACGGTCTCTCCATATCCAAGGGTATCGCGCTAGTATAACGATGACTGGCGCCAGTTGATCGGTTTGACTGCCTTCTCAATGACCTATGGGATTTCTTAAGCTCAGCGCTCTGCCCAATCTCATTAGTATCATCCGCCTTATCGCTGTGATTCCCATCGTCTATCTGCTTATTCGGCATGAGTTTGGCTTGGCTCTCGGCCTGTTCATGGTCGCTGGTCTTTCCGATGGACTCGACGGTTATCTCGCCAAGCGCTATGGCTGGCAAAGCCGGCTCGGCGGTTTGCTTGATCCCCTGGCCGATAAGATCCTGTTAATCTGCTGTTTTCTCGTGCTTGGCGCCCAGGGGCTGATCCCGCTGTGGTTGGTCCTGGCTGCGATCTTTCGCGATTTGGTGATCGTCAGCGGGGCGCTGCTGTACCACTATGGGATCGGTGAGATCGAGGCTAGGCCTATCCTCAGCAGCAAGCTCAATACCGCGGTGCAGATCATGCTGGTGGTCGCGGTGATCCTTGATTCAGGGCTCTATGATCTGCCTGCAGGCCTCATCCAGGCGTTGGGCTGGATCTGCCTGTTCACCATCACACTCAGCGGTATCCAATATGTCTGGATCTGGGGGCGCAAGGCCCTGGCCCAGGGCTGGCGGCGGGATTGATCATGGTTGCCCCAACATGAGGCGGCGCAAGAGCTGGATGCTGGGTGGGCGCTGTTCGCGCAGGCTCAGGCTGTCGAGTCGGGCCAGCAGGTCAAGCAAGGAGGCTGGGTCGCGCGCATAATGATGCATGATGAACTGGACCAATTCTACCGTCAGTTGGAGACCACGCCGTTGCGCCGATTCGATCAGGAGCTGTTCGCAATCCGCATCAGACAGGGGCAAGAGACGGTAGCGCGGTCCCCAGGCCAGACGCGAGGCCAGATCGGGCAAGGCGAAGGGCAGGGCATCGGGCGCGGCTCGGGCAGCGCAAAGAAGCGCACCGCCCTGTTCGCGTAGTCGATTGAACAGATGAAACAGCGCCCGCTCCCAAACCAGATCGCCCGCAATATCGTGCAGATCATCGACTGCCACCAGATCGAACCATTCAAGGCCCTCGAGCAAGGCTGGCTCCAGACCCTTGAGTCCCAAAGGGACGAAATGCGCCTGCCGTTGGGTTTGCACCGCAGCCTGGCAAGCGGCCTGCAGCAGATGGCTCTTACCGGTACCGCTGGCGCCGACCAGCAAGAGATAGGGCTCGCCCTGACCCCCAGCCAGCGCCGTTACTGCAGCAAGCGCCTCGAGATTTGGCCCCGCGAAATAGCTCTCCAGGGTCGGCTCGGGGCGGATCTCGAGCGGCAGATGCAGCTGCACGGCAGGGGCCTTGACCAAATTCATCAGTCCTCCTCGAGACGGAGCGCCGTGACCGCCAGGCGTCGCCCGAGTGCCTGACAGAGCCGTTTCTCCTCATCGGACAAGGGGAGGTTGCTGTCGATGCCGGCGAGGTGCGAGGGTCCATAGGGGGTACCGCCACTGCGGGTATGGAGCAGATCGCCCTCGCTGTAGGGTAACCCCAGGATCAGCATCCCATGATGTAGGAGTGGGAGCATCATACTGAGCAGGGTCGATTCCTGACCGCCGTGCAGGCTCGAGGTCGAGGCAAAGACTGCCGCCGGTTTGCCAGCAAGCGCCCCGGTCATCCACAGACTGCTGGTGCCATCGAGAAAATATTTCAGGGGGGCGGCCATGTTGCCGAAACGGGTCGGGCTGCCCAAGGCAAGCCCCAAGCAATCGCGCAGATCATCAAGGGTGGCATAGGGCGGACCGCTGTCGGGGATGGGGGGCTCGACCGCCTCGCAGACGGATGAGACCGGTGGCACGGTGCGCAGACGCGCCTCTAGACCTGCTGCCTCGACCCCGCGGGCGATCTGATGGGCCATCTCGGCGGTGGCACCGTGCCGGCTGTAATACAGTATCAGGATATAACTCATAATGGACCGACCTCGTTGATTGGCGAGACAATGATTTAAACATTCAGGATCCGGGCGCGCCAATCACGCCTGTGATGCCACCCTGGATCAAGGCGGTTTATTGGAGACGATGCGAGGTGGTCATGAGGACACAAACAGGGTCTTCAGGAGAGCGGGTCTGTTATCGTTGCCTGGTCTCAGGGCGCGTTCAGGGCGTATCCTTTCGCGCCGCAACCCGCGCCCAGGCCGAGCGTTTGGGGTTGAACGGTTATGCCCGTAATCTTAGCGATGGGCGGGTCGAGGTTCTGGTTTGCGGCGAGGCCAGGGCGGTTGCGCAATTGCGCAATTGGCTATGGGTGGGTCCTAGTCTGGCGCGGGTGACAGATGTCGTCTGCGAGCTGTGCCCTGAGCAACCGCCTATGGGCTTTCGCATCGGCTAGGCGTTTGGCTCGATAACCCAGGGCCTCGCGCCGCGGCGGCGATCCCCAACCCACCTAGAGGTCGGCGAGGACGTGTTTCTGACTTATCCATGGTTTGCAGCACAGAGATGGCAACAGGCTCATCCCCACTGATTGAACGACTTGGTACAGTCTGGTTCGTTGGCGCCGGCCCTGGCGCACCCGATCTGATCACCGTGCGCGGCAGCCGGCTTTTGGCCGAGGCCGGCGCGATTCTTTATACAGGTTCGCTCGTGGCCGAGACGGTGTTGCAATGGGCGCGCCCGGATTGCGAGATCGCTGACTCCAAATCCATGGATCATGAGCAGGTAGTCAGCTGGCTGATCGAACAGGCCCACCGCCATCAGACGGTGGTGCGCCTCCAGACCGGCGATCCAACCCTCTATGGCGTGCTCGCCGAGCTTGCCCAACCCCTGGAGTCGGCTGGGATCCCAATCGGGATCGTGCCCGGGGTCTCATCGGCTATGGCCTCGGCAGCAGCAGCCGGGGAGTGTCTAACCCTGCCCGAGGTCACCCAAACGGTGATCTTTACGCGGCTTGCCGAGCGCACCCAGATGCCCGGCCGCGAATCATTGGGGGAGCTTGCCCGGCATGGCTGTACGCTGTGTATCTTTCTTTCGATCGACCGGATCGAGGCGGTCGTCGAGCAACTCCTGGCCGCTGGCTGGTCGGCGGATGCACCTGTGGTGGTGGTCTATCAGGCGACCTGGCCGGATGAACGGATCCTACGCGCTCCCTTAACCGAGATCGCTGCCCGCTGTCGGGCAGCCAAGATCGAGCGTCAGGCCATGATCCTGGTCAGTCCCACCCTAGGCGCGCGCCGCTGGGGTAAGTTGAGGCACTCGAAGCTCTATGACCCCAGTTTCCCGCGTCGCTTTCGGCAGGCTGGCGGTTAAATGGCGCGATCCAACCGATCCCCGTTTTTCAGTTTGATCCCCTGCTCTATCCCTATCCCCACTCGCCCGCTGTGTCTCTAGTAGCCGGTTTTTGTCCAGGATTAGGCGAACCAAGGACGCAAGGCCCATGTCCGAGCATCTCGGATTGATCTTGGGCGCCTGTCTGCTCGATGCCCTGATCGGCGATCCCGTTTATCCCTTCCATCCGGTGCGTCTGATCGGGCGTTGGTCTTGGTTTTGCGAGCAGAGGCTGTTTGGATTGGGTCTCAATGGTCGGCTCGGTGGGGTCATCCACTGGCTATTGGTGGTCGGGGCCGCCTTGGGGATCTGGTTTGGCCTCCATTGCGCCCTGGAGTTGATCCATCCGGCGCTCGCCTGGGGATGGGATCTCTGCGTCGCCGCAAGCCTCATTTGCAACCGCTCCTTGCTCGAGCAAGGCTGGCAGGTGCTGAGGTGTCTCGATAACCTGGAAGCTGCGCGGCTCGAGGTCGCCAATCTCGTCGGGCGCGACGTCGAGCATCTGGATCGGGCGGGGATCGTACGCGCTGCCCTCGAAAGCCTTTCTGAGAACCTCACTGACGGGGTGCTCACTCCTTTATGGGCGCTGTCTCTATTCGGTCTGCCTGGCCTGATCCTGGTCAAATCGATTTCGACCCTGGATTCGATGGTCGGTTATCGCAATGAGCGCTATGAGCGCTTTGGCTGGCTGGCGGCACGCAGCGATGACCTCATCCATTGGCTGCCGGCGCGCCTCTCCGTCCTGCTCATTGCCTTCGCTTCGCTCTTGACCGGTGGTCATCCTTGGCTGGCGATCCGCACCGCCTGGCGCCATCACCGCATTTTGCCTAGCCCTAATTCAGGCTGGGGCGAGGCGGCCTGCGCTGGGGCACTGCGGGTCCGTTTGGTTGGGCCTCTGTGGCGCAAGGGGCGCTTGCTCGAGATGGGCTATCTGGGTGACCCTGAGTGGCGGGTGGATCTCGAGCCTCATGATCTCAGCCGCGGCCTGCGCCTGATCGGGGTGGCTGCCCTGTTGTCCATCCCGATCGGTCTTGGGCTAGGGGCCTTGCGCCCGCTGTATTTCTGAGTGGGGCGCACCCCAATGGGGTTAAGAGGCGGATGTTTCGCCTGCATCAGGGGGTGTTAGGACCAACTAGCTGACCCCGAGCCTACAATAGACCCCTGCAAATGCCACTGCGACAATGTACGAGCAGGCTATCGCTTCCCTGGCAGGGGACCCGATAGACCTCGCCATCCCGGCGCGCCTCGATCAACTGGGCCCTACCGGCTCGGCAACCGCGCTGTTTGGCATATTGCTCGGCCTTGGCGGGAGGCGTTTGGTTAGAGGTCGCCGCGGTTGCGCCTGGGCGAGCGGCAGCCGGCGCCAGCTGGGTTTGAACAGGGCGGTTGGCAGAAGCAGCTGGGGGTGTCCCTGGCCTCGTCCCCCCTGTTGGCGCCGGTGCGCCCCGATTGACAGAGGCGGCTGGCGTTGCCGTTTTGGTGACCTGGGTTGAGCCTGAGGCAGGACGCGAGCCGCTCTGGGTCGTCACCTGGGCTGCCGGAGGGCGTGTTGTTGATGCCAATGGCGCCGCAGCCGATGCCGGCTTGGGCTGGCCAGCAGCCGCTGGGCGCGCCGGTTGGCTGGCATCGATTGCTGGGGCTGGACGCGGGGCCGCTGCCCTGGGTTTGTCAGGAGACTTGGCTGGCGGTTGCACCGGCTTAGCGGCGCTACCGGTTGTTGTCCCTGCGGTCGGCAGCGGGCGCGGGGTCGCTGCGATTTGAGGGTTACGCGGTAGGGAGGCAGCGACGGCTGGGGCGCGGGGGGCTTGGATGCTGGCAGGGTGGGTTGCCGCAGGGACACTAACTGGAGGCGGCGATGTGGGGCCAGCGACCGTTGGTCTAATCGCCTGCGGGCGCTCGATCTCGGTTGCGACCGGTTCAGCTGAATCATCCCAGGCGCTTTTCCAACCCTCGGCCGGGGGGACCGCGCGCGCCAGACGGTCGCGGTCGCGAATCCAGCGCTCGCGCAAGGCCTCAAGCGACTGCATCAGCGTATCGCTCAAGGTATCCGTGTAATCGATCCGGGTTGGCAGACCCCCTTGGGCAGAAGGGGGGATCACGACCTCGGCGCGCATCGCCACCTCGAGCCCTGCCGGGGCTTCGGTGAAGAAGGTCGTGATCTCGAGATTTGAGTTGGCCGGCAAGGCCGTTTGCGGCATGACTTGAGCGAGGATCGCCGGGTCAGCAGGGCGCGTCACCACGAGGCGGTCAGGGTTGGTAGTGGTTGCATCGGTAGGCAGGATCGACCAACCGCGCAAACGCGCAGCGCCCATGGCCAATGCCCTGACCTCGGCAGCCTCGGCGTTTGGAAGGAGCAGACGCGGTAAGGCGGTCGTGTCGATCGGCGCCTGGGCAGGGGGCGCGCCAGGGGGGAGTGGGGAGAGCTTGGGGTTGCTGGCGCAGGCAACAAGCGCCAGAGGCAATAAGGCGCAGCAGACCAGGGCCCGGTTGCACTGCTTGAGTCTGGATATCATCACAGCCTTTCAAAAAACTCAGTGGGATGGTTTGGCCCGATTGGGCCAGCGAATCGCGCCAGAATAGGCTCATTTTATCCATCCATGGTCAGCAAAGACTATAAAGTGTACTCGGTATTTTCGCGCGCCGGGGTTATCATTGGCTTCATGTCGATCGTCTCGAGGGCCGCTCAGTGTGGGTACTGATCCAGTTTTTCATCGAGCTTTGCCTATTGCGCCGCCGGCCCCAGGAGATCCCGCCCTCTGAGGTGCTCTTGGTCCTTGTCATGGCAGTCGATCTGGTGGTCGGTACCCTGGTGGGGACCACAGCGGGCGTATCCTGGCTGATCAGCCTGCTGCAAAGCGCCGCCGAGATTGCCCTCATGCTGGCAGCCCTTTATGGAGCGCTGACCCTGTTTAAACATCGCGGGCGTTTTTTGCAGGCATCCACAGCGCTTTTAGGGAGTCGAGCTGTCATTGGGTTGGCCGCCATCCCGCCGCTTTTGTTGAATCCGGTCGGTAGCCAAGGCAATGCCCTGGCCGCCGTCGGGGCCTTTATGTTACTTGGGCTCCTGATCTGGGGTATCTTGGTGACCGGGCATATCCTCAGATATACCTTCTCCCTGACCCTGGGCCAGGGTTCAGCGATCGCCCTCGCCTTCCAGATCGTCGCGGTTACCCTCGTGACCAGCCTGTTTGGTGTTTCTTAGCCCGTTCATCCCCTATCTTCCCGGTTGACCATGCATATCCATATCCTCGGTATCTGCGGCGCCTTCATGGGCGGGATCGCGCTTCTGGCGCGTGCCCTCGGTCATCGAGTGACGGGTTCGGATACCAATGTCTATCCACCGATGAGCACCCAGCTTGCCGCTGCCGGGATCGGGATCCACGAGGGCTATGACGCCGCTCAGCTCGAGCCGCCGCCGGATCTCGTTGTAGTCGCCAATGCCATGAAACGGGGTCTGCCGGTCATTGAGGCGTTGCTCGATCGAGGTCTAGCCTACTGCTCAGGCCCTGCATGGCTGCGCGCTGAGGTGCTGCAGGGGCGCTGGGGTCTGGCGGTCTCAGGGACTCATGGCAAGACTACAACCGCAAGCATGCTCGCCTGGGTCTTGGATCAGGCCGGTTTAAACCCTGGTCTTTTGATCGGGGGTGTGCCCTGTGATTTTGGGGTCTCGGCGCGTCTAGGGGAGGGGCCATTCTTCGTGGTCGAGGCGGACGAATACGATACAGCCTTTTTCGATAAGCGCTCCAAGTTCGTGCATTATGGACCCAAAACCCTGATCATCAATAACCTTGAGTTCGACCATGCAGATATCTTCGAGGATCTGCAGCAGATCCAGCGCCAATTTCACCATCTTATCCGCACTGTGCCAGGCAGCGGATTGATCGTGTCTCCTGCCCAAGACCAGGCCATTGAGACTGTGCTTGCCCAGGGCTGTTGGACCCCAAGGACGACCTTTGGCCCAGGGGGCGACTGGCAGGCCGAACCCCTGACAGATGATGGTGCACGCTTTCAGGTGTTATATCAGGGCAGGGAAGTGGGGAGGGTGGAATGGGGATTGATCGGCGCGCACAATATCCACAATGCCTTGGCGGCCCTGGCAGCGGCCTTCCATGTCGGGATTGAGCCAGAGGTCGGCTGTCAGGCCCTGAGTCGATTCCAGGGGGTCAAGCGCCGGCTCGAGCTGCGGGGTGAGGTCGCTGGGATTCGGGTTTTGGATGATTTTGCCCATCATCCGACCGCAATCTCGGCCACAATCGCCGCCCTGCGTCACCAGGTCGGCGGTCAGCGGATCCTGGCGGTGCTTGAACCGCGTTCCAACAGCATGCGACTCGGCGCCCATAATGCAACCCTTGCGGATTCGTTGAGCGCTGCCGATCGGATTTATCTCTATGCCCCGCCTGAGCTCAGCTGGGATCCTGCCCAGGCGCTCGCTGGACTTGGGGATCGGCTTCAGGTCTATGCAGACATCGCCCCTCTGGTCGAGCATCTCGCCGCCGACAGCCAGTCAGGCGATCAGATCCTGATCATGAGCAATGGCGGTTTTGCGGGAATCCATCAGCGCCTGCTCGAGACCTTGCGCGCCCGCTATGCCGGTTGAGTTGGCCCCTCCGCGTACCATTGCCCTGGCCATGACCGGCGCTTCAGGGGCCTGTTATGGGCTGCGCTTGCTCGACTGTCTGCTGCGGTCGGACAGTCGCGTCTATCTCATGATCTCAAGCGCCGCCCAGATGGTCATTCGGATGGAGACTGGGCTTGCCCTTCCTGCCCACCCCAAAGAGGCGGAGGACTTCCTCAAGGGGCATCTCGGCGCCGCATCAGGGCAGTTGCGGGTTTTTGGGCGTCAGGACTGGATCGCCCCTGTAGCTAGCGGTAGCAACCCCCCAGAGGCCATGGTGATCTGCCCCTGTACCACTGGTACCCTGGGGCGGCTTGCAGCGGGTCTATCCAGCTCATTGATCGAACGCGCTGCTGATGTGGTCCTGAAGGAACGCCGCCCGCTGATCTTGGTGGTGCGCGAAACGCCACTTTCCATGATCCATCTGCAAAACATGCTATTTCTTGCCCAGGCCGGCGCGACCATCCTGCCCGCCAATCCAGGCTTTTATCACCAACCGCAACGCATTGAGGACCTGATCGATTTTGTAATCGCGCGGGTACTGGACCATCTGCAGATCCAGCATCAGTTGATCCAACCCTGGGGTCAGTGAATCCACAACATTGGATGATTTAATTGAAATAACACTTGACAAATGCCCGTTTAAATAAGAAACTAATGATGTACTGAAGCTCTCGGCTCCAGTGCACTCCTCCATCCTCCTTTGGTGGTAATTTAGCCCGGCGCCTGCCGGGCCTTTTTTATGGGGCAAGCGGGCCCGTAACCGGCACAAACCGCACTGGCAGGATGTCGCGCCGGATCAGCTCTCCATCCTCGTTGCGGACATAGACTACCAGTTGCTGGGTTCGCTCGGCAGCTCCCAGCGGGATCACCAACCGACCATTGGGCTTGAGCTGCTCGACGAGCTGGCGGGGGATACGCGGGGCAGCCGCAGTCAGGATGATGCCATCGAAGGGTGCGGCCTCCGGCCAACCGAGCCAACCATCCCCGGCATGGACATGGACCCGTTCAGCATAACCCAAGGATGCCAGGGTTTCAGCAGCGCGTTCAGCCAATTCGGGGACGATCTCGACCGTATAGACCTCCACTCCCATCTCAGCGAGCACTGCAGCCTGATAGCCTGAACCTGTGCCCAGCTCATAGACCCGATCCCCTGCCTTGACCCCGAGCAATTGGGTCATGATGGCGACGATATAGGGCTGGGAGATGGTCTGGCCCAGACCGATCGGCAAGGGCGAATTGATATAGGCCAGGGCGCGCTCGGATTCAGGAACGAAACGTTCGCGGGGGACGGTGCGCATGGCCCGCTCAACCTCAGGATCAAGCCGAGCAAAACCGAGCTCTTGAGCCGTCGCCTTCACCTCAAGCTGGATCAGGTCCACCAACCGATTGCGTTGATCAGTCATCGCCTCCTCCGCTCTGAGCCGGGGGGTATCGATCGCGGCACTGCCGAACAGGATCAAGGATAGTATGGCAGGGAGAGTCAGCCATTTGGTCATGGCGTTTTACCCTCAGCAGGATGATCCGTCCTTGGGCTCATTCAGCGATCCCAAAAAAATACGCAAAAAAGGGGCCATCAGGCCCCTTCTGGTCTTAGGAGTGGCACAGCTGGTGGTGATCAACCAAAGGTGTCGTGCACAATATTGTGATACCAGCTATAGGCATACTGGACCTCGCGCTCGAGCACCCAATCCGGCGCATCGACCGGGGTGATACCGCCTGAGTCGGGCACGGCCTCGATCGCTGAGCCCTCGGCATTGAGGCGATAGATGGCTGCAATCGAGATCCCATAGTTCGGCGCCAGGATCGAATAACAGGTATTGAGATAGGACGGCGTCCCTGGCTCCTCCCCCTTGAGCATGGCCACAATGGCTGCCGCCGCGACCTTGGCCTGACTATTGGCCGAATAGCCCGATTTGGGCATAGGGGCGGCGATACAGGCATCGCCGATGACATGGATACCGGGATGGAGTTTGGACTCGAAGGTCCGTACATCGACCGGACACCAACCGGCCTCATTGGTCAATCCTGCTGTCTGGGCAATGGTCCCAGCGCGCTGGGGGCAGATGAGATTGATTACATCGCCCTTGTATGTATCCCCGAATGCGGTCTCGACCGTCATCTCGCCAGGATCGACCTTGGCAACCGCAGAATCCGGCCCTGGATGCCATTCGATTAGGGCATTCTCGGTACCATAGCCATACAGCCGCTCCCAACCCTTGATGAACTGGGCCTGTTTGGAAAATTTATCGCTGGCATCCAGGATGATGATCTTCGATTTAGGCTTGTGGGCCTTCAGATAATGGGCGATCTGGCTGGCGCGCTCATAAGGCCCAGGCGGGCAGCGGAAGGGGGCAGGGGGCGGAGCGATGATCACTGTACCGCCATCTGGCATGGCCTCGAGCTGTTTGCGCAAGAGGGCGGTCTGTTCGCCCGCCTTCCAGGCATGGGGCATCTTCTGGAGATTCTCCTCGCTGTGTCCCTCGATCTTGTGATGGAGGAGCTCGATGCCTGGCGCGACCACGCAGCGATCGTAACCGAATTCAGCGCCGCCTGCGGTCTTGACGATCCTTTTTTCGGGATCTATGGCAACGGCGCTATCCTGGACAATCTGGATCCCGCGTGCCTTGAGCCCGTCATAGCTAACCTTGAGCGACTCGAGGGTGCGCTCGCCGCCGATCACCTCGTTGCTCATATAGCAGGTGTAATAAAAGGGATTGGGCTCGATCAGGGTGACCTCAATCGTGGGATCGGCCAGCTTGAGATATTTGGCCGTTGTGGCCCCACCGGTCCCGCCGCCAACCACGACCACCCGCCGCTCAGCGCCAAGCGCAAGATATGGAAAGCCCAACAGACTGCCTGCAGCCAGGGCACCTGAGACCTTCAAAAAATCGCGTCTATTTAAAGCCATGGTAGGTCCTCCCGGGTTATTGCTGGCTGGCGTAGAAGGCAAAAAGCGCATCGAACCCCTTTTCACCCTCCGCCTTAAGCAGCTCCTCGAGCTTGGCCTTCATCTTTTTTTCGATCGGTCTGCGCTCGGCGCGAAAGTCGGCCAGGGCATAGCGTAGATAGGGCGTCCATTGCCCGGCGAGGATGTGATATTCCTCTTCCTCAGCCAGGGGCTTTCCCCCTTCGACATGGCACTTCTCGCAATATTTCTCGTGGAGCTTGGCCCCTTTTTTGGCGAGTGCCTGGTCAAAGTCCTGCTTGGCCGGCTGATAGGTCTGCTGCTTGAAATAGCCGGCCATCTTCTCGAAATCCTCCTTGGTATAGCCCTTTGCGATCCGACCCATGATGGTCGAGGCAATCTCACCGCTTTTGAAGCCTTCCATGACCTCGACAAAAACCTCATTATCCATGGCAGCAATGGAGGGTGTTGCCGGACCTAGGCTATTGCCATGGGTTCCATGGCAGCCAGCGCAGTGATTGGCCAGCATCTCGGCGGTGGGTTCGGCCCCCGCCTGGGAAAACCAACCGGATATGATCAAACAGGTCGCAAATAGTAGTCGCACAGGGGACTGAGTCATCATATGGCTCCTCTCCTTCTTGGCGTCAGGTTGTGACAAGGACCAGGACATCCGAGCCGCTGGTCCGGCAGGGTTTTTGTGGCATCACTAGGGCATGCGGCTTCCATTTACTGGGTTTGAGCAGGGGATCTGAGACGCGCCAAGATCTGGGCCTGACCCAATTGGGCGGCGATATCGGCAGCTGTGCGCCCTGCCTTGTCCTTGAGATCAACCCGGGCACCTGCCCCCAGAAGTCGATCGACCATCTCAGGATGACCAGTGGTGATTGCCTCCATTAGGGGGGTCATCCCCTCGTGATCGGCCTGATTGGGGTCAGCGCCAAGGCCAAGCAGGCGTTCAACCACAGCGACATGGCCATGATCGATCGCCAGATGCAAAACGGTTGATCCCAAGGCATCCTGGGCATCTAGACGGGCACCGAGATCCACCAGCGTCTCGACGGCAGCCAGTTGCCCGCGTTCGGCAGCGATCAAGAGCGCGGTGGCGCCTTGTTTATCGCGCGCTTCGAGGTCTGCACCGCCTTTGGCCAATAAGGGCAAGACAGCAACCTGACCCTTGGCCGCAGCCTGCATCAGAGCGGTGCGCCCATCGCGATCAGCGGCCTTGGGATCTGCGCCTTTGAACAGCAGCTGTTCGACGATCTCGGGATAGCCATTGCGCGCCGCAATCATCAGCGCATCCCAGCCGGCGCGGGTTCGGTCATGAAGATGGGCGCCCCGTTCAAGCAATAGGGCGCTGATCCCTATATGCCCTGCCTCGGCCGCAAAGGTCAGAGGGGTACAGCCAGCGACCGTCCGCGCATTGACATCGGCCCCCCGGCTCAACAGCAGGGAGACAGTGGCAAGATCCCCTTCCTCGACGGCAAACATAAGCGCCGTCTTGCCGAATGGATTGGGCGCATCGACATGGGCGCCCTGATCGAGCAGCCGAGCTGCTGCCTCGGTGTCGCCGACCATGACGGTCAGGCGCAGCTCAGTATCCAGATCCTTGCCAGCAGCCCACCCCGGCAACACAACCAGGAGCAAAAGGCCCCAGAGTAACAAGGGAGGACTCAGGCCATTCATCGGGCGTGGATCCATGGCGATCTCAGCGGTGTTTCATCAAGGGGCGCTGGTCTCTGGCTCAGTCGGCAGATGGTGCACGACCCCTTTGTGACATTCGATACAGGTCTGACCCTTGTCTTGGGCTGCCGCATGCCGATTGCGCGCCGAGCGGCTCTGCTCGGAAAGATCCATGTCGCCGTAGTCATGGCACGAACGGCACTCGCGCGAATCGCTTGCCTCCATGCGTCTCCAGACCATATTGGCGAGATGCCAGCGCCTGGCCTCGAACTTTTCCGGGGTATCGATGGTGCCCATGATCTCGTGATAAACGTCCTTGGCAGCCACGAACTTGGTGACCAATTTGGGCCCAAGCACCTTAGGGACATGACAGTCGGCGCAGCTAGCCTGGACGCCAGAGCGGTTTTTATAGTGGCGGGATTCCTTGTATTCCGCGAAGTTGGTCTGCATCGTATGGCACGAGGTGCAGAACTCGAGGGTATTGGTCACCCTGATCCCAAGGTCCAAGGCCCAGACGCAGGCCACCCCCCCCAGGAATACAGCGACCGGGATAAGCCAAGTCAGACGTCTGGTGACTGAGGCCTTGGGCTCCCACATGCGCACACCTCCTCATAATCTTGCGGCCCTTTTGTTTGTCTGGTGATTGCCGCATTGGGCCTGCACCGGAATTGGCAGCTTTCCAGTTGATAATTGTCATTGAAATATATCTTAAAGCAAAACGCGCCAGCCTGTATAGGCTGGGGAATCGCTTGTTTCATGACATTCAAGTAAATGGCCAAACCTCTGGGGGTCTTCTCTAATCCAACCCCCTGGATCACCATCCTGTCGTTAGAGGGCTGGCCAATGGGTCAAGCGCAGGGCGGGGGGACAGAAAGGGTCTGTCTTAAGCCGCGAGCATGGTCGCAACAAACAGATGACTCTGAGTTGGCCAAGGCGCCTACCCCTACAGCCAGCATTCCCGAGGTTTGGGCGCAGGATAGTCAGGCGTAAACGGCAGCCGTTGCCCCTACCAGGTCGCAAGGGATCGGGGCTTGGTTTCCGCAGGCCGGCTAGATCGATGCAAGGCTAGGCATGGGACCGGCGCCCGCTCCCATGGTCACGGGCAAAATCGAGCATGCGCTGGATCGGGATGCGGGCTCGGCTACCGATCCTAGGATCGACCTGGATCTCTTGATCGCCGTTTAACAAGACCTGCTCGAGGTTTTGCAGCGCATTCATCGCCATCCAGGGGCAATGGGCGCAGCTTTCACAGGTCGCGCCTTCGCCAGCGGCAGGGGCCGGGAGCAAGATTTTGTCTGGCGCAAGCTGGCGCATCTTCCAGAAGATCCCGGTATCGGTTGCAACGATAAATTTGGGGTTGGGGAGGCTGACGACCGCCTGGATGAGTTGGGTGGTCGAGCCGACGACATCGGCCTGGGCGATGACCTCGGCGGGCGATTCAGGGTGGACAAGGACGGCTGCATCCGGGTGCAGGGCGCGCAGACGCTCGAGGGCATAGGCCTTGAACCCCTCGTGCACTACACAGGCGCCATCCCAGAGCAACATCTCGGCGCCCGTCTTGTTTTGCACATAGCGCCCAAGATGTTTGTCCGGCGCCCAGAGGATCTTTTCGCCCCGGGCGGCAAGAGATTCAACGATGGGCAGGGCAATACTCGAGGTGACCACCCAGTCGGCGCGTGCCTTTACCGCGGCGCTGGTGTTGGTATAGACGACTACGGTGTAGTCTGGATGGGCATCGCAAAAGGCCGCAAACTCATCTGGCGGGCAACCCTCGTCGAGCGAGCAGGTGGCCTTGAGATCCGGCATCAAGACCCGTTTTTCAGGGTTGAGGATCTTGGCCGTCTCGCCCATAAAGCGCACCCCGCAGACGACCAGGGTCTTGGCCGACGACTCAGTGCCAAAGCGGGCCATCTCGAGAGAATCGGCGACACAGCCGCCGGTTTCCTCGGCGAGGGCCTGTAATTCCCCGTCGGTGTAATAATGGGCGACCAGAACGGCATCCTGCTCGGTCAAGAGTGTTTTGATCCGTTCCTTGAGCGCAGCCCGTTCCTCAGCGCTCAGTTCAGGCCACTGGGGATAGGGGGGAACGGCAAGCGCGCGGTCAACAGGAGGGTTCATGGTGCCTCAGACCTATTTTGGTAAACGCTGGGGGTTGGTGAACTGTTCATTGAGGGTTTGGACATAGCCTTCGCAGGACTGCAGGACCTCATCGAGGGCGGCACGCGTCTTGCGCCCCCATCCGAAGGGTTGTACCCAGAGCACAGGCCGCCAGAATTGGGTATTGCGCGCGAATGCGGCCAGGGGGTTGCCAGGCGGGATACGGTGCCTGATCTGTTTGCGCAACCAGCCTTTGAGACTGACCGCAGCCAGATGCCGGATCCCGAAATGGATCCCCAGGATGAGGGCGATGATCAGGGTCAAAAGGGCTGGAGGACCCCAGGTGATCTGGTAGACGAGATCCAGCCAGCTGGCGCGATAGCTCAGTCCCTCCCACTGGTTAGTCTCCAGGCTTAAGATCATGAAGGCGGCGAAAAGGCCGCCAAAGATCAAAGCATCGGCGATCAGGACCCGCCGGCGCCACCGGCGCAATGCCTCCTGCAGTATGGGAACCGTCTCGCGAGTGAAATCGGTCACGGTCTTGCGCAGGGCTGCGATGATGCGATAGGCGCGCTCAACCTCGACCTGTTCCATACGCTCGAAGATATCCCTGAGGTCCTCGTCGCGTTTCTTTTCAAAGCGCCGGCGTCTGTGCTCGTCAGGGATGTGGATTGCGACATCTGGACAGTAGATCGTATAGAAGCGTCCCGCGGT
The DNA here is from genome assembly GCA_937923175.1 of uncultured Chromatiaceae bacterium. Classification (GTDB taxonomy): domain Bacteria; phylum Pseudomonadota; class Gammaproteobacteria; order Chromatiales; family Chromatiaceae; genus Thermochromatium. The sequence continues at coordinate 17,005 of CALALB010000011.1, read as the reverse complement.
TAGCCCCACCTCCCCCACCGCCCGCAGCCAGGCAGCGACTACGTCCTCGGGATTATCCTCGCCGGCTGCGGTATCGATCTGATTTAGGATATAGAGAAATTTATTGGCATCTGGCCGTTTGATGGTCTCTTCGACCAGATGCTTGAGGGTGTCGCGCATCGCGCCCGGTTCGGGATGGCGGGCATCGAAGAACACCAACACCAGATCGGACAGATCGATGATGTGGTCTGTGATGCGCAGCACACCGGTACGCTGGGCATCGGCGTCGAATCCAGGCGAGTCGATGATGATCTTGCCGCGCAGCCGCTCACTATTACAGGTCTTCAGTTGGAGATAGCTGTCGATCCGGCTGCCCTCGCCGCCGGCGACCTCCTCAATGGCATGCGACATGCGAAAGAACGGAAAACGCGGGTCTGAATCGAGGGCGATCCCGGGCAGGGTGCGCGAGACACTATCCGTGCTATAGACGATGACGGTAAAGCGGTCATCTACAGCCTGATTGCCTGAGCGCTGGAGCTTCTGGCCCAGATAATGATTGATAAAGGTCGATTTGCCTGCCGAAAAGGTCCCCAGCACCGAGATCAGCGGCCACCAGGGAATCTGGGTCGCAAAGGATTGATTGGGCTCCATGAGACCCATGCGGTAGGCCACCCGATCGAGGGCGCGAAAGCTTTGCACGACCCTCAACAGGATCGGGTGCTCCTGTTCGAGGTGGGACTCGAGCTCGTTAAGGCGTTGCTGAAGGGCCTCGGCGGTGGATGTCATAAGGGCTCCTGTGGATCAACTTGCGAGCTAAAGTCGAAACTGGTGTATGAGCGGATGGTGCGCTGAGTTGAGTAGGTGGTGTACCTCTGCTGAAATCGGATGGTCGAAATTCCAAGTCAGCAACGACAGGAAATACGCCATGGGCAAGGATACGGGCAGGACGGAGTGCACCGCAACGGAAATCGGGCTTACGTTGGAGAAACTGATCCGGCGCGGGCACGAGAACTGATTCAGAACGCGATCGCGGGCGAGGTGAGGGAATTGCTGGCTGAGTATGGCAAGGTGCGCACGCTCACGGGCAGATCTGCGGTCGTGCGCACCGGCGACCTGCCGGCGCGCGAGATTCCGACCCCGGCGGGCGCCATCGAAGTGGGCGTGCCCAATACGCGACTGCTCAGGCACGGGCGTGAAGTTTAACTCCGCCTTGGTGCCGCCCGATGTGCGCCGCTCCAAGCGCATTTCGGCGGCGTTGCCCTGGTTGTCCCTGAAGGGTGTTTCGACCGGCGACATGCGCGAGGCCTGTCGCCCAACGCAGTGAGCAGCCTGAAGGCCGAATGGGTGGCCGAAGACGGTGGCTGGATGAAGCGCGACCTGTCGAAGAGTCGCTCCATCGACTGGTGGACCGACGGCATCCACAGCGGCGGGCGCGCCGAGGACGATGGCGCCTTGGGCTTCTGGGCGGCGCTCGCCGAGGTCTATCCCGCCACGCGCCACCGGCGTTGCTGGGTGCACAAGACGGCCAAGGTGTCGAACGAACTGCCGAGAAGCGTGCAGTGCAAGGCCAAGGCCAGACTGCACGAGATCTGGATAGCGCCCACGCGCGATGCGGCGGTGAGCGCCTTCAACGCCTTCCTGAAGACCTCCGGGGCCAAGTACCCCAAGGCGACCGAGAAGCTCGTGCGCGACCGCTCCGCGCTGCTCGCCTTCTACGACTTTCCGGCCGAGCAGTGGATTCATCTGCGCACGACCAACCCGATCGACTCGACCTTCGCCACGGTGCGGCAGCGCACGAGCCGCACGAAGAACTGCGTCTCGCGCCCGACCTTCCTGGGTCTGGCCTGCAAGCGGGTGCGGGAGGCCGAGAAAAGCTGGCGCCGCATCCGCAGTCCAGAACGCCTGGCCGACCTGACGAAAGGCACGGCCTTCAAAGACGGGATTCCAGTACCCGACAGTCCACCTGAACAGCAGCACATCGCCGCCTGATCCACCAATGCCGACCGCATGCACCAGATTTGACATTAGCTCTCGACTTGATTCAGGCGGGGCCGGATTGATGATGCGGCTCAGGCGCATAGGTTTGAATACTACCCGCAACGCCCAGGCAAGTTAAGGAAATCCGGGACCAGTGCACTAGGGTTTAGGGGTGGACCTTGGACGCATCCGCCGGCCCTTGCCTTGACCGATCTGATCAGGGTCATTGAGCAGGGCGCGCAGCCGGTAGAGGGTCTCGAGCGCGGCCCGAGGACTCAGCATATCTGGATCAAGGGTGCGCAGCACCTGACAAACCGGATGCTCGGTTGGTTCAGGCGGGGTGGAGGACTCCGGCGGAAACAGTGACAGTTGGCGGCTATGGTGCCGGCTCTGGCGATGGGCGCTTTCTTCGAGCTCGCGCAGCCGGGCGCGGGCGCGTTCGATCACCGCGAGCGGCACCCCAGCCAGCGCGGCCACCGCTAGCCCATAACTTTGGCTGGCCGGTCCTTCGCGCAGGGCATGCATAAACACGATCCTCTGGCCATGCTCCACAGCATCGAGATGGACATTGGCGGCGACCGGATATTCTTCCGGCAGGGTGGTCAACTCAAAATAATGGGTGGCAAAAAGGGTATAGGCCCCGATGCGGGTTGCAAGCTCAATGGCACATGACCAGGCGAGCGCCAGGCCATCGAAGGTACTGGTACCGCGCCCGATCTCATCCATCAGGATCAGGCTTTGGGGTGTGGCATTGTTGAGGATATTGGCAGTCTCCTGCATCTCGACCATAAAGGTCGAGCGCCCCCCGGCTAGATCATCGGAGGCACCGATGCGCGAGAAGATCCGATCAACAGGGCCAATCAAGGCGCGGCTGGCCGGCACAAAGCTGCCCACATAGGCCAAAAGCACGATCAGGGCATTTTGGCGCATATAGGTCGATTTGCCGCCCATGTTTGGCCCAGTGATGATCAGCAGGCGACGCTTGGGGTGTAGATGCAGATCGTTCGGGATGAACGGCAGATCGCTGACCTGTTCGACCACGGGGTGCCGGCCGGCCTGGATCTCGATGACTGGGTGCTCGGTCAATTCCGGACAGGTCCAATCGAGACTGCGCGCCCGTTCGGCAAGATTGGCAAGGACATCGAGGGTTGCAATGGCTTGGGCCGTGGTTTGCAGCGGACTGAGCGTCTCACCCAGCCGCCCTAGAAGCTCCTCATAGAGCCATTTCTCGCGCATCAACGCCCGCTCGCGGCTGCTGAGGATCTGCTCCTCGAAGCGCTTCAGCTCGGGCGTCAGGTAGCGCTCAACCCCCTTTAGGGTCTGGCGGCGGACATAATCGGCAGGGACCTGATCGGCCTGGGTGCGGGACAGCTCAATATAATAGCCATGCACCCGGTGATAACCGACCTTGAGTGACTGAATCCCGGTGCGGGCGCGCTCGCGGGTTTCGAGCTCGAACAGGAAACGGTCGGCGTTGTCGGCTAGATCGCGCAACTGGTCAAGCTCAGCATCATAGCCGCGCGCGATCACTCCACCCTCGCGGGTTAGCGGTGGGGGTTGTTCGACTATGGCACGCCGTAAGAGATCGAGGACCTCGGGATGTTCTCCGATCTCTATGTACAGACGGGCGAGCAGTGGATCTGGGGTATCGGCCAGCATTGCCCGCAACTCAGGCAGGATCGCCAGCGATTCGCGTAAAACGACAAGGTCGCGCGGTCTGGCCGAACCCAGGGCGATGCGGGTGAGGATACGCTCCAGATCACCAATCCCCATCAGGTGCCTTTGGATCGATTGAATGTGCCCCGAGGCGAGTAAGGCCGCAATCGCGCCCTGACGCGCCTCGATCAGGGCGCGCTGCCGCAGGGGGCGATTGATCCACCGTTTGAGCAGGCGACTGCCCATGGGGGTGATGGTCCGATCGAGCACCCCGATCAGGGTATGCTCGGGGCGACCGCCGAGGCTATCCATAATCTCCAGATTGCGCCGGGTTGCGGCATCCAGGATCAACGCCTCGTCGTGTATCTCGGTCGTCAGACTGCGGATATGGGGTAGGGCGGTGCGCTGGGTCTCGCGGACATAGGTCAAAAGACAGCCGGCGGCCCCCACTGCTAGAGGGAGTTCGGCGCAGCCAAAGCCAATGAGATTGGGGGTGGCAAATTGGTCGCACAGTAGGCGTTCGGCACTCGCTGGATCGAAATGCCAGGGGGGGCGGCGGGTGATCCCAGCAAGGCGCCCCAGCGTATCGGCCAGCCGGCTTTCCTCACTGAGGAGGATCTCAGCGGGCTTGAGGCGCGCAAGCTCGCTGACGAGCGCCTCTTGGGTCTGTAACTCGGCGACTGCAAAACGCCCGCTCGCGAGCTCCAGGCTCGCGATTCCCCAGCCGGTTTGACCCTCGGCGATAGCCACCAGCAGATTTTCGCTGCGTTCTTCGAGCAATCCCTCATCCGTCAGGGTGCCAGGGGTGACGATCCGAGTGACGGCGCGCTCGACCGGACCCTTGGCGCTGGCTGGGTCGCCGATCTGTTCGCAGATGACCACCGAAACCCCCTGGCGGACCAGGCGGGCCAGATATTGCTCAACGGCATGGTAAGGGATGCCGGCCATGGGGATCGGTTGACCTGCCGACATACCGCGGCGGGTCAGGGTGATATCCAAAAGGCACGCCGCCCGCTCGGCATCCTCATAAAACAACTCATAAAAATCGCCCATGCGATAAAATAGGAGCCAATCGGGATATTGGGCCTTGATGCGCAGATACTGGCGCATCAAGGGCGTGTGCTGGGTCAGGTCGATAGAGGAGGGATCAGTCACGGCAATCGTAGGTTCAACAGACTGGTTAGAAATGGGCGGTTTGGGGACAAATAGGTGAACGATCGGGCCGTCTGCTGCTTGGGTCTTAGGGTTTTCACCGGCTCAACTGCTGAGGCAATGCCCCACCAGGCATAGAGGCGGCGGCTTTTTCAGGCTCAAAAGCCCTGAGCAAGGCAGGGCGTCCATCCAGGGGGTTAGGCTCAAGCTGAGGTTTTGCGCGTACCCCGAGATTGGTCCAGTCCTGGGCGGGCACAGGCAGTCCCTCTCCTTGGGGTGCAGGCCATCTTCCAAGGGCCTATTCAGATGATGGAACGAATAAAGGCCAGGACTGGCTGCCTAAGGTTTCATTGAATCTCAGGATCGGGGCGGCCACAAGCATTAGGCCTCAGGAATTCGCCATCTGGGCTAGACATCTCGGTTGGAATGATCGAACTCAATCTGCGGTCTGCGGATGGTCTTGGGTTCGGCAACCCGAGTAGGAATATCCACTTAAGAAGGCTGGGCGATCAAGTCCCCTGCGCCAGGGCGGCAAGATCTGGGCGCTCTGTCATCGGCCAGGGAAAGGGCGCGCCAGATCGACCCCAGAAAACCTCTTCCCCACTCTGTTCGATCCCGAGCTAAACGGTTTCAGATGCATTGGCGCGCCATCATCCGGCTCTTCGGTCTCCTCTTATTGCTTTACAGCCTGAGCTTCCTGCCATCGCTGGGTGTTGCGCTCCTGTATCAGGACGGCCAGGCTGAGGTATTTCTGAAGGCGCTCATCGTCACCGCCAGCCTGGGTCTGTTGCTCTGGCTGCCGAATTGGGATTGTGAGAGCGAGCTGTCGATCCGCGATGGCTTTCTTACCGTTGCCTTGTTTTGGGCGATCCTCGGCGTGGTTGGCGCGCTGCCATTTATTCTCGGCCTGCACCTGGACCTCACGGATGCCATCTTCGAGTCGGTTTCTGGATTGACCACCACAGGCGCAACCGTCATCACGGGTCTCGATCGCCTGCCCCCCTCGATCCTATATCACCGCCAACAAACCCAGTGGCTCGGCGGGATGGGGATCATCGTGTTGGCGGTGGCCGTTCTGCCGCTCTTTGGAGTGGGGGGGATGCAGCTTTATCGCGCCGAGACCTCCGGGGTAGCCAAACATGACAAGCCAACACCGCGCATCCGCGAGACGGCGCGTGCCCTGTGGTCGCTCTATGTTGGGCTGACCTTGGTCTGCGCCCTCTGCTTTTGGCTAGCAGGGATGAGCGCATTCGATGCCATCGGCCATGCCTTTACGACCGTCTCGACCGGCGGGTTCTCGACCCATGACGCGAGCATCGGTCATTACAATAACCCAGTGATCGAGGCGATTGCGATCGTCTTCATGCTTGCCGGCGGTATCAACTTCACCGTCCATTTCGCCGCTCTCCATCACCTGGATATCCGCCATTATGCCGCTGATCCAGAAACCCGCGCCTTTATCCTGATCTTTTGCGCTGGGGCACTGTTTATCGCTGCAAGCCTCTATTGGGCCACGGCTTATCCAGATCTTGGGTCGGCCCTGCGGTATGGGTTATTTCAGGTTGCCTCGATCCTGACCAGTACGGGGTTTAGCAATGCGACCTTCAGCGCCTGGCCGCTGCATATCCCGCTGGCCTTGGTGGTCTTGTCATTCATCGGCGGCTGCGGCGGTTCAACCGCTGGCGGAATCAAGGTGTTGCGGGTGATACTCTTGGTCAAAATCGGGATCCGCCAGATCTTTCAATTCAATCACCCGCACGCTGTCATCGAGGTCAAGATCGGCAAGCGCGCCGTGACCGAGGATGTCATGCTGTCGGTTTGGGGATTCTATGTGCTCTATGTAGAGATCTGTCTGCTTTTGACCCTTGCGATGATGGCAGCTGGACTGGATCTCGCATCGGCCTTTGGGGCCGCCTTTACCACGGTCAATCTTTGCGGGCCTGGGTTGGGGGAGGTCGCCACGAGCTTTGCCAAGGTCGATGATGTGGTTAAATGGCTAGGGATCCTAGGGATGCTCGCTGGGCGCCTTGAGGTCTTTACCCTGGTGATCCTGCTGACACCGTCGTTTTGGCGGCATTGAGGCACTCCAGCGCGAACCTCTCGGCTGGCCGACCTGCCAGCCGAGGTTCAGGCTGGTCGAGGGGAGAGGCAGACATCCAGGGGGTTGGTTAGATGATCGAATCAGACCCCTTAGTCTTGCTGGAAGCGCTGACGGATATCCCTGCTTAAGCTGGGAGGCCGGCTAGGCTGACATTCAGGGTATTCGAAGACTCAGGGTCGCAGCACCTGGAATCGCGCCCGACCCGGACCCAAATGCTGGATTTGGCTGGAGCCGACGAGGGGATTCGAACCCCTGACCCACGCATTACGAATGCGTTGCTCTACCGGCTGAGCTACATCGGCACCCTAGGAGGGGCATCTTATGCCAACCCCCGGTTGACATCAAGGTAGCTGGGCCCGTTTCAGGATATACTTGCGTCATATTTGCATGCATCCTGGCCTGTCTACAGGACGCCAGCGTGCGGTCCGATTCGGCTGGAGGATAATCGATTCAATGCGCGAAGGGGCCCAAAAACGACTTGCGGGTGCGGTGGTGCTGGTCACCTTGGCGGTGATCTTTGTACCGATGTTGTTTGAGGACCGATCGCCGGCACCGCCGCCCCTACCAACCCAGCTTCCTCCCTCCCCTGAGTTTACACCACCCCAGACAGTCAGGCCCTATGTCCTAAACCAGGGGGATGGTCCAGCCTTTTCTGGCGAGGAGGGCGATCTTAGGCCGATAGAAGAGGTGCAGGCTGTCTCGGCGTCCGGTCTAGAGCCCGTCTCGCCAGCCCTTCTTGAACCGTTGCAAGAGCCGGTGCCCCCGTCCCAGCAGCCCGCGACCGCTGCGCCTCGGCCAACGGCCCAGGCAGCGCCGCAGCGTCCAGCGGTGAGTCCAGCCACCAAACCGACGGCCCAACCTGCGCCCGCCAAGCCGGTCCCCGCCCCCTCGGCCAAATCAGGTTCAGCGCCAGTCGCCAAGCCGGAAGCCAAACAGGAATCCACCGTCGCCTTGCCTGAACCACCCAAATCCCGCGCCAGCGGGATGCCCGCTTGGGTGATTCAGGTTTCCAGCGTCAATTCACCGGAGGCTGCGGGCAAGCTCGCGGATAAACTCAAACAATCCGGTTTTTCGGCATTCGTCGAACGGGCCGAGGTGGGCGGCAAGACCTATTATCGGGTACGGGTCGGTCCAGATAGCGATCGTAACAATGCCGAACGAACGGCGGCCCAGCTCCGCGAACAACATCGGCTCGATACGCTCATCCAGCGCTATCCATGAACCCGGCGGCACTGAATTGGATCGACTATGCCATCCTCGGCACCGTCGGCTTCTCCGCCTTGGTTGGATTGGCGCGCGGTCTAATCCGGGAGGTCTTGTCGCTTGGTAGCTGGATTGTAGCGCTTCTGGTCGCCTGGTTTTTCCATCGGGATCTGGCCGCCGTCTTAAGCACCCAGATCGCCCACCCGATGCTGCGGCTGGCCGTGGCCTTTATCATCCTGGTGATCGCCGTCCTGCTCCTAGGGGCGCTTCTGGGTGCCTTGCTGACCGCCCTGATCGACCAGATGGGTCTTGGCGGTTTGGACCGCTTGCTGGGGATGACATTCGGCGGGGCACGCGGGGTCGTCATCGTAGCCATCTTGGTCTATCTAGCCTCGTTTACTCCTGCGCCAAGCGATCCGGCTTGGAATGAGTCGATCCTGATCCGCGATTTTCAAGCGATTGCCCAATGGTTGCTGGACCTGATCCCGTCTGAGTTCAAGGAAAGGCTCAAGCAGATCTGAAGGGCATCTCTACCCAGCCTTCGCCCTGACCTGACCAGTGCTTAGGGCGCCTGGGGTTCCAGGCTCCGACCCTGCAGGCATGCCAGATTTCGTTGCGGTCAGCGCGGCGATCATCAATACCGCCGAGTTCCGATTTGGCCTGAGTGCGGATCTCTATGGAGGGTGTTCCAAAATCAAATGCCCACCTGCGAGCGATCGAGCCGCAAAACCAATCCAGCGGCGCTGAGGGCACAGCCTGCGCTGAAGACAAAGGCCCAAGCCGCACCTAGGGTCTGCCATAACCAGCCAAAGACCACTGAGGCGGGCAGGAGCATAAATCCAGCGATCAGATTAAACCAGCCATAAGCAGTACCGAGCTGGCCCTGGGGGACTAGATCGGCGACCAGCGCCTTTTCAGCCCCCTCGGTCGCTGCCATGAAAAGCCCGTAACAGAGGGCAACCAGCCAGAGTTGCCAGGGCTGATTACCAGAGATCCCCAGGGCCAGATAGCAGCCGGCATAGATGGCCCAGCCGGCGATGATCAGGGGGCGGCGCCCTAGGCGATCGGAGAGCGCCGAGAGAGGCGTAGAGAACGCCATCGCCATCCCAGAGATCACCGCCCACAACAGCGGGACCTGCGCCTCGCTGAGCCCAAGTGTGTGGGCGCGCAATAGCAAAAACATGTTGGATGAATTGCCGAGGGTAAAAAGGGCCACGGCAAGGAGATAGCGCTTAAAGGTTGGGGGAAGCCCGTTCCAGGTCCAATCCTGAACAGACCCTTGGGCAGGGTCTGGGCGTTGGGGCTCGCGGACGGTCAGGGCCAGGCCGACCGCCATGAGTCCGGGGATGAGGGTGAAGACCAGGATATCGCGGATCTGCATCCCGCTGGCCAGAAGACCCGCGGCCAGCATGGGCCCCACCACAGCCCCTGCATTGTCCAAGGCGCGATGGACCCCAAAGGCAAGGCCGCGCCGTCCCTCAGGCACTGCCTGGGCAAGCAGGGCATCACGCGGGGCGGTGCGCAGTCCCTTCCCGACCCGATCGATGAAGCGCAGGAGCAAGACCAGTGGCCAGGTACTGGCCAATGCCAGGAGGGGCCGAGCCAGTGCAGCCAGTCCGTAGCCGGTGACAACCCAGGATTTGGCTGAGCCAAGGCGGTCGGTCATCACCCCTGAGAATAGCTTGAGCAGGCTGGCCGTTGTCTCGGCGATCCCCTCGATCAGACCCAGCACCTTGGGTCCGGCCATAAGCACCGAGGCAAGATAAAGCGGCATCAATGGATAAACCAGCTCGCTGGCCGAATCGTTTAGAAAACTCACTGCCCCGAGGATCCAAACCGTAGTGGGGAGCTGCCAGGGTTGACTAGAGGCCATTGGTTGATCACTCAGGTTATATATCGATAACGCCTTGGGTTGTTTAGGAACGGGTCGAAGGCGCTTTGAATGACGGCTACGATCAGGTCGGCGGCGAGGAGTGTTTTTCTTGAAGCCCCTGCGGCCCGGATGATGGCAATCCCTGGGGCGGCTGCAAGTACCCCGCCGATCATGATGCCCATTGCCGAGTGTCAGTCAGGAATCAGTCCCCAGGGTGCGCAGATAATCCTCTTTGGTCTGGGCCTGGTTAGCTGGACCTAGGATCTGGATGCGCCAGGGCGGGTCTGCATGTTCGGCCTCGACGGGCAAAGATATTGGCGACCGGCATCTGGATCTCGAGCTAAGCAGAGGGCGCAATCAGTGTTTCAGCGACCCCAGGCAGAAGGGGCCATTTCGACGGCGAGTGTTCCATTGTAATCGACGCCAAGATGGGCGAGATATCATCCTGGGGACCCGGCAGTGCTCTCAAGCATGGGCGGCAAGATGCTGTTTACTGGCCTATGAACTACGCTCGGCAGCCTTTCGCACCAGACGCGCGGGATGCCGGTTTAAGGCGCGCAATGCCTCGGTACGCGATGTGCCCTGCGGCCAATCGCGCAAGCGCGCGACGATCTCTAAGCCTGCGACCACATCCGTCGGATGACGAAAGGCGCAGGCGACCAGCTCTTGGGCGGTGTCGGGCTCAGCGCGCCAGCCTAAGGCGATGATCGCCCGCATCCTGACCTCGGCCAAGGGGTGATGGAGGGCATGGAGCAGCTTGTCTCGATAGTCGCGCGCGCTTAAGCCCTCCTGGGACGCCCCACAGACAGGGCACACCTGGGCCGCCGTGTCCAACTTGGCAAAGCAAGCCAGACAAAAGCCAGGCTGCCGGTTCATCGGCTAACGCACGACAAGCACAGGACAATGGGCATGAGCGATCACCTCGCGCGCCGCCGAGCCAATCAACCAGCGCGCCAGAAGGCCCGTACCGCGGTGACCCATGACCACCAGATCCACACCCCAGTGCTCGGCATGGAGGATGATCTGGTCGGCAGGGTGTCCGACCGCGATCTCAAACTGGGCGCGGATCCCTGCTGCCTCGACCTTGGGGCGCAGTTGATCCAAGACCTTGCGGCAATGCTTGCGTCCCCCTTCGATCACTGCCTCGGTTTCGACCTCATCGCCAAATTCAGGGGGTCTGGCGACCATGAGAATCCTTAGCTCTGCGTCATAGGTAGCAGCAAGATCGGCCGCCCAGTCATAGGCCTTGACTGCAGGCGGTGAACCATCATAGGCAAGCAGGATCGTTTTCATGGTGAGCGACTCCGGATCGATTGAGAGGGTAGCGACTGAACAACGGGCCCCTCATCCTCTGGCAGCAGATGTCTAGGTAAGAAAAAGACATTGGCGATCAGGGTAGGGATTACCGCCGAGCTGATGACTGCAGCCACCAGATAAGAGTATTGCGTCTGATCGATCAATTGGTGCGATAGGCCAAAGAGCGCCGAGATGGTACCGAAGGTCAGGCCGGTGGACATCAAGAGGGTTGTATAGATTGCCTGCTGGCGCGGGGCCTTGAAGGCGCGGGCCAGGGGATAGACCCCGATGACCTTGCTCAGCATCTTGCCGCCAAGGAGGACGACAAAGGCCAGCGGTGCGCTCAGCAGGGCCGGTAAAGACACCAACGCCCCGGCGCGAATGAAATAAAAGGGGGTAAGCAGCCCAAAGGTCAGGGTTCTCAACCTGCGGATCAGGGCATGATCGCGCCCCACTGTCCCTGCCAAGACCATCCCCAAGAGATAGGCCGGCAGTACCGCCTCGGAATCGGCCCAGGCCGCAAGTGCGCCCAACCCAAACAACCAAAACAGGATGAACTTGGCCTCGAGCTCTGAGGGCCGGTTGCCAAAGCGCCGAAAGAATGCCGGGGTTAGATAGGGTAGGAAGATAAAGGATAGCAGCGATACCCCGAAAAAGATCAGGGTCTTGAATCCAAAGGGCGCAAACATGAATCCCAAGGCCAAAACTGTGGCGAGGTCCGTAATAAAGCAGGCCGCAAGCACCGTCTTGCCATAATGGGTTTGATTAAGACCAAACTCGAGCATCACGGCATAGACCACGGCCACCGAGGTGGTCGACAGGGCAATCCCCGCCAGCCAGCTGGCGTCGACCGACCAGCCCAAGGCCCAATAGGCGAGGGCAGCACAACCGAAAAAGGGCGCGGCGAAGCTGATAAGGCCAATGGCACCTGCCTCGCGCCAGCCCTTGCGCAGCACCTGCGGGTCGAGCTCAGCACCGGCCAAAAAGGTCAGGAGGATCGCGCCGGTGCCGGCCAGGAACCTGACCCAGATCAGATTGGCATCGAGCAGGTTAGGGGCGACCAAAAACAAACCGGCGAGTGCCCCGATCCCAAGCTGGGCAAGTGCACCGATGACAATCTCAGACAAGGCGGTGGCAATCCGCAGGCCAACCGAAAGCAAACCTGCAAGCAGGGCCAACCCGATCCAAAGCGCCGCTTGGCTCCAAAGCTCGGTCATGAGCGGTCTCCGCCATTGGTGAAACCGGCCTCGACCGGTACGCGGATATAAAATAGATTCAATCTTTCCTTGGCGAGATGGGCCAAAAAGCGCTCGGCCTCCTCGTTGCCGACGACAAATCCGACCTCGACCGGCAGGTCACCGGCCAACTCAAAGAAATGCTCCTCGTGCAACCGCCCATGTCGGCCAAAGCCCGCGATCGCCCGGAATGCCGACCCACCCTGCAATCCAAAACGCTGGGCCTCCTCGAGCAGCCATTCGTAAAGCAGCTTGTGATGATGACGACGGTTTTCGGCCATATAGAACTTGAGAAAACAGCTCGGCATGATTAGGTCTCCCCAGTTAGCGGGCGTTACCCTTAATGACGCGTCAGTAACCAATGGGCCAAGCCCATCCCTAAGGCGGTTAGGGCCAGTGATCCGAGCAGATGTCCCCCGATTGCAGTGAATCCCCACAGCCATTCTCGCCGCGCCAGCAGATTGACCACCTCCGCCGAGAAGGTCGAAAAGGTGGTCAGGCCCCCCAAATAACCCGTGATGATCAAGAGACGCAGCTCAGGCGGGGCGCTCGGGTGACGTGCCGACCAAACCACGGCCAGACCCACGAGCAGGCCGCCGAGCAGATTGGCGGCCAAGGTCCCTAGGGGTAGGGTGGGAAGGATTGGATTGAGCGCCATCCCCAGAATCCAGCGCAGCAGGGCCCCTAGGCCAGCGCCGATGAAGACAGCCATAGCAGCAAGTAGGCTCACGGGTCTCCTGGATGAACAGGGCAGGTAGAATAAAGGATCGGCCCAACCTGCACGTCGCTAGGAATGCTCGGGGCAGGTCTCAGCCGCTGGCAGGGCGGCTAGAAGAATACCCTCTCTCGGAAGGGGTTTTGGGCGATCGTTGGGGGACATACACCCAGCCTCATCAGGGTACAGGTGGTCAGGATGAAACGCGCACCGGGCTATGATAATGTTAAACGAATCTGGGCCCGGGTGGCGAAATCGGTAGACGCAAGGGACTTAAAATCCCTCGACCTCGGTCATGCGGGTTCGAGTCCCGCCCCGGGCACCAGCCTTTCAAAATTCGCCCGCTGTCTGTCAAGACGAACGATAGCATCCCATGCGTGTTCCTGAGCTTAAGGTCGAGATCCAACCCCCTAAACGATTGCGCGACCGGCTTTATCAGTATTTGGTTTTAGTGCGCCTCAATCGCCCGATCGGGATCTTTTTATTACTGTGGCCGGCGCTCTGGGCGTTATGGTTGGCCGGTTCGGGTCAGCCGCCCTGGCCAGTAGTCTTGATCTTTGTCCTCGGGGTGGTACTGATGCGCTCGGCGGGATGTGCGATCAATGACTATGCCGACCGGCATTTCGACGGCCAGGTCGCGCGAACCAGGCAGCGCCCTCTGGCAACCGGCCGGGTCAGTCCCGGGGAGGCGATCGGGGTGTTTGTCGTCTTGAGTCTGCTTGCATTCGTCTTGGTGTTGCAACTGAACTGGCAGACGATTGCCTTATCGGTTGTAGCCCTGGCCTTGACGGTCATCTATCCATTCATGAAGCGCTTTACCCATCTGCCCCAGCTCTTTTTAGGCGCGGCCTTCGGCTGGGCGATCCCAATGGCATTTACCGCGGTCACCGGCAGCATTCCGAACTATGCCTGGATACTCTTTGCCGCGACCCTGATCTGGGCCCTGATCTATGATACCCAGTATGCTATGGTCGATCGCGCCGATGATCTCAGGATCGGGATTAAATCCACCGCCATCCTCTTTGGCCGCTATGACCGCCTGGCGATCGCCTTGTTACAGATCCTGATGCTAGGGCTTTTGCTCTGGGTCGGTCAGACCGCAGGGCTGGGTGTGTTTTATCAGCTCGGTCTCCTGACTGCGGCCGGATTGGCGATCTATCAACATTATTTGATCCGCAACCGCGAGCCCAAGCTGTGTTTTCAGGCCTTTCTCAATAACAACTATTTCGGTATGGCCGTCTTTCTGGGGTTGGCGTTCGATTATGGCCTGCGCGCCTAAAGGCGATCAGCGATCGCAATCGGCGACCGCAAATAGACCCCGGGCATTGCGAAAATAGTTCTTGTAATCCAGCCCCCAGCCGTAGAGATAGCGATCCGGAACCCGGATCCCGATGATATCGGCGATGCATGCATGTTCCCGCTCCTTTTCCACCAGGACCGCCGTGGTCACACTGGCCGCACCATCCTCGCGGCAGGCATCGATGATGTGTTTGAGCGTGAAGCCTTCGTCCAGGATGTCATCCAGGATCAGGACATGCTCGCCGGCAATGGCGGCAGAGGGGCGATAGTGCCAGCGGATCTCGCCGCCACGCGTTTGCCCCTGATAGCGGCTGGCATGGACATAGTCGAGCCGCAGCTGAAAATCAAGCCGGGGTAGAAGTTGACCCGTGACAATGGTGGCGCCGGTCATAACACAAAGGACTAAAGGGTCCTTGTCGGCCAGGCGCGCCCTGATCTCATGTGCCATCCGGTCAAGCGCGGTCTCCATCTCCTCAGCAGTGGCCAGACATTCGGCGCGGCTGGCGACAGCCGCATAGGTCGCGGGGTCGAGTTTCATGGGCGATCCTCCGGGGTTGTGGGGTCGGCAAAGGGGAGATCCAGGGTATTGGGTGCATCCAGCTCAGCGGCATAGGCCAGGGCGCGGCGCCACTCGGGGTATTCATGCAAACGCTGACCATCGACCGTCCGGCGCCCATGCATGCGCAACAGACGCAGAGCACGCGCCGGCTGGCGATCGTTCTTGAAGGCATCGACCATGGCGATCGCGGCTGGGCGATCGTTGCAGATCAATAGCATATCGCAACCGGCGGCCGCAGCGCGTTGCGCCCGCTCGACCGGATTGCCGGCGGTTTGGGCCGCACCCATATTGAGGTCATCGCTGAAGATCACCCCTTGGAACCCCAGCTGTTTGCGCAGGATCTCGCGCAGCCAAACCGCTGAAAAGCCTGCTGGCTGCCGATCGACCTGGGGATAGAGCACATGCGCCGGCATCAGGCCCTCGATCCCCTGATCGATGAGCCGGCGGAAGGGGACCAGGTCTTCGAGTTCGAGATCGGTAAAGGGTCGGTCGTCAATCGGCAGTTCGAGGTGTGAATCGGCTGCAACCCCCCCATGTCCAGGAAAGTGCTTGCCGACGCTGCTCATGCCTGCCCGATGGGCCCCGCGCATCCAGCAGCACGCTAATTCGCCGACGATCTGCGGGTCGCTGGCGAAGGCGCGATCGCCGATGACCGGATGCAACCCCCGGTCCAGATCCGCAACAGGCGCAAAGCTGAAATCGACCCCCACGGCCCGGAGTTCGGCAGCCATCAGCCAGGCGATGGATTCACAGGCTGCGCGCGCTTGGGCCGGGCTGCGGCGATACAGCCGCCCGAATTGGGCGGCTGCGGGCAGGCGAGTGAATCCCTCCCGAAAACGTTGGACCCGCCCCCCTTCCTGATCCACAGCGATGAGAAGATGCGGCTCGCGCAGGCTGTGGATCTCAGCGGTAAGCGCAGCGAGCTGCTGCGGCGATTCATAATTGCGCGCAAACAGGATCACCCCTCCGACGGCTGGGTGGCGCAATAATTCGCGTTCCTCAGCGCTTAGCGCTATTCCCGCGAGATCGAGCATGATAGGGCCGAGTGGCATGAGCAAATTTTTGAGTGAACCGATAGCGGTTGCAAGGCTCCAAGGTCTACAGAAAAGCTGGTAAGCTCAGTTAAGGAGATGCATACCCTGTGTTCCGGCCCCATTGGATTCTCAGATCCATGCCCCGATTGTAAGCACCAAACGGCGATAACAACCCTGGGGTTCGCCCTGCTCAATGCCATCAATTCCGCCTTTTAAACCATGAACACCAAGATACTCAATATCCTGCTTTGGATCATCGTCACCTTCTGGCTGGTCATGCTGCTCAACAGCTTTACCGCCCCCAGCCGGGTCGAGGTGCGTAACATCAGCTATAGTCAGTTTTTACAAGAGCTCGCCAGTGGTGCTGTCCGTGAGGTCACCATCCAGGACGAGAATATCCGCGGGGTAAAGGCGGATGGCTCGCGTTTTGAGACCTATGATCCAGGTGATCCAGGTCTAGTCGGAGATCTGCTCAAGAACAATGTCGTAGTGCGCGCCAAGCCCCCGGAGGAGCCGGGGCTTTTTGTGCAACTGCTGAGCGCCTGGTTACCCTTCATCCTGATGGCAGGGGTCTGGATCTGGTTCATGCGCCGTAGCCTCGGCAATGGCTCGGGCGGGCTCTTTAATTTTGGCAAGAGCCGGGCCCGCCATCATGCCGAGGGTGAAGTGCGGGTGACCTTGCGCGACGTGGCTGGGATCGAGGAGGCCAAGGAGGAGGTCGCCGAGCTCGTCGATTTCTTGCGCAATCCCCAGAAGTTCGCCAGCCTTGGTGGACGTATCCCCCGGGGTGTGCTCATGGTCGGACCCCCAGGCACCGGCAAGACCCTGCTGGCGCGCGCCATCGCCGGCGAGGCCAAGGTCCCATTCTTTAGCATCTCGGGTTCAGACTTCGTCGAGATGTTTGTCGGCGTGGGCGCCTCGCGGGT
>CALALB010000010.1 GCA_937923175.1 uncultured Chromatiaceae bacterium | reverse complement strand
CCAGCCGTTTGCGATCGATCTTTTGCTCAAACTGCGGATGCAAAAGCTTGCCTTGATCTTCGCCCAGACCCTCTGAGACCCTGGCCAGAGGCGCTTAGGGCTTCGCATGCCCATCCCGATGGCTGCTGCAACCCAGCTGATCATGCGCAGCAAGCCACTGGGGCTTGCGGTAGGTGATGGCATTGAACTGCCTGTTCAGAGCCAGCGCAGGGGATGATGCCTGGCCGCATCCTGCCTGTTTCCCTGATCGAGCAGCCAGTTCCAGACCCGAGGCACCCCAGGCGCGCTTGAAATGGTCCGTTTCCTTGTCTTTTCCGAGAGGCCAAAAGGAGGGTGCGGCCTGTGCTCAGAGGATTCGACATGAGTGCTGTGATCCGGCTTGACGCATGCAAGGCAATACTGGGGTCTAGCTCCTTAAAACCAGCCGGCTCGGCTATCGCCGGCACGACCGGGAGGTGTCATTCCGGCCCGTCATTCCAGCGCATGCCGGGGCGGACTCCAGGACCATCCTCGGCCGTGAGCCCTGCGGGTAGGCAGGGACTGGTTTCCTCGATCCAGAGTTTCGCCTCGGCATTGATCTCGGCGGCCTTGCGCCCTTGAGTCGCGATGGCTGGCCCAAAGATGAGCTCGATCGTGCCTGGGCGTTTGATCAGGCTGCGCCGGCCCCAAAACACCCCTGCATTGTGGGTCACTGGGATCACCGGATAACCGGTGCGTTCGGCGAGCAAAGCGCCGCCGATGGCATAGCTCACCTGGCTCCCGGGTGCGACCCGGGTGCCTTCGGGAAAGATGATCATCCAGTAGCCTTGCCCCAGTCGCTCGGTCCCGACGCGCAACAGGTGCATCAGCTCGCGCCGAGCAGCCGAGCGGTCGATTGGGATGGGATCGAGGCGGTTAAGGGCCCCGCCAAAGATCGGGATACGCAATAGCTCTTGTTTGAGTACCCAGGATTGGCGAGGGGGCAATAACGCCCGCAGCGCCAGGATCTCCCAGGCCGACTGATGCTTGCACAGCACGATTGCATTGGAGGTCGGGAGTTGGTCCAAACCCTGCACCCGATAATCCAGGCCGCATAGCCGCTTGAGCATCCGGAGATTGAACCTTGCCCAGGACTGGGCTAAGGCAAATTTATGCCGGTCAAATGCCAGTATCGCCAGGGCATAGGAGACACTCGAACCGATCAAGAGGATCTGAAACAACAGTGAGCGCAGCAGGATCATCAGTGGCCGAGCCCAGCGATCAGGGCATTGACTGCAGTCGCCAGATCGGGATAGACAGGGAGATGGCGGAGCATGTCTTCGGGAAGGGCCTGGAGGGTGCGCTCGCCCTTGCCGGAACGCACCAACCAGGGCTGGGCGCCGGCAGCAAGTGCAGCCTGGATGTCGCTCAATGAGTCGCCGATATAGGGTACGCCGTTTAGATCCACCCCGAGACGCGCTGCGATCTCAAGCAATAGACCTGGGCGCGGCTTGCGACAGGAACAATTCTCCTCTGGACCATGCGGGCAGAACGCAATCAACTCGATCCGTCCGCCATAGAGCTCTAGTTGTTCGCGCAGACGCTGATGGATGGCATTCAAGGCGGTGATGGTCAACAGACCGCGCGCCAAGCCCGACTGATTGGTAGCAATCGCCACCCGAAAGCCGGCATGGTTTAACCGCGCGATCGCCTCGATGCTGCCCGGGATCAGGATCCATTCGGCAGGTGACTTGATATAGTCGTCTGAGTCCTGGTTGATCACCCCGTCGCGATCGAGGATCACCAGCTGGCTCATCGCCATCTACTGCAGCCTCGCGATATCGGCAACCTTCAGAAAGAGCGCTGCCAACCCTTGCAATAAGGCGAGTCGGTTGCGCCGAACCGCCGGATCATCGGCCATCACCAGCACCTCATCGAAAAAGGCGTCCACATCCTCGCGTAATTCGGCCAAGATCTCCAAAACCGCGCCATAGTCGCGTTTTGCAACCAGCGGGGCGATCTGCGCTCCGAACGCCTGAACGCGCCCGGCGAGCTGTTGTTCGGCCGGTTCGGCAAACAGATGGGGATTGAGTGTGGCGCCCTCCAGGTCCTGGGGGTCGGCCTTGGCGAGTATATTGCGGATGCGCTTATTGGCCTGACTCAACGCCTCAGCGGCCGGAAGCCGACGGAACTGGGCTACTGCCGAGATCCGCCGATCCAGATCCCAAGGGTTGGTTACCCCGATCTGCAGCACTGACTCGACTGTGTCTGAAGCTACCCCGCGCTCGGCATATAGCCCCCGCAGACGCTCGAGGAGATAGGTGAGGACCGAGCCCTGGGTGTCAGCAGCCAAAAGGCCTGGGGGGAAGCATTCCGCAGACCAGCGGATCGGATCGCGCAGATCGAGATCCACGGGCGTCTCGATCAGGATGCGCAGGATGGCGATCGCCGCGCGCCGCAGGCCATAGGGGTCTTTGGTGCCAGTCGGGCGTTGCCCGATGCCGAAATTGCCAACAAGCATATCCAGGCGGTCGGCGAGGGCCAGGGCTCGTCCACAGGGCCCCTGAGGCAGCTCATCGCCAGCAAAACGCGGTCGATAATGGTCATCGATCGCCGCGCTGACCCAGGGATGCTCGCCAGAGCGTTCGGCATAATAACGCCCCATAATCCCCTGAAGCTCCGGGAACTCAAAGACCATTGCACTGACGAGATCGCATTTGGAGAGCAGGGCAGCGCGTTCGACCAGCTCGGGATCGGCGCCGACAACCGGCGCCAGCAACCGCCCCAGCTGCCCTAGTCTGCGGCAACGGTCGCCCTGAGTGCCGAGTTTGTCCTGAAAGACGGCATTCTCCAGGCGGGGGGCGAATGATGCCAGGGGCTGCTTGAGATCCTGCGCCCAGAAAAACGCCGCATCGGCGAAACGCGGCCGGATAACCCGCTCGTTGCCGCGGCGGACCTGTTCCGGATCGCGGCTCAGGAGATTGGCAATGGCGATGAAGCGGTTCTGCAGGACACCCTGGGCATCCTCGAGCGGGAAATAGCGCTGATGATGCTGCATGGTGGCGCTCAAGACCTCTGGAGGAAGCTCGAGGAAACGCTCATCGAACCGGCATACCAAGGCCTGGGGCCATTCAACCAGGGCCGTTACCTCATCGAGTAACGCCGGGTCGATACGGGCCCTCAGACCCTCGGATTCGGCCAGCGCCATGATCTGTTGTCTGATCCATTCCCGCCGGCGCGCGAAAGAGGGCTCGACAAAACCCTGGGTGCGCAGGATCTCGGCATAGTCGGCAGCCTGGTTCAGCGCGATCGGGGCGGGATGATGAAAGCGATGACCGCGGGTCTGGGGCTCAGCCGCAATCCCTAAAACCGTTCCGGCGACCGGCTCAGACCCCAGCAGCAGACAGACCCAATGCACCGGGCGGACGAATGACTCTTCCCGATCTCCCCAGCGCATGCGCTTAGGGATAGGCAGCTGGGCAAGCGCGTTCTCGGTCATCGCTGGGATCAATTCAGCGGTCCGCCGCCCCGGAAGACGCTGGCGATAGATGAACCAGGCGCCCTTGGGGGTCTCGAGGCGCTCCAGCGCCTCGAGACCCACGCCACAGGCGCGGGCAAAGCCCAGCAATGCTGGGCTGGGTTGGCCTTGATCATCAAATCCAGCCTTCACCGCTGGACCGCGGCGAATATTGTCTTGGTCCGGCTGCTGGGTCGCGACCTGATGGATCAACAGGGCAAGGCGGCGCGGGGTGGCGAAGGTCTCGATCTCGGCATACCCCAGGCCCTGTTCGTCGAGCTGGGCGCCCATAGCCTCAGCGAAGGCAGTGCTGAGCTCCTGCAAGGCGCGGGGCGGCAACTCCTCAGTGCCGATCTCGATGAGCAGGTCTGCCGTGGCCATCAAGACCCTCCCTGCGCGCGCAGCATAGGGAAGCCCAAGGTCTCGCGTTTGGCATAATAGGACTGAGCAACGGCACGCGCCAGGGCGCGCACCCGCAGAATGAAGCGCTGACGTTCGGACACTGCAAGCGCCCCCCGGGCATCCAATAGATTGAAAACATGCGAGGCCTTTAACACCTGCTCATAGGCCGGTAGCGGCAGATCGCGGCCGATCAGCTCATGACACAGGCGCTCATGGGTGGCAAAGGCGGCAAACAGGGCCTCGACATCGGCAAACTCGAAATTATAGGCCGACTGCTCAACCTCATTTTGCCGATAGACATCGCCATAGGTAACAGTACCTCGGGACGAGCGACTCCAAACGAGATCAAACACGCTCTCCACCCCTTGGAGATACATGGCGATCCGTTCCAGCCCATAGGTGATCTCGCCGGTCACTGGCCGGCAATCCAGACCGCCGACCTGCTGGAAATAGGTAAATTGGGTGATCTCCATGCCATTGAGCCAGACCTCCCACCCCAGCCCCCAGGCGCCTAGGGTAGGCGACTCCCAATTGTCCTCCACGAACCTGAGGTCATGGACGAGGGGGTCGATCCCCAGCGTCTTCAGCGAACCCAGATATAGCTCTTGGATATCGGGCGGCGAGGGCTTGAGCACCACCTGATACTGGTAATAGTGCTGCAGTCGGTTGGGGTTTTCGCCATAGCGCCCGTCGGTTGGACGGCGCGAAGGCTGGACATAGGCGCAAGACCAGGGTTCAGGGCCGATCGCCCGCAAAAAGGTCGCTGGATGAAAGGTCCCAGCCCCGACCTCCATATCCAAAGGCTGGACGATAATACAGCCCTGCTCAGCCCAATAGCGCTCAAGGGCAAAGATCAGACCCTGAAAGGTCGACAGGTCCTCGGGTTGACAGCTCAACTCGGACTCCTCTGGGGGTTTGACGGAAGCGTCATAGTATAAACCGCTTGCCCGATCCACGGCAGGGAATGATTGCCCCTCGACCCCTTTGCCGTGGCCGGGAATGTGCGCCTCTCGAGCCCCTTTGCTGCAGATCTCTGAGTAAGCCGTTGGGCCAGCGAATCCGTCTTTGCCTTGCCAGCGGACGGGTTGGGATGGGTAAGGTGGCGCAACACCCCCATGATCCCGGCGCAGGCTGGCACCCCCCGTCACCCCCGACGAAAATCGGGGCACCCCGGCGCAGGCCGGGGTCCGGAAAGACCTCTAGTGTAGTGTTGCGTTCTGTTTGGAACTTAAGCGCGCATTGGCCCGAATGACCTTTTGCAGGATGTCGCGCGCGCTCTTGGTCCAGATGAACGGTTTGGGGTTTATGTTGTGATGGGCCACGTAATCGTTGATCGCGG
>CALALB010000009.1 GCA_937923175.1 uncultured Chromatiaceae bacterium | reverse complement strand
TGTTCCTCCAGCCACTGGAGGCGCGGTATTTGCCGGCATTCAATTGCCTGTTCAGAGCCAGCGCAGGGGATGATGCCTGGCCGCATCCTGCCTGTTTCCCTGATCGAGCAGCCAGTCCAGACCCGAGGCACCCCAGGCGCGCTTGAATAGTCGTTCTCCTTGGGCCTTGGATCCAGGGCGATCCTGGGGGTCAGGGGCATGGCGCAGCTACCGGACTGGGCAAGCCGCTGAACTCGCCCAGTGGGGTGGCGGGGTAAAGGTGGCGCTTGCTGCCCTTGGCTACTGGAATCAGTCCTCCTTCGCGGTCCCAGCGCTGCAAGGTTTTCACCGAGACCCCCAGCAGTTTTGCCGCCTTGCCTGTACCCAGGGTGTTTGGCATGAGCATAATGACACACTCAAGCGTATGACATTGAATATGAGAGTTCAGCTCTTCGCAATGCCAGGATGACCTAAAAACCAGGCGAGTAGACTCAGTCCACCGATCCAAAGGGCAGCTAACCAGCCGATGACGCCATCATAGCTGCCGACCAACCATCCCCAGGTTGCCTCTGGATTTCCATCGGTCAAACCCCGCCCCAATTGGATCACGAATACCCAGCCAGCATGGATCCCGATGCACCAACCGAGATGGCCAGCGCGCTCGCGTATCCAGGCCAATAAAAGCCCTGCAAGAAAGAGCGCGATCCCCGAGTCGAGATTCTTCCATTGCCAAAGATCGATAAAGACATACGCAATCATCCAGAGCGCCCTGCTTGTGTCGAAGGCCACGGCATCTGGCAGGGCCGAGGGCTTAAGGAAATGCACGGCGGCATAGAGGCCAGAGCTCCAGATCACCGCCGCCCCCACCCCCTCCTCCTGGCGGATGGCCGTATAGAGCGCGCCGCGAAAGAAGCTCTCCTCCAGCAGGGCGATCATCAGCCCAGCGCCTAGGGCCTTGAGACCCAGCCCTAGGATCGCCAATCCCTCTCCTGACTCAGGATCTGGCACCCTGATCCCTAGGATCAGCAGGACCAGGAACAGGGCGCCGAGCATCAGCACCCCCAGGATCCAGCCGCCGACCAGGGCGTACCCCAGTGCTGACCGGCCGATTTCATAACCCAGAGCTGCCCGCTGGGCCAATCCCTGCCAAGCCAAAAAGGGCCAAAGGCCTATAAGGATCAGAAGTTGGGCCAGCCGTCCCATGAGCCGATGCGGCTCAACGGCAATCCAGCCAGGGGCAACGAGCAGCGGGGTCAACAAGCCTGCAATCAGCAGGCAGACGCAGAGATAGGCAAAAAAACGCAGGGTCGGGCGCATCGACCGCCTATAACCTCTTGATCAGGGTCTCAGAGCGCTCAAAAGACATGATATCTGGGTGGGTCTATTGGCCAGCGGGTCTCAGCAGCTCCCCAAAGTCATCGCTGTCCAGCAGACTCGATCCACCCTGGGGCAGGTTGATCTCAATGGGGGCCTGGATTGGGGCGGATTCACCCAGTCCCCAATCGACCAAACCCGGGAACAGAATGAGGATCCCGACCATGAGGAGCTGAATGAGCACAAAGGGCAGCGCACCCCAATAGAGGTCTAGCGTGCGCACCGAGGGAGGGGCGACCGAACGCAGATAAAACAGGGCAAACCCAAAGGGCGGGTGCATAAAGCTGGTCTGCATATTGACCCCAAGCAGCACACCAAACCAGACCAGATCGATCCCAAGCTTAGCGGCGACCGGCGCCAATAACGGCAGGACGATGAATGAGATCTCGAAAAAATCGAGAAAGAAGGCCAGGACAAAGACGAGCAGATTGGCAAAGATCAAAAAGCCCAATTCCCCACCCGGCAGCGCGGTCAAGAGATGTTCGACCCAGAGATCGCCATCGGCTGCGCGAAAGCTCAGGCTAAAGACGCTGGCACCGATGAGGATAAAGATCACAAAGCTGGTGATCCGCGCTGTCGCTGCCATCGACTCGATCAGCAGGGGGATCCTCAACCGGCCCTTCAGGGCAGCCAGCAACAGGGCGCCCACCGCACCCATGGCACCGCCCTCGGTGGGGGTTGCCCAACCGATGAAGATGGTCCCCAGCACCAGAAAGATCAGCGCGAGCGGTGGGATCAAGGCCAAGACCACCCGCCCGAGCAAGGCATAGCCGTGCAGGGTCCGGGCCTCAGGCGGCAAGGCTGGCACATGCTCGGGGCGAAACTGGGCATTGATCAGGATATAGAGCGCATACAGCCCAGTCAGAACTAGACCTGGCAGCAAGGCCCCCTTATACATGTCGCCCACCGAACGCCCGAGTACATCGGCCATGACGATCAAGACCAATGAGGGCGGGATGATCTGGGCAAGGGTCCCGCTGGCGGCGATGACCCCAGTTGCCAGACTGGGTTGATAGCCGTAACGCAGCATGATCGGCAGAGAGATCAACCCCATGGCGATAACCGTAGCCGCCACCACCCCGGTGGTTGCAGCCAGGAGCGCCCCGACAAAGATCACCGCATAGGCCAAGCCGCCGCGCACACCGCCAAACAGCTGGCCGGCGGTCTCAAGCAGATCCTCGGCCAGACCGCTGCGCTCCAGGATCAGGCCCATGAAGGTAAAGAAGGGCACCGCTAGCAGGATCTCGTTGCGCATGATCCCAAAGATCCGATCGGGGAGTGCCTGGAGCAAGGCTGGGGTCAGCATCCCTAGCTCGATCCCAATCCAGCCAAAGAGCATGCCAACCGCTGCCAGCGAAAAGGCGACCGGATAGCCGATGAGCAAAAAGACCACCAGGGCGGTGAACATCAGGGGTGCCATATTCGCGGCAATCCAGGCGCTCATCCGAAGGACCCCCCTCCTGTCTCAGGTAGCGGACGATGGCCAATCAGGATCGCGACCCCCTTGATGATTTCGGAGACACCTTGCAAGGCCAATAGACCGAAACCGATCGGGATCGCCAGCTTCATCGGCCACCAGGGTAACCCCCCTGGATTGATTGAGGATTCATTCTCCTGGATAGCCAGCCAGGCATAGCCCCAGGCATCGCTTAGGATCAGCAGGCAGACAGGAAGCAGAAACACCAGACCCCCCAGGATATCGATGATGACCTGGAGGCGGGGCGGCAGGCGATTGTAGAGGAGATCGACCCGGACATGGCCGCCCTGTTGGAGGGTCAGGGGCGCATAAAACAGAAAGATCAGGCCAAACATGAACCACTGACCCTCGATCAGGGCATTGGAGCCCCAGCTGAGGGCATAACGCAGGGTCGCGTTCGTAGCGCCTAGGCAGACGCTGAATAACACCAACCACTGCACCAGCCAACCGATGCGCTGGTTGAAGGTATCGATCAGATGGGAGAATCTGAGCAGACGTCCCATGCACCCTGCTCCGTTAGTCGCCGGTCATCCGCGCTGGCGCAGATAAGAGGGCACGACAGCTCAAGGGGAGCTTGGGCTGGGGGCGCTGAGCAGGTGGCTTGGCCCTTTCCTGGCCGCGCAAGACCTCATCGCTGAACCACCATGCCAGATCCGCGCCGCAGCCATCCCCTTCAGGGAGTGGCCTTTGGGTCTCACAATCTGGGCTATCGGCAGGACAGCGCAGCCGGACATGAAAGTGCGCATCATGCCCCCACCAGGGGCGCACCTTGCGCAGCCAAGCCCGATCGCCGCGCACCCGGCGGCAAAGTTCTTGTTTGATGGCGGCATTGACAAAGATGCGATCCACCAGGGGGTGACGCGCTGCGGTCTCAAGCAAGGCCAATTGCTCCTCGCCCCAGGCCGCACTGATCGAGCGCCCACCTGCCGCAACCAGGCTCGGTGGGTCAGGGTTGTGATCCATCAGCCGGCGCGCCGCCTCTGGCGAATCGATCAGGGTCAACCAAATATCCACATCCAGGCCATTTTGATGGCTGCGATGCCCTGAGGGCATGGGACCGCCGCGGGGTTGGCTGAGATCGCCGATCATCGCCAAACGTCCGGTGCGTTTGAATTGCGCCTGTCCCAGATCCTGGATAAACCGGATCAGGTCGGGGTGCCCCCAATAGCGGTTGCGATAACGGCGCACACTGATATAGCCGAGTCCGCGCTCAGGCAGCGCCTGCGCGCCCCAAATGCAACCAGTGGCTGCACTGCCGATCACCTGGGTCATGCCGGCCGATGGCCAGCTAACCTGGACCCAAGGATTCGCCGAAACGAGGGCTACCGGCACCAACAGGCTCAGCCCTAGGCCAAGGGGGATCAGGCAGGATGCGATCGCACCTCGATTGCTGGGTCGTCGTAAACTCACAAGGGTAAACCCCCTGGCGGCAGACGGCCTTGCAGGGCGCGCATCATCTTGGCCATGCCGCCGCCCTGCATCCTTTTCATCAGCCTTTGCATCTGCATGAATTGCTTGAGGAGCTGATTGACGTCCTGAACTCGGGTGCCAGAACCCGCGGCGATCCGGCGCTTGCGCGAGCCCTTGATGATGGCCGGGAAACGCCGCTCCTGCGGCGTCATAGAATTGATGATCGCGATCAGTTTGGCGAGCTCTTTGTCACTCGCCTTGGCCTTGATGTGGTCGGGGAGCTGATTCATCCCAGGAAGCCTTTCCATCAGGCCCAGAACCCCACCCAGGCGGGCCATCTGTTCGAGCTGTTCCTTGAAATCGGCAAGATCGAACTCTTTACCCTTCTTGAGCTTTTTGACCAGTCGCTCAGCCTGCTCCCGATCGACCCGAGCCTGGACCTCCTCCACCAATGAGACCACATCGCCCATCCCGAGGATCCGGGAGGCGATCCGGTCGGGATAAAAGGGCTCAAGCATTGCAGTGCGTTCGCCGGTCCCCAGAAACTTGATCGGCTTGCCGGTGATGCAGCGGATCGACAGGGCCGCCCCCCCGCGCGCATCGCCGTCGGTCTTGGTGAGGATCACCCCGGTTAAGGGGAGTGCTTCGTTGAATGCCTTGGCGGTATTGGCGGCATCCTGGCCGGTCATCGCATCCACCACGAATAGGGTCTCGATGGGCTGCACCGCGGTATGGATGCGTTTGATCTCAGCCATCATCTCGGCATCGACATGCATACGCCCCGCCGTGTCGATGATCAGGACATCCTTGAAGCGGCGGCGGGCGGTGTCCAGGGCGCGCTGAGCAATCGCGACCGGGTCCTCCTGGGCCTGGCTTGGACAATACTCGGCGCCCACCTCAGCGGCCAGGATGCGCAATTGTTCGATGGCCGCAGGGCGGTAGATGTCGCAGCTCGCGAGCATCACCGATCTTTTATGTTTCTCCTGCAGCCAACGGGCCAGCTTGGCGGCAGTCGTCGTCTTGCCCGAGCCTTGCAACCCAGCCATCAAGATGACCGCGGGCGGGGGGGTATTGAGGTCCAGGCGCTCATTGAACTCGCCCATGACCCGAACAAGCTCGTCGTGAACCAGCTTGATCAGAACCTGACCCGGGGTCAGGCTTTTCATCACCGCCTCGCCGACGGCCTTGGCGCGGATGTCCTCGATGAATTGGCGTACCACGGGCAGGGCCACATCGGCCTCGAGCAAGGCCAGGCGGATCTCGCGCAGGGTATCCTTGATATTGTCCTCGGTCAGACGGCCTTGACCGCGCAGTTGTTTTAGGATGCCGTTCAAGCGATCCTGGAGCTGGGCAAACATGACGTGCAATCCTCGCTGCCCCAAGGGGACGGGGTGCCAACTGTGATCACCGGTTTACGGTATGGGTTATGAGTATAATGCAAGGTCAGCATCGCTTGATATGGCCATGCCCGGCCGCGGGATCTCCTCAAAACCGTCTCTTTAAAAGTAATCGCCCATGATCCATACCCTGTTTGCCTATCTGACCACCTTGTGCTATCTCGCTGCGGCCTTCTTGATCGGTATCCGTCTGTTCCGCAGGGAGGGATGGCAGCCGCCCCGCTGGTTGGCGATCGCCGTCGGGTTTATTGGGCTAGCGCTGCACAGCTGGGTCATCTGGGATGGCGTTGTCGGGCATGGAGTCGTCAACCTGGGCTTTTACCATGCCCTGGCGCTCACTGCCTGGACCATCGTGGCCCTGTTGCTGGTCTCCAGCCTGACCAAGCCGGTCGATAATCTAGGCCTGATCCTCTTGCCGGCGGCAGCACTCAGCCTGCTTCTGGAAACCCATATGACCGATATCGGTTTCATGCGCCACTCAGCCAGCCTGGCGCTCAAGATCCATGTCCTGATCTCGATGCTGGCCTATAGCCTGCTTACCCTGGCCGCCGTTCAGTCCATCGTCCTCGCCGTCCAGGATCATCACCTGCGCCATCGCCTCCTGACGGGCTTTGTGCGCACCCTGCCGCCGCTTCAGACCATGGAAAGCCTGCTGTTTGAGATGATCACCGCAGGTTTCATCCTGCTGACCCTGGCCCTGCTGAGCGGTTTTGCCTTTTTGGAAAACATGTTCGCCCAGCACTTGGTGCACAAAACTGTGCTTTCGGTCCTGGCCTGGCTGGTCTTCGGCGGTTTGTTGCTCGGACGCCACCGTTATGGATGGCGTGGACGCACGGCCATCACCTGGTCCCTGAGCGGGTTTAGCATGTTGATCCTGGCCTATTTCGGGAGCAAGGCGGTGTTGCAATTCATCCTGCAACGCGCTGGCTGACAGGCGGTTGGGGATGGGGCTTTGCGGCACCGAACAAGGCCGCTTATAATAAGCGCTTTATTGAGGCGCCCTTAGCTCAGTAGGTAGAGCATCTGACTTTTAATCAGGTGGTCGCTGGTTCGAGTCCAGCAGGGCGCACCAGCAAATCTCTTGTCCCTGACCCACCGGGCCTGGCCTTAGGTCAGGCGGCCTGGAAAGGGCGCCATCAATCAATGGGCGCCAAATGCAATAGCCGCCCATTCGGTTCGTCGGTCAAAGATAAAGGAGACCATCTGGACCCATGCGCACATCGCGGATGCGCCCGATGCCCCCAAGCATCCGCTCCTCGGCCAACACCCGCTCGCCAGCCAGCTGCAGGCGCACCAGCATCCGCTCCTTAAGTGCGCCGACAAACAGATCGCCGCGCCTGCGGCCAAAGCGCTCGCCGGTGTAAAAGACCATGCCCGAGGGGGCAATCGAAGGCGTCCAATGCCAGATCGGTTGGGCCATGCCTGGCTTCTGGGTACCCTCCCCGATCGGCAAACCGCTCCCATACTCGGCGCCATAGGTGATCACGGGCCAGCCATAGTTGGCGCCTGGTTCAAGCACATTGATCTCATCCCCTCCCTGGGGTCCATGTTCAATGACTCAGACCTTGCCGCTGTTGGGGTGCAAGGCCGCGCCCTGGATATTGCGGTGACCATAGGTCAGGATCTCGGGGAAGACCCCCTCCCTCCCGACGAAAGGGTTGGCAGGGGGGATGCGCCCGTCGTCCAACAAACGCACCACGGTGCCGAGGTGATCATCGAGGCGCTGCGCCCGCTCCCTGTGACCGCGGTCGCCTAGGGTGACATAGAGCTGTCCCTCTCGGTCGAAGACTAGGCGCGAGCCGAAATGGATGCTGCTGTCAAGCTTGGGCTGCATGCGAAAGATGACCTGGACCTGGGTGAGGCGGTCCCCCTCCAGACGCCCGCGTAAGACCCCGGTACCCAAACCCTGTCGATCCCGTCCCGCATAGCTGAGATAGACCAGGCCGTTTTCCGCAAAACCCGGGTGCAGGGCCACATCCAAGAGCCCACCCTGCCCATATTGCCGAATCTCGGGTAGACCAGCTATGGGCTCAGGTCTTAACCGCCCGTCCTGGATCAGACGCAAGCGGCCCCGTCGTTCGGTCACCAGCAGCCGGCCGTCCGGCAGAAAGGCAAGTCCCCAGGGATGCTCCAAACCATGAATGAGGGTCGAGAGGCAGAATCGATGCTCTTGACTAACCACCACCCGCTCGCAATCAGCGGCGGCATTCTGAAGAAAACCGAACAACGCCAGGGCAAATGCCCAGCGTCTCACAGCAATGACTCGATCGCGGCAGCAAGTGCCCTGGGTTCGACGCTCGGAGGATAACGCCTGACCACCTTGCCCTGGCGATCGATTAAGAACTTGGTGAAATTCCATTTGATCGCCTCGGTTCCTAGGAATCCAGGTGCAGCCGACTTCAGAAAGCGATACAGCGGATGCGTCCCCGGGCCATTGACCTCGATCTTGGCAAAGAGGGGAAAGCTGACGTCATACTGGGTCTGGCAAAAGGCAGCGATCTCGGGCTCAGTGCCGGGTTCTTGATGACCGAATTGGTTGCAGGGAAAGCCGAGCACGGCAAAACCCCGGTCGCGATAGGTGCGCCAAAGCCTCTCGAGCCCCGCATATTGCGGGGTAAAGCCACAGCGGCTGGCGACATTGACGATCAGCAAAACCTGGCCCTGATAGTCGGCAAGCGATTGCTCGGTGCCATCGATACGGCGGGCACTGAATTGGTACAAGCTGGTCACTGGATACCCCTGCCACCTAGCGAAGCTGCTCTTGGATCAGGGTCAGGATGCGCTGGCCATCAGCGCTGGTATCCGGCCTACCGTCAGCGGCCAGCACCATGACGCGCGACTCCTGGTCATTACCGCTGATTTTGATCTGATACTGCTTGACTGGATCGATCTTGGGCCTGTGCCAGAAGGCCAAGCGCGACAGCAGACCAGACCTCTGCTCAGGCTGGGCCTCTTGTCCGGCATAGCGGACATAGTACAGACCCTGGGCCTGATCGCGATCCTCAACAACAAAACCGGCGCGATCGAGCGCTGCCCCAGTCATCCGCCAGGCGCTGCGCAATTCCTGCGGGATGAGGATGATAGGCACGCCGTTCTCATGAGCTAGACGGCTGCTGGCAGCGATCTGCTGACCGGCAGTCATCTCGGCGCCTGAACCTGCTGCCTTGGAGGATGCGGCGCCTAGATAGACCATCAGGCGGCGCAGCATCTCGGCCTCCTTCTCGCGGTCCGAGCCGCTCGGTTCCCAGATGGTGCGCTCGGTACTGCCGGCAATCCCACCCTCGACCAGACGCTCGACCATACCGCGATGGGTCAGGCGGATCTCGGTGGTACCAGGCTTTATGCCCTCTTCGATCCTCAGGGTATATTGGTCGCGGGTTGAGGTCGCATAGAGACCCTCCGCAACCTTGCTGACCATGCGGGTAAGAAAGTCCTTGCGGATCGCGGCGCGGTTATCGAGCCAGTCGGTGCGCATCAGACCGACCGCCGGATTCTGTTCGATGAGCACAATCCCCTGTTCGCGCCAAAAGGCGACCAAACGCGGCCAGAGGGCTTGGGGTGTAGCCTGGGCCTCAAGCCAGCGCTCATCGCCACGCCGTTTCAGCTCGACATTCTGAAAGGCAGGCAAGACCTCCCCGCCTTGAACTGCGACCTGCTGGCGCTGAGCGCGGCTACCGGTATATTCGGAATAGGTCGTGGGGCGCTCGCTACCACCCGGGATCTCGAGTGCGTCATCGAATCGACCGACAGCGGTGAGGTCTGGGGGGATCTCGAGGTTTTCGATCGCCTCGCGCTGGCGCTTATAAACGAGTCTTTGATCAGTCAGGCTATCCTCGATGGCGCTGAGACTACAGCCTGCAAGCAGCACCACCAGAATCAGCATGGAAACTCGCTTGAAACCTGGCCTCACGCAAAACCTCTCGCGGCCTGATGATGGACACGACGCTTCACAAGGCGCCAGCCTGAACCATGGCCCCGCGAACATAGGCTTTATGTTCTTCGCTGAGCCAGGTCAAGGGCAGACGGATGCCCTGTTCACACAGCCCTAAGGCAGCGACGGCCCACTTGACTGGAATCGGGTTTGATTGGACGAACAGGGCGCGGTGCAGCGCAGCCAGCCGTTCATTCATCGCCTGGGCAAGGTCGCGATCGCCGGCTAAGGCCGCCTGACACATGGATTGCATGGCACGCGGCGCCACATTGGCCGTGACCGAGATGACACCATCGCCGCCGCTCAGGACAAATTCACAGGCAGTGGCATCATCACCGCTATAGAGCGCAAATTCAGCGCCACAGGCGGCACGCAGTTGCTCGACCCGGGACAGATCGCCGCTCGCCTCTTTGATGCCGACGATATTCTCGAGCTCAGCCAGACGCGCCACGGTTTCGGGCAGGAGGTCGCAGGCGGTACGCGCTGGGACATTGTAAAGGATCTGAGGGATCTCGACCGCCTCGGCTATGGCGCGATAATGAAGATAGAGACCCTCTTGGGTCGGCTTGTTGTAATAGGGCGTGACCAAGAGAGCAGCATCGGCGCCGGATTCGTGCGCGCAACGGGTCAGGATAATGGCCTCATGGGTGGAATTCGAGCCCGTTCCAGCGATGACCGGGATTCGTCCAGCGGCATATTCGACGGTGCGCGCAATGACCGCACAGTGTTCATCCATATCGAGCGTTGGCGATTCGCCCGTCGTCCCTACAGATACGATGGCAGTGGTGCCTTGTGCGATATGGAACTCAACAAGTCGTTGCAGGCTCTGATAATCGAGATCCCCATTGGGATGCATAGGGGTGATGAGTGCAACGATGCTGCCGCGAAACATAAGGGATTCACATCAAATCAGTCCTCTGAGCGAACATGGTAGCCTGCCAGGGCAGGTTGAGACAACAATCGCCGCTGCACCCCAAGCCCGTCCTCATCCAGGGCCGATCCTATCCTCGGCGATCTTGGGGCAGAGCGGCAAGACACCGCCTTTGTCGACCCCTTCCCCTCAAAAGGCGGCCTGACACAATGACAGCAAGGCAGCTGGATAGATTCCGAGGGCCAACACGGCCAAGGCATTCAGGGTGATAGCCGCGCGGACCCCGGCGCTGCCTGCCAACGGCGGGGCATCAGGCGCCGGCGGATCGAAATAGATGAACTTGACCACCCGCAGATAATAAAAGGCGCCGATGATCGAGAAAAAGACCGCAACCACGGCCAGCCAGACCAGATCGATGCGGATCACCGCCTCGAGCACCAACAGCTTGGCCATGAAGCCCACGGTCGGTGGCACCCCCGCCATTGAGAACATCATGAGGCCCATCATGGCCGCATACCAGGCATCCCGATCATTCAGACCCTTGAGGTCTTCGAGGCGCTCGGCATCCAGCCCCTGGCGACTCAAAATCAAAAGGATACCAAAGGCCCCGGCCGCCATGACGGCATAGACGATGGCATAGAACATGGCTGCGGCATAACCTTGCCTTGAACCTGCCAATAGACCCAAAAGGATAAAGCCCACATGGGAGATGGTGGAATAGCCGAGCATCCGCTTGATATTGCTTTGGGCAATGGCCACCAGATTGCCTAAACCCATCGAGAGCACCGAGAGGATCAGCAGCATCCCTTGCCAATCGGGGTGCAGGCTGGGCAATGCCTCAACCAGGATGCGCACCGCGAATGCCAGGGCTGCGATCTTCGGGGCACTGCCAAGGATCAGGAGCGCTGGTGTAGGGGCCCCCTCATAGACATCTGGTACCCACATATGAAAAGGGACGGCGCCGAACTTAAAGCCGATCCCAATCACCACAAAGGCCAAACCGAAGACCAGGACCTCGTTCGTCTCCTGAGCCGACAGGGCCGCAGCGACCGGACCAAAGGTGATCGAACCCGTTGCGCCATAGAGCATCGAGATGCCATAGAGCAAGAGACCCGAGCCCAGGGCACCGAGCACGAAATATTTCATCGCTGCCTCGGCACCTCGCGCCGAATCGCGCTCGAAGGCCACCAGGGCATAGAGCGCTAGGGCTTGCAGCTCCAGCCCCAGATAAAGCGCCAGAAAGCTATTGGCCGAGACCATGACCAGCATTCCGAGCAGCGCCAGCAGACCAAGCGCATAAAATTCGCCTATGAGCAGACCGCGTTCCTCAAGCCAGGGCCGAACATAAACGAACGCCAGGATGCCGATGATCAGGATGGCAGCGCGCAGGAGGTCGGTCATGGCATCCTGGATCAGATGGCCATCGAATAGAATCTGGGGTGTACCGCCGCCGACGAATCCGGTAAGCCCCAAGGCGATCACCAGCCCGAGGAGGGTTAGGCCGTGGCTCAAACCTCGGACCGGGCGAGCCGCCTGAGCTGGGCGATTGGGTGAGACGGATCCAGGGCTTGCCCCCTGGTCACTGAACAGATCGGCCATCAGCACCAGGGCCGCGCTGATCAGGATGGTGATCTCGGGAAGAATGGAGAGCAGCTGCTCAGCCGCAAACGACATAGGCATTCTGAACCTTTAAAGTCGGTTGGAAATCCTCAGGGCACCTGGGAGACGACCCGGTTGGCCTTTGGCAAGACGCAATTGAATCGCTCGGACTCAGGCAGCTTACAGACGCTCGCCTGGGCCACCAGGCGTTCGACCGTGGGATGCATGACCTCGACCAAGGGCGCCGGCCAGATGCCAAAGAGCAGGACAACAGCAGCCAGGACGCCGAGATTGATTCGCTCGCGCAGATCGAGATCCTGCAAGGCCGCGACCTGATCGTTCTTAACAGGGCCGAAGATCACCCGTTTGACCATCCACAGGGTGAAGGCCGCGGCTAGGATCAGGGTAGTCGCGGCCAATAGCGCCCACCAGAAGCTGGCCTTGAAGGTGGCGAGGATCACCATGAACTCGCCGACGAACCCGGAGGTCCCCGGTAGACCCGCATTGGCCATGGCAAAAAAGACCATCGCCGCCCCAAACCAGGGCATGGTATTCACCACCCCCCCATAATCGGCGATCTGACGCGAATGGATCCGGTCATAAAGCACCCCCACGCATAGAAACAGCGCCCCTGAAATGAATCCATGCGAGATCATCTGCACCATCCCGCCTTCGATCCCCAATACCGAGCCTGAGATACTGGGTTGCAGGGCTTGCGCAAAACTGGGCTGCAGGGCCAGCGCAAAGACCAGGAAAAAGCCGAGGGTCGCAAACCCCATATGGGCGATGGATGAATAGGCGATGAGCTTCTTCATGTCATCCTGGACCAATGCGACCAGGCCGATATAGATGATCGCAATCAGCGACAGGGCAATCACGATCCAGGCAAGCTCGGCGGATCCATCCGGGGTAATCGGTAATGAAAAGCGCAAAAAGCCATAGCCACCGATCTTCAGCATGATCGCCGCCAGGATCACCGAACCCCCAGTCGGGGCCTCGACATGGGCATCGGGCAGCCAGGTGTGCAGGGGTACCATGGGCACCTTGACCGCAAAGGCCAGAAAAAAGGCGATGAAGATCAGGACCTGAGCGGTCATTCCCAATTCGAGGTGATGAAAATCCAGGATGCTGAAGCTACCGGACTCGCGGTAGAGATAGATCAAGGCGATCAGCATGAAGACCGAGCCGAGAAAGGTATAGAGAAAAAACTTGATGGTGGCATAGACCCGGTTCGGACCGCCCCAGACCCCGATGATGATAAACATCGGGATCAGCATCGCCTCCCAGAAGACATAGAACAGAACCGCATCGAGCGCCGAGAAGACCCCGATCATCAGGCCCTCCATGATCAGGAAGGCGGCCAAATATTGGGTTTGTTTATAATCGATGATCTCCCAGCCGGCGATGACCACAAAGATGGTCACAAAGCTCGTCAGTACGATGAGCGGCATCGAGATCCCATCGACGCCGAGAAAATACTCGGCCTTGAGGTTGGGGATCCAAGAGGCGCGCTCGACGAATTGCATCTCGGCAGTGGTTGGATCAAACCCAATCCAAAGCCCGAGGCTGATAGCAAAGGTCACAAGGGCAAAGGCGAGAGCGACCCAGCGCCCCAGGTTCCGCTCCCGCTCGCCATTGGCCAAAACCACAAGCCCGCCGATGATCGGCAGCCAGATGCAGAGGGTCAGCAGAGGCAGATTCATGCCAGGTCCTCTTTGGGTAAGCCTTAGCGTTGCATGAAGAACAGCATTAGACCCACAAGCCCTATCACCATGGCCAACGCATAGTGATAGAGATAGCCGGTCTGAAGCTGGCGAAAGCGCAGCGCCAACCACCCGACGGTCTGGGCCGAACCATTGACCATGGCGCCGTCGATCAGGGTACGATCGCCTTGGGTCCAAAGCGAGCGGCCCCAATTGAGGGCACCTGCTGCAAAGACGCGCTGATTCAGGTCATCAAAGCCATATTTATTCCGCAGGACCTGAGCCACTGGACCTGCAAAGACCTGGACCAGCTCATCGATCCGCGGATTCAAGGCCTGCAATACCCACCAAATGAGCGCTGCCAGCGCCAAGCCGCCTATCGCCAGATAAAACGGCAAAGCGTGCAAACCATGTTCAACGAAGGCCGCCGCTCCATGCCAGTGCGCGCGCAGGGTATGCAGGCTGTCATGGGCCTGGGCCACAACCAATGGATTCCAGTCACCCGTCTGCCACCAGTCTGTGATCAACAGGGGTTCGACGGTGAGCCAGCCGATAACAACCGAGGGGATGGCCAAAAGGACTAGGGGAGCCGTGACCACGACAGGCGATTCATGGAGATGATGGCGGGTATGATCATCCATCCGCGGCGCTCCATGGAAGACCAAAAAATACATCCGAAAGCTATACAGCGCGGTGACCAGGACCCCGACCGTCAACAGAACCCAGGCATAACCCGAGCCAAACAACCCTGAGTGACCCACTGCCTCGATGATGGCATCCTTGGAAAAAAAACCCGAGAACCCAGGAAAACCGATCAGGGCTAGGGAGCCGATTAGGGCAGTCAGCCAAGTGATCGGCATATAGCGTCTGATTCCCCCCATCTCCTGGATGTCTTGATTGTGATGCAGCGCGATGATCACTGAACCCGCCGCCAGGAAAAGCAGCGCCTTGAAGAAGGCATGGGTCATGAGATGGAAGATCGCGGCGGCATAGGCCGAGGCGCCGAGTGCGGTGACCATATAGCCGAGCTGGGAGAGGGTCGAATAGGCGATCACCCGTTTGATATCGTTTTGTACTAGACCCACCAATCCCATCATAAAGGCGGTGGTCGCGCCGATGATCAGGATAACACTCAAGGCCGTCTCGGAGAGTTCATAGAGCGGCGACATGCGGGCGACCATAAAGACACCAGCCGTCACCATGGTCGCGGCATGGATCAAGGCCGAGATCGGGGTTGGGCCCTCCATCGAATCGGGCAGCCAGACATGTAAGGGCATCTGGGCCGATTTACCCATCGCCCCGATAAAGAGCAGGATACAGATCAGCGTCATCAACGAGACACCGCCGAGGATCGGTACCACTGTGTCAGCATACTGGGGGGCGTGGGCAAAGACCTCGGTATAATCCAGGGTTCCGAAATACATGGCGATAGCACCGATCCCCAGGATAAAACCGAAATCGCCGACACGGTTGACAATGAATGCCTTGAGATTGGCAAAGATGGCGCTTTCGCGGGTGAACCAAAAGCCGATCAGGAGATAAGAGACCAGTCCTACTGCCTCCCAGCCGAAAAACAATTGCAGAAAATTATTCGCCATCACCAACATGAGCATGGAGAAGGTAAATAGGGAAATATAGCTGAAGAAACGCTGATAGCTGTTGGTTCCGGCGCGCGACTCTTTAGGCCAATTGTGTTCATCGTCGGCCATATAGCCGATGGTATAGATATGGACCATGAGCGAGACAAAGCTGACCGTGGCCATCATGACCGCAGTGAGCTTATCGACCAGGAAGCCGATCTCAAGGCGTATCCCATCCGAAACCAGCCAGGTATAGACTGGGCCATCAAAGACCTGAGATTCGCCCCAGATAAAACCAGCCAAAACCCAAAAGGACAACAGTGTTGAGATCGTAACACCCGCGATGGTAACCCGATGTGCCCAACAGCGCCCAATCCGCCAGCCAAATAGACCGGCGATCATCGAGCCGATCAGCGGGGCAAGGACAATGGTCAGATAAATCGCCTTCATATCTCAACCCTTGAGGGCGTCCAGATCCTCGACATTAATAGTGCGCCGGGTGCGAAAAAGTACCACCAGGATCGCAAGACCAATGGCAGACTCAGCGGCTGCAACCGTAAGGATAAAGAACACAAAGACCTGACCGGTCATATCGCCCAAGAAATGCGAAAAGGCGATAAAGTTCATATTCACCGCCAAGAGCATGAGTTCGATACATATCAAGATCAGGATCAGATTTTTACGGTTTAAAAGGATCCCGGCAACCGCAATGACAAACAAAAGCCCACCTAGGATCAGATAATCAGAAAGGGCGATCATAAAGGGTTGCTCCTTAATTGCTTGCGGTGCTGTTCTCTGGACAGCTCGCTGGGGCGAGGGGTGAGACATCCTCGGGAGACATCTTAACCAGGCGGATGCGTTCTGAGCGCTCGACCCGGATCTGTCGCGCAGGATCGGGAGAGCGATGATCCGAACGCCGACGCAGGGTCAAGCGAATCGCAGCCACAATCGCAAGCAACAGGATCACAGCTGCGATCTCGACCGGGTAGACATGGACTGTATACAGGAGGCGGCCGAGCTCGCGGGTGTTATCGATCTCAGCACCCAAAGGTGCAGGTTTGGGGAATTGCTCAAGGCCAAACTCGGAGGAACCAACCAATAGCAGGATTTCGGTCGCCATCACCGCTGCAATCAAGAGAGCCAGGGGCAGGTTATGCACAAAGCCAGCGCGCAGCGCCGCTAGGTCAATATCGAGCATCATGACGACGAATAAAAACAGCACCAGCACTGCTCCGACATAGACCAGGATCAAGGCGATCCCTAAAAATTCGGCCTCCAGCAGAATCCACAGCGCTGCGCTCGTCCCAAAGGTCAGGACCAAAAACAATACTGCATGCACTGGGTTCTTGCGGGTGATGACCATCACTGCCGACCAGAGGGTAATGATGGCGAAAAGATAAAAGATGAGCTTCTGGGCCATGGTCTTTTGCGATTAACGATAGGGGGCATCGGCAGCACGGGCCTGGGCGATCTCGGCTTCATATCTGTCGCCGATGGCCAACAACATTTCCTTGGTCAGGATGTGCTCGCCGCGTCTTTCAAAATGATATTCATAGAGATTGGTCTCGACGATCGAGTCGACGGGGCAGGACTCCTCGCAAAAACCGCAATAGATGCATTTAAAGAGATCGATCTCATAGCGGGTGGTGCGGCGCGAACCATCGGCGCGCGGTTCGGCCTCGATGGTGATGGCAAGCGCTGGACAAACCGCCTCGCAGAGCTTACAGGCGATACAACGCTCCTCACCGTTTGGATAACGGCGCAGGGCATGTAACCCGCGGAAACGCGGTGAGACCGGCGCCTTTTCTTCGGGATACTGGACGGTGAACTTGCGCCTGAAGAGATAGCTGCCCGTGACTGCAAGCCCTTTGAAGAGCTCGAGCAGCAACAGGCTTTTGAGATAGTCGCGCGCCGCTTGCAACATCGCTGAACTCCGCCTCAAACCGACCACCATGGCGGGAGCCGGTAGACGACCGCCAGACCCACAACCAGAATCCAGACGATCGTCATCGGGATAAAGACCCTCCAGCCCAAACGCATGATCTGGTCATAGCGATAGCGCGGGAAGGTCGCCCGAAGCCACAAAAACAGAAACATAAAGAAAAAGGTCTTCAGGAGCAGCCAGTGGAAGCCATCGCCCAACAACCAATGGTCTCCTGTCCAGGCCGACGGCAATGGGGATAACCAGCCGCCAAAAAACATCAGCGCTGTCAGGGCCGAGATCAGAACCATATTGGCATATTCGGCCAAGAAAAAGACCGCAAATGCCATCCCTGAATACTCGACATGGAAACCGGCGACGATCTCGGATTCACCTTCGGCGACATCGAAGGGTGCACGGTTGGTTTCAGCTACCCCAGAGATGAGATATACCCCAAAAAGGGGCAACAACGGCAGCCAAAACCAGGTAAAGAGATGCCCCTTTTGCGCCTCAACGATCATCCCGAGATTCAGGCTGCCGGCGGCGACCAATACCCCGACCAGGGCAAAGCCCATGGCGATCTCATAGGACACCATCTGGGCTGCCGAGCGCATGGCACCCAACAGGGCATATTTGGAGTTCGATGACCAGCCGGCGATGATGATCCCATAGACCCCAAGCGAGCTGAGGGCCAGGATATACAACAGCCCAGCATTGATATCGGCGAGCACCAACCCCAGGTCGAACGGGAAGACCGCCCAAACGGATAGGGCGGGAACAATGGCGATCAGGGGCGCCAGGAGAAAGAGCGTCTTATCCGCCTGGCTGGGGATGACGATCTCCTTCATCAGGAGCTTGACCGCATCGGCAATCGGT
Source organism: uncultured Chromatiaceae bacterium (assembly GCA_937923175.1). Lineage (GTDB taxonomy): Bacteria > Pseudomonadota > Gammaproteobacteria > Chromatiales > Chromatiaceae > Thermochromatium. The sequence continues at coordinate 172,836 of CALALB010000009.1, read as the reverse complement.
TGGAGCAGACCGCGCCAACCGACCCGGTTGGGTCCAATGCGGATCTGGATATAGCCGATCACCTTGCGTTCGGCATAGGTGTAATAGGCAACCACGGCCAAAAGCGGCAGCAGGATCGCCGCGATCCCGATCAGGATCTGGATAAGACGCAGCAAGCTATTCCAGAGCTCGCTCATACCCTTTAAGCCCCCGCCTAAACGCTGTAAAGCTCGAGTTCAACCGGCCCGATCATGGTCCCCAGGCGTTCGCTGCCGGCCACAGCCGCTGGGATCCAGGCTGCGCCCATCGGAACCCCGGGGTCCAAAAGCAATGGGGCCTCGGCCTCCCCTTCGCCCTGTCTGATGCGCACCCAATCCCCCTCGCTCAGGCCAAACTGGGCCGCCTGATCGGGATGCAGACGAACGATCCATTCAGATCCGGGCATCTGGGAAAGCGCCCGCGCACGGCGGACTAAGGGATCGAGCCGATAGATCGGCACATGGGCAATGCGCACCAATGGAGTATCCTCAGCGATCCATGGCCCTTGTGCCCATTGCACCTGGCGCGGCCGATTGGCGGGGACAGCGGTCGCACATAAGGCGGCAAGCTCCTCGCGTATCTCGGCGCTGTCCTGATATGCAAATCCTGGCAGATCTAGAAGATTACCGAGCACGCGCAGGACCTTCCAACCTGGTCGCGCCTCGCCGGGAGGAGAGACTGCTCCGGCAAAGGATTGCCAGGTGGCAGAGGCATTGACAAAGGTCCCGGAGGTCTCAGCGAATGCCGCGATCGGTAGCAGCACATCGGCAAGCTCATACAGTGCGGGAGAAGCAAAGGACGCACAGGCGATGACCCACTCGGCCTGTTCGCAGGCCCGACAGGCGCCTTGGGGATCGATGAGATCCAGATCTGGTTCGATGCCCCAGAGCACCAGTGTCTGCATGGGCTGGGCAAGCATCGCACCTACGGCCAACCCAGGATTGGGGTCTGGATGGGCGCCCGGTTGGATCGCCGGATGGGCTCCGGCCAGATGGGCCCCGAGGCTGTTGGCCGCTGCCGGCAGATAGCCAAGCCGCCCACCTGCACCCTCAGCGATCAGGTCAGCCAGGGCGCGCAACAGGCTATAGTCGGGATGGGCCTGGGCCAAGGCACCAAGCAGCACACAGCCCTCGCCCCCCGCCTGACGCAGGGATTGGGCAAGCGCCCTGTGCACCTCAGTCGGTTCAGCAGCGCCGATCAGATCGCCCAGGATCCCTGAGCTGCGTACCTCGAGCGCTTGGGCAACGGCCGCCAGATCGCGCAGCATCTGGGCAGGGGTGCCGACCAGTTGTCTCGCTGGATGATGAAGCTCAAGTCTCAAGGGGTTGATGCAAATGACCTCAGCATCCCTCAGCGCTGCCTGACGAATGCGGTGAGCAAGCAAAGGCTGTTCGTGCCGGATATGGGTCCCGATCAACAGGATCGCCCGCTGTTGGGACAATTCGAGGATAGGCAGACCCAGCCAAGGGAAGAGCGGGTCTGCGGCATCGGCCCGGAAATCCTGCTGGCGCAGCCGATGGTCGATATTGCTACTTCCCAAACCGCGCATGATCCGCGCTGCAAGATAGAGTTCCTCGAGCGTGGCATTGGGAGCCAACAGCCACCCAAGCTGCGCCGGATCAGCCGCCTTGAGCCGCTCGGCGACCCAGCTCAGAACCTCGGGCCATTCAGCCTCCTGCCAGTTACCAGCGCGCTTGATCCAGGGCCGGGTCAACCGGTCCGGGCTATTGAGTCCCTCATAGCTAAACCGATCGCGATCCGAGATCCAGGTCTCATTGATCGCCTCGTTCTCGCGCGGGTGTACCCGCATGACTTGCCCGCGCCGGACATGCAGGCTAATGTTTGAGCCCAAGCCGTCGTGCGGGGCGATACCCTCATGGGCGGTGAGTTCCCAAGCGCGGGCGGTGAAACGATAGGGTTTGGAGGTCAAGGCACCCACCGGACAGAGATCGATCACATTGCCCGAGAGCTCATGGGTCAGAAGCTGCCCTATAAAGGTGCCGATACGCATCTCCTCGCCGCGCCCGGTTGCACCCAGCTCGCGCACCCCAGTGATCTCAGCACAAAAACGCACGCACCGCGTGCAATGGATACAGCGGGTCATGTCAGTGGCGATCAGGGGGCCGAGATCCTCATCCTGGACGACCCTTTTACCCTCGGAGAAACGCGAAAACCCACTGCCATAGCCCATGGCGACATCCTGAAGCTCGCATTCGCCACCCTGATCGCAGATCGGGCAATCCAGGGGGTGATTGATGAGCAGAAACTCCATGGTGCCACGCTGGGCCTCAAGCGCCTTCGGCGAGCGCGTCCAGACCCGCATACCATCGACCACTGGGGTTGCACAGGCCGGCACGGGCTTGGGCAAGGGACGCCCACCCTGCTCCACCTCGACCAGACACATCCGACAATTGGCCGCGATCGACAGCTTTTTGTGATAGCAAAATCGCGGGATGGCGATCCCCTCGCGGTCAGCAACGGCGATGATCATCTCACCGGCATCTGCCTGATAGGTGTGGCCATCGATCTCGATCTTGAGCTTATCAGTCATCACCAAGTTTCCGATTGCAACCCAGGCCGGCGGGTGCGCAATGCGCCCCCTTTCTACTGTTCAGCCAGGCTTCGCTTGTGTTCGATCATGTAGGCAAACTCATGCCGGTAATGTTTCAGGAAGCTTTGCACCGGCATGGCTGCAGCATCGCCCAGGGCACAGATGGTTCGCCCGCCGATCCGTCCAGCCACACTTTCCAATAGATCTAGATCCTCCGCCCGCCCTTGGCCATCGAGGATCCGCCTGAGGATCCGCGCCAACCAACCTGTCCCCTCGCGGCAGGGGGTGCACTGGCCGCAGGATTCGTGCATATAGAAGTGCGCGAGGTTATAAAGCACCTTGACCATACAGGTCCCTTCGGCGATCACGATGACCGCCCCCGAGCCTAGCATGGAGCCGGCAGAGGCAAGCGAGTCATAGTCCATATCGACCTTAAGCATGATCTCGCCTGGGACCACAGGAACCGAGGAACCACCGGGGATCACCGCCTTGAGACCGCGTCCATCCTTGACCCCACCGGCCAGCTCAAGCAGGGTTTTAAAGGGCGTCCCTAGAGGAACCTCGAAGTTATTCGGGCGATTGACATGACCGGTGACCGAGAAGATCTTCAGGCCACCGTTATTCGGCCGACCCTGGGCTAGGAACCAATCGCCACCCTGCTCGAGGATCACTGGGATAGAGGCGAGCGATTCGGTATTATTGATCGTGGTCGGGCGGCCATAGAGCCCGTATTGGGCTGGGAAAGGGGGCTTGAAACGCGGCTGGCCTTTCTTGCCTTCGATCGATTCGAGCAGCGCGGTCTCCTCACCACAGATATAGGCACCAGCGCCATAATGGGTATAAAGATCAAAATCGATCCCTGAGCCCTGGATATTGCGCCCGAGAAGTCCGGCTGCATAGGCCTCTTGTAGCGCCTCCTCGAAACGGGCGATGGGTTCATAAAACTCGCCGCGGATATAGTTGTAACCCACGGTTGCACCGATGCAATAGCCAGCGATCGCCATCCCCTCGATCAGCTGATGCGGGTTATAGCGCAGGATATCGCGATCCTTACAGGTTCCAGGCTCGCCTTCGTCTGAGTTACAGACGATATATTTCTGACCCGGGAGATGGCGTGGCATAAAGGTCCATTTCAAGCCCGTCGGGAAACCCGCCCCGCCACGGCCGCGCAGCGCTGAACGCCTGACCTCCTCGATGAGGGTCGCCGGATCCGGGCGTTCGCTCAGGATCCGCTCCCATTGGCGATAGCCACCGATCTCCCGATAGGCAGCCAGGGTATGCCGGATCCTTTGATCCAGATGCAGGGTGCGAAAACAGACGCGATTTTGCTCAAGCATTTACTCAAGCCCCTCGATCAGCCGTTCAAGTGCCTCGGGCGTTAGCTGCTCGTGATAGATCTTGTCGATCCTGACCACAGGCGCATTGCGACAGGCACCCAGGCACTCGACCTCCTTGAGGGTAAAGCGCCCATCCCTGGTCGTCTCGCCAGGCTTGACGCCATATTTATGCTCGACATGGGCAATCAGGTCCTCGGAGCCATTCAGCATGCAGGAGATGCTGTTACATACGCAGACCTTGTGCCGACCCTGGGGTTTAAGGTCGTACATACTATAAAAGGTCGCCACCTCATAGACGGCGATCTTCGGCATATCCAGATAGGCTGCGACCTGATCCATGAGTGCGTTGGTTAGCCAACCGCCGTTGGCATCCTGGACGATGGTCAGGGCCGCCATGACGGCCGATTGTTTCCATTCAGGTGGATACTTGGCGATCTGGGCATCGATCGCTGCGCGGATCTCAGGGGTAAACAGCGCCTCTTTGTCGATGCCATGATCGACGACCAGCGGGGTATTGCGCAGGCTCATCAGCGATCGATCTCCCCGAACACGATATCCAAGGTCCCAATGATGGCGACCACATCGGCCAGCATATGGCCACGCGCCATCTCATCGAGCGCCGCCAGATGGGCAAACCCCGGGGCACGCACCTTCAGGCGATAGGGCTTATTGGCCCCATCCGAGATGATGTAACAGCCAAACTCGCCCTTAGGCGCCTCGACCGCGGCATAGACCTCGCCTGGCGGGGGGCAATAGCCCTCGGTAAAGAGCTTAAAGTGATGGATGAGGGCCTCCATGCTGTTTTTGAGCTCTTCGCGTTTGGGCGGGAAGATCTTTGGGTCATTGATCGCCACTGGCCCCGGGTTGGCACGCAGCCAATCGACACACTGGCGGATGATCCGGTTGGACTGACGCATCTCCTCGATACGCACCAGATAGCGGTCATAGCAATCACCATTGACCCCCACCGGCACATCGAAATCGACCAGGTGATAGGCGGCATAGGGCTGTTTTTTGCGCAGATCCCAGGCAATCCCCGAACCGCGCAGCATCGGTCCCGTAAACCCCAGCTGCAGTGCCCGCTCAGGTGAAACCACCCCAATCCCTACCGTGCGCTGTTTCCAAATACGGTTATCGGTCAGCAGGGTCTCATATTCATCGACATGCCTGGGAAAGCGCTCGGTGAAGTCTTGGATGAAATCCAGAAGCGAGCCCTCCCGCGCGGCATTGCGCTCGGCAATCTCCTGGGCGCTATGCCACTTGGTTGGGCCCTGATAGCGCGGCATCCGGTCAGGCAGATCCCGATAGACCCCACCCGGGCGGTAATAGGTCGCATGCATGCGCGCCCCCGAGACCGCCTCGTAACAATCCATGAGGTCCTCGCGGTCGCGGAAACAATACAAAAAGACGCTCATAGCGCCGATGTCCAAGGCATGCGCACCCAGCCACATCAGATGATTGAGGATACGGGTGATCTCATCGAACATCGTGCGGATATAGTGCGCGCGCAAAGGGGGATCGATCCCCAAAAGCCTTTCGATCGCCCGCACATAGCCATGCTCGTTGCACATCATGGAGACATAATCCAACCGGTCCATATAGCCAATGGATTGGTTATAAGGCTTGGACTCGGCGAGCTTTTCAGTCCCGCGATGGAGCAACCCGATATGGGGATCGGCGCGCTCGATGACCTCGCCATCCATCTCGAGCACCAGGCGCAAGACACCATGCGCCGAAGGATGTTGAGGACCAAAGTTGATCGTGTAATTGCGAATCTCAGCCATGGGACCTCCCCTCGCCAGCAGCCTGATCCGCATAGCGCGCATCCTCGCGGATCACCCGCGGGACCAGGACGCGCGGTTCGATCGAGACCGGTTCATAGACCACGCGCTTAAGATCTGGGTCATAGCGCATCTCAACCTGTCCGCTTAAAGGGAAATCCTTGCGAAAGGGGTGGCCGACAAAGCCATAGTCGGTCAGGATCCGGCGCAGATCCGGATGATTACGAAACAGGATCCCGAATAGATCAAAGGCCTCGCGCTCAAACCAATTGGCCGAATCCCATACCCCGACCAGTGAATCGATGATCGGCTCATCGGCACCGAGATAGGCGCGCAGCCGCAGCCGCCAGTTATGGGTCAGGGATAAGAGATGAACCACCACGGCAAAACGCTGCGGATGGGCGAGAGCCAAAGGCCGATCCCGCTCCACGCCGCGCCCAAAGCCAGTATGGGTCGACTGCTGAGTCTCCCATTCCGATTGCCCATAGGCCGAATAATCGACACCGCAGAGATCGATCAGCTGTTCAAAACGAAACACCTCGCGATCGCGTAGGATCTGCGCCGTTTCAACCCAGCGTTCAGGCGGTGTGACCAAGGTCAGTTCATCATAGGCAACCCTGAGATCATAGCCAGGGTCAGTGAAACAGGCGCGGATGGACTCGCTGAGCGCATCAAGCCGGCCAGGCCGGGTCAGGATGGATGTCACCATGGTCTACAAGGATGCCATTTAACGGGCAATGGTGTTGGTGCGGCGGATCTTGTCCTGAAGCTGCAAAATCCCGTACAACAGCGCTTCGGCGGTTGGCGGACAACCCGGGACATAGATATCGACCGGCACGATCCGATCGCAGCCGCGGACCACTGAATAGGAATAATGGTAATAACCGCCGCCATTGGCGCATGAACCCATGGAGATCACCCAGCGCGGTTCGGCCATCTGGTCATAGACCTTGCGCAGGGCCGGCGCCATCTTGTTGACCAGAGTGCCGGCGACGATCATGACATCCGATTGACGTGGGCTTGGGCGAAAGATCATCCCAAAGCGGTCCAGGTCATAACGCGAGGCGCCGGCATGCATCATCTCGATCGCGCAGCAGGCCAAGCCAAAGGTCATCGGCCACAGCGACCCGGTGCGCGCCCAATTGATCAGCTTGTCGGCAGTCGTCGTGACGATACCCTCCTCAAGCAGGCCCTCTATTCCCATTCCAGCGCCCCCTTTTTCCATTCATAAACAAAGCCCACGACCAGGATGCCTAGAAAGATCACCATGGACCATAGAGCAAAGGGACCCAGATCGGCAAGCGCCACAGCCCACGGAAACAGGAAGGCAATCTCGAGATCGAAGATGATGAACAGGATAGCGATCAGATAATAGCGGACATCGAACTTCATGCGGGCGTGTTCAAAGGCCTCAAAACCGCATTCATAGGGGGAATCCTTTGCCGTATCAGGTCGCCGCGGACCAAGCAGATAACCCAAAGCCAAAGGGACCACGCCCACAAGTATCGCAACCAGAATGAAAATCAGGATGGGTAGATAATGGTCGAGCACAAGCAGACTCTTAACTGATACGCGCAGCGGAGATGAAAGTCTAGTGCAGCCTTTCAACCGATGTCAATTCGATATCCAATTCAAACTATTTGATTTTACAAGGCATTTCGTCTTGATCGGACATAAAAAAACGGCACCTCGTTAGAAAGCGAGGTGCCGTTTTGCCTGATGGTGCCGACGGCCAGACTCGAACTGGCACGGCTTTCGCCACTACCCCCTCAAGATAGCGTGTCTACCAATTTCACCACGTCGGCAGGTCGATCATTGTTGCGCCGGCGCGCCTTCCGCTGGGGGGACTGGAACATCCTCAGCTTGGGCAGCCGGGGCTTCCCCAGAAACGATTGCCGGGATATCCGAATCAGACCCCGGGCCTGAATCCTGAGCCGCCCCAGGGACCTGTACAGGCGAGGGCCTTTTATCCATTTTATCCATCAAACCGGTCACCTCGCCAGTGCGGGCTGCATAATAGGCCAACCCCATGCTCGTCAGGAAAAAGAGCGTCGCCAGGATCGCGGTCAACCGGCTTAAAAAGGACGCCGACCCCCGCGCCCCAAAGACAGTCGCGGACGCCCCACTCCCAAAGGCTGCACCCGCATCCGCCCCCCGGCCATGCTGGAGCAGGATCAAGGCGATCAGACCGATCGACAAAAAGACTTGCAGAATGGTCAGGATCGTTTGCATGGGTCGCTCATTGTCTAGACCGAGGCATCCCCTGCCCGACAGATCGCCAGAAACTCCTCAGCCACCAGGGATGCCCCCCCGACCAATCCGCCATCGATATCGGGCATCGCCAGTAATTCGGCCGCGTTACCAGCCTTCATACTGCCGCCATAGAGAATACGGATCTTCTCAGCGATTACCTTATCATGCTCAGCAAGCCGGGCCCGGATGAAGGACTGCACCTCTTGAGCCTGCTCAGGCGTAGCGGTCCGGCCCGTCCCGATCGCCCAGACCGGCTCATAAGCGATCTCCATCTGGGCGAAAGACTCGATCCCGTTGGCCGCAATGATGGCGTCGATCTGGGATGCGACGACAGTCTGGGTAAAACCCTGCTCGCGCTGCTCAAGGGTTTCGCCGACACAGAGGATCGGCCGCATGCCTGACTCGGTCACCCGCACGAGCTTTTTGGCAATCAACTCATCGGTTTCACCATAATACTCGCGCCGCTCGGAGTGACCACAGATCACATACCGACACCCAAACTCCTTGAGCATGGTCGCAGCAATCTCGCCGGTATAGGCACCGCCAGGCTCGCTGCAGACATTTTGCGCACCCAGGTGTACTGCGCTCCCAGCCAACAAGCGCTCACCCAGTTCAAGAAAGACGAATGGGACGCAAAGCGCGACCTCTGCCTTGCCAACCGTACCGCTCACACCCTCGACTACCGCGCGCATCAACGCCTCGGCGCTCGCACGGGTGCCGTTCATCTTCCAATTACCGGCGATCAGGGGCTGACGCATCAAAAAAACCGGTTATCTGTTGAGTGAGTAAGAGATTATAACTGATCTATTGAATCGCGCAAGTTCAAGCTTTAAACCCGGCCTTGCCTTCGGCTACACTGAATCGCTATGGCTAAAGACAACAAGAAGACATCCCCAGGCTCGACCATTGCCCTCAATAAAAAGGCCGGCCATGATTACTTTATCGAGCAGCGTCTCGAGGCCGGGCTTGTACTCGAGGGCTGGGAGGTTAAAAGCCTGCGGGCGGGGCGCGTCCAGCTGAAGGAGAGCTACGTCAAGATCCTCCATGGCGAGGCATTCCTGATCGGCGCCCATGTTTCACCCCTACCTGCTGCCTCGACCCATATCCACCCAGATCCGACCCGGACCCGCAAGCTTTTGCTCAACCGTCATGAACTCAACCGGCTGATCGGTCTGACCGAACGCGCAGGCTACACCCTAGTCCCGACCGCTATGTATTGGAAACGCGGGCGCGCCAAACTCGAGGTCGGTCTTGCCAAGGGTAAAAAACAACATGACAAACGCGCCGCCGCCCGCGATCGGGATTGGCAGCGCGAAAAGGAGCGCTTGCTGAAGACCGGTTAAATCAAGCGCCCAATGCTTGGGGTGCCTTCTGGAGTCCTGAATGATCGGTTTCAGCCAAAGGCTCAGCAGCCCGGCTGCGCGTGCGCTGTTGCAGCGTCCACAGCCGCGCATAGCGGCCCCCTAAGGCCAAGAGCTCATGGTGGGTCCCTCGCTCGCGGATACGCCCATGCTCAAGGACCAGGATGCAATCGGCATCGACCACGGTAGAGAGCCGATGGGCGATGACCAGGGTCGTATGCTTGGCTGCTATCTCAGCTAGGGTCTTGAGGATCGCCTGCTCGGTGTGGCTGTCCAGCGAGGAGGTCGCCTCATCGAAGATCAGGATCCGCGGGCGTTTGAGGATGGCCCGGGCAATCGCCACCCGCTGCTTTTCGCCACCTGAAAGCTTAAGCCCCCGCTCGCCGACCACGGTGTCCCAGCCCTTGGGCAGGCCTTCGATAAAGACGCGAAGCTGGGCAAGCTCTGCGGCCCGCTCGACCTCAGCGCGGCTGGCATCAGGGCGCCCATAGGCGATGTTGTAATAGAGGCTGTCATTAAACAACACCGTATCCTGGGGCACGATGCCAATCGCCGCACGCAGGCTATCCTGGGTGACCAGGCGGATATCCTGGCCGTCGATCAGGATGCGCCCCCCAGTCGGATCATAAAAACGAAACAGCAACCGCACCAGGGTCGATTTGCCAGCGCCACTTGCTCCGACCACCGCAACCTTCTGTCCAGATTCAATGACGAAATCGATGTCATGCAGGATCGGACGTTCGGGCTGATAATAGAAATCCACATGCTCAAAGCGCACCCCGCCCCTCTGGATCACCAGCGGCAAAGCATTCGGGGCATCAGTGATCTCAGGGCGGCGCTCTAAGAGCTTGAAGACCAGATCCATATCGGCCAGGGCATATTTGATCTGGCGATAGACGATCCCCAAAAAGCCCAAGGGGATAAACAGCTGAAGCATCAGGGCATTGACCATCACCAGATCACCGACGCTCAATCGACCGGCTACGACCCCCTGAGCCGCCAGGATCATGATGCCGGTCACGCCGATTGCAATGATTGCACCCTGCCCAAGATTCAGGAGAGACATCGAGGTCTGGCTGGCAACGGCCATCTCCTCCCAATCGGCCAGGGTCTGGTCATAGCGTTTCAGCTCGAGTCGCTCGTTGCTGAAATATTTGACCGTTTCATAGTTGATGAGGCTGTCGAATGCCTGGGTGTTTGACTGGGAATCCAGATGATTCATCCGGTGGCGATAATCCATCCGCCATTCGGTAATGGCGAAGGTAAAGGCAAAATAGACCGCCACCGTGCCGAAGGTCACAATCAGAAACGACAGCGGATAGCGCCCGCTCATGATCACTGCCACCAGGGCAAACTCAACCGCCACCGGCAATACGCTAAAGACCAGATAATTCAAAAGGGTGGCAACCGAGCGGGTACCGCGTTCAAGATCACGACTAATCGCCCCGCTTTGCCGCTCGAGGTGATAGCGCAACGAGAGTCGATGGAGATGTTCGAGTACCCGGGTAGAGAGGCGGCGCATGGCGCGATAGCGTACCCGGGCAAAGACCACATCGCGCAGTTCATTAAACAAGGCGCTGCTCAGCTTGAGCGCGCCATAGGCGAACAATAGGCTAAAGGGCAGGATCAGCCCCTGGGTGGAGGGGGCCTTCAAGGCATCGACGATCTCCTTCAGGACCAGGGGTACCCCCACATTGGCGACCTTGGCCAAGACCAGACACCCAAGGGCCAGCGCCGCCCGGCCGCGAAACTCCCAGAGATAGGGCAGCATGGCGTTCAGGTTATGCCAATCGCGCCGGTCGCGATGGGGTGGCTCAGTGGCGAGGCGATGGTTTAGACCCTGAGACATCATCTGGGATTATCTAACCTGCTGGCTGGGAGAGGCTACCCATCCACTATGATCTGATCACCCCAACGCACTCGCGGTGTTGCCCGCATCGGCGCTCTGGTGGTCTGAGCTGATCCAGCCATTGGACCAGTAACCGTTTTTCAGACCCTGCCCAAGGTTTTGGGTCCCTAAGTTGTCATTGGTCTGGATTCGGCTTAAAAAATGTCCTGGCAAACGCTTGAGCATCCTGACCATGTCCAATGACCCAATCTATGAGATCACCGGCTGCGCCCAACGTGAGCCCTTTGCCCTCCAGGTCCTGGGTGATGAGATGGAGCCTGAGTTTCCGGATGGCTGCATCATTATCATCGAACCGAGCCACCGGTGCCCCAACCCAAGCTACGTCTTTGCGGAGGTCGAGGGGGTACGCTGGTTTCGGGAGTATCGCCGCGCTCCAGATGGGCGGGAACGACTGGTTGCATTGAATCCACTCTATCCCGAGATCGAACTAGCCGGCCTGGAATGGTCGGTGCTGGGGGTAGTCATTCAGCGTAATATCCGGCGCCAGATCAAGCATTACAGCTACCCCCTCCCAGCCTAAATCCACGGGATCTCTGGGCCAAGAGGCTCTGAGTTGGCGATTTAGGGAGAGAGCGGCGCTGGCAACAGGAGCGGCATGCCCAGGGGCTCGCGCACAAAGTTGGGGAAATCCGGGTTGAGCCAACCGTCTTTGGCGAGCTTCTCAGGCGCTGGGCGCAACCGCGAGACATAATCGAGCACCGCTCTCTCCTGGCGCTGGCTGAAGCCAGCGATCTGCTTGACCATCTCGGGATCGGCGTTTTTACGCCGCCCATCGCGGATGGCCTCGAACTGGCGGATGAGATACCTGAAATGCTGGCCTGCCAGCGCTGGGATCCGCTTGTTTGGATTACCCTCGCCGCGCTCGCCGTGACAATCGGCGCAGTGTTCGGCATAGAGCCTCTCGCCCAACTCGGGATCTAGCCCAGGTCCCAGGCCATTGTACGGGGTCATGGGGAGTTGAGCGATATAGGCTGCGACATCAGCGAGATTTTGCGGCCCACCGAGGATACGGGTCAGGGCAAAGGGATACATCAGGGGGTTGTCGCGATTGCCAGCGCGGATGTCCTCGAGCTGTTTGATGATGACCTCGCGCAATTGACCAGCGATCTGGGGATAGACCCCATCCGGTGTCCCCCAGCCTTCAGGACCATGACAGACCGCGCAGATCAGATAGACCCGGCGCCCATTATCCAGATTGGGAGCTAGACCGATGATCTGTTCATATTCCGCCTTGCTCTGGGAAGGTTCGCCAGGGGTTTCGGCCCAGGCGAGGAATATAATGGCCCAGCCCATCAGCATGACCAGCCACCGCCATGACCTAAGCCAGTCAAGGCCGGGGCGCAGACCAGAACATGCGATCAGACTCTGAGGGTTGGGATGGATACGAGTGGGTTCTGCAGGGGTCGGGATACGCAGCTCCACGGATTGCTCCTCCTAAAACCGGCCCAGATCGGCGGCCTAACCCTGGGTAGGCGGTGGTACCAATACCTCGCGATTGCCATTGGTCTCGGCTGGGCCCACGATCCCCAGACGCTCCATCTCCTCGATCATGCGCGCTGCCCGGTTATAACCGATCTTGAGCCGGCGCTGCACCCCCGAGATTGAGGCGCGCCGGCTTTCGACCACGATCTGCACTGCCTCATCGAATAAGGGATCGATCTCTTCGGTATCGCCCACACGTGGCTCGGGATCAATGCCTGGGATCGGCTCAGCCGGCTCGCTCAGCACATCGTAGATATAATCGGGCTCACCATAATGCGTCTTGAGAAACTCGACCACCCGATGAACCTCATGGTCATCGACGAATGCACCATGCACCCGATGCGGGATATTTCCACCTGGCGGGAGATAGAGCATGTCGCCATATCCGAGCAGTTGCTCTGCACCCATCTGATCCAGGATGGTGCGCGAGTCGATGCGCGATGAGACCTGAAAGGCGATGCGGGTGGGGATATTGGCCTTGATGAGACCCGTAAGCACATCCACAGATGGGCGCTGAGTGGCGAGCAACAGATGGATCCCCGAGGCGCGCGCCTTTTGGGCAAGCCGCGCAATCAACTCTTCGACCTTTTTGCCGACCACCATCATCATGTCGGCAAGCTCATCGATAATGACCACGATATAGGGCAAATGCTTGAGCGCCGGTACCTGGCCATCCGGGATCTCCTCGGGCTTGAGGAGGGGGTCGGGGATCGGCGTTCCAGCCGCCTCGGCCTCGGCAATCTGGCGGTTATAACCGGCGATATTGCGCACCCCGAGCTTGGCCATGAGCCGGTAGCGCCGCTCCATCTCGCTTACACACCAGCGCAGGGCATTGGCCGCCTCCTTCATGTCGGTCACCACTGGGGCCAAGAGATGCGGGATACCTTCATAGACCGAAAGCTCCAGCATCTTGGGATCGATCATGATGAGACGCACATCCTCAGGGCCGGATTTATAGAGTAGGCTTAGGATCATGGCGTTGATCGCGACCGACTTGCCTGAGCCGGTTGTGCCAGCGATCAGGGCATGGGGCATACGCGCCAGATCGGCAACCACTGGTATGCCGGAGATATTGCTCCCAAGCGCAATGGTGAGAGGCGAGCCGGCATCTTGATAGGAGGGCGAATCCAGGATCTCGCGCAGATAGACTGTCTCGCGCTCCCGATTCGGGATCTCGATCCCGATCACCGATTTACCTGGGATGATCTCGACCACCCGCACGCTGACCACGGTCAGCGCGCGGGCGAGATCGCGGGCCAGACCCGTGATCTTGCTGGCCTTGATTCCAGGGGCAAGCTGCAATTCAAAAAGGGTGACCACTGGACCTGGATAAACGCCCACGACCTGGACCTCAACGCCGAAATCGGCCAGGTTGCGTTCGACCTGGCGCGAGAGCGCCTCGATCTGCTCCTCGGAATAGCCGTGCCCGCTCTTACGGGGCGCATCCAGCAGGGTCAGGGGCGGCAGGATCTTGGAATCAGACCGGACATCGGTCGGGCGACCAACCTGGGTCCGACGCCCGAGCAATCCGTATTTCTCTGCCGGTGGGCAAGGCGCTGGCTTTTCGAGTGCTGGGCTTGGTGCCATCGCGCTTGCCGGGGGTCTTGGCGGCTCAGGACGTACCCTCGACGTCTCATCCGCAGTTTTGGCGACCTGGGATGAGGGACGAGCGGTCTCAGCCAAGATCGACGAATCCAGGCGCGTCTCTTCCTCGGCTGAGGGTGTCTCCCGGGGCATCGCCGGCTCGCTCAACAGCGAGGCCAAGAGCCGTTCGGGAAGCTCGGTCGGCACGCGTTGCCCGGGGCGGCGCTCTGGCCTGGCTTGGGACCATTGGATCTCGGCCGGATCGATCAGCGCCAGGTCCCGAGGCAAAGCTTTCAGGGGACGCCGTCTCTGCGGTTTGCTGCGCGATTCCGAATGCGCCAGCATCCGATTCAGCAGCACCTTGATCCAGTCTATCCCAGTCAGGACAAGCTCACCGATTGCCTCGATGAGCCTCAGCCAGGAGAGTTCCAAAAAGAGACTGAGGCTGACAAACAGGGTGACCGCCAGTATCAGGTCGGCGCCGATCGAACCAAACGAATCGCGCATGCGCCCGATCACGAGAAGACCCAGGCCGCCCCCGGGTCCATTGGGCAAACCATCGAGCGATGGGGTTAGATTGGCCGAGATCAGGCCGCAACCGGCGATCAGGGTGAGGATAAAGCCCAGCCAGCGCCAGGCCAGCAACCAGGCCTTGGCCGCCAGCGGTTCTGGGCCCCATCCGCGCAAGAGCACCCAGGCGGTCCAGGCGAGCATGAAGGGTAGCAGATAGGCAGGATAGCCGAAGAGATACAGGACAACATCGGCAAACCAGGCACCAGTCCGCCCGCCGGCATTGCTGACCTCAGCAGCAGTACCGATATATGACCAGCCTGGATCTTGAGGCGAGTAACTGACCAAGGAGATTGCGAGATAGGCCGAGACGGCTAGGATTGCCCATAACCCAGCCTCGCGCAAGGCGCGTTCGACCTGTTCGCTGAAGGTCAATTGGCCATGACGTGTCGCTTGTCGCACAGATGCCTCTCCCCGGAATGTCTTAGCGCATTATAGCCTTAGACGGGATTGTTCGCGCGACCTCTAGATAATTGTTGCATAACTGCCGCAGTGCCGAGGTGGGCGAGCTGGGCAATTTAAAGGAGGTCAAGGAACCACTGTCTGCCGGTTTCGCCTCGGCAGACGGCGGTTGGGCAGATGGAACCGAGCTTTGCAGAGCTGGCAGGCGCCGGATCAAATCTCAAGCAGGCTGC
Organism: uncultured Chromatiaceae bacterium; assembly: GCA_937923175.1. Lineage (GTDB taxonomy): Bacteria > Pseudomonadota > Gammaproteobacteria > Chromatiales > Chromatiaceae > Thermochromatium. The sequence goes on along the minus strand of CALALB010000009.1, from coordinate 157,355 downwards.
GCAGCATCCAGGCGTTTTTTTCGTGGATCTGCATCCGCTCGGTCAAAAGGTCCATGGTCGGCTGATCGCCGGCCTGTTCAGCGATCGGGAAGATTGAGCGCGCAGTGCGCACGACGGTCTCTTGGCCTGCGACCAGGCGCCGGATCATCTCCTCGGCATTCGGCTGATCGTCCTCTTCGGGGATCGCGGTCAGCGCTGAGTAGGCCTGATATGAACCCGGGGCTGGATGGCCAAGCGCCCGGATCCGCTCGGCGATCAGATCAACGGCGAGCGCCAGTTCGTTGTACTGGGTCTCGAACATCAGATGTAGGGTATTAAACAGCGGACCCCTAACGTTCCAATGATAGTTGTGGGTCTTGAGATACAGGGTATAGGTGTCGGCCAGAAGCCGCGAGAGTCCCTCGGCGATGGCCCTGCGATGTTCCTCTGAGATCCCGATATCGATCGGCAGACTGGGATGGGTCATGGTGTGTTATACTCCAGGTTTTCAAAGGATCAGGCTACAAAGCTGGCGAATTTCTGGGATGGCCGGCGCTTGGCGCGTAACCGCTCCCAGACCTGTTCATGCAGGAAATAGGCGAGCGTATTCACCGCCGGCTCGATCAAGGCCAGGGCACCACCGACGGCGACGCTGCCCGTCAACAGATAACCGACGCCGAAGGCTATGCTGACATGAACGATACCGAAGGTAATGGTTTTGATCATGGCCGCTGACTCCGTGTTTCTTGAACTCGGTTTGCAGTCTAATCGGCCCAAAACTCAAAGTAAAATCGATTGTATATTATATGTTAATCGTCTTTGACTATTAATAATCCCCTACCAGATGACAGCAGGCCCAATGGTCTCGACCCAAAACGATTGGCAGGGGTGCCTCTTGGCAGCAGCGGTCGGTGGCCTTTGGACAGCGCGGATGAAAGCGGCACCCTGAGGGCGGGGTCTGCGGCGAAGGGAGGTCGTCGGACAGCCGCAAGACCAGCCGACGGCCCTGGGGATCGAGCTGGGGAACCGCGGCCAGCAAGGCACGGGTATAGGGGTGGTGAGGCTCGTTCAGGATCGCCTCGACCGGGCCGGATTCGACGATCTGGCCCAGATACATCACCGCTACCCGATCCGCCAGATAAGACACCACCGCAAAATCATGGGTGATTAAGAGATAGGCCAGACCCAATCTGGCCTGCAGGTCTTTCAAAAGATTTAGGATCTGAGCCTGGACCGAGACATCGAGCGCGCTGGTCGGCTCATCGCAGATCAAAACCTTGGGTTCTAGGGCCAGGGCGCGGGCGATACAGATCCGCTGGCGTTGCCCGCCCGAGAACTCATGCGGATAGCGATCGATGGCGCCTGGCTCAAGACCAACCTGCTCAAGCAGCTCAGCGACCCGCTCGCGGCGCTCACTATGGCGCGGGATGATCCCCAAGGCCTTCAGCCCCTCACCGACGATGTCGCCCACCAGCATGCGCGGGTTCATGGCGGCATAGGGGTCTTGGAAGATGATCTGTAGCTCCTTGCGGAAAGGGCGCAGCCGCCGATCGTTCAGGCCTACAAGATCAAATCCCCGATAGCGCACCGAACCGCCCGTGGGGGGGATAAGCTGGAGGATCGCCCGCGCCGTTGTGCTTTTGCCGCATCCCGATTCTCCAACCAGGGCAAGCGTCTGACCGGTATCAAGATCCAAGGAGACCCCATCGACTGCATGCACCCAGCCGACCGTTCGCTGCAATAGGCCAGCGCGGATCGGGAAATGGACCTGCAGATTGTGAACCCTGAGGATAGGTTCAGGCTGAGGATGGGGCTTGGAGGGGATCTGGATGACAACGGCCGCCGAGGCGTCCGCCTGGGCCAGGTGAGCGGTAAGCTCGCCGGCGCGATGACAGCGCACTTCATGGCCCTCGCTGAGCCTATGCCAAGGAGGGGGCGATAAGCGGCAGCGTGCTTCGGCCCACAGACAGCGTTCAGCAAAACGACAGCCCCCCATGACGGTCTCCAAGGATGGCGGCTGCCCTTCGATTACCTTTAATGGCTGGCCGCGTTTGTTCCAATCGGGCAGGCAGGCGAGAAGCTGACGGCTATAGGGGTGCCCAGGGTTCCTTAAAAACGCAGCAATCGAGGCGCGCTCGACGATCTGACCCGCATACATTACCGCTAGACGCTCGGCATGCTCAGCGACCACCCCGAGGTCATGGGTGATCAACAGCACCGCCAATCCCCGCCCTCTTTGCAGATCCTTCAGGAGGCCTAAAACCTGCGCCTGAATGGTAACATCGAGCGCGGTGGTCGGCTCATCGGCAATCAAGAGCTGGGGATCCCCAGCGAGCGCCATCGCGATCATGACCCGCTGTTGCATCCCCCCGGAGAGCTGATGCGGATAGTCCCCATGACGGCGCTCGGCGGCAGGGATACCGACAGCGCGCAGCAGCGCTATCACCTGTTCCCGCACCTGGTGTCCCTTGAGGTCCTGATGTAGCCTAACCGCCTCCGCGATCTGCTCGCCAACGGAGAGCACTGGATTTAAGGCGGTCTGCGGTTCCTGAAAGACCATAGCGAGCCTGCCACCGCGGATCTTGCGCATCTCGGCCTCAGGCAGGCGCAAGAGGTCCGTGCCATTGAAACACACCGAACCGGCGATGATCCGGCCGCCAGGTGGAAGCAAGCGCATCAATGAGAGCGCGGTCATCGATTTGCCGCAGCCCGACTCGCCCACCAGGGCAAAGATCTCGCCGGCCTGGATCTCAAGGCTTACGCCATCCACAACCCGCAGCGGGCGATTGGGATCGCCGAGCTCAACGGTCAGGCCGTCGAGGATCAGCAAGGACTCAGGCACCTGGCTCATCTAGGCCCTGAGGATCCGCAGACGTGGGTCGAAGGCATCGCGGACCACATCGGCAAATAGATTGGCGGCAAGAATCAAGACAAACATAAAGCCAAAGGCGGCAGCGAGCGACCACCAAACGACAGGATCGCGCGCCAGCTCAAGACGGGCGCTATTGATCATATTGCCCCAGGAGTACATGGTCGGATCGACCCCGATATTGATATAGGACAGCACCGCCTCGGCAAGGACCAAGCCGCTAAAATCCAAGACGAGGTTGATCAACACAATATGAAAGACATTGGGCAGGAGATGTCGGACGATGATGGCAAAATGGCCCACACCCAATGCCCGCGCCGCCAAGACATAGTCGCTTTCGCGCAATTTCAGTGCCTCGCCGCGCAATAGCCGACATAACCCAGTCCAGCTTGTCACCCCGAGTATTACACACAGCCACAGCAGGCGCAGATCGGCGCGTTCCACAAGGCTTTTAAAATCATCGGCATGGGCATTCATATAGACCTGAAGCATCAGAATGGCAGCCGCGATCAGCAGGACCCCGGGGATCGAATTCAGGGTGGTATAGAGATACTGGATCAGATCATCCACCCAGCCGCCGAAATAGCCGGCCATAACCCCAAGCAGGAGGGCAGCAGGCAGCATCACCAAGGTAGTCAGGGTGCCGATCACAAGCCCTGTGCGGATGCCTTTGAGCGCCTGATAGAGCACATCCTCACCGACCTTGTCGGTGCCTAGGACATGATAGGCCGCCGCCAGCTCAGCCGTGATCGAGGCCAGAATCAGGATGAGACCCAGGGTGAATAGGGCCAGGCGCCAGGGGATCTCGGTCTGACCCCTTAGAATCTGGCCAAAAAGTTGATCGAACGGCTGGCGCTGGCGATATGCCAGCCCGCCGATCAAGAGGGTGGAGATCAGGACCCACAGGGCTAGACCCTCGACCAAACCCTGTCCGCTCCGCCCCGCGATGTCTCGCGCATGCTCAGTCCCGGGATCTCTAAGATGGGCGCCGCCATATTGCAGGCGCGGATAGTCGCGGCTCAGGGTACCATCTGGCTGGAGGATCGACTCCTTGGCATAGAGATGCGTCGCTAAGGGTGCCGAATAGGTCTTTTCCTGGCGGGTGCGCAGGTCGGTGAGCGCAAGATCGAGGAGGCTTAGGATCTCTGGGCCATAGCGGGCCTCGCCCGCCTGCTCGATCCGCAAACGCACATGGACCGTATCCAAGATCCCAATCCCCCCATAGACGGCAAGCACGATCAATGAGGCCATACCGGCCGGCGAGCGGATGACTGCCCGCCAAGGCGCACGCAGGTGTTCATGATGCATTGCATAGAGGGCAAAGCCCAGGGCAACCAGGATCAAGAGATAGACGAGGGCATCGGTCCAGAGCACAACGGGGATCAGCGGCATGGGGTCAGACTCATGGCAAACGCACCCGCGGATCGACCAGGGTATAGGAGATATCGGTCAGGATAAGACCCAGGATATGGAGGACCGCGCCGAGAAATACCATGGCGCGCACGATGGCAAAATCCTGGTTATTGATCGCATCGATGGTATAGCTCCCGAGTCCCGGGATCCCGAAGAACGACTCAGTGATCAGGCTTCCCATGAACAATAACGGCAGGATCGCCACCACCCCCGTCAGGATCGGGATTAGGGCGTTGCGCAAGACATGTCGAAAAAGCACCAAATGCTCAGGCAGACCCTTAGCGCGGGCGGTGCGGACATAGTCGCGCTCGATCTCCTCCAAAAATAGGGTGCGGTACCAGCGCGTCCCTGACCCGATCCCCGAGATCACCCCAACGAGCACCGGCAGGATCAAAAAACGCCAGCTTTCTAGACCCTCTCTATAACCCGAAACTGGTACCAAATGCCATAATTTAGCCATGAGATATTGACCAGAGATGATATAAAAAAGCCCAGAGATCGACATCAGGATCACTAATAAAACCGCACTCCCGAAATCAATATGGGTGGCGCGAAAAAACACAATAAACAGCGCATAGCTAATATTCAACAAAAGACCAACAAATAATACAGGTACAGCGATTGCCAGGCTCGGCCACATGCGTTGGCTGATGTCATAACCGATATCTCGACCCGAATCCGAAAGGCCGAACTGAAAGGCAAAGAGCTTTAAGGATTTTTGAAAGAAGATCGTATCCGTTAAACGCCTAAAACCCTCTACCTGCCCGTTATACAACAGAGGCAGATTATAGCCGCGCTCTACCTTCCAGGCCTCAATTGCCTCGGGAATGACCCGCTTTTGCCCGAGATGCATGCGCGCCATGTCATCAGGCGAATTGACGATGAAAAATAGGATAAAGGTGATGAGATTGACCCCGATCAGGATCGGGATGGCATAGAGCACGCGCCGGATGAGATAGGCAGTCATAAGGCGCTCATCCGCTCGCGCCGGTACACTGCCAACCACCCCGGCACAACCAAAAACGTCAAAAGACTGCCGATCAAGGCTAGCGGCCATAAAACAGGCCGATTCCAAGCGATACGCGCCGCTTGACGATCCGCCGGATCTAACCTGAGATATTTCAGCGTATTATTGGCCATCTGATTGGGATAGGCATTGGATAGCCAACGTTGATGCAGGGTAAATGATCTTGGGTGAAAACCAAAGACCCAGGGGGCATCCGCGCGGACAATGGCAAGCATACGATCGATGATTGCCTGACGTTCCGGACCATCCGGAAGGTCCTTCATCTGTTCGAAGAGCCGATCAAATTCAGGGTTGGCATAGTTTGCTGCATTTTCTCCCTGGTATTTGACCTTTCCATTGGGCCCATAAAGCAGAAATAGAAAATTCTCTGGGTCCGGATAATCGGCATTCCAACCCCACATAAAAACCTGGCCGGTACCATTACGAATCTTTTCTTGAAAACGATTATAATCGGTCGCGCGGATGACAAGCTCGACGCCGAGTTTGGCGAACTGCTTACGGATCCAATTCAAGCGCGCCCGATCATCTGGCCCTGTGGCCACTGCCTCATAATTGAGGGTAAGCGCACGCCCTGTTTGAGGGTCTATCCCATTGGGATAACCTGCCATATGCATTAAGGCGCGCGCCTCTTCAATATCCCGCCGCTGAGGACGCCCATCGCGCCACCCGTAGACAAAGGGATTGATCCCTGTCTCCCCTTCACGATAACCGAAGATTCCGGGAGGGATCGGGCCCTGGGCGGGGAGCCCGCGGCCATTGGCAAAGATAGCGATAAACTCCTCGAAATCGACTGCAATCGAGAGGGCGAGGCGCAGCAAACGCGCTCGTTCTGAATCACCACCGATCAGCGGATCAAGCATATTAAAGCCCAGGTAATAGATCGAGGGCTCAACAGCGGTGAGCAATCGGATTCCCTGTTGCTGCAAACGCTCGGTCAAGACCGGGTTACCAAGGGCGTCGATCTGGATCGCCTGATCAAAGGTATCCGAACCGATTCCAGAGACGTCGTAATAGCCTTGAAGAAACTTGGTCCAACGCGGGATATCCTCCTTTTCAAGGCTATAGACCGCCCGATCAATCAGGGGTAAGGGATTACCAGCATCGCGCAATAGCCCGCGCTCCGCATCCCCAGGCATCCCTTCGCTTGGATAGCGCTCACCATGAAAATTGGGGTTACGTTCAAGCACCATCCGCCGATTGGGGTCGTTTTCGACGAGCAGATAAGGACCAGTACCGATGGGATACCAATCGAGACTAATATTGCGCTCGGCAAGCCCAGGTTGAGCATAAAAGACATCGGCCTCCCAGGGCATGGGGGCAAAAAAGGGCATGGCAAGCCAATAGATGAACTGGGGATATTTGCCCTGGATACGGATGCGCAGGCGATAGCGGTCTAAGACCTCAACCCCGGAAAGACGCGCTGCGCGCAAGGCACGAGCCCGTTCCAAGGGGGGTGAGCCCAACCAGGGCCCAAGTTGCTCGGCAAGCTCGGCAAAGCCCTGGATATGCTGGCGCATCAGGCCGGCGATGGGGGAATGGTTCCAGGGTGCGGCCAGGCGTTTGATCTGATAGACAAGATCCTCGGCGACAAGCTCGCGGGTGCCGGTCTCGGCAAAATCGGCCAGCCGATGGATGCCTCGCAGGTCGCGCAGGTCTAGATCATGATAGCGATAACCACCATCTGGGGTACTTGCCAAGGCGGGATGGGGCTGAAAATAGATCCCGGGTCGGATGCGGATCAGATAGTCGCTATAAGCGATGGCTTGCGGCGGCGCATCCTTTGGCAAGGGGTCGCCCATCGCATTCAGATAAACTGGTTCAGGGACCTCACCAGCGATCAGAGGGACCAAGCGATAGGGCCTGAGTAAAAAGTGATATTGCAACGGCGGCTCGTAGATCTGGGCAAGGAAGGCATATTCATCAGCGCTGTAAGCGCGCGCTGGGTCCAGATGCTTGGGACGCTCAGCGAATGAGCCGTAATAGATATTGGCGCCGGACTCGGCAGAGGGGTAAGGATCATTCCAGGGACTCTGGTGCCCGCACCCAGTGAGTCCCAGGATCAGGCTCAATACTGCCAAACCCCAGCCGGATCGAAAGTGCACCTCTAACCTACCCTTTCATCGGTTATCGGGATTGGTTACTGTTACAACCCCAGTGCAAGGTGTCAACGGGCAGATCCTTATGGAGCGCCCAACCAGCACGGCATCCACCCTGATGACAACAGGGCACTGCGATAACCCCCGATGGGTTACCTCGGCGCCAGCTGGAAGCCAGGGCTGTCAGGTACCTGGAGATCAAGGTTCCCCGAGGTGACGGTTTCAGTGCCCAACCTAGAGACCGATAAGACCATGGGTTTTCTAACCGGTAAAAAGATCCTAATCACTGGCATTGCGAGCAACCGCTCGATTGCTTGGGGTTGCGCCGAGGCGATGGCGCGCGAGGGCGCCGAGCTGGCGCTCACCTATCAAAACGACAAGCTCAAAGGGCGCGTCGAGGAATTGGCGCACCAGTGCGGGAGTGAGCTTGTCCTGCCGCTCGATGTGGCGCGGGATGAGGAGATCGAGGGGTTGTTTAAGGCGCTCAGCGAGCGCTGGGAGGGCTTGGATGGGATCGTGCACTCGATCGCCTATGCCCCCCGCGAGCAGCTAGAAGGCGATTATCTCGATGCGATCGACCGCGAGGGCTTTCGCATCGCCCACGAGATCAGCTCATATAGCCTTGCCGCGCTTGCCAAGGCCGGACGCGGCTTGATGGCCGGGCGCAACGGGGCATTGGTGACCATGACCTATCTCGGTGCCGTGCGTGCGGTCCCTAATTACAATGTCATGGGGCTTGCCAAGGCAAGCCTCGAGGCCAATGTCCGTTATCTTGCTGCCTCCCTTGGACCCCAGGGTATCCGGGTCAATGGGATCTCAGCCGGACCAATCCGGACCTTGGCAGCCTCAGGGATTGCGGATTTTCGCGAGATGTTGAAAAAGGTCGAGGAGCGCACACCCCTAAGGCGCAATGTGACCATTGAGGAGGTCGGCAATGCTGCGGCCTTTTTATGCTCCGATCTCGCCTCAGGGATCACCGGCGATATCCTGTACGTGGATACCGGCTATCATATCCTGGGACTGAGCTAGCATTCCTATCGCATCCCCGTCCCTGACCCCTTCAGAGAAAAGGGGGTCAGGGAGTTTCTGGCGGCCGCCGAGAGCGCCGGATCCCTAGCCAAACCGCCAGAATCGTTCCCGCCCCTAGGGCTGTTCTTCCTTGCCGAGCTGGTTGCGTTTGATCTTGGCCTGGGCCTTCAGTTCATTGAGCACACTGGTATAGGCCTCGCGCCCCAGGATCTGGGCCAGGATCAATGACTCGGGCGAGAATCCGCCCGCCTCCTGGTCTGCAACCGGGCCATCCTCGATGCGCTTGATCCGGACCACGGCGGCATCGCCCTCCTCCAGGATCGTTGTGCCGATACTCGCTGCCTCAGCCGTCGGAGGCGGCAATTGAAATGCTAGGTCCAGTACACCCGCCGGCAGACCGGGCGATTGACGCTCGACCAACCCCGGCATCTCGGGTTTAAGCTCGCCTGCAACCTCTAACCAGTCGGCACCCTCGCGCAGCCTTTCGGCGATCTCCTCTGCGGCTGATTTGGCAGCCGTGCGGGCCTGCTCAGCGCGGATCGCCTCGATGATCGTCTCGCGGACCTCATCCAAGGGCTTGAAGGAGGACTCGCGATGACCAGATGCGCGCAACACAATGACCTGGAGCCGATCGCGTTCGGGTTCCAGCGGATCGCTGTTGTGACCATTGATCAAGACCTCCTCGCTAAAGGCTGCGGCCAGGACCTTGGGATGATAGAGGATACCCTCCCCACCCTGACCGCGGCTGATCCAATCGCTGTGCTCGATGGTCAAGCCAAGCTCAGCCGCAGCGGGTTCTAGACTATCCGGATGCTCGTAACTCAAGGTCGAAAGCCGCTCGGCAAGGCTATAAAATCGCTCCTCGGCCTTTTGGCGCGCGATTTCAGCGCGCAGTTGCTCGCGAACGGCCGCAAAGGGTTTGGTCTCGGCGGGTAGGATACGGGTGACCTGGATCAGGTGATAGCCGAAACGGCTACGCACCGGCTCGCTGAGTTCACCCTCGCCGAGCGCAAAGGCCGCGCGCTCGAACTCGGGGTCCATGATGCCCTTAGCGATCATCCCCAGGGCACCACCCTTGGCCGCGCTGCCCGGATCCTGCGAAAGGCTCTTAGCCAATTCCTCAAAGGGCTCACCTGCCTGAATGCGGGTGCGGATCGCCTGGATCTGGTCAAGGGTGGCACGAGCGGTCGCATCATCTGACTGGGGGTCGAGCTTCAGCAGGATATGGCGCACCTCGCGCCGCTCTGGGTCCATCAGCCGGGACTGTTCGGATGCATAGCGCTGCCGGATCTCCTCCTCGCTGACCTCGACCTGAACAGCGAGTCGGTCGACATCCAAAAGCAGATAATCGAGCTTGACCTGTTCGGGGACCTGGAAACGGGCGCGATTGGCCTCGTAATAGGCAGCGATCCGTGCCTCGTCAATGGGCCTGTCCTGGCGATAGTTGGCCAGAGGCAGACGCAGATACTCGATCTCACGCCGCTGACCCATGAGCCTTTTGTATGTAGCCAGCTCGGCGCGGGTGATGAGCTCGCTACCCGCGATGGCGCGCAGCAACTGGGTCGCGCTCATCCTTTGCCGAAGCTGCGCCTCATATAAAGCCGGTGTGAGCCCCTGATAACGCAACAGACGTTCATAGGTGGCCTTGTCAAAGCGGCCATCCTGGATGAATGCCGGGTCAGACAGGATCTGCATCTGGACGTCCTGGTCCGAGACGCGCAGATTCAGGCGCTTCACGGTATCCATCAGCACCGCCTCCTCGATCATGGCCTCGAGCACCTGGGCACGTAACCTCTGGTCGTCGATCGCTACGGGGTCATAGGCGTCTCCTAAGCGTTCGCGTTCGCTCAACCGGGCCTCTTGGAGGCGCCGATCCAATTCGCGGGCTGGGATCTCGACCCCATTGACAGTTGCAACAACGGGCTCGTGATTGATCCCGAGATAGGATTGGATGCCCCAAAGGGCGAAGGGGATGCTGATCAGGATGATAATGGCCCAGGCGATCCATCCCTGGGCACGGTCACGGATGACTTGCAGCATGGCAGTTGCGTTTGGACCAGGGCGTTTCATGAAAAACGGGGTATCCACTACCCATGGATACCCCGTTTTTCAAGGATGGCGGAGCGGACGGGGCTCGAACCCGCGACCCCCGGCGTGACAGGCCGGTATTCTAACCAACTGAACTACCGCTCCGGGTTCTGGTGGGTGCTGCAGGGCTTGAACCTGCGACCCTCGCCTTGTAAGGGCGATGCTCTCCCAGCTGAGCTAAGCACCCTGGGAAGCAGGGCCATTATTGTATGGCATCCTTGAGCGCTTTGCCAGCCTTGAATGAAGGCATCTTCGATGCCTTGATTTCGATTGTGGCGCCTGTCTGGGGATTACGCCCCTTACGCGCCGCGCGTTCCTTAACCGAAAAGGTGCCAAACCCGATCAACGATACTGTGTCCCCTTCCTTGAGCGCAACGGTGACTGCCTCGGTAAAGGCATCCAAGGCACGCGCGGCCGCCGCCTTGGAGATGTCAGCCGCCTCTGCCATCTTCTCGATGAGATCGGATTTATTCATACAATTCCCCTGTGGTTTTAATGTTTATCTCGATACGGACGCCGCCACCGTCATAGGTCGGAGACGATCTTGGCTCGCCTCAGCAGGCGCAGCGCGCACCCCGAGGCGGTCTCAATGTTCCTGAAAGCATCCTAAAGCGCAAGGCCCCTAGAGGCAATATCGCGCAACCCTCAATGATGAAGCCGCGCACCCTGGTCTATCCCTAATTCCGCCCCAGATTCACAGGATTCATCCGGTTCGCTGACCGATTCCTTGGAATCAATCTTGGTCTCAATCGGGGCGGGCGGTCTGGTCAGCGCGAGATCCAAGACCTGCTCGATCCAGCGCACAGGATGGATCTTGAGGTGTTGCTTGATGTTTTTGGGGATTTCGGTGAGATCGCGCTCATTTTCGAGGGGGATAATGACCGTTTCGATCCCACCGCGATGGGCAGCCAGCAATTTCTCCTTCAGCCCTCCGATCGGGAGCACCTCGCCGCGTAGGGTGATCTCCCCGGTCATGGCCACGCTCGAGCGCACCGGGATCTTGGTCAGTGCCGAGACCAGTGCCGTACACATTGCAATCCCGGCGCTGGGCCCATCCTTGGGTGTGGCACCCTCGGGGACATGGATATGGATATCGAACCGATTGTGGAAATCCGGCGCGATCCCGAGCATCTCGGCGCGTGCCCGCACCACCGTCATGGCCGCCTGGATGGATTCCTGCATCACATCGCCAAGCTGACCGGTATAGGTGAACTTACCCTTCCCTGACACCAAGGCTGCCTCGATGCGCAACAACTCGCCGCCGACCTCGGTCCAGGCAAGCCCAGTGACCTGGCCGATCTGATCGTGTTCGTCGGCACGCCCATAGCGATAACGCTGGACACCGAGATATTTCACCAGGGATTTGGGACCGATCACGGTCGGACCTTGGCGCTTCTTCAGCAAAATCTCCTTGACCACCTTGCGACAGATTTTGGAGATCTCGCGCTCGAGATTGCGTACCCCCGCCTCGCGGGTGTAATGGCGAATGATGTCGCGTAATGCCGCTTCACGGATGACAAGCTCCGACTCCTTGAGCCCGTTGCTGCGCATCTGTTTGGGAACGAGATAACGTTCAGCAATCGCGACCTTTTCATCCTCGGTATAGCCGGACAGCCGGATCACCTCCATACGGTCCAGCAAGGGCGGTGGGATATTGAGCGTATTGGCGGTCGCGACAAACATCACCTCGGAGAGGTCGAAATCCACCTCGAGATAATGATCATTAAAGGTATGATTCTGCTCTGGATCCAGGACCTCAAGCAGGGCTGAGGCGGGGTCGCCACGGAAATCCATAGCCATCTTGTCGATCTCATCGAGCAGGAACAATGGATTGCGCGAACCCACCTTGATCAGGTTTTGGATGATCTTGCCGGGAAGGGCACCAATATAGGTCCGCCGATGGCCGCGAATCTCGGCCTCATCGCGCACGCCGCCCAGGGACATGCGTACGAACCTGCGATTGGTCGCCGCGGCGATCGATTGTCCTAGCGAGGTCTTGCCGACACCTGGAGGACCCACGAGACACAGGATCGGACCTTTCAGCTTGCGCACCCGCTGTTGAACGGCCAGATACTCGAGGATGCGTTCTTTGACCTTCTCGAGGCCATAGTGATCCTTTTCGAGCACAGACTCGGCGACCTTGAGGTCATTGCGAATCCGCGTGCGCCTTTTCCAGGGCAGACTGACCAGGGTATCGAGATAATTGCGCACGACCGTGGCCTCAGCGGACATCGGCGACATCAGCTTAAGCTTATTGAGCTCATTCAGCGCCTTGGTCTTGACCGCATGCGGCATCCCTGCAGCCTCGATCCGCTTGGAGAGCTCATCCACCTCGTTTGGCGCATCCTCGAGCTCACCCAATTCCTTTTGGATCGCCTTCATCTGCTCGTTGAGATAATACTCGCGCTGATTCTTTTCCATCTGACGCTTCACGCGCCCGCGGATCCGCTTCTCCATCTGGAGAATCTCATTCTCGGTCTCCATGAGCGCCATCAGATGCTCGATCCGCGCCGCCACATCGGTGATCTCGAGGACACGCTGTTTCTCAACCAGCTTGAGCGCCATATGGGCAGCCATGGTATCGGCCAGGCGCCCGGGCTCATCGATACTGGCCAGGGAGGTCAGGACCTCAGGCGGGACCCTCTTATTGAGCTTGACATATTGGTCAAACAGGGACAGCGCCGAGCGCATCAGCACCTCGCGTTCGCGCTCGTCAATCGCGAGCGTCTCCGCCATGGGCCTAATCGAGGCGGAGAAAACACCCTCGCTGGTCAGAAAACGCTCGATACGGGCGCGCTGTTGACCCTCGACCAGCACCTTGACCGTGCCGTCAGGAAGACGCAAAAGCTGCAGGATATTGGCCAGAGTCCCGATCTCATACAGATCATCGACCTTTGGGTCGTCGATGTCAGCGCTTTTCTGAGCGATCAATAGGATCCGTTTATCGCTGGACATGGCAATATCGAGCGCCCGGATCGACTTTTCGCGACCCACAAACAGCGGGATGACCATGTGCGGATAGACCACGACATCCCGCAAGGGAAGCACAGGGATCTCCTGGCTAGGGATTGGTTCATGATCGGAGATCTGGGTGTTATGTGCCATAGAAACCTGTCTTTCACCAGCTGGTGGCAAGATGTGCCTCTCGGCACAGGGAAATAGTTAAAGGGATGGATGATGAACAGGATCGGGGTAGGGGGCAGGCTATTCAAGCCGCCGAGGCCCGCGCTCGCCTGCATCTTGCGCACTGGATCCGCCGATCCTGGCGGATCCAGGTATCGGACATCACCATTCAGTCGGCAGCGACTGCTTGCTTTTCGATCCGATCGTAGATCAGGAAGGGCTTGTTCTCGCCGCGGATAACCGAGGCATCGATGACGACCTTGGAGACATGTTCCATCGAAGGCAGATCATACATGGTATCCAGTAAGACCTGTTCCATGATGGTGCGCAGACCGCGGGCGCCTGTCTTGCGCTCCATCGCCTTATGGGCGATCTCGCGCAATGCATCCTCACGAATCTCGAGCTGGACGCCCTCCATCTCAAACAAGCGGGTATACTGCTTGACCAGGGCGTTTTTAGGTTCGGTCAGGATACGCATCAGCGCCGGTTCGTCGAGCTCTTCCAAGGTGGCTATGACCGGCAGACGCCCGACAAACTCAGGGATCAGGCCATAACGGATCAGGTCTTCTGGCTCAACCGCGCTGAGCAATTCGTTAATCTGGCGATTATCATCCTTGCTGTGGATCTCTGCCGAGAATCCAATACCGCTTTTACAAGTGCGGTTTTGAATGACCTTCTCAAGGCCCGCAAAGGCACCGCCGACGATAAACAGGATATTGGAGGTATCGACCTGCAAGAACTCCTGCTGCGGATGCTTGCGTCCGCCTTGCGGTGGTACCGAGGCGATGGTCCCTTCGATCAGCTTGAGCAAGGCCTGCTGAACACCTTCGCCAGAGACATCGCGGGTGATCGAGGGGTTATCCGATTTGCGCGAGATCTTGTCGATCTCGTCGATATAGACGATGCCGGTCTGGGCCTTTTCGACGTCGTAATCACATTTTTGCAAAAGCTTTTGGATGATGTTTTCCACATCCTCGCCCACATAGCCCGCCTCGGTGAGGGTCGTGGCATCGGCGATGGTAAAGGGCACATTGAGGAGACGCGCTAGGGTCTCGGCAAGCAGGGTCTTGCCCGACCCCGTGGGCCCGATCAAGAGGATGTTGCTCTTGGCGATCTCGACATCGCTCTTGGTCCCGACGACCTCTAGGCGCTTGTAATGGTTATAAACGGCAACCGATAAAACCTTTTTGGCCTTTTCCTGACCAATTACAAACTCATCCAGCCAGGCCTTGATCTCGCGCGGCTTTGGCAGGTGGCTGGTCGTCTCGTTGACGCTGTCCTCGATCTCCTCACGGATGATGTCGTTACAGAGCTCAACACACTCATCACAGATAAAGACTGACGGACCCGCGATGAGCTTGCGGACTTCATGCTGGCTCTTACCGCAGAATGAGCAATAGAGCAGTTTGCCTTCGTCGCTCTTGTGGCTATTTCCACTCATCGAGAGGTGGTCTCCGTGGGCTGAGAAGGAAGCGCATCCTTGGGTTGCGGGTTAAACATATCCACTTCCGTCCGCTAACGGACGATATGACTAAAACTTGATCACGAATCCGGCAAACCGTCAAGCGGCTCTCCTCTGCCCCTCGTTCGGGACAGGGTTACAGTTAGAGCCGCCTCCTCATGAAACCCAGAATCCGCGACTAACCTATGCAGGTAACCATAAAGACACCGGACCTCATTGGAGGTCAAGGGCTATGATCGGGGTTGCAACAGGGAACATCAAGATCTCTTAGCTGGGCTGCGCTCAACGATGACCTGATCGATCAGGCCATATTCACGCGCCGCTTCGCCGTCCATGAAACGGTCACGCTCGGTATCCTCGGCAATCTTCTCGATAGGCTGACCCGTGTGATAAGAGAGGATCCGATTCAGTCGATCCCGTAGATAAAGGATCTCGCGCGCGTGGATCTCGATATCAGTGGCCTGTCCTTGGAAACCGCCCATCGGCTGATGGATCATCATCCGCGAATGGGGCAAACAAAACCGTTTGCCCGGTGCACCGCCCGCCAGCAGAAGCGCGCCCATGCTGGCGGCTTGGCCAATGCACATGGTGCTGACGTCTGGACGGATAAAACGCATGGTGTCATAGATAGCCAAACCGGCGGTTACCGACCCGCCGGGGGAATTGATATAAAGATGGATATCCTTATCCGGGTTTTCGGATTCCAAAAACAATAACTGGGCCACGACCAGGTTCGCCATGTGATCCTCGATCGGCCCGGTGAGAAAGATCACCCGCTCCTTCAGAAGACGCGAATAGATATCGAAGGCGCGTTCACCGCGGGCGGTTTGCTCGATCACGATGGGCACCAGCCCCACCCCTTGGGGCTGCCAGTCAGTACGGCTTGTGGGTGTGATCATAGTCATGAAGTCTGCATACTAGACAATCGAATGCATTCTGACCGATCGGCGCGTTTCAGGCCGTCAACTCAGCAAAGCTCAGCGGCTCCTCCTCGATCTGGAGTTGAGGAAGGATCAGATCGACCACCTGCTCCTCCAGGACAAGGATCTGAATGCCTTGCAAGCGGCTGGCATCGGCATAGTAATAATCAATCACATCCTGGGGCCGCTCGTAACTGGCGGCCAGACGCTCAATGGTCGCACGTACCCGCACCGGATCGGGCTTGAGTTCATGATCGCGAATGATCTTACCCAGGATCAGACCGAGCGCCACCCGTCGGCGGGCGCTGGCTTCAAACAGCTCAGGAGGGAGCGAGACCCTCTGGCTGCCCTGCCCCATGGCCTCGCGCATCTGCTCGGCCATGGCCCGCATCTCGCTTTCGACCAATGATTTGGGGAGCTCGATCGGGTTGCTTTCATAGAGTAGATCCATGACCCGCTCTTTGGTTTGGGCGGCCAGACGCTCCTGGAGCTCGCGTTCCATATTGCGGCGTACCTCAGCGCGGAAATGTTCGAGATCCCCATCCTCGATCCCGAACCCCTTGACAAACTCAGCATCAAGTTCAGGGATGTGCGGTTCAGCGATCGTGTGGACATGCACCTCCAAATGCACCGCCTTGCCGGCGAGCGCCTGATTCGGATAGTCATCGGGGAGATTGAGATCGATCGAACGGTCCTCACCCGCCGTGACCCCGAGCAGATGGACCGCAAGTCCTGGCAGTAGACTGGTCTTGCCGAGCTCGATCCTGATATTCCGACCTGTTCCAGGGGTAAAGGGCTGGCCATCAATGGTACCCACCGTATCCAGGGTCAGCAGATCACCCGCTGCGGCAGGGCGTAGCACTGGCTCCCAGGTCCGATGTTGCTCGCGCAGGCGCTGGATCATGTCGTCTACGTCGGCCTCGGTCAGCACGCTGACCGGGCGTTTGAGCACCCGACCGGCAAGGGGTGCCAGTTCGAACTCGGGCATGACCTCGAACACCGCCGTATAGCCGGCCCGCCCTGCGGTCAGATCGAGATCGGGCTCGATGCGTGGCATTGCAGCTGGACGCAAGGCGACCTGCTCAAAGGCCTGGGCTAGGCTGCGCTGCACCAGATCATTAAAGACCTCCTGCTGGAGCTGCTCACCATAACGCTGGCGTAAGATCCTAAGCGGGACCTTGCCGGGGCGAAAGCCCGGCGCCTTGGCATGGAGCGCAAGCTGTTTTAGCCGTTTTTCAATCTCCGCCTCGAACTCCTCACAAGGCAGATCGATCCGCATCCGCCGCTCGAGCCCCTCACCCGCTTCAACCGATACCTGCATCAATTACGACTCCTGCGCCTGTCTGTCTGCTCAGCGCCGCCAGACGTAGCGCCCATTGTTCCTTTGTCCTGCCCGACCCGGGCACCCCATTTATCAAATGTTTGATTTTACCACGATATCTTGATAGAGCCGAAAGAACCCACCTCAAATCACCTTGGAAAAACCGATTGGTCCAGTCTTGCTATCCAGATAGGCATCAAAGGCCATGCAGATATTGCGGACCAACAGCCGCCCCCGCGGCAGGATACGGATCTGGTCGGCATCCATCTGCACGAGCCCATCATCCTCCATGACCTTGAGCTTATTGAGGCTGGTCGCAAAATAGCTTGCGAAATCGATACCCCATTTGGCAGCAAACGCCTGTTTATCGAGCTCGAAATGGCAGATGAGCTGGGTGATGACCTCGCGCCGGATAAGATCGTCGCGATTCAGCTCGATCCCCCGGAAGATCGCCAACCGCCCGGCATCGATGTCAGCATAATAGGCATCCAGTTCGCGCTGGTTTTGCGCATAGGTATTATCGACCATGCCAATTGAGGTCACCCCGATCCCAACTAGATCGCAATTGGCATGGGTCGAATAGCCCTGGAAATTGCGATACAGGGTCCCGGCGCGCTGGGCAACGGCGAGTTCGTTATCCGGGCGGGCGAAATGGTCCATTCCGATAAAGACATAGCCGGCCTGGGTGAGGCGATCGATGGTCGCCTGCAAGATGGCGAGCTTGACCTCTGGAGGTGGCAGATCGGCGGCATTGATCCGCCGCTGGGGTTTAAAGCGCTCCGGGAGATGGGCATAGTTGAAGATCGACAGGCGCTGGGGATTAACCTCGATCACCCGATCCAGGGTCTTCATGAAGCTTTCGACCGTCTGGAACGGCAGGCCATAGATCAGATCGATGCTAGTCGAGCGGAAACCCTCGGCAAGCGCCGCATCAAGCACAGCCATGGTCTGGGCCTCGGTCTGAAAGCGGTTGACCGCAGCCTGGACCCGCTCATCGAAGTCCTGGACACCCAGGCTCATCCGATTGAAACCGATCTGGCGCAAGAGTTTGATCGTGGTGGCATCCGCCTCGCGCGGGTCGATCTCAATCGAAAACTCACCGACCTCATCGTCGGCTAGGGTGAAATACCTGCGCGTGACCTCCATGAGCCTGGCCATTTGGTCGTTACTCAGAAAGGTGGGGGTGCCACCACCCCAGTGAAGTTGCTCGACAACCCTCGATCTATCGAATAACTCCGCTTGCATCGCCAGCTCGCGATGGACCCGCTCGAGATATGGCGGGGCCAGGGAGCGGTCCTTGGTCGCGATCTTATTGCAGGCGCAATAAAAACAGACCGTATCGCAGAAAGGGATATGAAAATATAACGACAAGGGCCGCCCGCTCGCATTGCTGCGCTCACAGGCCGCCCGGTAATCCGTCTCACCAAATGACTCGGTAAACTCGACCGCGGTGGGATAAGAGGTATAGCGCGGACCGCTCTGGTCGTAGCGACGGATCAAATCAAGGTCGAAGGAGACGCCTTGTTCCACCTTTCAATCCTCCGGTCTTGGGGCCTAAACCAGGCACCCCGACCCTTTGGTCAAAGCCATTAACTGAATCAAAAACCCGCTGCCCCCCGGGACAGCCTTGATGCAGGGCTAGCCACGCCCTTAGGGGTGATCCCACCCTGCCTTTTAAGAATACAGCGCCTCTTCGATCAGGGGCTGGGCCTTGAGGAGTTGCTCATGGGTCAACAGAAAAACGCCCTCGCCACCGCGCTCAAACTCGAGCCAGGTAAAGGGCAGATCGGGCAAACGCCCCTCGAGGGCGGGTTGGGCATTGCCCACCTCAACGACCAGAATCCCCCCTGCATTGAGATGCCGCCCAGCCTCATCGAGGATGCGCAGGACGATCTCGAGCCCATCCTCACCGGCAAGCAGCGCCTGAGAGGGTTCGCGATGATATTCGGGCGGAAGGCGCTCGAACTCGGCGCGGGCGACATAGGGTGGGTTGGAGACGATCACGTCATAACGACGGTCACCCAGGGCGGCAAACAGATCGGACTCTAAGACCCGCACCCGGTCGCTGAGGCGATAGCGTTCCAGGTTGCGCTGCGCAATGCGCAATGCCTGAGGCGAGATATCGACCAGATCGACCTCGGCATCCGGCAGATAGACAGCCGCGGCGATGCCGATACAGCCGCTGCCAGTCCCGATATCCAGGATACGGCCGACCCGCTCGGCATCAATCCAAGGATCGAAACCGACCTCAACGAGCTCGGCGATCGGCGAACGGGGGATCAAGACATGCTCATCGATCTCGAACTCCAAACCTGCAAACCAGGCGCGCCCGATCAGATAGGCTGCTGGGATACGCTCCGCGATCCTCCGCTCGATCAGCTCGGCGAGCCGGACCCGCTCGGCCAGGGTCAGTCGGCAATCGCGAAAGCTGGCCGGCAGATCTGGTGCAAGATGCAAGGCCCCCAGCACTAAAGACGCAGCCTCATCCAGGGCATTGTCGGTCCCATGGCCAAAATGCAGGCCAGCGGCATTAAACCGACTGGCCCCCCAGCGAATAAAATCCTGAATCGAACGCAAACCGTCTGGCTGCTCTGCCATAGCAAGACTGGATCAGTTCATCAACAAAGGTGCACTGGCCAAGACGGCGCGCGGTCAAGCCGGCGGTTCGCTTGGGCGATGGTTATAGAGCATACCACCACCCAGCAGGTTTTGGAGCGCCAGATCGGCGTCAGGCGGCACGCCGACGCCGTTCTAGAGGAGGTATCTGGCTCATCTCAGGCAATGCGCCTTGCAAGCGCCCACCTTGGTCGACCAGATCCTGAAGCGAGATACGATCCAGGAATTGAAAGATCTCGTTGCTGAGATGATCCCACAGGTGATGGGTCAAACAGCGTCTGCCATCATGACAGTTCTGACGCCCACTGCACCGGGTCAACTCGACCCATTCGTCTACGGCACAGATGACATTGGCAATCGAGATCTCCCGCGCCGGGCGGCCGAGATAGTAGCCGCCCCCCGGCCCGCGCACCCCACGCACCAGTTTCTTAGAACGCAAGGCGGCAAAGAGTTGTTCAAGATATGATAAAGAGATCCCTTGTTTGGCCGAGATGTCAGCCAGGGTCACTGGACCCTGCCCAGCATGGAGGGCAAGGTCGAGCATAGCGGTCACCGCATATCTGCCTTTGGTCGATAATCTCATGATCTTGATGGCCGTTTTGGGGTTGTGAGTCTAAGTAAATTAGTCAACAATCAGCGCTTTTCAAGCGGCCAGGCGCTTAGGATCAAGACGAAGAGTGCATCAAGGGGACCGCGGATGCGGTAGAGCCAGCAGTTTCGGAAAGACTAGGTGCAAAACCATGTCCCTGATTGCAGCAAAACTGCAACCAATTCGATAAAAAGAGATTGGCGCGCCATTTGTCGATCAAGGCAGGCGGACCATAGTCGGCACGCAGCGGTAGGATCGATTGACGCAAGCTCAGGATCTCGACCTGACGGGCGTCGTGATAGACGTGCAGCCGGGCATCTGGCTCGCTGTGCCTGGTCGCGGTAAAGACATGGGTGAGACGCAGGCTCGTGGTATAGGGCGCCTGGCCCTCGATCTCGAGGGCCAGATCAACGGCCCCCGGCCGGCGTGAGAGCAAGCGCCCCAGGGGATAGTCGCGCAGACCTGGGGCCAGACGTTGGAGACGGACAAAGTTCTCCTCGCATAGGCTTAGGAGATCGCCGAGGCTTGGCCCGGCGTCCAGGTGCGCGCGCAAAAGGGCAATGATGCTCCAGTTGCTCAAGGGTCTTCAGGCAGGCGATTCAGGCTGGGCCGCGGCGATCTGACGTCTGACCTCGTCCATATCAAGCTCGCTCGCGCGGGCGATCAGGTTGCGCAGCATCCCCTCGGGCAAGGCCCCCGGCTGGGCAAAGATGATGATCTGGTCGCGAAAGATCATGAGGGTTGGAATTGAGCGAATCTGGAAATAGGCAGCAAGCGCCTGCTCCTCTTCGGTATTGACCTTAGCAAAGACGATCTCAGGGAAATCTGCCGAGACCTTTTCATAGACTGGGGCAAAGGAACGGCAGGGCCCACACCAGGGCGCCCAGAAATCGACCACCACAAAGTGATGATCGCGGATCGTTTGTTCAAAGTTAGCGGCATTGAGCTCGACGACGGCCATGGGCGCCTCCGTGGGGTTGGGATCATGAGATACACTGCTCGGCAAGGGACGCAAACTGCATATTGGGACTCCTCTAGTAAACCGACCCAGACTTAAATCAACAGGGACATTGCCGCAATCGGCAACCAGGTTACTAGGACCTAAGAATCCTAGGCGAGGATCACCCCCTGCGAAAAGCGCAGCCGGAGGTGATCGTTGCGGGCAGCTCGAGCGCCAAACCAATCCCTGTTGACTGGCCAACTCGGACTGGCACCCCCGGCACTCAGGACAGTTTCCCGAAGGGCTATACCTGGCTTACCAGCCCAAATCAACTAACAGGAGGCGCCGCCTTTCCTTGAACCAAGATGGGGATGCCTTAAGGCGCCTCAAGCGCCCCCAGGATGCGATCCCGGATCAGCTCGACCGGGCCGATACCCTCCACCCGGATATAACGGGGTGCACCCTCACTGCCCTGCTTGGCCCAGGCCATATAGTATTCGATGAGGGGGGCCGTTTGCTCATGATAGACCCGCAGACGTTCGCGCACCGTTTCCTCACGGTCGTCGTCGCGCTGAACCAGGGGCTCGCCGGTCTCGTCATCCAGACCCTCGACCCTGGGTGGATTAAAGAGCACATGATAGGTGCGGCCGGAGGGAAGATGCACGCGGCGCCCGGAGAGACGCCTGATGATCTCTTCATCAGGGACGGCGATCTCGACCACGGCATCGAGGAAGATATGCGCCGCCCTCAGCGCATCGGCCTGGGCGATGGTCCGCGGAAAACCGTCGAACAGAAACCCTTTGGCACAATCGGGTTCAGCGATCCGCTCCTTGACCATGCCGATGATGATGTCATCGGAGACCAGCCCACCGCTCTCCATGACCGTCTTGGCAGCCAAACCCAGGGCCGTGCCCTGTTTGACATGGGCGCGCAGCATGTCGCCGGTTGAGATCTGGGGGATACCGAAATGTGACTTGATATATCCAGCCTGGGTGCCTTTACCAGCTCCTGGGCCGCCGAGCAGGACGATGCGCATCGCCTTAACTCCTAACTATTGAGCTCATTGAGTAAGAACTAGGATTATGCCAAGCCATTCAGAGACTCGGCCACTGATTCAGCCCTCGCCTGTCAATCCTGCCACACCCGCTCCATCAGACTGAATCCCGTTCCCAGTTTGATATCCTTAATAGAACCTGCGAGTGGGCCGTCGAGAATGGCCAGATCCGGGGTGAGCTTGCTGGCCGTTTGCAGATCCCGGTTGGGTACCCCCTGCCCCAACTGCCGCCGGAACTCAACAGGGCCAAGAGGCGGGTCAGATGCCAATTGCCCAATGGGCCGCGCCCCCTAGGCGCGGCGAACGCCCACGTTTGGCCTTTGTTCAGGATCTAGGATCAGCAATTCTCGATACCCATTACAATGGCCTTCAGGGCATCAAACAGATTCGGGCCCTTGGGCTGGATTGCGCTGGGCGCTTGTCGATCGATTCAGAAGATCGAGCAGGAGTTGGCGTTCTAGTGCATCGAGCGCCTGACTCAGGGCCGAGTCATCGAATGTATTGAGCAGATGCTGGCCTTGCTCGCTTTGGAAAAAACCGATCCAGGCGCGGGCGATCACATGGCCTTTGAGTGCCGCATGGGTCAGCCACTGCAAGCCGACATCGCGATCGCGGGCGGTCCCCCAGCCGGTCAGATGGCAACGCCCCAGCCAGCACATGGCCTCGGGATAAAACTGTTTGGCGGACCGCTCAAACCAGCAGATGGCATCCTCTGGACGCTGGGAGGCAAGCAACAGGATTCCGAGGTCGCACTCGGCGGCTGGGTCACCACGATCGGCGGCTAGGATGAGATCCCGATGCTCAGAGTTAATCGGCGCTTGGGCAAGCGATAGGGCGTCTTCAAGCAGCACCAGGGTCCGCTCGCCCGGTTCTCCGCCCAATGAGCTTAGCCGCCCCGCGCGGATATGCCGCCAAAGGGTACGTTTGCTTAGGCCGGTAATCGCTGCAGCTGTCTGTAAGCTGATTCGATTCACGCCGCTTGCCCGGTTGCGCTAACATGAGGTCTCGGGATTCGTCAGGCCAGGGCATATTACTCGACTAGAGGATTCCCTTGGACCTCTCGGCACTCGGTCTCTGGTCCCGCATCCCCAGACGATCAACCCTCAACGCCATGTCCATGCCATGAAGCTCAATCTGCCGGTCACCCAAAAAGAATATGACTATCCAGATTCCTGGATCATCGTCTCGACCACGGACACCAAGGGCATTATCACCTATTGCAATAAAGCCTTTATCGATGTCAGCGGCTTCACGGAACAGGAGTTGTTGGGGGCCAACCATAATATCATCCGCCACCCTGACATGCCGCCTGCGGCCTTTAAAAACCTCTGGGATACGATCAAATCGGGTAAACCCTGGCGGGGGATCGTCAAGAATCGCCGTAAGGATGGCGATCACTATTGGGTCGATGCCTATGTGACCCCGGTCTATGAGGGCAACCAGCTGGTCGGTTACCTATCGGTACGCGTTAAACCGAGCCGGGCCGAGATCGCCGCCGCCGAGCGGCTTTATGCCCGGATCCGCGAGCGCAACCTGCAGGAGCTACCCCGGCGTTTGACCCTTGAGTTCAGCCATCGGCTTTGGCTCACCGCCGCCTTTGCCCTGGTGGGTTTGACTGCGCTCCTAGCCGGTTGGCTAGGCAGCCTCTGGGTTGGAATCGGCGCCTTGGTCCTGGCCTTGATCCTCGCCCAGATCAGCGCCTATACCATCTTCAAAAACATCCACGAGGCGGTGCGCGCGGCCAAGAAGATCGCAGCCGGGGATCTGAGCTCCCCGATCTATGTCAAGGGCAACAACGAGACTGCCGAGGTTTTACAGGCGATCAAGATGCTCCAGGCCCGTTTGGCGACGGTGATGGGACATATCCAAGAGGCTGCCAGCGGCGTTGCCAGCGCGGCAGCCCAGCTCGTGCAGGCCACCCATGCCACCCATCGGTTGATGGAACAGCAACACCAAGAGACCGATATGGTCGCAACCGCCATGAACGAGATGTCGGCGACGGTTGCCGAGGTCGCCAATAACACCACGGCTGCCGCCGATGCCGCCCATCAGGCCAGCCATCAGGCGCGCGAAGGCCGGATGGTGGTTCGCCACAGTGTGACCGGTATCCGCGCCCTAGCCGATGGCGTCGGTGAGGCAGCCAGGACCATCCAGCAGCTCGAACAGGAATCGGCCAATATCGGCAAGATCCTCGATGTCATCCGCGGGATCGCTGGTCAGACCAATCTGTTGGCTCTCAATGCCGCGATCGAGGCAGCGCGTGCCGGCGAACAAGGACGCGGGTTTGCCGTGGTGGCCGATGAGGTGCGCGCCCTGGCCCAGCGGACCCAGGAATCAACCCAAGAGATCCAGGAGATGATCGCCCGGCTACAACAGGGGGCGCGCAGCGCAGTGGCCATGATGCAACGCGGTCATGATCAGGCCGAACAAAGCGTGGCGCTTGCCAATGAGACCGACCAGTCGCTCGATGCCATTACCCAATCGGTCGAGCACATCAATAACATGAATGATCAGATCGCAACGGCCGCTGAGGAACAGCGCGCCGTGGTCGAGGAGATGAACCGCAATGTCGAGAGCATCCGCATGCTCTCCAATCAGACCCTCAAGAGCACTGATGATGTGGTGAGCGCCACCAGCCATCTCGAGGACCTCTCAGGCAAATTGATGGGGGTCGTCCATCAATACAAGGTCTAGGTCTTTAGCCTAATCAGGCGTCGTACCTCCCAAGCGGCCACAACCAGGAAGATGACAAAACAGACCGTGCCCGCGCCAAGCGCTGGCCAGCCCTGCCCTATCAGCCAGCGGTTCATCCCGTAAAGTCCGAGGCCTAGACCGAGATACCCCAAGATCCGTTTGAGGTCATAGGGCACAGGGTAATAGCGACGTCCAAGCATATAGGACAGGATCACCATCGACCCATAACAGGCGAGGTGGGCCCAAGCAGCTCCCCGATAGCCCAGCAGGGGCACCCACCACACCAGCGCCCCGACGGTGATGCCAGCGCCAACCAAGGATACAGCCGCACCCAGCAGGGTACGATCGGTCAGCTTGTACCAAACGGAAAGATTGACATAGATCCCAAGCAATAGATTGGCAAGCAGGAGCACCGGCACCACATCCAGACCCGACCGATAGGGGGCGCCGACAAAATATTGGAATAGGTCCAGATAGAGGGTCACTACCAAAAACAAAAACACGCAGGCGAGCACGAACCAGCTCAAGACCAGGGCATAGATCTCGCGGGCATCGCGTTGTTTGGCATAGTTAAAGAAAAATGGCTCACCCGCATAGCGGAATGCCTGGATAAACAAGGACATCAGGATCGAGAGCTTATAACAGGCGCTATAGATCCCAAGCTGGGTCAGATTGAGTGCAGCGTCATTGGGCAAAAGATATTTCAGTGCAGCGCGATCTAGGGTCTCGTTGATGATCCCGGCCAGGCCGATGATCACCATCGGCAGCGAATAACCCATCAGCCGTTTAAACAAAAGCAGGTCAAAACGCCCCACTCCATCAAACAATTGGGGCAAGAGGAACAGTAGCTTTAATAAGCTGGCGGCGAGATTGGCGATAAAGACATAACCGATCCCGATCGTCGGGTCCCACAGAGTGCCCAAGAATCCATTGGGATCTGTGGCATGGGCATTCCGGGCAATGGCCACAAAAAGCACGGTCAGTGCGACATTGACGCCAATCTCGATCAGTTTGATAAAGGCAAAGCGGGCTGCCCGCTCCTCGGCGCGCAGCCGCGCAAAGCCCAGGGCGCCGATGGCATCGAACGCCAAGATGGCCGCACACCACAGGATATATTCAGGGTGTTCGGGGTGACGCAGGAGGGCGGCAAGCGGTCCTTGCCAAAGCGCCAAGGCTAACAGGCAAAGCCCATTCACGACAACGAGACAGGCCAATACTGTCCCATAGACGGTTGCAGGTGGCCATTCGCCGCTGGCGCGAAACCGGAAATAGCCGGTCTCAAGTCCTAGGGTTGAGACTACGGCCAAGAAACTCAGATAGGCATAAAACTCGGCCACTACTCCGTATTCAGCAGGGGCAAAGCTATAGGTGAGTAGGGGGACAAGCAGGTAATTCAAAAACCGCCCCAGGACACTGCTGAGCCCATAGAGTGCGGTTTGCGAGACCAGTCGTCTGAGTGGATTCAAGACCGCTGGAGATCCACTCTGGCCCAGACCTGATTCCCTGAGCCGCGATATTCGAGGTTGGCAAAGGCCAGCTGGCGGGCTATCGCAATCCCGCGGCCATGGGTATCAAAGACGCGCACCGGATCGAGATCCAGATAGCGTTGCCAATCAAACCCCTTACCCTGATCGCAGATGACGAAGATCAGATGATCGGGATGACGCCTGACCTCAATCCAGGCATAACGCTTAAGCTGGGCCGGTTCGGCAAGCTGACGCCTGATCTCCTGCTCCCAGATCCCCTCCTCAAGCAGCTGGCCCTTTTTGGCATAATCGATCCCAAGATTGCCATGTTCCACTGCATTGAGCATGAGCTCGGATAGGCCTAGGGCAACTGCATCGGGTTGGGGGCACATCTGCGCAAGCATGGCCGATAAGATGCGGATATCCTCAAGGGTCCGGAAACGGAAACGGGCCCGATCAAGCAAACCGAGGGCGGCGCTGAGCTGGCCATCAAGATGAATCAGGGACTTGCGGATACGCCGATCATCGAGCGCGGCCTTGACGATCCGCTGCAGGGCCTTAGGCGAATAAGGCTTGGCGAGATAATACCAGGCGCCGGCAGCCAATCCTTCGGCGATCTGTTCAGGGCTATCGGCGGCGCTCTGCATGATGACTGGTAGATCCTGCAAACGCGGGTCGGCCTTGATCCGCTTGAGCAATTCGATCCCATCCAGCTGCGGCATCAGGCGATCGAGGATGACACCATCATAGGCCAAGGGTTGGGAATCGAGCAGGATCCAGGCCTCTAAACCATCCGCGGCCGTGCTTAGCCTATATTCATCCCCTAAACACTGAGCGATGAGCTCCAGATTGATCGGCTCATCGTCAACGACCAGTAAATGCGCCATTTTCCTTCCCAGCAGGGATATGTTGGATCTTTGGTCAATCTGGATCGCCTATTCTGCAAACCCAGGCCAATGGATCAATTCGCGCAGCAGGCTCGTGGCATAGGAGCCGCGTGGCAACACAAATCTTAGGACCAGGTCATCGCCCAGTTGCTCGCTGACCAACCCCTCAATCATTAAACGCAAGGACCGGCGTTCCTGTTTAAGCCGCTGGGCCTCTAGGCCGCTTGGCCAGGGCGCAAGCCTGGCCGCAATCGCAAGTTCCAAGGCCCTGATTGACCCGCGCGTCGGCAGCTCACCCCGCCCCCAAAGCGGACCGGTCGGATGCAGATCGAAGCGCCCGACCCGCGCCTCCAAGATTGCATCGATCTGCTCAGCACAAAAAAAGGAACGGCTACCCGCCAGCTGCAGACAATCGCCTGGTTGTGGGCGGTTCCAGTCACCGCGCCGCACCCGCTCAGCCAAAACCTCGTTGAAGAGCTGTGACCTGGCCGCTGACAGGCACAGACCGCGCTGATAGGGGGTCATCCGCCCTGGCTGACCGGTTAACAAGGCATGGGCCTGCTTGAGGTTGTGCGTATCCCGGCCAAAGCGCTGTTGACCAAAATAATTAGGCACACCGTGCGCCCGGATCGCCTGGAGACGCGCCTCAAGCGTCTCGGCTGCAACCTGCAGGCCGCGGATACAGATGCGAAAGCGATTCCCGACCAGGACGCCCCGCTGGAGCTTGCGCCGGTGACGGTGCACGGCCAGTATCTCGATCCCTTCCTTGCCGAGCGCCTCCCAATCGGGTTCGGGGCCGGGACGGGCAGGCAATGAAAACCACTGTTCGGCAACTGCCCAGCGGTCCTTGAGACCTGCATAGCCGACCTCCGCCGCCTGAACCCCTGCCAAGGAAGCCAGACGCCGGGCAACCCATTCGGTATTGACACCGGTCTTGCGCACCCACAGCCACCAATGCCCGCCTGTATCGATAGGTGTAAGACCGAGAATTTCGCTGACCTGAAAATCCTGCGGCTTAACGCGCAACCGACCCTGACCAAGCGGCGGGCCGTGTGCCCGTGGCAGATCGACCCAGTCGATCCAGCGGGGTGGCTCTGGGTTCTGCGGCTCGCTCAATCCCCAGTCTCGGACAAGAGCACCACGGCCGAGGCCGCGATCCCTTCACCGCGTCCGGTAAAGCCCATATGCTCGAAGGTCGTCGCCTTGACATTGACCCGGGCAGGACTGCAATGCAGGTCAGCGGCTAGGGTCTTGCGCATGGCAGGGAGATGGGGGGCAAGCCGCGGGGCCTGGGCGATCAGGGTAAGATCGGCGTTATGGACCCGCAGCCCCCGACCATGCAGATCCTCGATCACCTGGCGCAAGAGAATCCGGCTGTCGATACCGGCATATGCCGGATCGGTATCTGGGAAATGCCGCCCGATATCGCCCAAACCTGCCGCGCCCAGGAGGGCATCGCAGAGCGCATGGATCAATACATCGCCATCCGAATGGGCCAACATCCCTCGCTCATAGGGGATCTCGACACCGCCTAGGATCAAACGCCGGCCCTCGGCAAAGCGATGGGCATCAAAACCTTGACCGATCAACATGATCCAATCCGCCCTTGTTGTTCGAGATAAAACCGGGCAAGCGGTAGGTCCTCGGCCCGGGTGATCTTGAGATTGTCCGCATGGCCTTCAACCAGACGGGGGGCAAGGCCCAGGCGTTCGATCGCCTGGGCATCATCGGTGACCAGCACCCCAGCGGCGAGGGCCTCGCTCAATGCTCGGCGCAACAACCCCAGCCGAAACATCTGCGGCGTATAGGCGTGCCACAAACTGGTGCGGTCTAGGGTTGAAGCAACCCGATGATTGGGATCAGCGCGTTTCATGGTATCCCGCACCGGGATACCCAAGAGCCCACCCACCGGATCCTCTGCCAGGGTTTCGAGCAATCGATCCAGATCAGCGCGCCGCAGACAAGGACGCGCCGCATCATGCACCAAGACCCAATCATCCCCTTGAGCATGGCTGGGAAGGACATTCAGGGCATTGAGCACCGAATGACAGCGCTCAGGCCCGCCAGGGGCACGCAGCACCTTGGGATGCCTGGCATAGGCCGTCTCTTCCCAATGACCATCCTCGGCACCCAGGGCCACCGCAATCCCCTGGATACGGGGATGTTCGATAAAAAGCTCCAGGGCGTAATCGATGACCAGCCGCCCGGCAAGATCGAGATACTGCTTGGGGATGGCGCTACCCATCCGCCGCCCCACCCCAGCAGCAGGCAGCACAGCCCAACAAGGGGTCATAGCCGATCCTCAGCCCTCTCAGGAAGAGTCCGCTCAATCACCCGGATGAACAGCTCGCCGGGCTTGATCATCCCCAACTCCATGCGAGCGCGTTCCTCAATCGCCTCTGAACCCTGGCGCAGATCATCGACCTCAGCCTGAAGCGCGCGGTTGCGCTGGCGCAAACGGTCGAGCTCGGCTTGCTCAAAGGCGATCTCGCGCTGCAGGCCATAGAGTTCCGCCAGGCTGCCCTCCCCGACCCACAGCCGATACTGAAGCAGGCCCAAAAGCAGCAACAACACCAGGATCAAACCGTAATACATCCCGATGATTGACCAGCGTCCGGTATCGCCTAGGGGGTCAGCCACCGGAGGAAGGCCGCGCGGCCGGCGTAGCTGGATTCATCAGCCAATTGGTCCTCAATCCGCATCAGCTGATTGTATTTGGCGATTCGGTCGGAACGCGACAACGACCCTGTTTTGATTTGACCAGCGCAGGTGGCGACCACGAGGTCGGCGATCGTGGTATCCTCGGTCTCGCCGGAGCGATGGGAAATGACCGCCGTATAACCCGCCTTGTGGGCGAGGTCGATGGCCTCAAGCGTCTCCGTCAGGGTACCGATCTGATTGACCTTGATCAGGATCGAATTGGCGATCCCTTGCTCGATCGCCTGGGCAAGGATCTTGGTATTGGTGACAAAGATATCGTCGCCGACGAGCTGGATCCGTTTGCCGAGACGCTCGGTCAGGCGCCGCCAGCCCGCCCAGTCGCCTTCGGCAAGCCCATCCTCGATCGAGAGGATCGGGTATTTGTCCACCCAATCCTCGTACAGAGCAATCAGCTCATCGCTGCTGAGGCTGCGCCCCTCGCCCTTGAGCACATAACACCCATCCTCATAGAACTCGGAGGCGGCTGGATCCAGACCCAGATAGATATCAGTGCCCGCCCGAAAACCAGCCTGCTCGATCGCGGCGAGGATGACCTCGATCGCTGATTCGTTGGAGGGAAGATCTGGTGCAAATCCCCCTTCATCCCCGACTGAGGTCACCAATCCCCGCTCGCGGAGGATAGATTTCAGGGTATGAAAGACCTCGGCGCCATAGCGTACCGCCTCGCGCAGCGTCGGTGCGCCAACCGGCAGGATCATAAACTCCTGGAAATCAACGCGATTGTCGGCATGGACGCCGCCGTTGAGGATATTCATCATCGGCACCGGCAGGCGATAGGGTCCAGGGGCCAGCGACATAAATAAGGGCAACGCCTTTTCTTGGGCAGCCGCATGGGCGGCAGCAAGCGATACCCCAAGCAGGGCGTTGGCCCCAAGCCGCGACTTATTCTCGGTGCCGTCCACCTCAATCAGGCGCCGATCGATTGCAGCCTGGTCAGAAACTTCCATCCCTAAGACCGCCTGACGCAGTTCGCCTTGGATATTGGCCACGGCCTTCAGCACCCCCTTGCCGTGATAGCGACTGGGATCGCCGTCGCGCAGCTCCAACGCCTCGCGCGATCCGGTCGAGGCACCAGATGGCACGATTGCCCGCCCGATTGCGCCCTCGGCGGTGATCACATCAGCCTCTACGGTCGGGTTGCCGCGTGAATCCAACACCTCACGGGCGCGGATATCGACGATTTCAGACATGGGGGAACTCCTTGGATTGGTTCGAGGATATGCCGAGACGGCGCGGACTGGACCTTGCCATCCCAGGGTTGAACGGGTGCGAAGAGAGCGCAGCGATCGGGCGGTGGATCAGCATCCGGTTTAGGTCATCCAGGATGGGCCGGATTCGATGAGTCCGCTCGCTTTGACGGTACGGTCGAGGGCAACCAGGGTCTCTAGAAGCGGGCGCATTCGACCGAGCGGCCAACTATTGGGCCCATCGCTTAAGGCCTGATCTGGATCTGGGTGGGTCTCCATGAAAAGCCCTGCGATGCCCACTGCGACCGCCGCCCGGGCCAAGGCCGGCACGAACTCGCGTTGTCCGCCCGAACGGCTTCCCTGACTGCCCGGCAGCTGCACCGAATGGGTCGCATCAAAGACCACCGGGCAGCCGGTCTCGCGCAGGATGACCAGCGAGCGCATATCAGCGACCAGATTGTGATAGCCAAACGAGACGCCCCGTTCGCAGACCAGGAGTTGGTGATTACCGACCGCGCGCGCCTTTTCAACCACCTGCTTCATCTCCCAGGGGGCGAGAAATTGGCCCTTTTTGAGATTGACCGGCTTGCCTTGCCGCGCCACCGCCTGGATAAAGTTGGTCTGGCGGCATAAAAAGGCCGGGGTCTGGAGTACATCGACGACCGAGGCGACCTCGGCCAGGGGTGTATCCTCATGCACATCGGTCAGTACCGGTACCCCGATCTGCTCGCGCACCCCTGCCAGGATCCTTAAACCCGACTCCAGCCCTAGTCCGCGAAAACTGCTGAGTGAGGAACGGTTGGCCTTATCGAAGGATGACTTGTAGATGAAAGGGATGCCGAGCTCAGCGGTGAGCTCTTTCAAGACCCCTGCCGTCTCTTGCGCCAAGGTCTCGCTTTCGATCACGCAAGGCCCGGCGATCAACACGAACGGGCAATCCAAACCAACCCTAAAACCAGCCAGCTCGATCATCTGGCCCATCCCTTATGAGGATTCATGCCTGAGCCGGGCGGCGCGCACGAAGCCCTGGAACAAAGGATGACCATCGCGCGGAGTCGAGGTGAATTCGGGATGAAACTGGCAGGCGATGAACCAGGGATGATCAGGCAGCTCGATGAGCTCGACCAGCCGGTTATCGAGCGACCAGCCGGAGAAATGCATCCCGGCATCCTTCATGATGTCCAGATAGGCATTGTTGAATTCATAGCGATGGCGATGACGCTCGCGGATCTGGGCCTGCCCATAAACCGAACGGGCGAGACTGCCGGGCTCAAGCCGGCAGTTTTGGCCACCGAGACGCATGGTCCCGCCGAGATCATCCAAACCCGTGCGCCGCTCGATCCGCCCTTGCTCGTCCCGCCATTCGGTGATCAGGGCAATGACCGGATGCGGGGTATCCGGATCGAATTCGGTGCTATGGGCGTCGACAAGGCCTGCGACATGGCGCGCATATTCGATCACCGCGACCTGCATCCCGAGACAGATCCCTAGATAGGGGATCCGGCGCTCGCGGGCAAAACGCACCGCCTCGATCTTGCCCTCTACCCCCCGCTCGCCAAAACCGCCTGGGACCAGGATGGCATCCAAACCCTCCAGACAGCCAACCCCCTCGCGCTCGATGATCTCGGAGTCGACATAGGCAATCTCAACGCGCGTTCGGGTATGCACCCCTGCATGGGCCAGGGCCTCAGAGAGCGACTTATAGGCCTCAGTGAGATTCATATATTTGCCGACCATCCCGATCCGCACCTCGGCCTCAGGGTGATCGAAACCCTCGAGCACCCGATCCCATTCCGAAAGATCGGCCGCAGGCACCTGGAGGCGAAATTGGCGGACCACCAGCTCATCCAGTCCCTGAGCATGCAGCAAACGTGGGATACGATAGATATTGTCGGCGTCCACCGCCGAGATGACCGCCCGCTCCGGGACATTGGTAAAGAGCGCGATCTTGCGCCGCTCCTCATCCGGTAGGGGTTGCTCAGCGCGACAGAGCAGGATATCGGGCTGAATGCCGATCGAACGCAGTTCCTTGACTGAATGCTGGGTTGGCTTGGTCTTGATCTCGCCGGAGGCGCGAATATAGGGCACCAGGGTGAGATGCATGAACAGCGAGCTTTCTGGTCCCATCTCAACCCGCATCTGGCGGATTGCCTCGAGGAATGGCAAGGATTCGATATCACCGACGGTGCCGCCGATCTCGACCAAGGCGACCTCAGCACCCTCGGCACCGCGGCGGATGCTGGCCTTGATCTCATCGGTGATATGCGGGATGACCTGGACCGTGCGCCCGAGATAATCCCCGCGCCGCTCCTTGCGGATCACGCTTTCATAGATCTGGCCGGTGGTGAAATTATTGTTACGCCCCATGCGGGTGCGCAAAAACCGCTCATAGTGACCCAGATCCAAATCGGTCTCGGCCCCGTCGTCGGTGACATAGACCTCGCCATGCTGGAAGGGGCTCATGGTCCCCGGATCGACATTGATATAGGGGTCGAGCTTGATCATGGTGACGCGCAGACCGCGCGCCTCAAGGAGCGCCCCGAGGGATGCCGAGGCAATACCCTTGCCCAGCGATGAGACGACACCGCCGGTAATAAAGATAAACTTGGTCATGATCGATGGCGCTGGGAGGGGATGCGCGGTTTTTTCAGGAAACAAACTACCAAAATCCCCGCCTGCGCTCAATCCACCCCGAACCGCTCCCCCAGGGTATGGGGGCCATATCAAGGTGAGGGCGAGTCAGGCGGCCGATTGCGCCTAGAAACCCTTGATCCAGATCAAAAACGAGGGCATATAACCCTTAGGTTGACATCTAGCTTCCAAGCGAGCGAGGGCCAATCCTTGAGCCACCAGACTGTAATCTCGATCGAATCCATTCGCATCGCCTGCCGCAATTGCACCCTGTCTTCGCTCTGTCTGCCGATGGGGTTGGCGCCCGAGGATGTTGAACGGCTCGATGGGATCATTCGGCGTACCCGGCCTTTGCGTCGCGGCGATCGCCCCTTTCAGGAAGGTGAGCGTTTTCGTTCCTTATTCGTGGTCAAGACCGGCTCACTGAAGACCTTTGCCGCGACCCGCGATGGCAGCGAACAGGTTCTTGGATTTCATCTGCCAGGCGAGCTCATCGGGCTCGATGGCATCGACAAGGGTGTCCACGCCTGTACGGCGAGCGCCCTCGAAACCTCAGCCATCTGTGAGATCCCCTTTGGACAGCTTGAGGAGCTGACCGCCCTCATCCCCAGCCTACAGCATCAAATGTACCGTTTGCTGAGCAAGGAAATTGGCCATGATACCGATATGCTCCTGGTGCTCGGCAAAAAGACCGCAGAGGAGCGCCTGGCCGCGTTTTTGCTCGATTTCTCCCAGCGGTTGCACCGCCGGGGCCTGTCAGCCACCGATTTTTACCTGAGCATGTCTAGGCATGAGATCGGTAACTATCTGGGTCTGGCCGTTGAGACCGTCAGCCGCCTTTTTACCCGTTTCCAGGACGATGGTCTGGTGCATGTCGAGCGCAAACATATTCGCCTGCTCGATCTAGGGGCACTAGAGGCCATCGCCAACGGTCAGGGCCCCTGCCGGCACCAACAACAGCAACGCTAATCCCCTTCAGATGTCGGCATCCTCGCTTAACCAGAGGCATTGACCGCTGGCTGCCTGAATCGCCTGCAGGCGCTCGCGATGCGCCCGCTCCTCATCCCCATGAGCCCGCACCACCCGCAGCGGCGGACGCTGGGGGTCGATCCGGCCGCGCGATCCCAAGCCCACTGATAAACCGGACCTAGGGCCGGGTTCATCGCCCAAATGGAGGGCAACCTGGCCGCCGGTCATCGCTAAATACACCTCAGCCAATAGCCCAGCATCAAGCAAGGCACCATGGGTGACGCGCCTGGAGTGATCGATCGCGTAGCGTTTACAGAGGGCGTCGAGGCTGTTGCGCTGTCCTGGGAAGAGTCGGCGAGCCAGGCTCAGGGTATCGAACACGGTGCATAGATCGGCAATCCGCGGCGCATCCTCACCTCTCCATAACCACAACTCATGATCCAAAAAGGCGACGTCAAAGGCCGCATTGTGGATGATGAGTTCCGCTCCACGCAGATAGTCGATCAGGTGTTCAGCGATCTCGGCGAATCTGGGCTTTTGGGCGAGAAATTCAGCGCTGATGCCGTGGACATTGATTGCATCGACATCGATCGCCCGTTCGGGGTCGAGATAGACATGAAGGTCATTGCCGGTCAGACGCCGATCGATCAACTCAATGCATCCGATCTCGATGATGCGATGGCCCTCCTGCGGCTTAAGGCCAGTGGTCTCGGTATCCAGAACAATCTGACGCATCACTTTAACCTCACAGGACAGACTGCAGGCCTTGGTTGGCCAATCGATCAGCGCGCTCATTATCGGGGTGACCCGCATGGCCGCGCACCCAATGCCATTCGACCTGGTGTCTGGTGCTGGCCTGATCCAGCCGTTCCCAGAGATCGCGGTTTTTGACCGGCTGACGATCAGCGGTAAGCCAGCCATTGCGCCTCCAC
Organism: uncultured Chromatiaceae bacterium; assembly: GCA_937923175.1. GTDB lineage: Bacteria > Pseudomonadota > Gammaproteobacteria > Chromatiales > Chromatiaceae > Thermochromatium. The sequence goes on along the minus strand of CALALB010000009.1, from coordinate 121,342 downwards.
CGGGGGAGCCAAACCGTAACCCCTTGTTGAACATAGCGCGAATCAGTGCTGATTCGGATCGACACGGGGCGTTTCAACGACTCCAGGGCCATGATCACCGCCATAAGCTCCATGCGATTGTTGGTGGTCTCGGGTTCGCCGCCATACAGCTCCCTTTCATGTCCCCGCCAGCGTAACAACACACCCCAGCCACCCGGTCCAGGGTTGCCCTTGCAGGCACCATCGGTGAAGGCCTCGACCAGCTGATCCATCAACTGGACACCGTGGGACGCATCGCCCCCTTGGGCAGGATGAGATGGCAGTGACGGCGATAGGGCTTGATCGGCGTCAGGGTGGTCACCCGCTTGACAGCGCGGATCGCATACAGGCCGCCGAGGGGCGCCCAAAATCGCCGGCCGAGGCCCTCGATGGTTTGGGCATACCGACCCCGGGGGAGCCCAAAGAGCGCATAGTCAAGCGACTCGATCGCAAAACCAGAAGCATTGAGCCAATTCGTGACCTGAGAGGCGAGATAAAACCGACCGGGCGGACGCCCATGCGCCGGCCACCATAGACAGCGTAGCCCAAAGAGGCTCAGCGGATTGAAACCTGTGACCACCAGGCGTCCTTCCGGGATCAACACCCGCTCGACCTCGGCCAAGACCGCCTGAGGCTGCGGACAATGCTCGAGAACATGAGGCAAGAGGATTGCATCCACGCTGTCAGAGGCCAGGGGCAGCGCCGTCAGGTCGCTCAGAATCCAAGCCCCCTCCGCCCCTGGTGTCGGCCCTGAGGCATTGATCAGGATGCGTTGGCGGATCCGACTGACGCTCAGTAACTCACTGAATCCCGGGGCAGCACCTATCTGGACCAGATAATAGCCAAAGGTATTGGCAAGCAGACGCTCAACACAGGCAGACTCAAGGCGCGCCACCGCTGCGCCCAGGTGCGAGCGATACCAGGCATCCAAAGGAGCGAATGGATCGGTTGGCGATGGATCTCTCATGATGTCTCGGCCTCTTTGAGCGCGCATGCTAACCGCAAACCTACCTCCCCGTCCTCATCAATTCGGTACTGATGTTACTCAGTGGTCATATCGATCTATCTAGAGTTTGCTTGTGTTTTTGGGTTATGATAGCAAGGCGATTTTAATTAAATTAAATCAAATACTTATGTTAATTAAGCGGGGTTGCCATGCCAAAATCCAGGTATCTGAGAGCGGTTGCGGGGGTGCTCTCAGTCCTCGCATTGCCCTTGTTCAGCGGTTGTGCAAGCCAACGCGATCCAAATCTACTTGCGGATTCATACTATACGGGGTCTGTCTCGGCGCGTGAGTATGGCTATGTCAGACCCGCCTTGGATGTCGTGATCCGGGAGCGCGGGCGCCTGGTCGGACAGGGCGGCGCGGATGGCGATCTCTGGCAGCGGATACGTCTGGGGATGCAGCTTGACCTTCAGGCCAATGAACGGGTCGATGCCTTGTATGAGCGCCTGCGCCGCGATCCGCGCGCTGTCGAGCGACTGGCTGAACGTGGGTTGCCTTATTTGCCACTCATCGTCAGCGAAATCGAGCGGCGCCGCTTGCCGATGGAATTGGCGATCCTGCCCTATGTCGAAAGCCGCTATGATCCCTGGGCCACCTCGCCCAAGGCTGCTGCGGGCATGTGGCAATTCATCCCCACGACAGCGCGCGAGATGGGACTCAGGCTGGACGAGACAACCGACGAGCGGCGCGATGTGGTCGCTTCAACCCGTGCGGCCCTGGATTATCTAGAACAGCTCAATCGGCGTTTTAATGGAGATTGGGAGCTGGCGCTAGCCGCCTATAACTGTGGCCCCAAATGCGTGAACACAGCGATCGAAAACAACCGCCGCCAGGGTAAGCCGACCGACTTCTGGTCGCTCGATCTGCCCGAGGAAACCCGCCAATATGTCCCGCGTATCCTGGCGAATGCGCGCTTGGTCGCCGAGGCCCAGCACCCAGGCCGGCTATCTCTAGACCGTCTCGGACGAGCCGCAGCACATCCAGCCCCAGACGGGGCGAATCTGGCCGATTCCAAGAGACAGACCGGCCCCTTCCTGGATGATCATTCATCCTGATGGATACCTGAGACAGCGAAAAAGAAGCGCACCAGCTCGCGCGAGGCGTCTGGGCCCTTGGGCTCGGCGAACGCCATCTGGGGATCACCGCCGAACCAGCCATGCCCGCCGCCATGAACCATCCAGAGCTCGGCCCAAGACCTCGCTTGGGCATCGCGACAGACCATGACCGAGCAATCCCAGCGGTTTTCCGTTCGGACCAGCCGCTGCTCGGTGCGCAGCTGCTCGGAATCCCTGCCTAAACCGCCCAACGCCTGCTGGATGATGGCAGCTGCATTCGCTGGATTGACCCGGATATCGGCATCGCCTTGAAAAACAATGATTGGGGTCTGACTCGGGAATAGGGGGAGATCAGCCAGGCCGACCGGACCCTGCCGCATCAAGGCGAGCGCCGAGAGCTGGTCATGCGCTACCCCATAGGGAAGCCCTGAATGCACACCGATGGCGGAAAAACGGTCCGGGCAAACCGCTGCCAGGATCAAGGCCATGGCTGCACCTGCAGAGAATCCAGCGACATAACGCCGCCGCCGCTCGACCGCATAGCGCCCCGCGATCTCATCGGTGAGGGCCACAAGTAGGGCCGATTCACCGCGTTCCGGACGCCGATGTTCAGATAAAAACCAGTTCCAACAGCCCACTGAATTTGCAGGGCGTCCCTGGTTTGGATAGAGGACGATGAACCCGAATGCATCGGCCAAGCGGTCCATCCGAGTCAGAGCAGCAAAGCTGGTCGCATCCTGCTGGCAACCATGCAGCATCAGAAGCAGGGCAGCCGGAGGGCCATCCAATCGGGATGGCACATAGAGACGATAGTCACAGGCGTCTGGGCCATGGTGATAGCGCCCATGAATGATGAAACCGCCGCCTGGCCCGATATCCTCAACGAACTCAAAATTGCCCTTGATGATGCGATCGTCCGGATTAAGCCCTAACCTTTGGCCAGCCGGTTTCCCCTGGGCCTGCGGACGGACAAGGTGGAAAGCGCGTTGAATGAGTGCCGTCGCCTCGGAGCAGCGGCCATCGCGGCTGAGCTGCATCGCCTCAGCAAACAGGATCCTGAGTATCTCGCTCATCGCGCACCTCAAGGCGCATCGGCCGTCTCTCGAGGAGCAGACAGCTTAGCGGGTTTGCCGCCCCAGGTCGATGCTTGGTGGGATGGCGCGATGACCGCGCTGGCGCAGGGTCTCGATCAGGGCCTGGGATGTCAGCAGCCGGGTGTTGGTCGCCTGGCTCAATAACCGCGGTGGCGCAGGGTCTCGATCAGGATCTCGCGATTGCGATAGCGCACATCCTGACCAATCGCGACATAGATCACCAATTCAGCGATATTGGAGGCATGTCTGCCGATATGTTTGAGCGCCTGGGCGCAATAGAATAGGGTGATCGCATAGCGGGGTGATAGACCCTCCTGGGCAGAGCCGTTGAGCAATTCGCGCAGCTCGCGCGCCTCTTGATCTAGGTCTGGCTCATCCTCGAAGATTCCAAGCGACTGGCTGACATCAAAGGCCGCCACAGCGCGCAGGCTGCGCTCGAACATGCCGAGCGCGCGTTCGCCGAGTGCCTGCAAGGATGCCCGAACGGGCTCGACGAGGACATCGGTCTCCTCGATCCATTCCAGGACCTGGTGGGCAATGCGCGCTGCCTTGTCGCCCGCGCGCTCATACTCGGCCGCGATCTTCGAGAGTGCCAGGACGATCCGCAGATCAACCGCCGTCGGCTGCCGACGCACGATCAGCCTGAAAATCTCCTCGTCGGCATCCAGGGATAGATAATCGATCTGCGGCTCGCGGTCGAGCACGCGATAGGCCTGGCAGTCATCCTCATTGAGCAAGGCAGCCACGGCAGCACGACCCTGCTCGCTGACATGCTCACCCATCTGCAGGATGAGGGTGCGGAGCCGAGCGAGCTCCTGGTCATAGCGCCGGACGGTGTGTCCAGCCGTCAGATCGGTGCTTGGGTGTTTGCCCTCTTGCTCATTCATCCACCCCTCCTGCGAGCTTAGCCAAAGCGACCGGTGATATAGTCCTCGGTCAGCTTGTGCTGAGGATTGGTGAAGATCTGATTGGTCTCACCCACCTCGATCAGGTCGCCGAGATGAAAATAGGCGGTGCGCTGGGAGACCCGCGCTGCCTGCTGCATCGAGTGGGTTACGATGACGATCGAATAATTAGCGCGCAGCTCATCGATCAATTCCTCAATGATCGCAGTGGCGATGGGGTCGAGCGCCGAGCAGGGCTCATCCATGAGGATCACGTCCGGTGCCACCGCGATGGTGCGGGCGATACAGAGGCGCTGCTGCTGGCCGCCCGAAAGACCAGTCCCCGGCTGATCGAGTCGATCCTTGACCTCATCCCAAAGCCCGGCCTTGCGCAGGCTGGTTTCGACCAATTCATCGAGCTCGGCCTTGCTATTGGTCAGGCCATGGATCCGCGGCCCATAGGCGACGTTCTCATAGATCGACTTGGGGAATGGATTGGGCTTTTGGAAGACCATTCCCACCCGCGCCCGCAACAAAACCGGATCGAGTTTTTTGTCGTAGATATCCTGGCCATCGAGCTTGATCGAACCAGTAACCCGACAACCCGGGATGGTATCGTTCATACGGTTGAGACAACGCAAGAAGGTCGATTTGCCGCAACCCGAAGGGCCGATCATCGACAGGACCTCATTGCGACCGATGTCCAGATTGACTCGCCTGATCGCCTGCTTGGGACCATACCACACCTCGACATCTCGGCAGGTCATCCGCGGGTTCGGGACCGTAAAATCGCCGACTGTCTGGCAGAATGCCCGCTCCTGCGCCAATTCCACGGCACTGAGGGCATCAGTCACCCTGTTCATTGTTTCAACCATGGTATTCATCTACATCAAATGCCTCGTCTGAAATTCACCGCCCCGCAGCTGGGTGGCACCCTAGTCGGCGCTGAGGCAACTCATCATGAGACTGGCCCCCAGTCGATCACCAACGCCGCTCGAACCGGCGGCGCAATAAGACAGCAGCCAGATTCATCGCAAACAGAAATGCCAATAGCACCATGATCGCTGCGGAGGTGCGCTCGACGAAGCCACGCTCTGGACTATCGGCCCACAAATAGATCTGGACCGGCAGCACCGTGGCCATATCGGTGAATCCCTGGGGGATATCGACGATAAAGGCGATCATCCCGATCATCAGCAAGGGGGCAGTCTCGCCGAGCGCCTGGGCCATGCCGATGATGGTACCGGTCAACATCCCTGGCATGGCCAGCGGTAAAACATGATGAAACTGGGTTTGCAAGGACGAGGCCCCTACTCCAAGGGCTGCCTCGCGGATCGAGGGCGGTACGGATTTCAGGGCAGCCCGGCTTGCGATGATGATGGTCGGCAGGGTCATGAGGGTGAGCACCAGGGCCCCAACCAAGGGGGTCGAACGCGGCATCCCGAAAAAGCCGATGAAGACTGCCAACCCCAGCAGACCAAAGACAATGGAGGGCACTGCAGCCAGGTTATTGATGTTGATCTCGATCAGATCGGTCCAGCGATTGCGCGGCGCAAACTCTTCCAGATAGATCGCTGCTCCCACGCCGATCGGGAATGACAGGATCAGGGTCAACAACAGGGTGTAGAACGAGCCCATCAGGGCACCGGCGATCCCGGCGAGTTCGGGTTCGCGGGAGGTCCCATTGACGAAAAAGGGCGTATTGAAACGCTTGGCGATTCGACCTTCTGCTGCCAGGCGATCGATCCAGCCGAGGGTCTGATCCTTGACCCGGCGCTCGGCTTCCGGAAGGTCGCGATTGATATGCCCTTTCATCAGCATATCGATGTCAGCCGTTGCCGGGACCCAGATCTCTTGCGTGGTGCCAATCCGATCGGGGTGGGCCAGGACATACTCGCGTACCAGGTTGGGTGCCCCAACGCTGACGATTGAGGTCAAGAGGCGTCGTTCCTGCCGATCCCTGACCTCAGGGAAAAGTTCAAACAAGGCATTGCGGATCAACGCGAGGTAGTCGGCATCCTCGATCGCCGCGCGCGCCCCTGTGCCCTCAGGGTCGATCGACTCGGCCTCAAGCGCGATCGGCAAGCGGATATAGGTCTGTTGAAAGGCCGTGTAACCCTTGAGAATGATATCGGCAAAGAGCAGGACGACACATAATAGGCCAATGAGGACCGCAGTCGCACCAAGCCATCGGAAACGCCGCTCCCGGGCGTAGCGGCGTTTCAATGAGGCACGAACAATATCGACGGGGTTAGGGCGCCCTGTCGGCGTTATCTGAGGGGCTGGCTTATTCATATTGCTCCCGATACTTGCGAACAATCGATAAGGCCACCACATTCAATGCCAGGGTAACGACAAACAGGGTCAGCCCCAGGGCGAATGCGGCCAGGGTCTTGGGACTGTCGAACTCTTGGTCGCCCGTCAGTAGGGTGACGATCTGAACTGTCACTGTCGTAAGGCTCTCTAGGGGATTGATACTCAGGTTGGCAGACAAACCTGCCGCCATGACCACGATCATGGTCTCGCCGATCGCCCGCGAGACGGCAAGCAGGATACCCCCGATGATGCCAGGCAAGGCTGCGGGGATGATCACCCGCCGGATCGTCTCCGATTGGGTTGCACCCAATGCATAAGAACCATCGCGCATCGCCTGGGGCACGGCGTTGATCACATCATCCGAGAGCGATGAAACAAAGGGAATAATCATGATACCCATCACCAATCCGGCAGCCAGCGCACTCTCAGAGGCGACATCAAGCCCCAGCCAGGCGCCAAGGCTACGGATGAATGGCGCAACCGTCAGGGCGGCAAAGAAACCATAAACTACGGTCGGGATACCGGCCAGGACCTCTAGGAGTGGTTTAGCGACCGCGCGGACCCGTCTGCTCGCATACTCAGAGAGATAAATGGCCGATAAGAGACCGATGGGCACTGCCACCAGCATGGCGATTACAGAGATGACGAGCGTGCCGACAAACAGCGGGACCGCGCCAAAGGCGCCCGAGGCCCCAACCTGATCGGCCCGTAATGCAATCTGCGGGCTCCAGGTGAGACCGAAGAAAAACTCCAGGGGCGAGATGAGCTTAAAAAAGCGGATCGACTCGAAGACCACCGAAAGGACGATCCCAAGGGTTGTGAGGATCGCGATTGAGGAAAAAACGATCATGATCGCGAGGGTGATCGATTCGACCCGGTTGCGTGCGCGCAGTGACGGGTGGATCTGCAACCACACCATCAGGGTCGCCCCCAGCGCCAGGGCCAGAACCACGACCCACATGGCGATCCTCGAGAGCGCGCGAAGTCTATTGTAGTGATCGGCCGCCGCCTGAAGCTCAGACGTCACCTGGGCCGAGACGATATTACCGGTTGCAAGATTGCGGATATCACTGATCAGCAGATTAAATTGACCGGGTGAAAGCCCCTCTATCTGGGTCGGAGACAAGGCATCGATCACTTGCGCGATGATGACCTGGTCCTGGAACCCGATCCATAATCCCATCACAAACAGGGCCGGAATCCCGGCCCAGAGTGCAGCATACAGGCCATGATAGGCCGGCAATGAATGCAGACGTTTGATCTTGGTCGGCCCGCCTACCTGGGCGATGGCACGCCGGCGCCCCAGCTGATAGGCCAAGGCCATGATCAAGAGCACGCTTAGGAAGAGCAGCCAACTAGACATCGCCATTGTCAGGATTAGTGCCAGAAGACCGATGCCCAAGGCGGGCATCGGCAAACGCATGAGCCTCAGTCGCCATCAGACCAGGCAATGACCTGCGCCCGCAAGCCTGCTGAATGGCTCGTTAATGGCTGGGCTTCTCCATGGGGGTAAAGGCGCGCGCCTTCTGGGCAATCGCCTTGCGCTCGGCATCCGGCAGGGCAATCAGACCCTTATCGGCCAGATAGCCGTTGGGACCCCAGGCCTTGTCACTGGTAAACTCAGTGACATAGTCCTTGATCGCCGGAAAGCTCTCCAGATGGGCGTTCTTCACATAGAAATAGAGCGAGCGGGAGATCGGGTATTGGCCCGTCGAGATGGTTTCATATTTCGGCTCGACGCCATTGACCTTGGAACCCTGGATCTTGTCGGTGTTCTGATCGAGGAAGCTGTAACCAAAGATCCCCAGGGCACTTGGATTGGCAATGAGCTTTTGAACGATCAGATTGTCATTTTCGCCCGCCTCGATATAGGCCCCATCCTCGCGGATCCCCTGGCAGACCGCCTTATGTTTCTTTTCATCGGTCTTTTTCAGGGCCTTGATCTCAGAGATGCTGTTACAGCCACCCTCCATGGCCAGCTCAACAAAGGCATCGCGCGTTCCAGAGGTCGGCGGAGGGCCTAAGACCTCAATCTTAAGGTCAGGCAGATCGGGATTGACCTCGTTCCATTTTTTGTATGGATTTGGCTGAAACCCCCCTTTGCCGTCCGGTACATCCTTGGCAAGCGCCAGATAGAGATCCTTGAGGTTCAGATCCCAACGCCCCGAAGTCTTGGAGTTGGCAATCACGATGCCATCGAATCCGATCTTGACCTCAGTGATTTCCTTGACCCCATTAGCCTGACAGGTCTCGTACTCGCTTGCCTTGATAGCGCGCGAGGCATTGGTGATATCGGGATGATTGATCCCGACCCCAGCACAGAAGAGCTTCATACCGCCGCCTGTCCCGGTAGATTCAACCTTAGGGGTCTTGATGCCCTTTTTGCTGCGTCCCAGGGCCTCGGCCACCGCAGTCGAAAACGGGAAAACGGTCGATGAGCCAACGATATAGAGGGTATCGCGGGCCATGGCAGGCACCGAAAACGCCGAACTCGCGGCAAGCGTCACAGCAACTACAATCGCGGACTGTTTCATGGGGCCTTGATCTCCAGGCAATGGATGAAAAGGACTCGATGCATTGTCTCTAAAAGCGGTTTCCATCTTATGCCCAAAAGATGACGGCTCTGTGACAAACTGCCTCTACCATCCCCCCACCTGTTGGCCAGGCCTCACTGTCCAATCCTAGAGGATGTCCCCTATCCGGGCAGGATACAGACTTGGTCTCGATTCGATATCATCAATGGATTTTTCCGCCTTGGATGAATGAGCCATGCGTATCTTGATGATCTCGGATGTCTATTTCCCGCGGGTGACGGGGGTTTCGACCTCAATCCAGACCTTTGCGCGCGAGCTTGGCACCCAGGGACACCAGGTTACCCTGATCGCACCCGATTATGGGGTCAATACGCCCGAAGACTTCGAGATCATTCGCGTCCCGTCGCGTTATCTGCCGATCGATCCAGAGGATCGGATCCTAAAGCCGCTATATATCCGCCGTCTGACCGAGCGGCTCAGAGGGTATGACTTTGATCTCGTTCACATTCAAACGCCCTTTGTTGCCCATTACACTGGGTTGGCATTAGGGCGACGGCTCGGATTGCCGGTGATCGAGAGTTATCACACCTTTTTCGAACAATATCTCCATCATTATGTCCCCTGGCTGCCGGCGACCTGGATGCGCAGGGCCGCCCGCCATTTTTCCGCGGCCCAATGCAACAAGGTCGATGCGCTCGTTGCCCCCTCCCGGGCTATGCTCGAAATCCTGCGGGCCTATGGCATCCGCACCCCGGCCGAGGTGATCCCCACCGGTATCGATCTCCAGCAATTCAGCCAGGGTGATGGTCAACGCTTTCGGGCCTCGTATGGGATCCCGCCTGACCGGCCGGTCCTGGTGTTGGTCAGCCGGCTGGCCTTTGAAAAAAACATCGATTTCATCCTGCGGGCCTTGGTTCGGATCAAGGCCGAGGTTCCAGATGTGTTATTGGTGATCGCTGGCGAAGGGCCAGCACGGCGCGAACTCGAACACCTGAGCCTCCAGCTTGGACTCAGCGCCAATACCCTCTTCCTGGGCTATCTCAACCGCGATGGCAGTCTCGAGGACTGTTACCGGGCAGGCACAGCCTTTCTCTTTGCCTCGCGTACTGAGACCCAGGGTCTGGTGCTGCTTGAGGCCATGGCACTTGGGGTGCCTGTCGTCTCAACGGCCATCATGGGTACCAAGGAGGTGCTCGGCGATGGCCGGGGGGCACTCATCGCCGAGGATGATGAGGCCGATTTTGCCGCCAAGGCGGTGCGTCTGCTGACCGACCCACAGCTCCGCGCCCATCTCTCCCGCGAGGCGGTCGCCCATGCCCGCGAGTGGTCCGCCCCCGTCCTGGCCGAGCGGCTCCTGCGGTTCTATCAGCGGACGCTTCAGGCCCGCAGATCGATCAGATGATCTAGGCGATCGGCTGAGGCCTGGACGACCTTGGCCGCTGCCTCGACCTGACGCACATTGAGCTTCTGATCGATCAGGGGTGCGCTGATGTCGCGCACTGAAGACCCTTCGATCTGCTTGACGCTGGCGATCTCGCTGGCATTCTGCCGCATCCCTTCCATGCCGCGTTGCATCCCCATCCAACCCGCTTGCCCGAGAATACCGGTGATCATCTCATGTCCTCTGCTGAGTGCAAATCTGCCTATTGATATTGTAGGATCCCAGAGCGCATTTGAACCAGAGCCGGCTCACCCAATCCTTAAATTGACAAGCGCAATGACAAGCGCTAGAGGAAAGGTGCCACCTACTCGCTCTGCCGTGCCGATACCCGCCTTGCTAGACCCTGACGGGGGAGCCCCGATCAACAGCATTCCCCGATGCATGGCCGCCCATCCTCATTCGCTTGTTGATCGATCTGGGCGATTGGGGGATGGATCCATTCATCGGCAGCGGGTGAGACATGAGCAGCTGGCATTGCGCCCGCACCCAAAGCGATCGCAGCATGCACCCTGAGATCCTGGTCATCGGCGGCGGGGCAGCGGCGCTGGCTGCGTCGATCGAGGCAAGGCGGGCAGGTTGCTCGGTGATGCTGGCCGAACGGGCACCCTGGCATCTGCGCGGCGGCAATGCCCGCCATGCCCGCAACCTGCGTCTGGCACATCTCGCCCCCAACCCCTTTTCGCCAGGGGTCTATCCGCCCGCTGAATTCTGGTCTGATCTCAAACGCGCCACCCAGGGCACAGCCGACCCGATCTTAGGTCAGATGCTCGTCGAGCGCTCGCTCGAGCTCACCGAGTGGTTGCTGGCGGCAGGCGTCCCCCTCCAGCCGGTGCGAGACCATCTTCTGCCTGAATCGCGCCGCACGGTCTTTCTCCTGGGGGGCGGCAAGACCTTGCTCAATCGGCTCTATGCCCTGGCTGAACGATTAGGGGTACTGATCCGCTTGGAGACCGAGATCATCGGACCTAAGATCGCCGGCGGTCGCCTGGAGGAGCTGATCGGCCGCTGCAGGACCGAGCTGCAGCGGCTGCGACCGCGCGCGGTCATCGTCTGTTGCGGAGGTTTCCAGGCCAATCGGGTCTGGCTGAGGCGGCATTGGGGTCAGGCAGCGGATGGATTGATCAATCGCGGCTCGCCCCTCATCACTGGCGAATTGCTTGCAGATCTACTGGCCCAGGGCGCCCAAGCGATCGGCGATCCTAGGGAGGCCTATCTGGTTGCAGTCGATGCCCGTTCGCCCCCGGATGATGGCGGGATTGTCACCCGCATCCGCGGCATCCCCGAGGGGATCGCGGTCGATCGCGAGGGGCAGCGGCGCGAGGACGAGGGCGGCAATACCGCCTCGACCCGCTATGCGCTTTGGGGGCGGCGGCTTGCCGATTGGCCTGGACAGATCGGCTATTTGATCCTGGATGCTCGGGGTTTCAGGGCCGCACCCCCTGCCCTGTATCCGCCGATGAGCGCCCCCACCCCGAGGCAGCTTGCGCTTAGGCTCGGCATCGATCCGCAGGCGTTCAGCCGCACCCTCGACGCCTATAATGCCGCGGTCCAGCCGACAGAGACTGGGGATGATTGGCAAACCCAAGGGCTGATTCCACCCAAGACCCACCGCGCCTATCCCCTGTTAGAGCCGCCCTTTCATGCCTATCCGATGCGCCCTGGCATGACATTCACCTATCAAGGGCTGGCCGTAGGACCGGATACGCGGGTTCGGCTGGCCGGGGGGGGTGCCCTGGAGAATCTATTCGCCGCGGGGATGACGATGGCGCCCAATCTGATGCCGCAGGGCTATCTCTCGGGCCTTGCCTTGACTATCAGTCTGGTCTTCGGGCGGATCGCGGGGATCGAGGCAGCGCGCTATGTCCGCGGCTGAGATCCGCGCCGAGGCTCGCCGGATCCTGCAAATCTGCCGGATCTGCAACTATTGCAACGGCTTTTGTCCAGTCTTTGCTGCAGCCGAGCGTCGTCCCCAGCTTGTCGATGCAGATCTCGACCATTTGGCACACCTTTGTCATGCCTGCCGTAATTGTTTTTATGCCTGTCAATATGCCCCGCCCCATGTCTTTGCAGTCAATCTGCCGCGCGCCCTGGCTGGGTTGCGCCATCAGCTCTATCTTGAATACGTTTGGCCGGTTGCGGGTCGCTGGTTGCTGAATCACCCCTTTACTGGTTTGCTCTTGGCCATCGCCTGCGGTTGGCTGCTGGTGTTAGGTCTGATCCAGATCAATGCCGCATTTGGCCTCGGCGAGGGCTCGCTCAGCCCCTTTTATCGCCGACTGTCTTGGGGATCCATGGTCTTCGCTGGCGCCCTTCCCATGCTAGGGTCTGGGATGGCGCTGGCAATCGCCTGGGGCCGCTATTGGCGTCTAACCCGTCCCCCAAGACCCCGCGGCTGGCGGCAGGCGCTGCTTCAGACGTTTCACGCCGTCCTAAGCCTGCGTCATCTCAGCGGTGGTGGGGTCGGCTGCAATGACCGAGATGCTGCATTCTCCCAGTCTAGGCGGCAGCTCCATCAGCTCCTATTTGCCGGCCTTGCCCTGGCTGCCGCCTCGACCCTGAGCGCCAGCTGGTGTCATCATGTCTTGGGCCTGGTTGCGCCCTACCCTGTTTTAAGCATACCGGTGATTCTAGGGGTAGCGGGGGGAATCATGATGTTGATAGCCGCCTGGGGCCTCGGCTGGGTGACGCTGAAGGCCGATCCCCAACCCAGAACGCCGCACTCATCGCGTTTGGATCTTGCCTTCAGCGCCCTGATTCTGATCGTCTCGGCCAGCGGCCTGGCCTTGCTGGGGGGGCGGACCACTGACCTGATGCCCGTGCTTTTAGTCATCCACCTGGGATCGGTCGTGGCGTTCTTTACCCTTTTGCCTTATAGCAAGTTTCTGCATGCCGGCTACCGGGCGATGGCCTTATTGCAGGAATCGCTTAGCCTGGAGGATAGGCAATGCGTACCCTCCAATGGCCGACCGCCGCGCAGTGCGCACCCTACCGACTGCGGTCCTCATCAAGGTTAAAATGAGCCCTGTCTTGTTCGTCTGATACCCTTTTCACAGCCAACGCGAGGAGAAAAACCTTGATTGCCGCCAACCGCTATACCTTCCCCCAGCGTCTGCTTCATTGGCTGCTCGCGATCCTGATCTTCGGATTGCTTGCCGGAGGCCTCAGCTTCTGGGCGCTCGGTTACGAGGGCCTGGTCAAACTGGTCGGCGAACGGATCGCAAATGATCTTTTCATGTATCACAAGAGCTTTGGAATCCTGATCCTGCTCTTGACCGCCTTCAGGCTTTGGCTGCGCCGACGTCATCCTGCGCCGCCCTATGATCCGCCTCTAAGCCTCTTCGAGCGCCTGGTGAGCGGGGTCTTGATGATCGTCCTGTATCTGCTGTCCTTGGCACTCCCCATCGTCGGGATGCTCGCGACCTCCGCCGAGGGCTATCCGATCCAATTCTTTGGGTTTAACCTGCCGGGCTTGATACCCGTCAACAAGGAGCTTGGGGAACAGCTTTTTGACCTCCATGGGCTCGGTGCATTGATCCTGGGTCTTACGGTTCTGGTGCACATGGCCGCAGGGATCAAGCATTGGCGCCTCAAAGACGGGATCATGGCCCGTATCAGCTTGCCCTAGACCCCAGGCCGGGCACCTGCCGGCTACCCAGATCAATCCGCGCCAAAAGCCGGTGGGCAACCCAGTTGCCCACCCTCTGAATTGCGCAGACCCAGTGTAACTCCTAGCAAATCGGCTTATGTCCCACCCTGTACTCATCCTCGGCGGAACCAGCGAGGGCTATATGCTCGCTGACCGCCTAGTCGGTGTTGGGCGTTTTCGCGTGATCAGCTCGCTTGCGGGTCGCACCGAGACCCCCCGCCTGCCGGCAGGCGAGGTGCGCATCGGCGGTTTCGGGGGGGTTGAGGGGCTGGTCGGCTATCTGCACCAGCAGGGGATCCGCTTTGTCATCGATGCCACCCATCCCTTCGCCGCCCAGATGGGCTGGCATGCCTGGTCCGCCTGCCAGCGCGCCAGTTTGCCCCTGCTGCGCCTTGAACGCCCGCCCTGGCAGCCCGAGCCCGGCGATCGCTGGCGACAGGTGACAGACTGGACGGAGGCGATCGCCTACCTGCGCTGGCTCAACGCCGCCCGGGTCTTTTTAGCAATCGGCCGCCAAGAGCTCGCCCATTTCACGGGTCTCGATGATCTATGGTTTCTGATCCGATTGGTCAGCCTTCCCGACCCCCTGCCCCCTGTCCGCCAGGCCGAATGGCTCTTGGCGCGCGGGCCCTTTGCGCTTGATGATGAACGCGCCTTGCTGGATCGATATCGGATCGATGCCATCGTCTGTAAAAACAGCGGCGGCGAGGCGACTGCCGCCAAGCTCATCGCCGCGCGCGAGCGAGGGATCCCAGTGGTGATGCTTCAGCGCCCCGAGCGCGCCCCTGTGCCCTCGGTGGCTACGGTCGAGGCGGCCCTCGCCTGGTTGGAATCAGTATCGGCAAACCAGGGATCTGCCAAGACTCAGCAAGCGAGCCCCAGCAGCCCTTAGGCCTTATACCACCTTGGGGTATAGACCCAGGGGGTTGTATTAGGGCGGGCAATGAGGCGGGTATGCGATGAGCCGATGATCACCAGGGTGCGCATATCGATCACCTCTGGATCAAGGGCAGCGAGTGTGGTCACCTGAAGCGACTCATCCTGGCGGCCCACATCGCGCCCGATGACCACCGGGGTCTCTGGTGCCCGATGGGCGCGCAGGATCTCAAGCGCCTCGGCGAATTGATGCGGGCGCGCCTTGGACCTAGGGTTATAGAGGGCAATCGCCAGATCAGCGAGCGCGGCATACTCAAGCCGACGGGCGATGACCGACCAGGGCTTGAGGTTAGCTGAAAGCGAGAGCACGCAAAAATCATGGCCGAGGGGGGCGCCGGCGCGCGCTGCCACCGCCTGGGCCGCTGAGACCCCGGGCAGGACCAGGATCTCGACCTGTTGCCAGGCAGGATCCGTTACCCCTTCTAAAACCTCAAAGACTGCCGCTGCCATCCCAAAGACCCCGGCATCGCCCGATGAGACCACTGCCACCTGCCGCCCCGCCACGGCAAGCTCTAAGGCCAGGCGGGCGCGAGCAAGCTCCTCTCGGTTGTCTGAGCCGAGCACCCGTTGCTCTGGGTGGAAGGGCCCAGCGAGCTCAAGATAGGGGCCATAGCCGATGATGTCTTGCGCCTGCTCGAGTTCTTGCCGCACCGCTGGCGCCATGAGCTCGGGCATACCCGGGCCCAGACCCAAGACCGTCAGGCGCCCTCGGGGCGCCGGCTCCCGGCCGGAGGCGGCTGGCAAGGTCTGGGGAGCCTTGGTCTCTGGCGGGCAGCCTCCAATAGGGTCTGGTGAGACCCCGCCATTCCAACGCTCGCCTGGGATCAGGATCAGGGAAAAATAGGGCACCTCCTCTGGCCTGACCTCATCGAGTCGGCCGATCCGCTCTTCGGCCATGCTCGCGCGTTCGACATAGCGCGCCCGCGCCGTCAGCTTCAGGCGATCCAAGACCCGTTTGACCTTGGCGAAATGACTACCCAACTTTATGATCGCTGCCGCCTCGACCCCTTGCAGCCGCTCGAACAATATCTCCTCAGGCAGGGTGGCTGAGATCACCTGAAATTGCTGGTCGCGATAGACCAGAGGCGTCCCGGCAGCAGCAGCGCCGGCCAGGATCGAGCATATCCCCGGAATGACCAGGGTCGGATAATGCCCGGCAAGCCGATCATGGAGATACATAAATGACCCATAAAAAAACGGGTCGCCCTCGCAGAGCACGGCGACATCCTGCCCAGCCTTCAGATATTCGGCCAGGCGCGCTGCCGAGCGGTCATAAAAGGCGCGCATCTCTCCCTCATAATCATAAGGCGGCTCGGGCTTGGGCCCGGTGACCGGATAGATCAGGGGCAGGCGGATCTGCTCGGATCTAAGATAGGGCAAGACTGTGGTCAGCGCATTGCTCGGGCGATTGGGTGCGGCATAATAGGTGACCACCTGCGCAGCCTGCAGATAACGCAGGGCCTTCACTGTGATCAATTCGGGATCGCCTGGGCCAACGCCCAGGCCATAAAGACGGCCGGTTGTTCCCATCTGTTTAGGGGTGATCGCGTCCGAGTGCATTGACCGCGGCGGCGGCCATGGCGCTGCCGCCGCGCCGACCACGCAGGGTCACAAAGGGCACGCCGCGGCTATCGTCAATCAGCGCCTCCTTGGATTCGACGGCACCCACGAATCCCACCGGAAAACCCAGAATCAAGGCCGGGCGGGGCGCGCCCTCATCGAGCATCTCCAGGAGCCGAAACAGCGCTGTCGGTGCATTGCCGATCGCCAGCACTGCCCCAGCCAGATAGGGGCGCCAGAGCTCGAGGGCCGCAGCGGCCCGGGTCGTACCGAGCCGGCTTGCCAGCTCAGGGACCTGGGGGTCGTTGAGGGTGCACAGGATCGGGTTGGCCGCCGGTAGGCGCGCCCGGGTGATCCCCTCGGCGACCATTCGGCTGTCGCACAGCACCGGCGCCCCTTGCGCCAAGGCCGCGCGCCCGGCTACCCCTGCCCCAGGGGTGAATGCAAGGTCGGCGATGATATCCGTCATACCGCAGGCATGGATCACCCGGACCACCAGGTCTTGCAGATCCTCGGGGATAGCGCTGAGATCGGCCTCGGAGCGGATGATAGCGAAGGATTGGCGATAGATCTCATGGGCATTGCGGTTGTAATCGATCATGGCGGGACTTAAAACATGCAAGGGTACAAGGCGCACTTGGGTCAGTAAAAGCCATAGGGTGCGCAATGCGCACCCTAAGTTATTTAAATTGTAACCGAAGCAGCATCAGTTGAGTGGGCAAATGGCAGCTGAAGGACGCCCCGACATACCTCGCTGGGCGAACGAGCTAAACCCAGATGAATCGCCCTGGTTGACCATCGTCGGCATCAACGAGGATGGACTCGCTGGACTGGGCGAGAGAGCACTCGCGGCAATTCGCCAGGCGCGGGTGTTGTTTGGTGGGATGCGTCATCTGGCATTGATCCCCGAGCAGCCGGGCCAAGAGCGTCGCCCCTGGCCAACCCCTTTTGAGCGCGCCTATGCGGAGATCCTGGACCTGCGGAGGCAACCAGTCTGTGTCTTGGCGAGCGGCGATCCGATGTTCTATGGGGTCGGCGCCAAGCTTGCCGAGCGCCTGTCCCCCGCAGAGCTGCGCATCCTGCCAGCCCCCTCCTCGGTCTCCCTGGCGGCGGCGCGTCTGGGTTGGTCGCTGCCTGAGATCCGCGTGATCCCCATCCATCGCCAACCGCTTGCCAAGGTCAATCTCTATCTTGCCCCCAGGGCACGGCTGATAGTCCTCTCTGCCGATGGCCGCACCCCTGCCCAGCTGGCTGAACGGCTGGTGGCAGCAGGCTATGGCCCAAGCCGCCTGGTCGTCTTTGAGTCTCTCGGCGGGCCGCGCGAGCGCAGATTCGAGGGGATAGCCTCTGCCTGGTCGATTGGCGAATGCGCTGCGCTCAACCTGGTTGCAGTCGATTGCCAGACCGCCGGGGCCGAGGCCACCATGGCAGCCAACCCGCCGCTCCTCCTATCCCGGCGGGCCGGTTTGCCGGATGCGGCATTCATCCATGATGGCCAGCTTACAAAAAGGCCAGTGCGGGCAGTCAGCTTGGCCTATCTTGCCCCCCGTCCCGGTGAGCTTCTGTGGGATGTCGGCGCTGGCTGCGGGTCGATTGCCATCGAATGGATGCGCGCTGCCGCGGGAAGTCAGGCGATCGCCATCGAGCCGGTGGAGGCGCGGCGCGCATTCATCGAGCAGAACTGCGCCGCCCTCGGGGTCCCTGAACTGAGGGTCATCGCCGGCAGCGCACCCGCGGCGCTCCAAGGCCTACCGGCACCGGATGCGATCTTTATCGGCGGGGGACTGACGGTCCCAGGCGTTTTTGAGTCCTGTTGGTCGGCGCTCAAGACCGGTGGGCGCCTGGTGACCAATGCGGTCACCCTAGAAAGCGAGGCGATGCTTTTGGAGCTCCATGCGCGTTTGGGCGGCGAGCTCATCCGTCTTTCCGTGGAACAGGCCGCGCCCTTGGGCCGGTTGAACGCCTGGCGTCCGGCTATGCCGATTGCCCTCCTGTGTCTCTCTAAACAATAGGAAGCCTCGCAAACTGCGCGAAGTCGATCAGTCACCAGAGGATGGATGAGCGGGGGCCAGGCAGCCATGGGGATCGGGAGCCTGAAGGATGTCCCCTTTCCCCGCATGCCGGCGAAGGCTGGGAGGGGCGTCTCTGTCTCTTCCCGGGGTCCAGATTCCGGCTTGCCCCGGTATGACCGGCCCAGAGCTGGGTTTGCCAAGATGCTGCGCCTTTCCGACACCTCTCTAGGCACAACGCCCCCTGGCCGTCCACCCGCTGGTTGCCTAGGGCGACCCTCCCGTTCACCCTCTGGTCGCCTGCAGCCCCGCTGCCTCCCTGTTTCACCGATGAGGGCAAGATGAATCCCCAGGAACTCTACCTCGGTCTTTCTCATCTCCGCTGTGCCTCTTGTGTGGCGCGGGTGGAACGTCTGATCAGCGAACAGCCAGGGGTCGAATCCTGCGCTGTGGATCTTGCAAGCGGTCTTGCCCAGGTGCGTCTGGCGCCTGGGTCTCTTGGCCCATTGGTCGAGCGCCTGGCCGAGGCTGGCTATCCGGTGCGCAGCGAGTCTCTTCATCTCCAGATCGAGGGCCTACGCTGTGCCGGTTGTGTCTCAGGTCTAGAGGCGAGCCTGCGGGAGCTGCCGGGTGTCTTGTCTGCGGCGGTCAATCTCGCCACCGGTTTGGCAGAGATCCGTTTTTTGCCAACGAGCCTGACTGCCGCCCGGATCATCCACCAGATCCACACCCTGGGTTATACCGCCGAGCTGCCCAAGGCAGGGCAATCCAGTCCAGGGCGCTTAGCGACCGCCGAGCGGCAGGGACTTGGGCGTGATCTATCCATCGCTGTAGGTCTGAGCCTGCCGCTCCTGCTCATCGCGATGGGGCCAGGGTCGCACGGGCTGCAGGGGGTCATGGCGGATCTGGCGCCTGCCGCGGTTTGGGGTTGGATAGAGTGTCTGCTCGCCGCCCCGGTCGTGTTCTGGGCAGGCCGGGGTTTTTGGCAGCGGGGAGTTCGGGAACTCATCCGCGGCCGTCCCGGGATGGACAGCCTGGTGCTCCTGGGGAGCGGTGCGGCATTCGGTTATTCCTTATTCGCCCTGATCCTGCCGCAGCTCTTTCCGCCGGGGACCGCACACCGCTATTTCGAGTCCGCGGCCATGATCATCACCCTGATCCTGCTTGGGCGCCTGCTTGAGGCGCGCGCCAAGGGCCGGGCAGCGGATGCCATCCGCGCCCTGGCCGCGCTTAAACCGCAAAGCGCACATCGAGTCACCGACTCCGGCGAGGCTGAGGTCCCCGTCGATGCCCTGATTCCAGGCGATGTGCTCTGGGTGCGTCCGGGCGAGCGTATCCCTGTCGATGGGTTGGTACTCGCGGGTCAGAGCGCGCTCGATGAATCGATGCTCACCGGCGAACCCCTGCCCATCGCCAAGGGCCCAGGCGATCCGGTCTTTGGGGGAACCCTCAATCAGACAGGGGCCTTGAAATATCGCGTCACCCGCCCGGCGGCCGAGTCGGTCTTGGGTCAGATCCTCAAGCTCGTCCAAACGGCCCAGGCGAGCAAACCCCAGATCCAGCGCCTGGCCGATCGCATCGCCGCAGTCTTCGTGCCGACTGTCTTGGCGATCGCGGTCCTAACCTTGATCGGTTGGTTGACATTGGGACCTGCGCCCGCGCTCGATCGCGCCCTCATCGCCTCAGTCAGCGTCCTGGTGATCGCCTGTCCCTGCGCCCTGGGCCTGGCGACCCCGATCGCCATCCTGGTCGCCAGCGGGCGGGCGGCAGAGCTTGGTATCCTCTTTCGCCAGGGCGAAGCCATTGAGCGTCTGGCGCGGATCGATACCATCGCCTTTGACAAGACCGGCACCCTCACCCAGGGGCAGCCTAGGCCCATTGAGATCAAGACCTTTGGTATCACTGAGGAAGAGGCGCTTGCGCTTGCCGCCTCGGTCGAACAACACAGTGCGCATCCTCTGGGGCGCGCTCTCGTCGCTTGCTCGCGCGAGCGCGGTTTGACGCTGACTGAACCGCACTCCCTGGTATCCGAGCCTGGCTGCGGGGTGAGCGCCCAGATCGGCGACAAGAGGATCGCCATTGGCTCGCGATCCTGGCTCAAACAGCTCGGGGTCGATTTAGGACCCCTCTCCACTGCCCAGGCAACGGCCAATGCATTGCCCACAGACCCCCAGATGCGCAGTGAATATCCCACCACCCTGCTGTATCTCGCCCAGGATCAAAGGTTGCTGGCCTGTTTTGCCGTTGCCGATCCGCTCAAGCCAGAAGGCCAGGAGGCGGTCGCTCGGCTGCAGGCGCAGGGATTCAGGGTGGCGCTGCTGACAGGGGATAACCCAGCGGCCGCCGAGTCGGTCGCCCAGACTCTAGGAATCACCCAGGTGCAGGCTGGTCTCCTCCCGGCCGAGAAATCGGCATGGATCGCGCGTCTCCAGGCCGAAGGGCGGCGGGTCGCCTGCGTCGGGGACGGGATCAATGACGCCCCAGCACTCGCTCAGGCAGAGGTTGGAATTGCCCTCGGCACTGGGACGGACATCGCCATCGAGTCGGCGGAGGTGATCCTGATGCGCGGTGACCCGCGCGGCGTCTCCCTAGCCATCGCACTCGCCCGGCAGACGCTTCGCACCATTCGGGTCAATTTTTTCTGGGCCTATGGCTATAACCTCCTGCTGATCCCAGTGGCTGCTGGCGTCCTCTATCCATGGACCGGCTGGTTGCTCAACCCTATGTTCGCTGCCGCAGCGATGAGCCTCTCCAGCCTCTTTGTCGTCTTCAATAGCTTGCGTCTGCGGCGGTTTCACCCAGAGGCGCCGGCCTCGTCATTCCGGCGCCTCATTCGGGCAAAAGCCGGAATCTAGGGCTTTGGGCACGGCCGGCAAGGTCTTTCTGGATACCGCCCCACCCTGACTGTCGTCGGGGTGACGGCCGGGGGAGGGGGAGGCGCTGGGGGTAAACCGCCCAGGCCTAAGCTGGCATGCTGGTGAGGTCGCCAGGCAGCTTCATGACGCCATCAAGAGGGCCGCTGCTTCCTGGGGTGCCGAGGGAAAATAGAGATGCAGATAGCTCGCCCGGATGGGTCCGTGGCGATACCAGGGCTCCCCGGGTCGACCGTCTGGATGCCGCCTGCCGTAGGCGATCGGCACAAGCGGCGTCTCCATGGTCGAATAATGAAAGCTATGACCGCGCAACTCGCCTTCCGGCAGGATGAGCGACTGCATCCCCAGCCCAGCCAAGCGATCCTGCATCCGGCCCTCTCCAGGCAACAGACCGACCAGGGGCATCGCCTCGCCATGCTGATCGATGAGACGCTCGAGGAGATACAGCATCCCGCCGCATTCGGCATAGATAGGCCGCCCAGCGCGCACATGGTCCTTAAGCGCCTGATGCATGGAGTCATTGGCTGCGAGTTCAGCAAGATACAGTTCGGGATAGCCGCCCGGCAGCCAGATGGCATCGGCCTCGATCCCCGCATCTGCCAGAGGTGAGAAAAATCTGAGCTCAGCCCCAAGCTCACGGAGCAGACGCAGGTTGTCCGGATAGATAAACGAAAAGGCCAGATCGCGCGCGATCGCAATCCGCCGCCCGCGCAGCGGCCTGTCGCTTCTGATCGGCTGGGAATCCGGGATAGGCGGTGCAAAACCGATGGCCTCCGGTAATTCAACCAGCGGCAAACCGCTGATTCCCTCGGCCGCAGCGGCAAGTCTTGCATCCAGATCGGCGATCTCGGTCGCCTGGACAAGCCCAAGATGCCGGCTTGGGAGCACCGATTCCAGGCGAGGGATAGGGCCAAGATAAGGGACCCCAGCAGGCATACCGGCTGCGATCATCTCGGCATGACGCGCGCTGGCGACCCGATTTGCGGCAATCCCCCAGAACCGAAGGCCCTTCGCGGCGCCATAATGGATCAGCCCAAGCGCAACAGCCCCTAAGGTCTGGCCCATGCCGCGCGCATCGATCAGGGCCAAGACAGGGATCCCGAAGGTCGCAGCCAGATCCGCCCCTGAGGGCGAGCCGTCGAAGAGCCCCAGCGCCCCCTCGATTAGGATCAGATCGGACTCACCCGCTGACTCATAGAGCTTGCGCCGGCACAGCATCTCGCCCACCATCCAGAGGTCTAGGGGCTCGACCGGCATGCCGCTGGCTCGCTCGAGAACCATGGGGTCTAAAAAATCTGGACCGGTCTTAAATACCCGCACCCGCCGACCCTGTTGACGATGGTAGCGGGCCAAGGCCGCAACCACCGTGGTCTTGCCCTGAGCCGAGGCGCAGGCGCCGATGAATAGGGCTGGGCAATGGCGATCAGCGGTCATGTCGCTCTCCCCAGAGGCGTTGTCCTAGTAAGCACCGGTCTCCTTGGGAAGGCCGGCATCCTGACGGTCTCTTTGTCACGGTCTTTAGGTAGTCCTTTCCTCATGATCGAGATCGCAATCGGGCTTGGTTTCCAGCGCGGGATCAGGCTCGCAACGCTCAACCAGGCCATCGACTCGCTCTTGGAATCCCTGGGTCCGGTCGAGGTGCTCTGTCTGGCCAGCCATCTCCAAAAATCGACTGAACCCGCCCTGCTGGAGCTTGCCCGCATCCAAGGCTGGCCACTGCGCCTGTATCCATCCGCCGCCCTTGCCCGGGTTCCAGTGGCAAACGTCTCTGAGCGTCTCTGCCTGACCCTGGGCACGCCGAGCGTTGCGGAGGCAGCGGCGCTCTTGGCCGCCTCTGAGCTCAGCACCCTCCCCCGAGGGAAGAGAGTCAGGGATCAGGGCGGGAGCGGGGCTCGCGTGGACAGGTGCCCATCGCCCACCCTGAGCGCCCTCCTCATACCCAAACGGATCTATCGCGGCGCGGATGGTAAATCCTTGACCCTGGCCGCTGCTCGGGTTGAGCGCCAGCAGCCCTATCTGCCTTTGCCACCCTAGAATAGGTGGCAGGTAGGGCTGTGCCTATTCAGAAAAGCACCAAAGCCAGGGCAGACAGGACCGCCCAGATCAAACAGACCCAGCCAGCGGTAAGTTCTAATCCCCATCCATGCCGCGCCCGTTGCTGGCGCCGGAAGGCCAGTTGCGCCATCCGGTCCCGGAGTGCCGACTGGGCAAGCCGCGCAAAGGCGCGGCGCAAGCGAGGCGAAGGTCGGCCATCTAACCATGGCTCAAGGTCTTGCGCTAGGCTTGCTAGGGAGGACACGCCCGCGGGTCGACCGTGCGGAAAGGCGGCCGAATCGGTAAAGACCACCAGACCAAACAGCGGTACATCCAGCCCCAGACCAAGGATTGCCTGAAGGTGCAAGGCGTTTTGGCGCAGGGGGTTCTGAAAACGTCTGCGCCGCCGACCCTGCTGCTGAAACCACTCGGGATCCTCGGCGCGTCCGAGGATCAGACCGCGATAATGTTTGGTCTCGACCACCAGCAGACCCTTGACCGTCAGCGCCACATGATCGATCTGGGTCAAACCCTTGCCAAGCGGCAGGATAAGATCATGGAGCACTGCTGGACACAGGCGTTCGAGCACCTGTCCCACCAGCCGCTCACCCCGCCGCCCGGCGAGTCGGCGCCCCCAGGCGCGGTGCCAGAAGGCAATGGCTGCACCCAGCATGACGAAAGGAATTGACCACAATAATGGCTGGACATGGATGCCGACCAGCTGGGCGGTCATAGCAACATATACGGGGTTTGAAGCGGAAACAACCGAAACCAATCCAAGATCGCCCTGTCTGAAGGGTGCGCCCAGCAGGGTATATTAGACAAACCACTTGCAGTTGGCTGCGGATTATGGTTCAAATGCGCGCCCGCTTAGACCCTGCCACCAGTTTTACCCCTGACCTAGGAGGAGGTTCATGATCGAGGTCGAACACCTCAGCCGCTCCTATGGCCCCCTTAAGGCAGTCCAGGATGTTTCCTTCCGCATCGAGAAGGGCGAGATCGTCGGACTGCTGGGGCACAATGGGGCCGGCAAGACCACCATCATGAAGATGCTGACCGGTTATCTTGAACCCAGCAGCGGGACGATCCGCATCGACGGCCTAGATCTGGCCCAAGAGCGCCGCGCAGCCCAAAGACGTATCGGTTATCTCCCGGAAAACTGCCCGCTCTATCCCGAGATGACGGTCCTGGATGCCCTGGATTATCAGGCCACTCTGCTTGGGATTGGGCCGGGGCAAAGACCCGCAGCCATTCGCCGTGCCCTGGAACGCACCGAGCTTGGCGCCAAGGCGACCGAGACCATCGGGACCCTGTCGCGCGGTTATCGCCAGCGGGTGGGTGTAGCTCAAGCTATCCTGCATGAGCCTAGGATCCTGATCTTGGATGAGCCGACCAATGGCCTGGATCCCGCACAGATCCAGCACATGCGCTCGCTCATCCGCGAGCTGGCCCAGGATGCTACCGTGATCCTCTCAACCCATATCCTGCAAGAGGTCGAGGCCGTCTGCGGGCGGGTATTGATCATGCGCTCAGGGCGTCTAGCCTTTGATGGGCGCCTGGATACCTTGGGGGAGATGCCCCGTCTTTTAGTCAAGCTGGATCGGCCGGCAGGGGAGGTCTTACCGATTTTGGCTGCCATCGATGGGGCTGCCTCGGTTGAGGCCTTGGACCAGGCCGGCGAGATCCGCTGTTTTGCCCTGACTGCTGAGGCGCCCGAGCAACTGGCGCCGCGCGTCGCGCAGGCGCTTTGTCAGCGCGGTCTAGCGCTCTATGGTCTAGAGGTCGAACGCCATCGTTTAGAGGACCTCTTCGGCGCTGTGACCTTGGAACAGATGGAGGTGGGGCATGCCTGAGATCCTAGCCGTCGCCCGGCGCGAGCTTGGTTCATTCTTCAGCTCGCCCGTGGCCTATATCTTCCTCGGGGCCTTTTTGGCCATCTCGCTCTTTGTCTTTTTTTGGGTGGAGGCCTTTTTTGCGCGCAATATCGCCGATGCGCGCCCGCTTTTTACCTGGATGCCGGTGTTATTGGTCTTTTTATGCGCCGCGCTCACCATGCGTTCATGGAGCGAGGAGCGGCGCGCCGGCACCATCGAGGTCCTCCTGACCCTGCCGGTGCCGATCTACAAGCTGGTTATCGGCAAATTTCTAGCGGCCTGGGCGCTGGTGGCAATCGCCCTGGTCCTCACCTTGCCGCTGCCCATCACAGCCTCGCTGCTGGGGCCGCTCGATTGGGGGCCGGTGATCGGGGCCTATCTCGCCGCCTTGTTATTGGCCGCGGCCTATGTCGCCATCGGGTTGTTTGTCTCGGCGCGTACCGATAACCCGATCGTCGCGCTGATCGGCGCAACCCTGATCGGCGCCCTCTTGTATGCCATCGGCTCACCGGCGCTCACGAGCTTTGCCGGATATCAGCTTGGCGAGTGGCTGCGTCTCCTCGGAAGCGGGTCGCGCTTTGAGTCGATCACCCGCGGGGTGATCGATCTGCGGGATCTGTACTATTATCTCAGCCTCACCGGCACCTTTGTGGCGCTCACCATCTACAGCCTCGAGCGCCTAGGCTGGGCCGAGCCTGAATCCAATCCCCGCTATCATCGCCGCTGGGGACTGGTGACTGGGCTGGCGGTCGCCAATCTCATCGCGGCCAATCTGTGGCTGCAAGGGATCACCGGGGCCCGCCTGGATCTGACCGAGGGCAGACAATATAGCCTGGCGGAGGCCACGCGCACCTATCTCAGCCAACTCAGGGAGCCGCTCCTGATCCGCGGCTATTTCAGCGCCCAAACCCATCCATTGCTTGCACCCTTGGTCCCCCAGTTGCGCGATCTGCTGAAGGAATATCAGGTTGCAGGCGGCGAGCGGGTGCGGGTCGAAATCGTCGATCCACAACAATCCCCCGAGCTTGAACGCGAAGCGGCCGAGCTCTACGGCATCCAGCCAGTGGCCTTTCAGACCGCAAGCAAATATCAGGCCTCGGTGATCAATTCCTATTTCGATATCCTGGTCAAATATGGCGATCAATATGAGACCCTGGGGTTTCGCGATCTGATTGAGGTCAAGGTGCGCGGCGAGATGGATCTGGATGTCAGGCTGCGCCATCCTGAATATGACATCACCCGCAGCATCCGCAAGGTTCTCCAGGGCTATCAGGGTGGCGGCGATCCCTTCGCCCATATCACTAAGCCTTTGACCCTGCGCGCATTCGTCTCGCCCTCCGAGCAGCTCCCTGAGCCCTTGGCGCAGTTGCGCACCGAACTCGAGTCGTTGCTCGCTGAGCTGCGCGACCGCGCGCATGGGCGCTTTGCCTTCGAGATCCAGGACCCGTCCGCAGGCGATGGGGCGCTCGCCAAGACCCTTCGGGAGCGCTACGGGTTTGAGCCGCTGGTGGTAGATCTCCTGAATCCCACGCCCTTTTATTTCTATCTGGTGCTTGAAGACGGCACGCGCAGCGTTCCTGTCCCTTTACCCGAGTCAATGGACCGCGCTGGGCTCAATCGCGCGCTTGAAGCAGCGATCAAACGCTTTGCCCCTGGGGTACTGCGCACCATTGCCCTGATGACCCCAAGCCCCGAGTTTGGGCAGTTTGGGATGAATAGCGACTATAGCCTGCTGCGCCAGGTGCTCGAGGACGGTTTCCATGTCCGCGAGACGGATCTGAGTTCAGGGACTGTGCCCGAGGACGCGGATCTCTTGCTGGTCGTCGGCCCCGCGGGGCTGGATGATAAACAGCGCTTTGCCATCGACCAGTTCCTGATGCAGGGGGGAACCGTCATCATCGCCACCTCAGGTTTTGATCTGAACCTTGGGGGTGGGGCGATCAGCGCGCGCAAGCGCTCAACCGGGCTTGAGGACTGGCTAGCGTATCATGGACTGATCTTAGAGCCCCGCCTGGTCCTAGACCCGCGCAATACCCCCTTCCCAATCCCGATCCAGCGCAATGTCGGAGGGTTTTTAATCCGCGAGATCCAGACCCTGGAGTATCCCTATTTCCCCGACATCCGCGGCGAAGGCCTAAATCCCAATCATCCGATCACCGCGGGCTTGGGTCAGATTACCCTTAACTGGGTCTCGCCGATCGGCATCGATCAGGCGAAAAACGCCAACCGCAAGGTGACGGCGCTCATCGAAAGCTCGCCGGATGCCTGGACCAGCGACTCCGAGGAGATCCAGCCCGATTTCACGACCCATGGGCCTTTGGGGTTTGCCCGCGGTTCAGACCGCGGGCGCAAACTATTGGCTGTGGCCGTCGAGGGTCGATTCGAGTCGGCATTCGCCGGCAAACCATCGCCGGTGCTTGCCCAAAAGGACCAGTCCCAGGAGCCGCCAGAAGCGGCAGTGGCCGGGCCTGCCAAGGACGAGGATTCCGAGCAGGATAGGACACCCAAGATCTCGCGGGTGATCGACAGCTCTCCAGAGTCGGCGCGTCTGATCCTGATCGGCTCGCAGTCCTTCCTTGGGGATGCTGCGATCAGTCTCGCTCATGAGGCCATGCAGACCCGCTATCTTAAGCCGTTTGAACTCATCCAAAACGCCATCGATTGGTCGCTCGAGGATCCGGCCCTGCTGTCATTGCGCGGGCGCGGTCAGTTTAGCCGCATGCTCGTACCGGTCGGGCGCGAGACCCGTCTCTTTTGGGAGACGCTCAATTATCTACTGGCAATCGGTGGCCTGATCCTGGTCTATTGGCTACATCGGCGTACCCGCGCCCGGCGCGCCCGTGATCATGCGGCGATCCTCGGGCTTGGAGGTCAATAAGCCATGGTTGAATTTGTCAAGACATTTGAATCGCAGAATCAGCCGCTGGGCGCTGCCCTGGGTCCTGGTTGGCGCCAGGATCTGCGCACCCCTTGGGTCATGGGTCTTGCTGGTTTGTTGTTGTTCCAGCTCCTCCTGGCACTTGGATTGGCGCTGAGTCAATCGGATAACCGTGCCTATGAACCCCAAGGCCCGCTGCTCGCCTTCAAACCCGAGCAGGTGACGGCGCTCCAGATCGAGGGCCCCCAAGGGACCGAGGTCTTGCGGATCGAACGGCGCGGCGAAAACAACTGGGTCATAGGGGGGCTTGATGACTTTCCGGCCGCTACCTCTAAGATCGATCAGCTGCTCACTGACCTCTCTGCCCTTCAGCACCCCTTGCCGATCGCCAATAGCGCCGAGGCAAGGGCGCGCTTCAAGGTCGCAGACCAAGATTTCAAACGCCGCCTGACCCTGATCGGCAAGGAGGGTACCATCGGCACCCTCATCCTCGGCGAGACCCCAAGCTTTAGGCGGGTGTATGGGCGTTTGGTCAATGATCCAGCGGTCTATGAGCTGGGGCTAGCGATCTCCGATGTCTCCAACCGCCGTGAGGACTGGATCGATAAGGGGCAGCTTAGGCTGGATGCCGGCGAGATCCGGGCGGTCGCGGGTAACGACTGGCGGATCGAACAGGAGGGAGCAGGCTGGCGTCTCGCCGATGCCGGCGCAGGTGAGCAGCTCGACCAGGACAAGGCGCGGGCGCTGATCCAGGATCTCGCCAACCTTAGCTACCGCGATGTGCTGGGGACAGCGGATGATCCGGGTTATAACCAATCGGCACCCGTGCTTGAGCTCAGGGTTGAGCTCAGCTCAGGCCAAAACAAGATCTATCGGCTCTCTAAGATGGTCGAGCGCGAGGACTATGTGCTTAAAGGGTCTGACCGGCCCTATTATTTCCGGCTGTCCAAATATGACCTGGGCAGCCTTGCCGAGCTCAATCGGGCCAAGCTACTCGCTCAGACCAAGCCGGTGGATCAGGGGGGCCCGGATTCGGCGTCCCCCGCCCCAGCCTCCCCAGCCGATTAGCAGCCTGGATGATCGTCGGGTCCTTGTCCTTGGTCTTGATCGGCCTAAATTACTCGCATAGGCTTTGGCGATCATGCCATGACCAAGATGCCTGGATGACCGACGATCATGACCCCCAGCCCAGAACCGCACGCTGCCTTATCCTCAACGCAGGTGAGCGCATCTGCCCCCCCGGCAGCTCAGAATCCGCTCTCTGAAGGTCAGTATCTCACCGAGTTAAGCCGCGAGATCCGCCTTGGGCTTCAGGAGATCCTTAAACTTGCGGCCTTGAGTCTGGATACGGATCTGGGCCCAAACCAGCGCGATTATCTCCAGCAGATCCAGGCCGGGGCCCAATCACTGCTCGATCGGGCCGAGATCCTAGTGGATATGACGCATCTGCAAACCGGCGCAATCGGACTTGTGCAGATCCCCTTCAATCCAGCGGTGTTGTTTACCGATCTCACCAATGCCATCGCGGACAGCGTTCAGGCGCAAGGGCGCCGGGTTCATCTTGATCTGGCCAATGATCTGCCGAACCACAACCAAGGCGATCCAGGACGGATCCGCCAGATCTTAACGATCCTCGCCAATGCCCTATTGATTCATTTGCCGGACGTAAACCCTTGTATTCAGATGCGAAGGCTTGAGAGCGACGATCCCAAGCTCGACTGGGTCCGGTTTTCGCTGCTTGACCTTGGTCAGAGGCCAGATGAGCTACGCCGATTCTTCGCCCCGTCAGCAGAGACCCCAGAGACCAAGCTCAGTTATCTGGACTGTTTGCAGGTCGAGACCTGCAGGCGTCTGATCGAATCCATGGGTGGCCGGATCTGGATCGATGATCAGTCACCGACGGCATTGCATATCGATCTGCCCTTGGTGCGGCTCCCAACCGATAAGACAGCGGAGACAGCAGCACCCTGGGCAACCCGTTGGAACGGCAAACGGGCCTTGATCGTGGATGATCATCGTGAGACCCAGCGGACCCTGAGCTATTGGCTCAAGGATTGGGGATTTGCGGTCGAGCAGGCGAGCAGCGGTATCCAGGCCCTGGAACTGGCCCGGAGCCAACGCTTCGATCTTTATCTCTTCGATTCGGTGCTCCCGGGACTCGATGGCTTTACCCTGGCCCAACAGCTCAAGGTCGAGGGCCTGGCCGAGCAGAGGGCATTGGTGATGCTCGCCTCGCTGGGTCAACGCGGCGATGCGGAACGTTGCCGGTCGCTCGGGATCGATGCCTTCTTGACCAAGCCGATCCCACCGTTCGAACTGCGCGCCTTGCTCAGTCGAGTCCTTGCGCCCGAGCGCCCAGCAAAGGGGCCCTTAATCACCCGGCACCTGCTCGCTGAGCATCGCCCTCATCTGCGTATCCTCTTTATCGAACCCGATCCAATCCATCAAAAGCTTGCTGCCGCCCTGTTCCAACAAGCTGGCCATGATACGGCGATCGTCTCGGATCCCTATACAGGCATCGCCTGTTTAAAGACGGCTGACTATGACCTGGTCTTCATCGATCTCGTCGGCTTGCAGGACCCATTGACCGGGATGCTCGCCCAGATGACGGGCGAGCCGGCCCAGACGGTGCGCCAGCCGCCCATCATCGGCATGGTCGCACCGGATGAGCAGGGTTCAGAGATCCCTGAACTCGCCGCCCGGATCAGCAAACCGCTCACCCCCCTGGTTTTGGAGGAACTCATCCGACGGCTGATCCAATACCCAGCGCCTGGCTGAGTTCTGAAATTACAGCCTGAAACGCCCCAAACGCTCTTGGAGTCGGCTGGCGAGACGCGCCATCTCTTCGCTGGCACTGGCGATATGGGCCGAACCCCGGGCGGTCTGATCGACCGTGGATGAAATCACATGGATATTGCGGTTGATCTCCTCGGCAACCGCTGCCTGTTCCTCAGCAGCACTGGCGATCTGACGGTTCATATCGGCAATACGGGCGATCGCTGCGCTGATCGTCTGGAGCGACTCGCCAGCGCGCTGGGCCTGGACGACACTTTCGCGCGCCATCTGCTGACCTTTGTTCATGACCGCAACTGCCCCCGCCGAGCCGCTTTGGACCCGCTCGATCTTTTCTTGGATGTCCTGAATTGAGGACTGGGTGCGGCTGGCCAGGGTGCGTACCTCGGCGGCGACCACGGCGAACCCGCGTCCCTGTTCACCGGCACGCGCCGCCTCGATCGCGGCATTGAGGGCAAGCAGATTGGTCTGCTCGGCTACACCCCGGATCACATCCAACACCGCTCCGATCTCCTCGCTGTCCTTCGAGAGTTGGGCGATGACCTGACCTGCCGATTCGACCTCCTGCGCCAACAGATCGATCGCCGAGATGGTTTGGGCGACGACCTGGCCCCCTGCCTCGGTCTCGCGGTCGGTCTCCTGGGCGGCATGGGCTGCAGCTGCAGCATTGCGCGCCACCTCCTCGACTGTGGCGGTCATCTCGTTCATCGCGGTGGCGACCTGCTCGGCCTGGGCATGTTCAATCTCGACCTGACCTTTGGTCTCCTCACTAGTCGCGGAAAGCTGGGTGGCAGCGGCGGCGACCTGGGCGCTGGCATTGGCCACCTCGCGTAACAGTCGCCTGAGGTTATCGACCATACGCGCCATGGCAGCCAGCAGGCTGGTCTGATCGCCCTGGCGCGTTTGGATCTCGGTGGTCAGATCGCCTTCGGCAAGCCGGTTGACGATCCCGACCACCTGCGCCGGGTCAGCGCCAAGCTGGCGCAAAACACTGCGGGAAACAAAGACCCCTAACACAACAGACACGAGTACACCGACAGCAGCGCCGATCCAATAGAGCACGATTGCCAGTCTGCTCTCACGTTCGGCCTTGGCCAGGGTATCGGCAGTGGATTTGTTCTTGAGTGCGACCAGGGATTCGATCAAGACCGCCACCCGATCCGAAACCAGGAAGGTTGCATCGAGCTGAACCGAAAACTGGCTATGCAGATCGCTAAAGACAGCCGCGTCCGGGGCCTGGATCATGGACTGGATCAGGCGCTCGAGCTCTCTATAGTGCTCGCGCCATTTGTGATAGTCGGATTTGAGTGCGTTGAAGATCGCCTGCTCTTCGACCGAGCGCGGCAGATCTTCGATCTGCTTGAGTTGCTCGTCGAGCACCCGCCAGGCAGCAACCTGCTGGCGCAGAACCTGCTCAAGCGACTCGGGGTCCTGATGTCTGAGCGCCTTGACCTCATAGATCCGGCCGCGGAGCGAAACGCGTTCATAGTTCAACCGGTTGAGCGCCACGATTGCAGGAAGTGTCTCTTGGTTCATCCCAACCAGATAAGCGCGCATTTCTAATTCACTGCGCGTGCCCAAGGCACTGAGAACCAAGATGATGACTGCCATCGCAAAGAAGCTGGCGGCCAGCTTCACGCTCAATTTGAGATCGCTTAGCATGGTTTTGACTGCCTCTTAAACAGATATTTGATTACAACCAACATAAAGCGGACAGTCTAAACCAAGTCGGCAGGTCGATGTGTTGACTGGGTCACTCTATCCTGACCCCAGGCTGGCTCAAAGGGGGCCTCAGCCTATTGGGGAGACCTTCGGCAGGCCTGCAGAAGGTTCATGAAAGGCTGGGCCGCCTTGGGCCCGAGGGGGGCTAAAGTGCCGCGCCAATCCTTTGCGAGGCCGAAACGCCCAAGCACCCCCCTGGCCCAGGCGAGGGTCCTATCCGCTTAGGATGCTGCCAATCGGCGCATCATAGGTTCAACGCCTGAACCTGAAGACTGAGAGCGCTGGAAGGGAATCAACCCAACTGGGTAAGCTCTGCAGCGATGGTCCGCCGATGCCATTCCCCGACCTCGGCGATGGCGTCCTCCAGCGGCATGCCCGACTCGACCCGATCCATGATCTGGCGCTGCAGAATGGCGCCGAGCATCGCAGCGTTATCAGCCATCAGCGGAGACAGTTCGCGCAAGAATTGCACTGTGGGCGGGTCATAGGCATAGCTGGCCAGGTGCGCTTCTAGATCCTGGTGGGTAGCGAGCGCATAGCACAGGTCATACAGCAGATGAAAAACATGCCTACAGCGTTCTTCATCCTCGCCTAGATTTAAGCGCACCTCTTCAGCCAGATCGCGACGAAAATCCTCCAATCGATAATCGCTTAAGCCCTTGACGACATCTGCCGGTGTGAATTCCCATTCCATCGCCTTACACCCCCTCATCTACCGAAAATTGCCAAGAAGGCCTCTTCATCGTCGCGACAGACCGGACAGATCTCGGTGGGGCTGGGGGATACGAAAAAACGGTCGCAGCGCGCGCAGCGCTGTTTGGCCAGGGCATGGAGGATGCGCGCTGGCTGTTCCGGACGCGCATCGAAATTGGCTACGGCCCTGAGCACCCCAGGCTGGCAGACCTCAAGGCAGACTGCACAGCCCACACAGCGGTCGATCTGGAAGGTGAGCGCCCATTCACCCGGGTTTTCGACGATCTGGAGGGCGCCAGTCGGACAGACCCGGAAACAGGCCTCACAATTTGTACAGCCCCCTTCCAAGGTCAGCTGCATCAGGGGCAATGCCTCATGCCAATCGATGCGCGTCGGTTGGCCGCCCGTGCGCTCACAAACGATCTGCAGAAGCTCACGTCGTTCGCTGGTGACATAGGGTGCAGCGCGAATGGCCCGCTCGGCGGCTACTGGGGGGTTGGCAGTTTGTGGATCCGGACCGGCGTCGACCAAACCGCCAACCAGACGGCGAAACAGCTGGCGGCGCTCGGGTTGGGGCGACTGGGTCACGCTCGGGGCAGCGGACAACACGGGTTCTAGCCAGTCCCGCCCCTCCTCTTGGGCAGCACTGCGCAGGATTGCGGCAGCCTCCAGATTGAGGCTGATCTGCTCGGTACCCTTGGCACCATGAGGGCAATGATGGCAATGGGCGCTGCCCAAGAGGGTCAACTGGATACGGCGTTTGCCTAAATAGGCGATTATCCCTGCATCGACTGCCCCTAGGCAGGGGACGATGGCATCCCCCCTCAGCCCGGAGGGTGCACAAGCGATGCTAAATTGCGTGTGTTCGATTG
Source organism: uncultured Chromatiaceae bacterium (assembly GCA_937923175.1). Classification (GTDB taxonomy): domain Bacteria; phylum Pseudomonadota; class Gammaproteobacteria; order Chromatiales; family Chromatiaceae; genus Thermochromatium. The sequence continues at coordinate 87,104 of CALALB010000009.1, read as the reverse complement.
CCCGGCGCACCAGTTCAATCGGCTCGAAACCTTTGCTCGTCCAGGCGCCGCTCCGGCAGGCGGAGAGACAGAGAGCACAATGTTGACAACGGGCTGGATCGATCTGCGCCCCCTGATCAGAGAGCACGATTGCCTCATGCGGGCAGACCTCGGCGCAACGCTGGCAGGCGCTATAGCGATAGCGGTAACGAACGCAATGAGTCTGGTGGAATTCTGGATACGCGATACCCACAACCGTATTAATAATCGCTCTGGAATTCCTGGAGGGCAGAGCCGGATTCACAGGTATTCTTAGGGATCACGAAGCCAAATCCCCTCTCCGGCGGCGTCCCGCTACGAATAGCCTCTGAACCGGTGCCGACTTGCCTTTCCTCCCTATCGACCCCGCCCTGATCGGCGAGCGGGTCTGAGCCGGCGTCCGGCTGAGCCCCACTCAAGGGGGACTGCATACCCTGATCAGCTAGGATCACACTCGCCGGTGGCTTGCCCCTGACTGGCCAGGAGAAGGGGTGGCCGGCAAGCGGCGTCATCGGGCTTAATGCCTGGGTGAGATCGACTGATTCAGACCCGATGGCAAGAAGCGCCGGCTGCCCATGCTGGGGGCCAACTGAGGCAAGGGTAGCCTGCGCTAAGGCGCTGGAGAACAGCAAAACAAGGACAGCTCGCCAAGGTTTCATGCGTTTAGGTGATCCTCAGGTGCTCAGCATCGATGGCAGATAGCGCCAGCTGGCGGCAGCGCCCATAGTTGATCCAGTCGGCAAGCGGTAGACACTCTGGGCTACGGGGGGCAACCCATAGGCTCTCACCCAGCATCTCGACCAGCCCAGCCAGGATATTGAGATCGGTATCGTCGCGCACCTCGGCATGCACGAGAAACTGCACGGCACCGAGCTGTCGCAATTCGGTCAACCACCAGGTAAGCAGGGTACCAGTCGGTGTACCATCGGCCTTCAGGACTTCCCATGCCGGCTCGGCTAGTGAAGGGGTCATGACCTTGAAGTCAGCATTGGAAACCGTATCGAATGACCAGCTCACTGACTGACGCCTTGCTGGGGCATAGATCCCCACCCGCTCAGGATAACGAGCCGCTAGACGCTTGACCAGCGCGCTGTCCTGCAGGGCCGCATCCCCGATGAATACCAAAGGCGCGCCCGCCACAAGCAGCTGAATGGCCCGATCCTCGGCTGCATTCGCCTGAGCCAAAACGACGCCGCTACACCGCGCCGCGATGTCCTCGACGCCAGGGGCATCGATGATAAAATCCTCGGAGGTGTAAGGGGCCAGATCCTGCGGATTGAAACTCAGCAGACGCCTCAGCAATAACTCAGGCTGATCGGGCGCAGCAGACTCCATCTGTTCAGGGCGTATATTCGAATTTCGGGTAGACAAAGGGATACACAGGACATTCCGCATCCGGCGCTAAACCGACGAGCAGCGGCCGTAATTCCTGCAAGGCGGCGATGATCGGCTCAATCTTCACCCCCAAATAACCTGGCCGATATTTTGCTAAGACGATTAAGGCATCATCGATCATCAAGAGTGCGCCTTCCTGATTGCGGTTTTGGGTGAAAAACAACGCGAGCGTCGCATAGGCCAATCCCTGCAGAAACTCTGCCTCAGGATCTTTGGTCCCCATCAGGCTATTGCGGATCAGGCGCGACCAGCGTTCGTTCAACCAATCATGCAGTGCCCGCAGTTGGTTGCTATTCCACAGCGCTGCAGCCTCTGACCAATCGAGATTGGCAAGCACCTGGCGATCGGGCGGCAACAGCTTGGGCGGGGCAAGATCAAGGATACTCATACAATCAGCGCCTCATGAGCAACGATCGGGGTTACCACGAGCCAGGAGCCCAGCGTGCCCCAGGCTGGGGCGGCAGGTCAGTCTGGGACGCTTGGTAAGCGTAAATCCTGCAACCGCCGGATACCCTGCCGACCTGGTGGGGCGGCGTCGCTGGTGCACCCCGGTTTTTGCGGATCCGCCGCCTCCTGCACCTCGGCCTTGGGAACCTCGAGGCGCGCTCCATCGGCATCCTCGATGTGCAGACCCAGGGCAGCGATCTCTTCTTCGGCGAATCCTCTTAGAAAGCGGGCCATCTCCCGATAGAATGAATGCATCGCTGCTCGCTCGATCAGCCGTGCATACCCCCTGACCCAGCGGCCTAGATGCCGACTCCAGAAACGTTTGATCTCTTTTTCCAGCTTGCGGCTAGCGATAAGGTCGCCTTTGGCGAGCGCTTCGGCCTGGCGTTCGAGCAATTCGGCGATGAACATCAGTTCGACGCCGAGCTGGTCGGCAAATACCTCATGGCGACCCGGTTGGAGCACGAACCCTAGACGCTGGTAAGTCTGCATCACCTCAAAGTTGGGCTCATGTCGATAACGGCCATAGAGACGCACCGATTCAACCGGCGGGAACCCACCCGAGGCAGCGAATAAACTGGCATATTCGACCGCAAGCGTATCCACGAGCTCAGCCAGAGGCGCAGCAGTGAAATCGGCATCGAAACCTATACCGACCTCAGCCAGTTGCTCGAGCATCTCCGGAGTGCGCATGGCGCTCAGAAACTCTGCCGATGCCTCCTCGACGAAGACGGCAGACAGCAGGCGATAGAGCAGAGCGCGGGCACCACACTCAGCAGCCATCCCTGCCGCAACCTCAGGGATGGCCGTGGGCTGGCTGATACCGCTTTTCTTACCCTCGATCTGGGAGGTCTTCATAAGCCTGTTCAGCCTCTATCACCTGGTCAGAGATGACTGCCCTCTGATTCGTGCCCCGCCTCCTCGGGCCCCTTCCAGTGGGCCATCTCCGGGTGCATCTTGCGGTGTAGATCACCCGTGTAGGCATAGCGCAAACCTTCTTTAAAGGCTTCGACATGCCTGTCCCAATCCGCAACGACATCACCATACTTGTCATTCGGACCCGCCTTGGTCACCTTGACCACGGTATCAAACCAAGCCTGTGAACCACCGATCGGGTCGGCAATGGCTGGAATAATGTCATTGGGGTGAACCCCCTTGTCATCCCACCAGACGTTGTTGAAATCCGGGTCTTCCTGGCCATGGCTCCATTCCGGTTTTTTCTCCTTGAGCTTGAGAGTCGCCAAACGGCCGTATTCCCAGTGGCCAAAGGCGGTCGGAATGGCGATGGCCTTGGGATGGATCCCTTCCGTCACATAGGCCTTGGTGACGAGATAACCCACCTTCGACTCGACACGAACGAGATCGCCGGTCTTGACACCGATCTTCTTCGCCGTCTCGGTGTTGATCCAGGCAGGGTTGCTATGAGCGATCTCGGCCAGCCATTTCACCGCCGCACTGCGCGACTGCTTATGCACGTTGAGCTTGAAGGTGGTGAGGATCATCTCATCCTCCCTCATCGTCTCGTGCCAGGGAATACGCTTGAAGGTCGGCATGGGGTTGAAGCCATATTTGGCCCACTCATCGACCCGGACGTTGATCAGGCGATTGGGCGTTGCAAACCCAACATAGTTCTTACCATTGCGCTGGATGCCGATCGCCTTGCCATTCTTGGTGATCAGGCCATTCTCATCGATGATGGCACCCGCCATCTCTTCTTCGGACAGCTCTTTCTTGTATAGGCCGTACTCAGCCCTGATCTCGCGACCGGTCTTATCGACGATCTTGCCCGTCCTCGGATCGAGCTTGCCATAGATCGGCCAGACGCCATGTTTCTTCAGGAAGTCGAGACCGCCGGCTTCTTTGAGGCCGGGAATATTGTCGAAGTGATGGCGCATATAATCCTCGCCATCCTTGAACTCCCAGTATTTGCGCATGCCCCGCGAACCATCCGGATCGAGCTTCCAGATGATGTCGCGCATCAGGATGCGGTTTTCGCGTGATTCGCCGAGCGACTTGTGCACCGGCTGGCGGATGCCCAGCCAGGGCCAGAGCGAATTCGGCATCGATTCCGGTTCCCAGCGCTCGAGATAGGGGCAATCGGGCAGGATGATGTCGGCGAGCGCTGTTTCTTCGCCCATATGCGAGCTCATCGAGACAAAGAAGGGGACGAGCGTTTCATCGGAGAGCACCTTACCCCAAACCGCCCGGGCACCCGGATTGGTATAGACTGGATTATCTTGGTAGGTGAAATAGACATTCACCTTCATGGTACCGTCGGCGATATGGAAGGGCAGAAGATGAGAAACCCCGTGGCTTGCTAGCGGGTACAGCGGATGATGATGCTTATTCATATAGGCATGCTTGGCCGGCTTGGGCGGTTCAGGTTTCGGCTGCGGCCAGCTCATCCCCCGCGGCAGGCAATACCCCCCTCGCCGTTCGATGTTACCCGTCATGACCGGCAGCATCATGCAGGCCTTTTCATTATAGGACCCATACAGGTGCTTGGCCGGACCGCGATAGGTAAAGATCGTCGCCGGCTTGGTGGTGGCGAACTCGATCGCAATGCGCTCGATCGTTGCCGCCGGCACGCCTGAGATCTTCTCCGCCCATTCGGGGGTAAATTGCTTATAGTGCTCTTTCAGCTCATCGACCGTGACATTGGTCCAGGTGTTGATGAACTCGGAGTCTTGAAGATCCTCACGCAGGATCACATGACCGATCGCCAGAGCGACAGCCCCATCCGTGCCCGGGTGCACCGGAATCCATTCGTCCGAGAAGCCGGCGGTGTTCGACAGGCGCACGTCGAAGGTCACGATCTTCATGTGATTGTCGACGCGGCCTTCCGCGACGCGCTGTGAGAGCGGATTGTGGAAATAGGACGCCTCCAGCACATTCGAGCCAAAGTTCAAAACGTACTTTGTATTGGCGAAATCCGGTGTCTCGATGTCTGGCCCCCAAGCCGGCTCCATCCCCACCTTCTTCGATGACTCGCAAACCGAGGTATGGTTGATGATGCTGTCTGAACCCAGGGTTTGCATAAAGCGGTCGAGGACCCCGCCGGTGCGATTGCGCCCATATTTCAGGACGATGGTGTTCGGGTCTTCCTTGAGTGCCTCGTCCAGCTTGGCAGCGACCTCAGTGAGCGCCTCGTCCCAGGTAATGCGTTTCCATTTTCCCTCACCGCGTTTGCCGACCCGCTTCAAGGGATACAGGATACGATCCGGATCATAGCTATACCACATGCCCGAATTGCCCTTCGGACACAAACGACCTCGGGTCGAAACATGCTCGGGATTCCCCTCGAGCTTGACCACCCGATCGTTCTCCAGATAGGCAATGGCGCCATCCTGGATATTGCAGAAATGACAGGTGATGGGAACAGCCTTGCGTTGGACACCGGATACTGGACTGACATCCTTGCCAGCCAGCTCGAGCTCCATGGCCTTCAGCAGCCGGGGTGCTACGGCAGCAGCCGCGCCAGTAGCCGCACTGACCTTGAGAAAGGTGCGCCGGTTGAGTTTGGTCATTTCCATCATGGTTGGATCTCCTCTCGTGCGGTCAGTACAGGGTTTGTAACTCTTGAGGGCCCATCAGCAAGGCATAGCGCAGAGCTGCACTCCCGATCAGGATCAGGATGGCGGCAAAGGCCAGGCCAGTAGTCCGTTCTCTAAGATGCGCATAGAACAATAGGGCGATAGGTGCAGCCGTTCCGGCGATGATGCCCACGCCGACAAAGATCAAACCCATGGTGCCCGTCGTCAGGATCAGGAAGGTCAGCTCCTCAGCCGAACCCCCATAGCTGGTTGTCCCGAGCATGCCGACTAGCACAATGCCCACTGCAGCCGCAGACCACAGCATAAACTCACGGAGAACCCTTTGCGCATCCTGGTTTTTGCCGGCCAGCAGCGACCCGACTGCAGAACCCGAGGCAATCGCCAAGGCGACGAATAGCACCGGCATGATCGGCGTATTCCACATCGGCCGCGACTGATGCACGGTCAGGTCATAGCCGGTATAGATCGGCAACCCTAAGCCTAACAGGGCGGTGATCATCGCCAGAATCTTACCGAGCGCAGCCTCCCGTTTCTTTTGCAGCTCAAGGATGTAGAGCAATGAAAACACACCGAAGGCAACGATATTGAGCGCCCCCCAGGCCAGCGGCGAGGTAAATTGCAGATAGGCCGGATTCAGCACATTCAAAAAACGCAGGGGCTGGGAAAGGTCAGCGATCAACAGCAGACCCCCAATCACCAGCAACCCCAGAGACCCATAAGCCGCCTTTTCGCGCAATGGGCGCAAGGCCGGGATCAACCATGATCCGTAAGACAAGAACGACAACCCTGCAAGGATGCCGACTACAAAAAAGTAAACAGAATAAACCGGATGCCAGGAATAGTCATGGAACCAGACGTAATCGCCCATGTCGATTTTCCTTTTTTAAATCTTAAAATGACGCTTGAAGGCCGCGCGCTCGAGTTCCATCACCTCGGGTCGATGATAGGCATCGCGAGCAAACTCGGTCTGATTGCGATCAGCGCCAATGTAGAACACATGCGGCTTGGTACCCTGTTCTGGCCGCAACACCTGAGTGGCATTCTTGGCCACGAGATAGGATACCTCGCTGTTTGGGTCATTCAGATCGCCAAATACGCGCGCTCGACCAATGCAGGTCTGGACACAGGCAGGCACTAGATTTTCATTGACGCGATGGAAACAGAAGGTGCATTTGTCGACCACATTGGTAATCGGCGTGTAAGTGCGATGAGAAGGCAGCATGAAACGGGCATTATAGGGGCAGGCCGCCATACAGCTGCGGCAACCGATGCAACGCTCATAGCGTTGCAATACAAAACCGCCATCCTCGACCTTGAAGGTCGCGCCCACCGGACAATTACGCACACAGGGCGGATCGTCGCAGTGGTTGCACAACCGCGGCAAAAACTGTTTTTTGACGTTCGGATATTTACCCACCACCCTGTAGGGTACCCAGGTACGATTGACACCCAACGGCGTATCGTATTCAGCCTTGCACGCCACCTGACAGGCCAGACAGCCGATGCAACGGCGCACATCGATGACCATTGCATAACGTTTCACGCACGTCTTGCCGCGGGTTTCGATTGGCGAAACCCTTAACTCCTCGCTCATGTACCCTCCGCCTTCTGATATTGTGGACGACCAGAGACTTGGTTATAATTGTTTTCTTATATTCGAAAAAGACCAAACGATCTAATTCTTCACGACGATGAGATTTGGCTTGGTAACATTGCCAATTAATTTAGCATAAAATCTATGCACAATGCAATTGACACTATACTCCACAAGATATAGTGTCAAGTCCTGCAATCAGGATCCTATGATCTGCAACGGGTCATTGCGCCCTGCTCTATACCTCTATACCGATCTACCGTTGCCACTCGCCCTTTGCCTCATTCCGCATTAGTCTGCTCGCCCACCTCAAGCGGTGAGAACGGGTTCAATGGGATATTGATCTGTCTCATGCGTCATGACCCAGTAAACGGCAAAAGCTCAGTCCATGAACTGGATGAGCCCGCGGCTTCACTCAAAACCAGGGCGACCCGCAAGCATGCATGCTCACAGTGGACGAATGAGGGGCTGCTAGAGGCAGCTCGAAGAGCTGGCGTGATTTTATCTCTCTGCCCCTCCCACGGGTGGGCATTCCCGCAGCTGGTAAGTGTCTGCGATGGTTTGCAGCAGCAAGGGTTTGACCACCTTGGACCGCTAGGGAAGGAGGCGATCCGGGCTAAAACGGAATTTGCCGGCTTAGGGTCTGGATCTTGGGGATGGACTGGGACCGATGAGGGCGATCCACTGGGTACCAGCAGCCCAGCGGGTGATGCTCCCTGGCTAGCAGTGACCCCCTGCTTGAAACATGAAGAACGCAACTGGCAAACCTGATCCCCGAGAGGATACCAGTCGATGACAGCGAGGATTTTTGGACAAGGAGGGCAGTCACTCCCAGGCATGGATAGACGCAGAGGCACAGGCCTAGGAGGCCAGCACAGCGCCTGAAGGACGGCATTGGGTCGCGCCGGGCCATCTGGATATCATTTGGCTGCTTGGTCGGTGATCAACGACCCTAGGCCAGGAGCGGTTGGACCTGGAATCCCATTCGGCCCAGGCGGTGCGGGGCACGCTCTGGGCGCGCCTGTTTGACGGCATAAAGGGCTGCATCGGCCTCTCGATACAGCTGCTCGAGGTCCATGCCGGAGCGATAGGTCGCTACCCCGATGCTCACCCCGATCCTAACCCGCTCGCCGGTTTCGGTCTCGACCCAATGCTCGGCCAGCGCCTGGCGGATGCGCTCGGCGCAGTCCTGGGCCTCATCCAGGGTCGCACCGGGCAGGAGTACCACAAACTCATCGCCGCCCAGGCGCACGCAGAGATCTGCCGCCCGGGTGACTGTCCGTAAGACCTCGGCGACCTGGCACAGCACCCGATCCCCCGTAGGATGACCATAGGTATCGTTGATCATCTTAAAACGATCCAGATCCAAAACCAGCAGCGAAAGCGAATGGCGATGCCGGATACAATCGGCTAGCCATTGGGCGCCTTGGAGCATCAGGGCGCGGCGGTTACCCAGCCCAGTGAGCGGATCGCGCTCGAGCTGCCGGCTGACCTGGAAAAACCGCAGGGCGTTCTGGATTGAGGGCACGGCCAAGGCCAATAGACCCTCGATGCGCTGCTGGTCCTCGGCAGAAAAGGGCCGCCCCCCGTACAGCTCGAGTACACCCAGCGCCTGATCATTCAACCCAAGCCGATACTGGACACTGTGGCCGATCTGTTGACCTTCGCTCAAGTGCAGTTCATCGCCGGGGCTGCGATAGGACCAACCCGTCGGGGCAACCAGCTCAACCAAAAAGGCATTGAGCGTCCTGATGACCGCATCGAGTTCAAGCGAGGCGGTCATCGCCAATAAAAAGCGTACGGCATCGATGGCCACCGCACCCTCAGATGCGGGCATAAGGGAGAACTGAGGTATGGTGTTTTGCTGGATCGGTTGCACCTGACACCCCCTGCATGACCGGTTGACACGCTGAGAGAGGCGAAATCCATGCCAGGGGGTCTTGGCCTTCATAGCAGCGGAATTGGCTCGATCCATGACATCTGGGCCGACGAGATGCCGACGGAGGATCGGCTGAAGTGACATGAAATCGGCGCTGGTCAGGTTCGGAGAGCAGGCGACCAATGGCTAGAGGGCGAAGGTTTTGCTGACCGATCTAAGGGCCTGATCGAGATCGAGCCGGCGCACAGGACGCCGGGCAGCCTGATCATAGATCTGCGCCAGCCAGCGCCCGCCCTCCAGATCAGCATCGAGCCGAAGCAGCAGACGTGCCTCTTGCCAACGCCCGGCGAATGGCGCAACGATCCCCCGCCGTTTGGGCTGCATGAACGGACTGATCATGATCGAACCCCCATTGCTCTAGCGATCTAGCCGATTTGCCTGGGGTTGGTAACGGCGCCTGATTTGGTTTTTTAAGGGCCAGTCGGGGCCTGATCAAAACAGCTGCAGCAAGACCTCCGCGAAACGTTCGGCAAAATGGACCTTGAGACCCTCACGCACATGTTCTGGGACCTCCTCGAAGTCGCCACGGTTGTCGGCGGGCAGGATGATCTCGGTGATCCCCGCCCGGCGCGCCGCAATCAGTTTTTCGCGGATCCCCCCGACTGGAAACACCTCGCCGGTCAAGGTGATCTCGCCGGTCATAGCAATACGGCGCACCGGCTGGTTACGCCCAAGCGAGATCAAGGCCGAGGCCATGGTGATCCCAGCCGATGGGCCATCCTTGGGGGTCGCCCCAGCTGGGACATGGAGATGGACGAATGCCTTCTCGAAAAACTCGGGGTTGATGCCAAATTCTTCGGCATGACCAACGACATAGTCATAGGCGATCTCAGCCGATTCCTTCATCACCTCCCCAAGCTGACCGGTAAGTTTAAAACCCCGGCCGAAATGATGGACGCGCGCAGCCTCGACCGAGAGGGTTGCCCCACCCATGGGGGTCCAGGCCAGACCAGTGACCACCCCTGGACCTGAGAGCTTGCGTTCGTCGCGAAACACTGGACTGCCAAGATAAGACTTGAGGTCTCTTTGCCTGATCCTCACCGGTTTTTCGGCCCCCTCCAGCAGGCGCACCGCCACCTTGCGCACGATCCTGTTGAGCTGTTTTTCCAACCGCCTGACCCCGGCATCCCGGGCATAGCCATCGATGAGGGCGCGCAGCGTACCCCCACCGATCCGCAGGGCATCCCGGCCAAGGCCTGCGCGTTCAAGCTGGCGTGGGAGTAGATAACGCTTGGCGATCTGATATTTTTCCTCGGCGATATAGCCTGAGAGCTTGATCACCTCCATACGATCGAGCAAGGGGGTGGGGATGGTGTCGAGCTGATTGGCAGTACAGATAAACAAGACCTTAGAGAGATCAAAACGCAGATCGAGATAATGATCCAGAAAATCGCTGTTCTGCTCGGGGTCTAGCACCTCTAACAGGGCCGAGGCAGGATCGCCATGAAAGGAGGCACCGATCTTGTCGATCTCATCGAGCAGGATGACCGGATTGGCAGTCTCGGCCTCCTTCATCGCCTGGATGAACTTGCCCGGCATGGCGCCGATATAGGTGCGGCGATGGCCCTTGATCTCGGCCTCGTCGCGGATCCCGCCGACCGAGAAGCGATAAAAGCGCCGGCCCAGGGCATCGGCGATCGAACGTCCGATCGAGGTCTTGCCAACCCCCGGCGGACCGACTAAGAGGACGATGGATCCGGCGATCTCGCCCTTGTGGATGCCGACTGCCAAAAACTCCAGAATCCGCTCCTTAACGTCCTGCAACCCATAATGATCGCGGTCGAGGATCCCGCGGGCGCGTTCGAGATCCAGGATGTCCTCAGAATAACGGCCCCAAGGCAGGAGGGTCACCCAATCGAGATAATTACGGGTGACGGCATACTCAGGTGAGCCGATCTCCAGCATGCCGAGCTTATCGAGCTCTTCCTTGACCCGCTTTTCCGCCTGTTCGGTTAGCTTGAGGCCCTCCAACCGGCTGCGGAAACGCTCGATCTCGGCGGTGCGATCGTCCTTGGCGATCCCGAGCTCCTTTTGGATTGCCTTGAGCTGCTCGCGTAAAAAGAACTCGCGTTGGTGTTTCTGGATCTTTTCCTCGACCGTGCGGCGGATCTTCTGCTGCGCCTTGGCAAGCTCAAGCTCGTTGTTGAGCAGGACCAAAACCTTTTCCATCCGCGGCAGCAGCGGCACGGTCTCTAAGACCTCCTGGAGCTGGTCCTTGGTCGAGGTGGTGAGGCTGGCAGCAAAATCGGCGAGATGCGAGGGATCATCTGGCCCGAAGCGATCGAGGAACATGCGCAGCTCCTCGACATACAGCGGATTCAAGGGCAGAAGCTCCTTGATGGTATTGATAACCGCCATCGCATAGGCCTTGACCTCGGGATCAGGCGGGCCCTTGTACTCCGGCAGATAGGTCACCCGCGCCCGAAAGGGGGCCTGGGTCGAGATCCAATCCTCGATGCGAAAGCGTTGAAGACACTCGACTAGGACCTGCAGATGCCCCTCCTGCTGATGGACGCGATGAACGCGCGCGGCAGTGCCAATGCGCCTGAGCCGATCGGCCGTCGCTTCCTCCGCGTTCTCGGTATCCGCCAGGATGATACCCAGCAGACGGTGCTCGGTCTCGACCACCGCTCTCATGGTCGGTAGCCAGGGTTCAGCAGCCATCATCAAGGGTACCGCTTGGCCGGGGAAAAAGGGGCGAGCAGCGACAGGGAGCAGATAGATCTCGGTCGGCAATACATCCGTGGCACGCGCCAGAGGTGCTGGCGGGGTTGCTGCAGGGTCCTGGGTCTCTATCTCTGCCCGATCCATCTCTGCCATCGCATTCGCCTCAACAATCAAAAATAGAGCCGCTGAATGTCCGGTTTTTGCCAGCGATTTGCAAGCCTCGGTGCGCAGGCGCCGAGTTGAGCGCCTGGGCATGGCTTTACCGGCCGCTCAGAAACCCCCCTCACCCGGATGCAATCAATCAAGACCGGCGGGGGCCAGTGGATTGGGCAACCTCTTTTCTGTCAATTTCCGGCTCGGTGGTCATGACGTCCGGGTTACAGGTTGCAGTTGAGATAGACCTTGTGGGTCTGATTCGTCATCGAGTTCGGTAAGGAGCACTGAAACCAGGCGAAGGCAGGGATCGGGATTAGAGCTTGCAGGCAACCGACTTTTCAAGGCAGAGGGCACAGCCCGCTTGGCCTACCCCTGGGCGCTGGATGAGTGGAGGCGGCAATACAAGGCAGTAAGACAGGACAAGCCCCTGCCTAAGCCATCACCGGCTGCCTTGCTGCGGCAGTTGAACGCGCTCCAGCGCAAGAATCCCCCTAGCTGCTCGAGGTCACCAAAGGCGGCGGTGGGCAGGTGGTGGTCGTGGATCGTTTCTTTGCCAGCAGCAAGCTGTTGGGCCCGGGGGCACAGGCTCGAAACCCTGCCGCTGTCGGTGGGTGTCTGGACGTGCCCTGTTTGTGGTGAGACCCATGACCGCGAGATGAATGCGGCGAAGAACCTGTTGAGGTATGGATTGGCCGCCCTAAAGGGCCGTGCGGCAAGTTCCGCCGGAGGTCAAGACTGGGGAGAGTCAGGCGCTGGCCAGCCTCAATGCATCAGGAAACAAGCGGCGGATTTAGCGAGTAATGATTCGTTTGCTTAGGTATTGCGGAACGGTTAAAGATGGGTTAGGACCCTGGGGTTAGTGATTTTCCGGGCCGGCCGGTGCGCCCAAAGAGGCGCTAGACCGGATCAAAGCAGGGACGAGCTTGTAGAATGACACCCATCCCACCCCCAGGAGATGATGGTCATGAAGTTTATCTATCCAGGACTGAGCGAGGCCGAGGTCATCCGCGCCCGCGCCGAACATGGTTCAAACGCGGTCACGAACCAAAGGATCGAGACCTTTTGGGACAAGCTCCTTGACAACCTGAAGGATCCAATCATCGTCATCCTGATCGTCGCCCTGGCGGTCACAGTCGGCCTAATGTTCTTCGGCTATGCCGAATGGTATGAGGGCTTTGGGATTGCGCTTGCTGTGGTCATCGCTACCCTGGTTGCCACCTGGTCTGAATATAGCAACGAGCGCTCATTCCAAAGGCTGCTCGAAGAGGCCTCGCTGATTCGGGTCAAGACCTTTCGCAATGGAGCGCTGCACGAGATCCCGATCAATGAGCTGGTCGTGGGCGACCTGGTCTTGCTTCAGCCTGGAGACACCATCCCCGCCGATGGGTTATTGATCGCTGGACATGCCGAGGTCGATGAGGCAGCACTGACCGGCGAATCAGAGCCAGTCAGCAAAACCGCCTTGCCCGAGGGGATCGACGAGGCCGGGGCCAGTGAAACACATCGCCTCTTTCGGGCCGGACTCCTCGCCGATGGCGAATGTGTCATGCGCGTGACCGCGGTTGGCGACAAGACCCGCTATGGGCAGACCATGAAGGAGCTTCTGTCGGCCGAGGATCGACTCTCGCCGCTTCAGCACAAGCTCTCCGTGCTCGGCGGACATATCGCCACCTTTGGCTATATCGGTGCGGCCTGTATCTTTGTCGCCTTCATGTTTAACAACGTTTTTATTCAGGCCGCCGGACTCGAGGACTATCTTGCTCAGCCAGCAGGGGCCATCGTCAAGGATATTGTGACCGCCCTGATCCTGGCCATCATCATCATCGTGGTCGCTGTCCCCGAAGGTTTGCCGATGATGATCGCCATGGTCCTGGCAATCAATATGAAAAAGCTCTTAAACGAAAACGTCTTGGTGCGCAAGCTGCTGGGGATCGAGACCGCCGGCTCGCTCAATCTGCTCTTTACCGACAAGACCGGCACCCTGACCCAAGGGCGGCTGATGGTGGGCGCTGTACTCAATGGCGCTGGCGACTCATTCGCGTCGCTCGCTGCCATCCCCCAGGCGCTGCGCGATCAGCTGGGGTTTGCCCTGCGCAATAACACCAGCGCAGTGATCGATACAAGCGACCCCAACAATCCCAGGCTGGTGGGGGCCGACCGCACCGAACAGGCTTTGTTGCGTTTCATGACCCCTTATCTGACCATGCCGCCGGCCGATATCATCGAGCATATCCCCTTCAACAGCAGCCGCAAGTTCTCGGCGACCCAGGTCAGCAATGGGCGCTGTCTGACCCTGGTCAAGGGTGCACCCGAGGTGGTGCTCGAGGCCTGCACCCATTGGCTCGATGGCGCAGGCAATCCTCAACCGCTCGCGCACGAGCGACTACAGCCAGCCATGGATCAATTGACCGCGCGCGCCATGCGTCTATTGGCGGTCGCGATCGCTGAGACCCCTATCGATCCCCAGCGCTCTATCCTGCCGCGTCCTTTGACCCTACTCGGGATCTTTGGGATGCGCGATGAACTGCGCCCAACCTCCTATCCCTCGGTCAGGCTCGCCAAGCAGGCAGGGATCCATGTGGTCATGATCACCGGCGATGCCAAGGATACCGCCTGCGCGATCGCCCGCGATGTCGGCCTCCTGGAAGACGACCCTCAGGCCCTGGTCCTCACCTCGGCAGAGCTTGCCGCCATGAGCGATGAGGAGGTCAAAGGGATCCTGCTGCATCTCTCTGTGGTTGCGCGCGCCTATCCCACTGATAAAAGCCGCCTGGTCAAGCTCGCCAAGGAGCTCAACCTGGTGGTTGGGATGACCGGCGATGGGGTCAATGATGCGCCTGCGGTCAAGAACGCCGATGTCGGCTTTGCGATGGGCAGCGGCACCGAGATGACCAAGGAATCCAGCGATATCGTGATCCTGGATGACAATTTTTCATCCATCACCCAGGCTGTGCTCTATGGCCGGACCCTATTTAAATCGATCCGCAAATTCCTGGTCTTTCAATTGACCGTCAATCTTTCGGCCATCCTCGTGACCTTCATGGGCCAATTCTTCGGCTTTGATCTGCCCCTGACCATGACCCAGCTGCTATGGCTCAATATCATCATGGATACCCTGGCCGGTCTGGCCTTTGCCGGCGAGGCAGCGCTTGAGCGCTATATGCGCGAACCCCCTATCCGGCGCGATGAGGCCCTGATCAATGGCGATATGTGGTCTGCCATTCTCATCAATGGTTCATTCATTGCCGGCTTAAGTATCCTGTTTCTCACCAGCCCGATCACCCGGCAATGGTTTGACGGCGGTCATCCCCCCGGTAGCCCGGAGGCCATGGCCAAGTTTTTGACCGCCTTTTTTGCCTTCTTTGTCTTCGCTCAGGTCTTCAATACCTTTAATGCCCGCACTCAGGGGTTGAATCTCGCCGAACATCTCCTTGCCAACCGGCTGTTCTCGATCATCATCCCCGCGATCATGGTCATCCAGGTATCCTTTATTACCTTCGGCGGCGAGATCCTGCGCAGCGTTGGCCTGACGCCCGGTGAATGGCTGATCGTGCTTGCCATGGCTGTCCTGGTCATTCCCTTGGATCTTGCCCGCAAGTCCTTGCGCAATCGGTTATTTGGCAATCCGGTAAAGGTCTGATTGGAGGTACTGCCTGTACCCTGGCGAGCGGGGGATCTGCTGCCGCAGCCTGCAGGCAGCCAGGTTGCGCATTGATCCAACATGACCGGTTTGGATCGCGATGATGGATTTTATCAATCGCCCTTGCTTATCCCTCCCTGCCCTATTGCTCCTCGGCTTGCTCGCCGGCTGTGGACCTGCTGAGGAATGGCCAACAGGAGGGGAACCTGATTCACCCTTGATCCAGGCCGCCGAACAGGGCGACCTTGCCGCAGTCGACCAGCTCCTAGCGCGCCATATCAATCCAGACCCGCGCACCGAGTGCGGCTGGACACCGCTCATGAAGGCAGCGCTCAACGGGCATGTCGCTGTTGTCGAGCATCTGCTTCAGGCAGGCGCTCGGGTCGATGCGGTAGACAGGGGTGGCTATACAGCCTTGATGCTGGCGGCATCGAACAATCATGTCGCGATCGTTGGGCTGTTGCTGCGAGGAGGCGCCCAGATCAACCGTCAGGAACGCACCAAGGGCTGGACGGCCCTGATCTGGGCGGCCAAGGAGGGCCATCTCGCAACGGTCCAGACCCTGCTTAAACAGGGCGCTGATCCCAATATCCGTGATCTCGAGGGCAAGACCGCCGCCGACTGGGCCAGGGCAGGGGGCCATGCTGAGATCCTTGCTCTCTTACCCTGACCGTTCATCGCCCTACAACTGCCTAGGTGTCTAGCGAAAATTAGGACCAGCCTATTGGGCGCTGAGCGATTTCTGTCTATGCTTGGCGTCTATGTCAGATCTCAGGGCAAAACTGACGGCGTGCGGGTTTGAATCAAACGACGATTACGAGTTTCTCGTCCGCTGTCTGTTTGCGACCCCCCACACCGGCATCCGGCTTTTGAATATCGAGGGCGATGGTGAGCGCAGAAAGACTGCCTTTGCCATGGCGCTGGCGCGCGCCCTTGAATATCCCCAGATCCTTTATCACGATTTCACCGACACCGCCCCGCCCCTGCCCCAGCTGATCCTACCGCCGACCCGCGATGAGTTGGGGCGCATGGAGCCGCCGATCGAGCCGCTCGATCAGGTGGTCAGCGAGGCCTGCGCCCATAGCGAGGGTGAGCCGACGGCCTTGATCATCGACCAATTGCAGGCTGCCGATTTTCGCGAGCATCTGCGGCTCTATCGCCTGGTCAAAGAAGGGATCTGGGAGGTCCGGGGTGCGCCCTATGTGGCCAATCCCAGGCATCTGTTCGTCATGCTGATCTCGGAGGCATCAATCTATCATGGATTGCGCAAGGAAGGCTTTCGCGTCTGGATCGGGCGGATCCCAGACCGGCAGCTGGTGTATAGTCCAGGCAATTTTGGTCTGGGAACCGAGGCCGAGCCCCTGTTTAGGGCGCTTCACCAATTGTTTGAGCTGCTCGAGGTGGCGCCAACCCAGAGCGAATTTGCCCGACTGCTCAGCGACCTGAAGCTGCATGTGCGTACCCTTGAACAGTTGCGCCTCAGCCTTTATGGACGCCTAGAAGGCGTCGAACGCGAGCGGCTTATCGATCCGAGAACCCAGGACGCCCAATATCAAGTCCTAAAGACCGCGGTCAACTGGCTAATGGTCGAGGAGATCGAGCTCAAATCGGATTCAAGATCCCCTCAGCGGCATAAACCCAAGCTGGAGTCAGATCCATGAACCGCAAGCAGCGTATCGAACACCATATCCAGGAGGCCCTAGCGCCTGTGTATCTCGATGTCGTGGATGAGAGCTATATGCATGCCGTCCCTGCCGATGCCGAGTCGCATTTCAAGCTCCTAGTAGTGAGCGAGGCCTTCAATGGGCTGTCGCTGGTCGATCGGCATCGGCGGATCAACGAGCTGTTGGCCGATGAGTTCAACCAGGGGCTGCATGCCTTAACCATGCATACCTGGACGCCGGATGAATGGCAGGCCCGCGGCGGCGCACCAGAGTCGCCGCCTTGCCTGGGTGGGTCAAGCAACGGCTAGCTGAGGCGGCCCGCTTCCTCCGATTGGCAGGAACAGAGGGGCTGGGCGCATAGTCCGCCTAAAGATCCATCGCCTCTAGCTGATCTAGCTGAGCGTCTCTTCCTGCGGATCGCTCAGCCCAAGGCGGGCAACCAAGTCCTCAAAAGCCTCGGGGCGCAAGGCCGGTGCACAGAGATAACCCTGGAAGGCGTGACAGCCGGCCTCAAGCAAAAACTGGCGCTGGATCTCGTTTTCCACCCCCTCGGCGATGACCTGGAGATTAAGCGCCGCAGCTAGACTGATGACTGCTGTGGCGATGACAGTGTCGCTTTCATCATGCGGGATATCGCTGACGAATGAGCGATCGATCTTGAGCCGATGGATCGGAAAGCGTTTGAGATAGGCCAGGTTGGAATAGCCAGTGCCAAAGTCATCGATGGCCAAACGGACACCCAGTCCAACCAGGGTCTCGAGCCGTTCCAAGGTTTCCTCGACGTTTTGGATCAGGATGGATTCGGTGAGCTCGAGCTCCAATTGGCCAGGAGGCAAGCCGGCTTCAGCGAGGGCCTGCGCGAGACGCTCGCTGAAATCGGGCTTTTGAAACTGACTTGCCGAGACATTGACCGAGACAAGGAGCTTTAGACCCCGACGATACCACTGGACTGCTTGCTCGATAGCCCGGCGCAAGACCCAGTCGCCGAGCGAGATGATAAACCCGCTTTCCTCGGCGATGGGGATAAAGTAGCCCGGCGAGAGATCGCCCATGACCGGATCCCGCCAACGCAGTAAGGCCTCGGCGCCGCTGACCCGACCGCTTTTGAGATCGACCTGCGGCTGATAGGCCAACCAAAAATGACCGCGCGCCAGGGCCTTGCGCATGGCATGATCTAGACGCACCCGCTCGAGCAGGTGGGCATTCATCTGGCGCTGATAGAAACACAGACCATTGCGCCCGCGTTCCTTGATGTAATACATGGCGGTATCGGCGTTCTTGATCAGCTCATCCGCCGTCTGACCATCCTCTGGATACATAGCAATCCCGATGCTGCAGCTGAGGGTGAACTCGAGCTCATCGATAGAGAATGGTCTGGCAGTGGCATCGAGCACCCGGCGGGCGATGCATTCGGCCTCGTGCGCATCGACGCGATGGAGGACGATGACGAATTCATCGCCCCCCAGCCTGGCCACGGTATCGACATGACGCACACACTGGGCGATCCGCTCGGCCACCTTGGTTAAGACCCGGTCGCCGAAGAGATGGCCCATGGCATCATTGATATGTTTAAAACGATCCAGATCGACGAAGAGCACAGCAAAGCTGCTGTGGTCGCGTTGGGCGAGCTGGATATTAAACTCTAGGCGCTCATCCAGACGCCGGCGATTGGGTAGGCCGGTTAGTGAATCATTAAAGGCCAAACGCTCGATGTGCTGACGCGCCGCCACCACCTCGGAGAGGTCTTTAACGAAGGCGAGATAATGCGCCGTCGCCCCCCCCGTATCCAGGACCCGCACCAGAGATACCAGGCAGACCAGTTTCCGACCATCTGGATGGCATTGGGTGAGCTCGCCTTGCCAATGGGCTGAGTGTTCGAGCGAGTGCCAGATTTCAGACTCGCGGGCAGAGCCTGACCAACGCTGGAGGATCTGATCGAGCCGCTGACCGATGAGCGAGGCACTGCCCTGCCCAATCAATTGTTCAGCCGCTGGATTGACAGTCAGGACACGCAATTCGGGGTCGGCGATCAGGATGGCATCGAGGCTCGAGGCAAAGACCTGGGCTGCCAGTTTGAGCTCTTCCTCGTTCTTCAGGCGCTGGGTGATGTCGCGGAATGAAAAGACCCGGCCGATCGGGCAACCGCGGGCATATTGGGGTACAGTCACGCGTTCTAGGGTCCGACCGTTGCGCAGCCTCAGTAGATCGGTCGACTCGAACAGCGGATTGGCCTTCAGCGTTGCGGTATATCGGAGATAATCCCCCGTATCAGCGACCGTAGCCTGCATGCGCTCATAGATGGCGGCATCATTGCGTTCGGTGAGAAGTTCGCTTGGCAGATCCCAAAGCTCGGCAAAGCGCCGGTTAAACCCGCGGATCCCGCCATCGAGATCGGTCACCAGGATACCGTCGGTGCTCGACTCGAGGGTGGCGCGCAATTCAGCGATCAGCTTTTCGAGCTCCCGTTCAGCGGCATAGCGCTCGCTTTGGTCGGAGAAACACACGAGATAGAGCCCAGATTGCCCCCAGCTCAGATAACCTACCCGCCGCAAGACCTGGATCAGGTTGGCATCTGGGCGACGTATCAGGGTCTCGGAGATGAGGGTCTGGGCGCGCCCGGCCAGAACATCCTCCCAGAAAAACAGGTCCTCCGGGGTGTAGGCGAGCTCCCTGACCTCGTGTCCGATGAGGTCCTCGCGGGGTAAGCCGAATAACTCTACAGCAGCGCGATTGACCGCAATCAGGCGTTGGGTTTGAGGATCGACCAGCCAGACGGCATCGATCAATTCCTCGATCAAGACCTGGGCAAAGGCAAGCTCGGCGGTCAAGTCTGCGCGCACCATGGGAATAGGGACTCCTTGCGGATGCGACCACCTCCAGCACTCTGATCAGGGCTTCTTTGACTGCTCATCGGAGGCGCGCGCGCGTTCAAAAAAATAGCAGATCCGTTGTCTGGGCAAGAGATAATCAAAAGCGGCCCGCGGCAACTGGGTGGGCTTGAGGCTCTGGCGGATGCTGAGATCCGGACGGTCCTCCAGGTCGATCACCTGCGCTGACTCGCGCGGGACCCAGGGCTCATGGATCAGCACGCGCGGCTTCAGGGGACGCCCCGCATTGACCGAGATCACCAAGGCATAGCGCCCGTTGCTTAACAGCACCACTGAGCCCGGCGGATAGACACCGAGCATGCGGATGAAGACCGGCAGGATCTGGGCATCGAACTTAGAGCGAGACTGGGCAAACATCAGGGAGAGCGCCTGATGGGGGGTCACCGCATCGATGGGATTAGCTGGATTGCACAGGCAGTCATAATGATTGACCAGTGCCAGGATGCGAGCATCGCCGCTGATTTGGTCGCCCTTAAGACCACGCGGAAAGCCCGAGCCGTCGACATATTCATGATGCTGGGCGATCGCCGCGCAGATCCTTGGATCCAGGCCCATACGCTCGGCAATTTCAACCCCGTATTCGACATGTTTCTGGAACAGCTTACGCTCGGGGCCTTTGAAATCGAGGTCATGCCAATGCAGACGCTCAGGCAATTGGATCTTGCCGATGTCGTGCACCAGTGCTGCCAATGTTAGCCGATTGAGCGACTCCTGATCGAACCCGAGACGCCGACCCAGCAAGAGCGCGATGGCGGCGATATTGATCCCATGCAGCGCCGTCCGATCGCCCGCCTGCTCGGAGAGCAGACGGATATAAGACTCGCCCTGATCGTTCAATGTCTTGACCAGCTTATGGGCAAGCTGCTCGGCCTGGTCGCGCGCCTGCTGCGGCTCCTTGGCAACGGTTTTAAAGATCTCACGCAGCGATTGGGCGGCCTCGGCAAACTCGCGCTCGCAGCGCAAGAGACTGAGCTGATCATCCGGAAGGGTGCGGGCAGGCAGGGTGGCAGGGGTAGCAGCCGATGACGGCCGTTCCGAGATGCCAGCCGGCTCTGGGTCGCTGAGCTCGGGCGACCAGCGCACCCTCTGCAGACCCAGACTGCGGATGGTCTCGATCTGGGACTCAGACTCGATCTTGAAATGATTGAACGGGAAGGGATGCTGGATCCAGCTCAGATCGAGATGGACATACAGCCCAACCCGCAGCTGATCGATGCCAATAAAGGGCAATTGCTCATTCATACTCGTTCATCAAGGCATCCTCTCGCCCTAGCGGGCTCGCCCCTCAAGCCGTCCAAGGCGATCGCGCGCCAATCGGGACTCAGGCGCCTCGGGATGATCGCGAATCAGGCGTTCCAAGGTAGCCCGGGCCTGTTCGGATTGGCCTTGTTCAACCTGGATCAGACCGATCTTCAGCAATGCACCCGGTACCTTGGCGCTCGTTGGGTATCGCTGAATGAAGCGTTCATATTCGGTCAAGGCCGCCGGATAATCGCGCAGGGTATACTGGGTCTCGGCCAGCCAATAATGGGCGCTCTCAGCATAGTTGCCCTCGGGATAACGGCGCAAAAACTCGCTCAATGCCCCCCGAGCCTCCTGATACCGGCGATCCTTGACCAGCTGAAAGGCCTGGGTGTAGAGCGCCCGTTCATCGCTCCGCCTCGTTTCAGGCTGGGGCAGGGCTGGGATGCCGCCTAAGTTGGGTGCAACCGGCTCGGCCGGGGCAGCGGGGAGCTCGGGGACGCTACCTGACCCTGGCTGGAGTGCCTCGGCACTGCCAGTCTCAGAGGGCATGACCCCAGTTTCAGCCGCATGGTCCCTGGATCTCAGCCGGGTATCGAGATCGAGGAATTGATCGCGCTGCTGGCGCTTGAGTTGGTCGATCTCGAGACCTTGCCGTTCGATCATCCCGCGCAGGGTCTGCATCTCGCCCTGCAAACGCTGAATCTGGAGCAAGAGCTCAGAACCGCTTTGATTTTCGATGATCCGCTCCAGACGCCCGAGTCGGCTTTCCAGTTCGGGATCGGCGGCCCAAACCGCGGGGAGGGCATTGATCATACCCATCACCCCTAAAAACATGGCCGATCGCTGGATCCAGATATTCATAACGCCTGAATCAGTATTGAATGATCACCCGGCGATTGAGACGCCAGGACTCCTCGCTGTGCCCCAAAACCGCCGGCCGTTCCTCGCCATAACTGAGGGTAGCAAGCTGAGTGGCCCGCACCCCTTCGGCTAGCATGAATTGGCGTACCGAATCGGCGCGCCGCTCGCCGAGCGCCAGGTTATATTCCCGCGTCCCGCGTTCGTCAGCATGTCCCTCCAGGGTAACGCGCAGATCGGGATGGTCCCCGAGATAGCGGGCATGGGTGCGGATCAGATTGACATATTCGGGCCTGATCTGGGCAGTGTCATAATCGAAATAGATGGTGCGCTCATAGAGCGGACTGGCAGGATCCTCCCAGGGGCGCATACCGCCTGAGCGCTCTGAGGTCAGAGGCATTGTGCCGGGCTGCCGCCCGCCCGGGGTCAAGCCGGAACCGCCCGGGGTCTCATTGGGCTTGGAGGCCGAGGCGCAGCCCATCACCAGGATCGCGGTTAGAATCAGGGGGCCAGACAAGCGAGCAGGCAGATCGGGGATAAATATCATCGCCGGTTTTCCTTCAGGTATCGGTTGGGCGGCTTGCTGGATCCAGCTACCAAGGGCGGGTCTAGGTGTTTTTCAATCTACAGTCGGGGCGAAAACCTCCATGACCAATGCTGGCAGGCCGCGGGCGATCTCCATCCACCGCTATTCAGGATCAGGGACGCAACGCCCGCCCCCCCAACGCAAGCGGCGACCAGGCCGGATCGCGGATCTCGCCGCTCTCTTGGCTGAGACGCTGGCTGACCCCCCCTACGACCGCAGCTATCCCCAAGACCCCCCGTCCTTGATGGAGGGTGGCATAGATCACCATTGCCCCGTTTGGGGCAAAGCTCGGCGATTCATCCAGCTCGCCGCGGCTAAGCAGACGGGTTGTGCCCGACTCCAAATCGAGCAAGGCGATGCGAAAGGCACCCTTGACCCGGCTGACCATCGCGAGCGAGCGCCCATCGGGGGCATAGGAGGCGCGCGCATTATAGTCCCCTTCTCGACTTAAACGCTCAGCCGGACCGCCATTGGCTGGCATCCGATAGATCTGGGGAGTGCCTGCGCGATCCGAGGTAAAGGCGATCCATTGACCATCCGGCGACCAGGTTGGTTCGGTATCGATCGCAAAATGATCGGTCAGACGCCTGAGGGCACCGCTGGCCAGATCCAGAACATAGATCTCGGGGTTGCCATCCTTGGAGAGGGTCATCGCCAGCCGCCCGCCATCCGGCGAGAAGGCCGGCGAGCCATTGATCCCAGGATAACTCGCGACCAGCTCGCGTCTGCCAGTGGCAAGCTCCTGGATATAGATCGCCGGGCGTTTATTCTCAAACGAGACATAGGCAAGCCTGCGGCCATCCGGCGACCAGGCCGGCGACAGGATCGGTTCAGCCGCGGAAACGATGGTTTGGGGATTGGAGCCATCCGCATCGGCGACCCGCAGACTGATCTCAGGATCAGGGCTGCTGTCGCGACTGCTCACATAGGCGATCCGGGTCGAGGCGACCCCTGGTTGTCCAGTCAGGCGTTCATAGATCTCATCAGCGATCCGATGGGCCGTCTGACGTAGACCGCTAGCGGTGCTGGTCAGGGTCCCATTGGCAATCTCTGTGGCCCTGAAGACATCGAAGAGGGCAAAGCTAACCTGATACCCGCCGGCTGCCGGCTCGATACGCCCGATGGCCAGATTATTCGCCCCCAGCAGGCTCCAGTCACGAAAATCGACCTCCTCGCGCCGGGTCGGGCGATCAAGCAGGTCGCGGGTCGCCAGGGGTCTGAATCGTCCGGTGCGGGCAAGATCGGCGGCGATGATCGCAGCGAGATCGACCTGCGGGGACTGGTCCTCGGACAGCCCGAACGGGACGATGGCAATCGGCTGGGCCATTTCAGTACCACCACTGACCTCGATATTGAGACGGGGCTGAGCCCAAAGGGACGGCAAGCCCAGGAAAAGGAGGGCCGCAATCAGCGCTCGCCCATACCGATAATCAGGGATCAGGACTGCCAAAGGGGCGACAAGGCGCATCATCAGCATGCTCATTGTAAAGATGATTTGAGTCGTCTGACTCGGAGAATCAAGGGCGAAAGGTCAAATCAAACTCGCGAAAAGGGGCAAAGGCCGCACCCGCAGGTACCGGCAAGGGCGAGGCCCGATAGACGGCAGCGATGACCGACTGGTCGAAGGCCGTCTGCCCGCTGCTCTTAACGATCTGAACGCTGCCCGGTATCACCTCGCCACCCGGCAGTAGGCGCACCCTGACCACAGCCGACAGTCCTGCCCCGCTCGCCACTGGGCGTTCCCAAAACTGACGGACGCGTTCGCGGATGATCGGAATATAGCGCTGGGCCTCGCTGAGGTCCTGAGCAAAGGGCGCTCCCCCCGTCTGCCTGGGGGTCTGGGGTTCAGCCTGAGACTGAGGGTACGGCGGCTGGACCTGTCCTGCCAATCGCCGCTGCTCTTCGGCGAGGCGGCGTTCCTCGATCTCGGCCAGGCGTTTGGATTCCTCGGCGAGCTGGCGCTGACGGGCCTGGGCTAGCTCGGCCTCCAGTCGCGCCTGTTCCTCAGCGGCTAGACGCTCGGCCTCTTCTTGTAATCGTTGCCGCTCGGCCCTGTCTTGGAGGCGGGCCCGCTCCTCGGCCTGGCGGCGACGTTCAGCCTCGGCGCGTTCGCGCGCCTCGCGCTCCGCCTGCCGACGCACCCGTTCCTCTCGGGCCTGTTGTTCAGCGCGGTGCCGTTCGGTCTCAGCCTGACGCCTGGCCCTCTCCTCAGCCTCCAGCCGCGCCTGCTCCTCAGCGGCTAGACGCTCGGCCTCGGCTTGCAGGCGCCCGCCTGACTCCTCTTGCGCAGGGCCTATCGCCTCGGGCAGGGGCTCAGCCTGGGCTGGCTGCTCGGCTGCTTGGGACAGCGCTGGGGGCGATGACTCTGGTCTCCCTTGCCCGGCGCCCTGATCCACTGGGACCTCTGGCATGGGCGAGGGGCCCTTCTCTGGGTTAGGGCCGATCGTTTCAGCGACCAAATGGGCCTGAATCGGCCGAATGCCCTGATCCCGCTCGCTAGCCGAGCGAAAGGGGTTTGCACCCAGCAAGAGCAGGAGCGCCAGGATAAGATGCAGCGCGAGCGAGCCATAAAAGGCCTGGCGTTCGACGCGCAGGTCTTCCCAAATCATCGGGTTTGAGGGGCTAGCGGAAGGGTGATGAGTCCAATCTCGGTAGCTCCAGCCTGCTGGGCGATGGACATTGCCAGTACCACCCGACCATAGTCGACCGCCGCATCGCCCCGCACCAAGACTGGGGTTGTGGGGCGGTAGCCCAAAACAAGCCGCAGCCGATCATAGAGCATCTCCTCGCTTGCCGGCTGAGCGCGGTCCTCGCCTATATCGAGATAATATTGGCCGGATCGATCGATGCTGATCACTGCCGGCGCAGTCGCCGCCTCCGGGATCGGACCTGCAGTCACCTTGGGCAGATCGACCCTCACCCCAGTGGTGATCAAGGGTGCAGTCACCATGAAGATGACCAGGAGCACCAGCATGACATCGATATAGGGCACGACATTGATCTCGGCCATGAGCCGGCGGCGGTTGCGGCGATGGCGGATCACCCTTAAACCCCTGTTCAACACCGCCCCTGGCGCTGGAGCAGGTTCATAAACTCCTCGACAAACTCCTCGTAGCGGTTATTGAGCCGCTCGACCTGGCTCGCATAGCGGTTATAGGCAACGACCGCTGGGATCGCAGCGAACAGACCGATGGCGGTGGCAACCAGGGCCTCAGCGATCCCGGGCGCAACCGCTGCCAGGGTTGCCTGCTCCATCCTGCCCAAGGTATGGAATGACTGCATGATCCCCCAGACCGTGCCGAATAGCCCCACATAGGGGCTGACTGAACCTATGGTCGCAAGCATCGGCAGATGCGCCTCCAGACGATCCATCTCGCGGCTCAAGGCCACCCGCATCGCCCGCTCCGTCCCCTGCAGCACCGTAAGTAAATCATTATCCTCGACCTTGCGCAGACGCACGAAATCTTTGAATCCGGCCCGGAAGATCGCGCTCAGGCCCTGATTGGCCCGCTTATCCTGGCTGAGTTCTTTATAGAGTGCCGCCAGATCATCCCCTGACCAAAACCGATCCTCGAAACGCTCAGCTAATCGACGGGCACGGCCCAACACCTGGGCCCGGTCTAGGATGAGGGTCCAAGAGACGAGCGAGGCAAGGATAAGCAGGGCCAGCACTAGCTGGACAACCGGGCTGGCCTGAAGAACCAGGTTTAGGATCGACAATTCGGCGTTCATGCGTTTCGCTTGGGTTAGATCAATGCCCAGCCAAAGACAGTTAACCAGGGGCTGTTCAACTCAGGGTTCGCCCGGGCTTTAAAGCACAGACAGCAATGACCCTGGCAGCCGGCGCGGGCGCAGGCTTACGGCATCGAGACAGGCTACCCTGACCCGACCCTGACAACAAGCCGCGCGATCGGCCCAGCGGATAACCAGCTGCTCAAATTCGAGGCTGGCGCCACCCTTGCGGATCAGCCGAGAGCGCACCGTCAGGAGGTCATTGAAGCGGGCGGGGGCTAGATAAACCAGCTCGATCGCTGTAACCGCAAAGAGCACACCCTCTTGCGCGCGCAACACATCCTGCTCGAAACCGAGTGCGCGCAGCCATTCGGTACGCCCGCGCTCCATGAAACGCAGATAATTGGCATAGAAGACCACCCCGGCAGCGTCGGTATCCTCATAATAGACGCGTACCGGCCAATCGAAATAGAGCGGCTCGCTCGGTGGTTGAGCTGACATGCGATATCCCCTCTAGGGTCCGGCGCGGCGGGCAATCATCCATCCAATATCCTCCTGACCCTGGTAGGGTCGCCCGCCGACACCCTGGGGAAAAGGCCGGGCTCACCCCGACGGCAAGTCGGGGCGGGGTCCAGAGAATCCCTGGCGCTGCCGAGGGTTCCTTCTGGATTCCGGCTTGCGCCGGAATGACGAAAAAAGGGCACCGGAATGACACCACCCCCTCACCTCGCAGGATTTCCCCCCCGTCACCCCGGTGAAGGCCGGGGCAAGCAACCCCCCAGGCCCAGGGGTTAATTGCGGCTGCGATCGACCAGCCTCTTTTCGCGGATCCAGGGCATCATCTCGCGCAATCGCTCGCCGACCTGTTCGATGGGATGCTGGGCGCCCAGACGGCGCATCGCCTTGAGCACCGGGGCACCGGCCTGATTTTCGGCGATGAACTCGCGCGCAAACTGGCCGCTTTGGATCTCAGCGAGGATGCGTTTCATCTCGGCACGGGTCTGCTCATTGATGATCCGCGGCCCGCGGGTGAAATCGCCATATTCAGCGGTATTCGAGATCGAATAACGCATATTGGCGATGCCACCCTCATAGATCAGATCCACGATGAGCTTAACCTCATGCAGACATTCGAAATAGGCCATCTCGGGCGCATAGCCGGCCTCGACCAGGGTCTCGAATCCAGCTTGGATGAGCGCAGTGAGCCCGCCGCACAGGACCACCTGTTCGCCAAAAAGATCGGTCTCGCATTCCTCGCGGAAGGTCGTCTCGATGATCCCCGCCCGGCCCGCGCCATTGGCTGCGGCATAGGCCAGGGCGATCTCGCGTGCCTGGCCGGTGGCATCCTGATAGACCGCAATCAACGAGGGGACACCGCCGCCCTGGACATAGGTCGAGCGCACCAGATGACCCGGGCCCTTGGGGGCAATCATGATCACATCGAGATCCTCGCGCGGGACGATCTGGCCGAAATGGATATTGAAGCCATGGGCAAAGGCGAGTGCGGCGCCTTGCTTGATGTTAGGGGCGATCTGGTCGCGGTAGAGCGCAGCCTGGTGCTCATCAGGGGCCAAGACCATGACCACATCGGCCTCGGCGACGGCCTCAGGGATAGGCCTGACAGTCAGACCGGCGTTGGTGGCCTTGGCCGCCGAGGCCGAACCCGGGCGCAATGCCACTGTCACCTGAACCCCAGAGTCCTTGAGATTATTGGCATGGGCATGGCCCTGTGAGCCATAGCCGATGATGGTCACCCGCCTACCTTGGATCAGCGAGAGATCGGCGTCTTTGTCGTAATACACCTGGATGGTCATGCGATGGTCCTTCAGGATTGGAAAATCAGGGATCAAGGCGCCGGCCCGGCCATAAACCACCGACTATAGGGTCAGGCCCTTCGGCCCGCGCGCGATAGCGGTTGGGCCTGAACGGACGACCTCGATGATTAACCCCTTGGGCAAGGCGTTGAGGAAGGCATCGAGCTTGCCCGAATGACCGGTCAGCTCGATGACATAGCTAATCTCGCTCACGTCGATGATCTTGGCGCGAAAGATATCGACCAGACGCTTCAATTCCTCGCGATCCTGGCGCTCGGCCCGCACCTTGACCATCATCATCTCGCGCTCGATATGCTCACCCTCGGTCAGCTCGACCAGCTTCACGGTATCGATGAGCTTATTGAGCTGTTTCTTGATCTGTTCGATGACCTCGTCATTGCCAATGGTGACCAGGGTCATGCGCGAGAGGGTCGGATCCTCGGTTGGGGCCACCGTGAGCGATTCGATGTTATAGCCACGGGCCGAAAAGAGTCCGGCAACGCGCGATAGCGCCCCAGCCTCGTTCTCCAGCAACACGGCGATGATATGTCTCATGAGATAGGTCTCGGATCGATTCGGTTGCGCGGGAGATTAGGCCAGTTCGCGGTCGGCATGATGCGGTGAGAGCTGCATCTCATGCTGCCCCTTACCGGCGGCGATCATGGGATAGACATTCTCGGCCGGGTCGACGACGATATCCATGAAGACCAGCCGATCGCGCATGGCAAAGGCCGAGCGCATCGCCTCCTCGAGTTCGGCGGGACGTTCGACGCGCATCCCGATATGACCGAAACTCTCGGCGAGCTTGACGAAATCCGGCAGGGCATCGACATAGGAATGCGAATACCGGCTCTCGTAAAAGAGTTCCTGCCACTGGCGTACCATACCCATATAGCCGTTGTTCAGGAGGATAATCTTGATGGGCAGATCATATTGTTTACAGGTCGCAAGCTCCTGGATACACATCAGGATACTTGCCTCACCCGAGATACAGGCCACCTGGGCATCTGGATAGGCCAATTGTACGCCCATCGCCGCTGGCAACCCATAGCCCATGGTGCCTAGCCCACCTGAGTTGATCCAGCGCCGCGGTTGGTCAAAGCGATAGAACTGGGCGGCGAACATCTGATGCTGACCGACATCCGAGGTCAGATACAGATCACCCTGGGTGACCTTGTAGAGCGTCTCAACAGCAAATTGGGGCTTGATGATGGTCTCTGAGTCTGGGTATCGCAAACACTCCAGCGCCCGCCAGTCCTGGATCTTGGCCCACCAGTCAGCGAGCGAGGGGGGCTGGAGGTGGGCGCGCTGCTCGCGATAGACCCGCAGTATATCGCTTAAGACACTCGCTACCTGACCGACGATGGGGACATCGACGCGCACGTTCTTGGCGATCGAAGAGGGATCGACATCGATATGGATGATCTGGGCGTGGGGGCAGAAATGCTCGAGCTTACCGGTGACCCGATCGTCGAAACGGGCGCCCACCGCGATCAAGAGATCACACTCATGCATGGCCATGTTGGCCTCATAGGTCCCGTGCATCCCCAGCATCCCCAGGAACTGGGGATCGCTCATGGGATAGGCGCCCAGACCCATCAGGGTGCTGGTGATCGGAAAGCCCGTCTCTTTCACCAGGGCGCGCAGCTGCTCTGAACCATTGCCGAGGATCACCCCGCCGCCGGTATAAAAGATCGGGCGGCGCGCCTGAAGCATGAGCTCAACGGCCCTTTTGATCTGACCCGGATGACCCTTCTCGACCGGGTTATAGGAGCGCATGCGGATCTCGCGCGGATAGATATAGGGGACCTTGACATTGGGGTCGGTGACATCTTTAGGGATGTCGATCACAACCGGGCCCGGCCGACCGGTCGTGGCGATATGGAACGCCTTGCGGATCGTCAAGGCCAGATCGCGCACGTCCTTGACGAGAAAATTATGTTTGACACAGGGTCGGGTAATACCAACCGTATCGACCTCCTGGAAGGCATCGCTGCCGATCACCGGGGTTGGCACCTGGCCAGTGATAACCACCAAAGGGATCGAGTCCATATAGGCGGTGGCAATACCGGTAACCGTATTGGTCGCACCCGGACCCGAGGTGACCAAACAGACCCCGCACTTGCCGGTGGCCCGGGCATAGCCATCGGCTGCATGCGCTGCCCCCTGTTCATGGCGAACCAGGATATGGCGCAGTGAGCCCTGCCGAAACAGGGCATCATAGATATGCAGGACCGCACCGCCCGGATAGCCGAAGATGAACTCCACACCCTCGTCCACCAGCGCCTGGACGACGATTTCGGCCCCGCTCAACATGATGGGTTGCGTTTGCCCCGTTGACACCTTAAAGCCCCCTCTGCCTGCTCGCTGACCCCCGCCCAGGTGACCAACGACTCAGGTCATTTAGGCGCGCAGACGAGCCGTTTAAAGGATTTTGAAATTAACGGCATCATCCCAGGCGGTCAAGGATGATGATTTTAGACATTGAACCGGAAATGGATGATATCCCCATCCTGGACGACATAATCCTTGCCTTCAGAGCGCAATTTGCCTGCCTCGCGCGCCCCTTGCTCGCCGCCATAGGCAATAAAGTCCTCAAAGCCGATCACCTCGGCGCGGATGAAGCCGCGCTCGAAGTCCGAATGGATGACCCCCGCCGCCTGGGGTGCCTTGGTCTGGGCGGGGATGGTCCAGGCGCGTACCTCCTTGGGGCCGGCGGTAAAAAAGGTCTCAAGACCCAACAATCGATAACCGGCGCGGATCAGGCGATCAAGACCAGGTTCTTCGAACCCGAGCTCGGCCAAAAACTCGGCGCGCGCGGCATCGTCCAATTCGGTGAGTTCAGCCTCAATCGCCGCGCAGATGGGCACGACCTCCGCACCTTCCGCCCGAGCGAGCGCCTGCACCTGCGCCAGCAAGGGATTGTCGACAAACCCATCCTCGGCGACATTGGCGATATACAGAGTCGGTTTGGCGGTCAACAGAAAGAGATCGCGCAGCCCAGCGCCTTCCTCAGGGTCTAGAGCCAGGGCGCGGACTGGCCGGCCCTGATCGAGTCCAGAATGGACCCTCTCCAAAAGCTCCTTGCGCCAAATGGCCTGTTTATCGCCGCTCTTGGCCGCCCGCTGGGCCCGCTCGAGGGCCCTGGCGACCGTCTCTAGATCAGCCAAGGCAAGCTCGGTATTGATCACCTCGATATCGCGGCTGGGATCGACTCGACCGGCGACGTGCACCACATCCGGGTTCTCGAAACAGCGCACCACCTGGGCGATGGCATCGGTCTCGCGGATATGGGCCAAGAATCGATTGCCTAACCCCTCGCCCTTGGAGGCACCTGCAACCAGACCTGCGATATCGACGAACCGCATGCTGGTTGGAATCACCCGCTGGGGCTTGACGATCGCGGCGATGGCATCCAGCCGAGGGTCAGGCATGGGTACCACGCCGACATTAGGATCGATGGTGCAAAAGGGATAGTTCTCGGCGGCGATGGCCGCCCGGGTTAAGGCATTGAAGAGGGTCGATTTGCCGACATTGGGCAGACCGACGATGCCGCATTGAAATCCCATGGTGTTAAACCGTCTTTACAAACAGGTTTGACTCAGAGGAGCGCCTGCCGACCCATTGCTGACCCAGGGAAGAGATAACTGGGATGTCGCCAGCAGGGAGACCGGCATCAGATCGCCCGGGATGGAGTTAGGGGCTCTTAGCTAACCCTGACCAAGCCAACCTCCAGGCCGCGCGAAAATCAGGTTCAACCCCGAGCCGGCTCGCTTGGGTCGCGATTGTAGCGATCCTCAAATCTCAGGATGTCATCCTCGCCGAGATAGCTGCCCGATTGGACCTCGATCAGCTCAAGCGGGATGCGCCCGGGGTTTTCGAGGCGATGCTTGACCCCAACAGGGATATAGGTCGATTGGTTCTCGGTGAGCAAAAAGGTCTCATCGCCGCGGGTTACCCGCGCCGTCCCCGAGACGATGATCCAATGCTCGGCGCGATGATGATGCATCTGGAGCGACAAGGACTCACCAGGCTTGACGGTCAGGCGCTTGACCTGATAGCGCGTCCCGCGGCGGATCGATTCATACTCGCCCCAGGGTCGATGGACGCATTGATGCTGGATATGTTCCTCGCGCTGCTGGCTCTGCAGGAATTGGGTCACCGCCTTGACCTCCTGGGCGGCGTCCTTGCTGGCCACCAGGACCGCATCGGCCGTCTCGACCACGATGAGATCCTTGACGCCGATGGCCGCCACCATGCGGTGCTTGGCGATCAGGAGATTATCCTGGGCATGATGGACGAAGGCATCGCCATCGAGCACATTGCCGCTTTCATCCTGCTCGCGCACCTCCCAGAGCGCCGACCAGGCCCCGACGTCCGACCAGCCGACCTCAAGCGGCATGACCAGGGGAGGCGGAAGGTTTACTCTCTCTTCCTCCTGTTGGGCCAGCCTCGCCAAGGGCTCCATGACCGCATAGTCGATCGAATCTGGAGGACATGCACTGAAGATCTCGGTGTCCAAACGCAGGAATTCGCCATCCTGCCTGGCGGTTTCGATAGCGCGGGCAACCGCCTGGGCGATGTCGGTTCGAAAGCGCTCGATGAGACCCAACCAGACCGAGGCGCGCAGGACAAATAGACCGCTGTTCCAGAGATAGTCGCCGCAGGCCAGATAGGTATCGGCAGTAGCAGCATCGGGCTTTTCGACAAAGCCAGCAAGCTGAAAGGCGCCGACCATCAGATCGCCCCGATCGAGCGGTCTGCCCCGCCGGATATAGCCGTAACCGGTTTCGGGCTTGGAGGGCAGGATCCCAAAGGTTACCACTGCCCCCTCAGCCGCCAATAGAGAGGCAGCGGCGACCGCGGTGCGGAAGGCCCGGGCATCGCGGATACAATGATCGGCCGGCATCACCAAAAGCACTGGGTCATCGCCAGCGCGCAGGGCAACATGGGCCGCAAGCGTCAGGGCAGGCGCCGTGTTTCGGCCCCTGGGCTCAAGGACGATGGCTAGCGGGCGGCGGTTGATCAGACGCAGCTGCTCGGCAACCAAAAAGCGATGGCCCTCATTGCAGACGACCAGGGGGTCACGCAGGTCGAGCGCTTGGTCTGGATGTTCCTGGGTTAGCCCGTCCAGGCGGCAGACGGTCTCCTGGAGCATGCTATGCTGACCGGTCAGGGGCAGGAACTGCTTGGGATAGGCCTCGCGCGACAGCGGCCACAACCGAGTGCCGGCACCGCCGGAGAGGATAACAGGTTGTAGGGGGGTCACATTGGGCTCCGCTGCGATATGCCAGATTTAATATTATATCCCGAGCGCTTGAGCTCGCGTGGCACCGATGAAATCCGAAGCCGACTATGTCGCCCGTTTGCTGCGCCAAACCGCTGCAACCGTCCTCCTGCCCCGCTGGCCAGGAATCCGGGGGCAGCGTAAGGCCGATGGCAGCCTGATGACCGCTGCTGATCTCGCGGCCCAAGACTATCTGGCCGAGGCCCTGGCACGCGACTTTCCCAATATCCCCCTGCTCAGCGAGGAGATGAGCGGCGCTGAGCAATCCGCCCTGCTCCAGGAGACCGAGGGTCTACTGTGGGTGCTCGATCCATTAGACGGCACCACGAACTATGCCGCTGGCTTCCCGGTTTTCGCCATCTCGCTGGCCCTGATCGAGCGCGATCAGGTCGTGCTCGGCGTCGTCCTCGATCCAGTCCGGGATGAATGCTTCACCGCGGTGCGCGGTCAGGGCGCCCTGCTGAACGGCCAGGCGATCCGTGCCTGTGCCGCCGCCAGCAGGCTCGAGAATTGTGTGGCCGTCGTCGATCTGAAACGCCTGCCCGAGGCGCAGATCCTGCGCCTGAGCCGCCAGCGCTGTTTCGGGTCACAGCGCAATCTGGGGGCGGTGGCGCTCGAGTGGTGCTGGCTGGGCGCGGGGCGCTTTCACCTCTATCTGCACGGCGGTCAAAGGCTCTGGGACTATGCCGCCGGCCGTCTGATCGCTGAGGAGTCAGGGGCAGTGGCCCGGCAACTGGCGCTAGA
The DNA here is from genome assembly GCA_937923175.1 of uncultured Chromatiaceae bacterium. Lineage (GTDB taxonomy): Bacteria > Pseudomonadota > Gammaproteobacteria > Chromatiales > Chromatiaceae > Thermochromatium. The sequence continues at coordinate 52,876 of CALALB010000009.1, read as the reverse complement.
TCGGCTGACCCCCAGACAGGGGGTCAGCCTGGAACCCTGTCTGGCCGTGGCCGCTGCCAATACCGCGCTCCTGCAGGACTGGCAGCGCTGTCTGGGCCTTGACGCCTAAGGCAATGCCGCTCGGAGACGCATCAGGATGCGATCGGCAAGCTCAGCAGCTAGATCCTCATAGATCTGCGCCTGTTCCAGCTGTTTGCCGAGCACCTCGATATCTGGATTATCGAAGATACGGCTGATGTCCAGGGTCTGACGCGGTAGAAGTACCTTGCCATCCGGTCCCAAGGCCTCGAAGTCGATCAGATCATGTAGCTCCCAAGCCAGGGTCTTGCCGTTGAGATCCACAGCCGCAACCCGCGCAGCGCGCCGTTCCCCGGATAGATGCAGCCGCAGGCGGGCCGCTGCCGGATCCTCGCTGATCGTAACCCCAGTGGTCAGCAAACGCGCGCGGATGATGGGCGCCACTGCGGACCCCGCCGGCGCCTCGATCGAGACCGGGCGATACTGCAGGGGGATCTCGGCGCGAGCGCGCAAGCGAAAGCCACAGCCACTCAGCCAAGCCAGCGCGCCAACGACCCCACTGAAGGTGCGCCGCCGCAAGGGGCTAGACCACCAGGTTCAGCAGCTTGCCGGGGACCAGGATCGCCTTGCGGATCGGCCGATCGCCGATGCATTTGGCGATCTGGGGATCGGCAATGGCAAGCGCCTGGATCTGCTCCTGAGTAGCCGCTGCAGGTACGCGGATATTGCCGCGGAGCTTGCCATTGACCTGGACGACATATTCGATCAGCTCCTGTTTGAGTGCCTCTTCATCAACCCTGGGCCAGCTGGCTCTCAGAATATCCTCACCAAACCCGAGCGCCCGCCACAGATGATGGGTGACATGGGGGGCGATGGGGGCCAAAAGCCGCAGCACGATGCTTAAACCCTCGCGGAGAACGGCTGGGCGCGCTGGGCTGGGTTCAAGACGATAGAGCGCATTGACGATGCTCATGCAGGCCGAGACCACAGTATTGAATTGCTGGCGTTGATAGTCATACAGGGCCTTATTGAGCGCGGTATGGATCTCGCGCCTGGCGTTACGCGCCGCCGCATCCAGTTCGACCGGCTCAGGCGCGCTCTGGATCGCCCCGACCTCGGCCATGGCCAGGTTCCATAGCCTGCGGATGAAGCGGAAGGCACCTTCCACCCCCTCATCGCTCCATTCCAGCGATTGCTCAGGGGGGGCGGCAAAGATGATATAGAGCCTGACTGTATCAGCGCCATAACGCTCGATAAGCGCCTGGGGATCGACGCCGTTATTTTTGGATTTGGACATCTTCTCGATTCCGCCGAAATAGACGGGCTGACCGTCTGATTTCAGACGGGCGCTGAGGATCCGGCCTTTATCATCCCGCTCGATCTCGACATCAGCAGGGTTAAACCACTGCCGATGCCCTTGCCCATCCTCGCGATACCAGGTCTCGGCCACCACCATGCCTTGGGTGAGTAGATTCACGAAGGGCTCATCGCAATCGACCAGGCCCGCATCGCGCATCACCTTGTGGAAGAAACGCGCATAAAGCAGATGCAGGACGGCATGCTCGATCCCGCCGATATATTGGTCAACCGGCAACCAATAGCGGGCGCGCTTATCGAGCATGGCGGTCTGGCAATCCGGCGAACAGAATCGGGCGTAATACCAGCTCGATTCAAAAAAGGTATCGAAGGTATCGGTCTCGCGGACCTCCCCATTGGGGAGCTGATAAAACTCAGGCATGCGTTTGAGCGGCGAACCCGAGCCATCGACGACTACATCCTCAGGCAGACGGACGGGAAGCTCGGTCTCCGGCCGGACCCCACCCTCTGGGGTATAGATCACTGGGATCGGACAACCCCAATAGCGCTGGCGCGATACCCCCCAGTCGCGCAGCCGGAAATTGATCATCCTGCCACCCTTGCCGCGCGCCTGCAGCCAGTCGGCGATAGCGGTAAATGCCTCATCCGAGGTGAGCCCATCGAAAGGGCCTGAATTAAAGAGAATACCCTTGACGGTATAGGCCCCGTGCTCGATCCCGCAGGGGCTGTCATCAGCCGAACGGATCACCTGTTTCTTGGGGATCCCATAGCGCTCGGCGAACTCCCAGTCGCGCTGGTCATGGGCCGGGACGGCCATGACCGCACCTGTGCCATAGCCCATCAGCACGAAATTGGCGGCATAGATGGGGACTGGCTCCTCAGTGATCGGATGGATCGCCTGGATGCCCAGCGGATAACCCTTTTTCTCGAGGGTCTCGATCTCGGCCTCGGCAACCCCACCTTGCCGGCATGCCTCGATGAAGTCTGCAAGCTGAGGATCCTGGGCGGCTAGACGCCGCGCCAGCGGGTGCTCGGCTGCGATCGCGACATAGGTCACCCCCATGACCGTATCTGGACGGGTGGTATAGATCCTAAGCCGTTCCTCTGAACCCTCGACACCGAACTCCATATAGACGCCCTCGGAGCGGCCGATCCAGTTGCGCTGCATGGTCCGCACCCGCTCTGACCAGCCGGTCAGTTGATCCAGAGCGTCCAAAAGTTCCTGGGCATAGTCGGTGATGCGCACAAACCATTGTTCGATCTCGCGTTTCTCGACCAAGGCGCCCGAGCGCCAGCCGCGCCCATCGATCACCTGTTCATTGGCCAGGACCGTTTGATCGACCGGATCCCAGTTGACCAAGGCCTTGGCGCGATAGGCTAGCCCTTTCTCGAGCATGCGGGTAAACAGCCATTGCTCCCAGCGGTAATAGTCCGGCTCGCAGGTGGTGAGCTCCCGATCCCAGTCATAGCCAAATCCCAGGCGTTTGAGCTGCGCCTTCATATAGGCGATATTGGCGCGCGTCCATTGCGAGGGGGGGATGCCGTGCTGGATGGCGGCATTCTCAGCCGGCAGGCCGAAGGCATCCCAACCCATCGGCTGCAAGACATTTTTGCCGAGCATGCGCTGATAGCGGGCGATGACATCGCCGATGGTGTAATTGCGCACATGCCCCATGTGCAGCCGCCCCGAGGGATAGGGGAACATGGAGAGACAATAAAACTTCTCCCGGTTCGGGTCCTCGACGGCCCGAAACGACTGCCGTTCCTCCCAATAACGCTGGGCCTCGGCCTCGATAGCATGGGGATCATAATGGGTATGCATAAGCGCGCCTGGTCTAAATCATCAACAACACTGATCAACGCCCTTCACAGGCATCCTTGGATCGATTAAGGATAACCGAGAGACCTTTGCTATCCTAAATTCCCGAGTTGATCGCCGATTGGAGCCGGTCCATGACCAAAGAACAGCAAGCCCCCCCCGACCGTCTAGTCGCAGCCTATGAACGCATGCTCAACTGGACCCATGAGGCCCTCGAGAAGGCCCAGCAGGAATCCGTACCTCGGCTGCGCGAGGCTCTTGATCGCGCGCGCGAACGGATGATCGAGCTGGGTGAGCTGACCCGCGAGGAGGCGCAAAGGATCTCGGACTATCTCCAGCGCGACATTGAGGACGCAGCGCAGTATATCGTCGAGACCGGCCAGGATCTGCGCGCCTGGTGGCGCTTCGATCTGGAGTTGATGGAACGGCGCCTGGCCGAGATGTTCAAGCTGGTCGCCGATCAAACCAGCCTGCAGTTGGCTCAATGGGCCGAGACAACGCGGCGCCTGAGCCTGTATCAGGCCGGAGAGATCACCGGCCCAGGGACCCTGATCTGTGACCGCTGCGGGGCCGAGATCCATTTCAGTAAGATTGGACGCATCCCGCCGTGCGCTGCCTGCGGGGGCCTGAGTTTTCGCCGGCGCAGCCCGGGCCCGGAAGCCTGACTGGTCAGAGTCAGGGCCGTCGTCTTATAGTGAATGCCCTAAAGGTCGGTTGCGCCTGATACAAGGGGCAAGGGGAGGGGCCCCTGTTTCCCTGTCCATCCAGCGCGTTGCCGGATCTCTGTACTTGCCTGCGCCATCCGGCTAAGGCAATCCCTTGATGTGTAAGGAGAGCCGCATGGCCTTGCGTACACCCCTATATCCTGAACACCATCGACTCAATGCCCGTTTCGTCACCTTCGCCGGTTGGGAGATGCCGCTGCATTATGGTTCACAGCTCGATGAACATCAGGCGGTGCGTCGGAACGCGGGGATGTTCGATGTCTCGCACATGGGGCAGATCGATGTCGATGGGCCGGATGCCAAGCCCTTGCTCCGCCGACTGCTTGCCAATGATGTCGCCAAGCTGAAAACTGTAGGCAAGGCGCTGTATACCTGTCTACTGAACGAGTCGGGCGGTATCCTCGATGATCTGATCGTCTATCTGCGCGGCCCTGGGAGCTATCGGCTGGTGGTCAATGCTGCAACCACTGCCAAGGATTTCGCCTGGCTTAGAGAACACGCCCAGGGGGGGGATGTAGAGATCAGACACCGGGATGAGCTAGCGATGATCGCGGTTCAAGGGCCCCAGGCGCGCGCCCTGGCCCTGGGGTGTCTGCCACCAGAGATTGCCTCTTTTGCCGCCGAGCTAGAGCCATTCAGCGCTACCCAGTGCGGTTCCTGGCTGGTGGGACGAACGGGCTATACAGGCGAGGATGGCCTCGAGATCATACTGCCAGCGACCGACGCGACCGAGCTGTGGCGCTCATTGCACGCCGCCGGGATCCAGCCCTGCGGCCTGGGGGCGCGCGATACCCTGCGTCTTGAGGCCGGTTTGAATCTCTATGGGCAGGATATGGATGAGACAACCACGCCCTTTGATTGCGGCTTGGAATGGACCATCGCCTGGGAGCCTGCCGAGCGCGCATTCATCGGGCGGCCGACGCTCGAGGCGCAACGCATTGCCCCCAGACGCTGGGCATTCGTCGGCCTGGTGTTACTGGTAGATGGGGTCATGCGGGCTGGCCAGCGGGTTTGGGCAGAGGATCAGGCGATCGGGATCATCACCTCAGGCGGTTTCGCACCCACACTCAATCGCTCGATCGCCTTGGCCCGCGTTGCGCCCTCCAGTGGCCCAGACTGTGCCGTCGAGATCCGCGGCAAACGCCTACCTGCCCAGATCGTCAAGCCGCCCCTGGTACGCCACGGCCGGATTTTGCTCGAGCTTTGAGCGCCAAACCGGCGGCCCTTGGGACAAGCGGCTGGCTGCTGGTTTCGGCAGGCCGGCCGCCTCAGCTGGGCGCCTTTCTGTCAAACCCAAACCGCAATGGATGACCCATGAACGAGCTGCCGACTGATCTCAGATATTCCAAAACCCATGAATGGGCCCGCCTAGAGGACGATGGGACCATTACCGTGGGGATCACCGATCATGCCCAGGATGCGCTCGGCGATATCGTGTTCGTCGAGCTACCCGAGTGCGGGCGCAAGTTGGCTGCCGACGAACCCTGTGCTGTGATTGAATCGGTCAAGGCGGCCTCGGATCTCTATGCCCCGGTCGCCGGCGAGGTGATTGCGGTCAATGCAGCGCTGCGCGATACGCCCGAGGCCATCAACAATAGCCCCTATGATGAGGGCTGGATCCTGCGCCTGCAGCCAGACGACCCTCATGCCCTAGATAGCCTGTTAGAGTCTACGGCCTATGCCCAGCTCATCGCGGATGAATCCTAACCACTAACAACAGGGCCCTTGCGCATGCCCTTTATCCCCCATACCCCAGAGGAGATCATCGAGATGCTGGCTACCATCGGTGTCTCCTCGATCGAGGAACTGTTTGACGAAATCCCTGCGGAGTTGCGCCTGAAAGGTCTCGCAGGGGTCCCAGAGGCCCTGTCTGAGCTCGAGGTCACCCAACTCATGCAGGCACGTGCCCGCGCCGACCAGCCCCTGATCAATTTCATCGGCGCTGGCGCCTATGAGCATCATATCCCCGCGGTCGTTTGGCAGCTCGCCAGCCGTGGGGAGTTTTACAGCGCCTATACCCCCTATCAGGCCGAGGCGAGCCAGGGAACGCTCCAGGTGCTCTATGAGTTCCAGTCGATGATGGTTGCGCTCACTGGACTGGATGCGGCCAATGCCTCGCTGTATGACGGGGCCTCGGCCTTGGCTGAGGCCGTGCTCATGGCGGTGCGCGCCAATCGCCAGACCCGCTCAGACCAGATCCTGATCCCCCGTGCCTTGCATCCGGCCTATCGGCGGGTCGTGCGCACCCTGACCGAACCCCAAGGGATCGAACTGATCGAGATTCCCTATGACCGAAAGACCGGGCAAACCCAGGTCGAGGCCCTGGCAGCGACAGGCATCGAGGAATGCGCAGCCGTGGTCATCAACCAGCCGAACTTCTTTGGGGTTCTCGAGGAGGTCGATGCCCTCACCGACTGGGCGCATGCCCATCAGGCCCTGGTCATCGCTGTGGTCAATCCGCTGAGCCTGGCCTTGCTGAAACCCCCGGGCGAATGGGGAAACAGAGGTGCTGATATCGCCTGTGGCGAGGCCCAGCCCCTGGGGATGCCGCTGTCCTCCGGCGGCCCCTATGCGGGTTTTATGTGCTGCAAGCTGGGACATGTTAGACAGCTCCCCGGGCGGATCGCCGGGCGGACCATCGATCGCGCTGGGCGGAGCGGATTTACCCTGACGCTCCAGGCCCGCGAGCAGCATATCCGGCGCGGCAAGGCGACCTCGAATATCTGCACCAACCAGGGGCTCATGGTCACCGCTGCGACCATTTATCTTGCGCTTTTGGGCGCCGAGGGCCTGGCCCGGGTGGCAGCGGCCTGCTGTGCCAATACTAGCTTGCTTGCTGAGCGACTATCCGCCATCCCTGGGGTTGGGCCCTGTTTCACCGGCCCCTGTTTCCATGAGAGGGTGTTGCATCTGCCTGTTGCAGTGCCAGTCGTCCTAGAGACATTGGCTGCAGAGGGAATCCTCGGCGGATTCGATCTGAATCCGGACTATCCGGAACTTGGGGCAGCCATCCTGGTCTGCGCGACCGAGCTGCGCACCCCTGAGGAGATCGAGCGCTATGCCCAATGTCTACAGGCAATCCTTGCCAGTCAGAGCTAACCCCAAATCGTTGACTGTACCCTCATGCTGATCCAAGAACGCTCTCGGCCAGGGCGCCGCGCCCCTACGCAGGCGCCGCTGCAAACCCCTAAACTGCCCGACCTCCCTTCGCATCTATGCCGTACTCAGCGGCCTGCCCTGCCTGAGGTCTCGGAGCTGGAGGTGATGCGCCATTACACGGGTCTTTCGCAAAAGAATTTTTCGATCGACACCCATTGTTATCCCCTGGGCTCGTGCACCATGAAATACAACCCCAGGGTCTGTCATGCGCTCGCCATGCTCCCTGCATTTCTAAGCCGCCATCCCTTAGCACCAGCTGAGCAGGGGCAAGGGCTTTTGGCCTGTCTCTATGAGCTCCAGGAGATCCTCAAGGCAGTCACTGGGATGGACGCGGTTTCCCTGGCCCCGGCGGCAGGCGCCCAGGGCGAGCTTGCAGGGGTCCTAATGATCCGCGCCTATCATCGCGGGCGCGGAGAGAGTCAGCGCACCGAGATCTTGATCCCAGATGCCGCCCATGGGACCAATCCGGCCTCGGCGGCTATGGCCGGTTTCCAGGTACGCGAGATCCCGACAGGTCCGGATGGCGATGTCGATCTTGCTGCCCTTCGGTCGGCGCTTGGGCCGAAGACCGCCGGGATCATGCTGACCAACCCGAGCACCCTCGGGGTCTTTGAGCGCAACATCCGGGCAATCGCCGAGGCGGTCCATGGCGCAGGAGGTCTGCTTTATTACGATGGGGCCAATCTCAACGGGATTTTGGGTCAGGTGCGCCCGGCAGACATGGGCTTCGACATCGTCCATGTCAACCTGCATAAGACCTTTGCCACCCCCCATGGCGGCGGCGGACCAGGGGCAGGTCCAGTAGGGGTACGGGCACAGCTTGCACCCTATCTGCCCGTCCCCTTGGTCGAGCGCACTGCGGATGACGGCTATCGCTGGCTGACCGAATCCGACCGACCCCAGAGCATCGGTCGGCTGACCGCATTCGGCGGCAATATCGGGATCCTCTTGCGCGCCTATGTCTATGCCCGTTTATTGGGGCGCCAGGGTTTAAGCCGGGTCGCTGAGTTTGCCACGCTCAATGCCAATTATCTGCTGGCGCGTCTGAGATCTGCCGGCTTTACCCTTGCCTATCCCACCCGCCGGGCGAGCCATGAATTCATCCTCACCCTCAAACCCGAGGCCAGGGCGTTCGGGGTGAGCACTGCGGATGTCGCCAAGCGTCTTTTGGATTATGGCTATCATGCCCCGACCACCTATTTCCCACTCCTGGTCCCCGAGTGTCTCTTGATCGAGCCGACCGAGACAGAAAGCAAACAGACCCTCGACGGCCTCGCTGAGGCATTGATCGCTATCCGGCGCGAGTGTGTGGAAAATCCCGAGCTTCTGCACAACGCCCCTCACCATTTACCCGTCAGCCGACTCGACGAGGTCCATGCCGCGCGCCAGCTCGATCTCGCCTGGCGGCCGACCGTCGGCGAGGGTTCCCATGGCTAACCGCAATGTCCGCGGCTGGCGGCGGGTGATCTATGCCTTTGGGTATTCGATGAAAGGCCTGAAGGCCTGCTTTGAGCTCGAAGAGGCCTTCCGCCAGGAGGTTTTTCTCCTGATCCTGCTCGTGCCCTTGGGGTTATGGCTGGGCGAGACACCAGTCGAACGCGCCCTCCTGGTCGGCAGTCTGTTGATCGTACCCATCGTCGAGTTGCTGAATTCGGCCATCGAGGCCAATGTCGATCGGGTGGGTCTGGAGCGCCATGAGCTCTCGGGGCGCGCCAAGGACATCGCCTCAGCCGCGGTCTTTGCCAGCATCGCCCTGTGTCTGGTGGTTTGGGCGCTGATCCTAGGGCCAAAATGGTTATGAACTCGCCAGGGGACCGGGGTGTCGCGGGAATGGCTATTTGGATTTCCCCCTGATCGCCTGGCTGCAAACACCCAGGAGCTCTCGTCTCGAGATCTCGCGCTGGATGGGACAAGCGCGGCGCATGGCCTCCATATTTTCGTCGCGCACCCGGATGACCTCAGCCCAGGCCGCAAAGACCGCCTCAGCATCTGGATAGGGCTCCATATTGAGACAAATGGGCTGCAGGAGATAATGCCCTAGCCATTCGAGATAACCGAGATGGGCCTGCTGGGGTTGACCGAGTAGCTCAAAGCGCACGCGGGGTCCGAGTATTTGATAGTCTGCACCCTGCCGTTCCTGGGCCGACCACCCGGGGGGGAGAGCAAATGCCGGCGCCCGGTCGGGGAAAAAGAGACGCCCGAGCATCCAGGGGGTTAGAAGCAACAACACCCGCCATTCCTCGATCCGGCGCAGGGCCCGGACCTCAATGGGCAGGTTGGGATTGAGCATGGGATCAGCGGCCAACTGGCCGTTCAGGATCTCGGCGTGGACTGCGATGATCCGTTCAATGAGCGCCTGATCATCCGCAAGATCCTGCTGGATCTGCCAAAACGGTTCAGCCGTCATGCTCACATCCTGCGCAAAGCTCAGCCAGCTGCTCGCCGAGCCGCTGATAGAGGAGTAGCCGGGCATGGATCTGGAGATCCTGGGCGAAACGCGGCAGCCATTGACAAAGATGTTCCTCCCAGAGCGCAGCTGCGCATGCCTGGGGATCGGTAGCCTGCGCTGGGGATAGCGATGGGCCATCGGCATGGCCAGCCGTTTTGGCCATGTCCAGCTGAATAGAGGCGCCTTCCCAAAGATAGGCAGCAAATTCAAGCTGGGTGCCCAGATAGTCGGCAGGCATGGCCTGAGCCACCAGACCGGCGCGACCATAGAGTTCAGCCAAGGATTGGATAGACCTACCGTTCATCCATCCCTCGCGATAGGCCGATTCATAGGGCGGACAGGGTGTATGGGGATAGCCTGCGACAAAGAGGCGATTGAATTCGGCCTGCCATTCTTCGAGGGTATAGACCGCAAGTTCAGTAATGGGCTCAGCAAGCCAGGGTTCATGAGCGGTCAGGTCATTCAGCACCCCCAAGGCATCGGGGTCAGGAAGCGCCAGCAATAGCGCCAAACGGCGCAGATGGGCGGGGTCGATATTAGGATTAGGGGGCATGACCACAGATTCAGGAATATAGCCGCCATAAGCGCCAGCAAGGCAACCGCCCTGAGTCCTTGCAGCTTGAAGGGCGAATATCCACAGTGCCCATCACCCCTGTCTGCATCCTGGGATACAGACGGCCCCTGCCCAGGTCTGACAGGCGGCGGGCCTTGGGCCCGCCCCTGAACTCACCACGGATAGGCATACACCCCGGCATACATGAAATAATGCCGCAACAGATAGCCGCCCATCAGAACCAAAACCGAGGCGGTGAGGATCGGCAGGCGCCCCCCCCAGCCGCGGATAACCCCTTTGAGCTCCAAGAGGAAGGGCACGATCAAACCGAAACCGATAAAGCCCACAACCCATCCATAGTCATTCCACAGCAGCTCAAGCGAACGCACCGCCGATTCCGAACCATTCTTGAGATATTGATAAAGCGAAAACAAAACCACCAGCTCGGCGGCGATCAGCACCAGGTCGATGCGCTCATACAGGACCCGCACATGCTCGTCGGCCTGATCCTTCAACAGGGTGTACATCAATAGGATCAAAAAGGCCATTGCCGTTGAAAAGGCCGAGATGGTAAAGAGCAAGGGCACCGCCGGGTTGTGCCACAGGGCGACCGCGGGGAAGGATTGCAATAACAGGCCGGTATAAACCGCAACCCCGACCCCATTGATGACCGCAAGCCACCCCACTGACCGCCGAAAGCGTTTGACGAGATTGGCGATCCCAATCACAAATGAGCGATCGATCAGATTGCGTATGACCGGGACCTGGCGCGCAAACTCGGTCTCGCGCACATAGGGCAAGGCATAGAGCACCCCCCAGACCATCATCCAGATGATGAACTGGGTCCCCCAGGCGATCCAGGCGTCTGGCTTTTTGAATAACACCAACGGACTCAGCACATGGATGACCGCCAGCTTGTCAAGCAGATGCCCAAAGAGCATCATTGAGCCGAGAGCCAAGAGGATTACGCCTGCGCCTGCACCCCAGATCACGAGCCCGCGATCCGGCTTGAGATACATATCGGTCAGAAAGGTCACTGCCAGGGTCGCTGCCCCCAGGCCGCCGAAATAGAGATAGATCGCCAGCCACCAGGTCCAGATCTCCTGAGTCGCATAGGTCATATGGACGTCCATGGCTTAGCCCCTCCAGCGGATATCATCGATGTAATAGACATTGGGTCGGGTACCGATATGCGGCATCAGCGGTCGGGCCACCCCGCTGGCGACGATCTGGGCGATGGGATCCTCTGGATCATCGAGGTCGCCAAACAGGCGCGCCGACCCAACACAGGTCTCGACACAGGCAGGTTTGAGCCCCTGTTCGACCCGGTGCTCGCAAAACGAGCATTTATCCACGCTCGGGCGGCGGCGCCGATAATCTGAGCCATAGAACTTTTGCCCCTCCTTGACATCCTGCCAAGTGACCTCGACCCGGGCATGATAGGGGCAGGCCATGGCACAGGCGCGACAACCCATGCACAGATCCTGATCGACCATCACAATCCCATTCGGCTTCTTATAGGTGGCTCCGCTCGGACAGACCGTCATGCACGGGGGGTTGTCGCAGTGGTTACAGAGTCTCGGGAAGAAACGCCGGTGCACGTCCGAACCCAGACCGATCTCCTTGTCATGGACATAGGTGCGCCATTTGTTTTTATCCCAGACCGGGGTCTGGTTTTCCATGGCACAGGCGGCCATACAGGCATTGCAGCCGACGCAGGTATTGAGATCGATGACCATGGCATAGTGTGTCATTATGCACCCCTCCGTCAGAGCCGACTTACCCGCACGGTGAATTCCTGCGAGCGAAAACCGGCAACCACAGGTTCGATCTGATAAGGGATCAGCTTGCTGGTCGCCGTGCCCTCGCCATGGGTGCGCGACAGCGCTTTGTTTTCGACCCCAAACGAGCTATAGACAAAGAGCACATCCGGATGGATCAGGCGGGTGATATAGGCATGCCCGGTAGCCCTTTGCCCGGATTGGGTATTGGTGATCTGGATGCGATCACCCATGCGGATCCCCAGGGCCTGGGCGCGGCTGGGATGAATCCACACCCCCTTATAGACATCCGTCTTGAACTCATTGATCGCTGCCAGCACTGGATTGTTGCTATTGGTGGATCCGTGCGAGACGGTCGGCGTCTTGCCATAGGTAAAATAGAACTCGTCCTTGGCCAGGGGCGCGTTAATCTCTTGCGGCGCCCCCGAGCGCAGACGCGCGGGGATATAGGTCGCAAGAACGCTGAAGTTGGGTTCGGTATGGCCGGCGTCGCGTAACTGACGCATCAGGGTTGAGTAAAATTCGATCCGACCGCTTTCGGTGGGGACTGGCAGCTTGGCAGGCATGGCGTATCTCGCCAATACCTGATCGCGGTCGAGCTCATGATAGACCCCTTTGGCGCGCAATACCTCGTCGATATGCTGCGGGGTCACCCCAAGGCGATCGGCCGTCTGGGCGAAGGCGACCTCACGGCAGGCCTGTTGATAGGCCCCCTTCTTTAGGGTCTGGCGATTGCGTTCGAGCGCGGCCTTGATGGGTTCGGCCTTCAGCCCGGTCAGTTTCTCGACCCACTCATGGAAGGCGTCGGTATTGCCCGAGATGATCTCGGTCATCTTGAGCAGGATATCCGCCGCCTCCTCGGTGTCGTAGAGCGGCGGGATGGCGGCATAGCGGGTGGTGAGCGCCAGATCATGATTAACGCCATTGCCATAAAGCGTCGGCTCATCGCGTTCGAGATAGGCGGTATTGGGCAGGATGACATCGGCATAGAGCGCTGTGTCCGAGGGCAGGACATCGATCAGAATCACCAGCTCGACGTTGTCATGGGCCAGGATCTCTTTCCAGCGGCTGTCCGGGTAATAATGACGCACCGGGTTTGAGGCATTGATCAAGAACGCCCGGGTGCAATAGGGCTCACCCTTGAACCTGACCCGTCCCTCGACCGATTCCTTAAGGCCCGAATCGGTCATCACCGGTAGGGCGACATTAAAGCGCCCAGACTCACGCTCTTGCGCATTCCAAACCCAGGTCCAGCCAGGATGACCATGCGAGAAGTTTTCGCCCTTGGACAGGGCACTGATCACCATCTTGGCAAAGGCCATGCCCGTGAGCGTCGCCAAGGGCGAGCCCATCTCGTAGCCGTGTTCCATGGCCTCATACATATGAGCGGCCTTGTGATGCACCTCGCCGGAATTGATCCAGCCGCCGATGCGGTCGATCCCCCCAGTTAGGGCCTGAATCATCGCCTGGACCCGCCGCAGCATCATCACATTGCCATAACGCGCCCCATGCCAACCTGGGTCGATGATCGCCGGGCGGGTGGTGCCGAACTCATAGGCAATGCGCCGGATATCCTTGGCTGGGATACCCGTGATGTCGGCGGCCCATTCGGGCGTATAGGGGGCAAGCTCCTGAAGCTGGGCCTCGAAGACCGTCATGACCGCCCGGCCATCCGAGCTGAACCCCTTGGGCGTGCTCAGGGCAGGGGTCAGACTCTGACCATCGAGATCGCGCTGATTGTCATTGGTAAAGCTCGGCAATACCCGCACCTGGTTTGTCCCTTCCACCAACACCTGGGGCCGGCCCTCGGGGTCGGTGAATAATCTCAGCTCACCTGACTCATCGCGATAGGCCAAGAAGGGCATATTGGTATGACGGCGCAGGAAATCGCCGTCATACAGCCCCTCGCTCATCAGGATACGCATCATGGCGAGCAAAAAGGCCAAATCCGTCCCCGGCCTGATCCGGATCCATTCATCGGCCTTGGCCGCGGTCTCGGAACGGCGGGGGTCCAGCGCCACGATCTTGGCACCCTTCTTGCGGCCCTGGGCAAAGCGCACCATACGGCAGGTCGAGACCGCCCCGATCGAGGCATTATTGGCAACCAAGAGGATATATTTGGCGTTATCGAAATCCGGCAGCACCTCATCGTGGATATTGAAATTGCCGGTCACCACATCCGTCCCCAGATGCCCGGTGGTCACACAATGCTGCATGGGCGAGGCGACGATATTTGGGATCTCATTGGCCATCGCAAAGGGCACAGCCCAGTTCATATAGAACACGCAGGAGGTCCATCCTCCCACCATGGTCCACTCCCAGGGCTTGATCCCTGACTCCTGGACCTTTTGGGCAATATAGGCATAGGCCTCTTCCCAGCTGGCGGGGCGAAAGGCATAGTCGCCGCGTTTGCTGCCCTTGACCCGGATCAAGGGGGTCTTGATGCGGTCAGTGTCATAAACCTGACGCAGGCCCGCCTGACCGCGCGCGCAGATCTTGCCGCGATTAAGGGTCGAATGGGGATTGCCATCGAGCTTGACCACCCGTTTATCGCCTTGATGGGTGCGGGTCGTCACCTGGAGATTGCACAGGGATGAGCAAAAATTACAGATGCTGTAATAGACCTCCTCCTTGACCTCCTCCTTGGCCGCGGTCTCTTTGGGGAATGGAGATGTGGGCGCCAATAGGGTTAGCCCTGCCGCACCTAGACTTGTGCCTTTTAAAAAGGCCCGGCGCGACAGGCGGGGAAGGGTCCAAGCCATGCAGTCAATCCTCCGCAGATGGTGGATACCGGGTTCTTGGCCACGGATCTTTGTTCTTGCACGCTACAGCTGGCATGCAGAGGCCAGCAGAAAACTTAAGGGAAAGGCCCACAGTTGGTCCACCAAAAGATGGCAATTGAATGATATGCATCAACTTCCGCGGGACTGCCAGGGATCAGGGTGCTTGCGCCTGGGTCGATACACCCGCTGTCCCGACCCTATCCTCGGGTACATCGAGAAACCTCATCATGCGTCATGGCGGCGCATTCCGTCATCGCCTCTGACCTAAAGCCGGTGAGGGATCCTGAGATCCGCTCGCCCTCCATAGCCTCAGGCTTTCACCAGACTGATAACCCAGATAGCCTTAAGGCCTGGGGCAATCCTGAATAAGGGGTCAACGAGCGATGTTTGAGGCAACCAAGGTCGGGCGTTCAGTCAGCAAGGAAGAATATAAGGAGCAGCAAGAGGAACTACGCACCCAGCTCCTGGTGGTGCAACGCGAGCTCAGGGGTTCCCAGATCCCGCTGATCGTCCTGATCGCTGGGGTCGAGGGGGCAGGCAAAGGCGAGGTGGTCAACCGGCTGCACGAGTGGCTGGATACCCGCGGGGTCCAGACCTTCGCCTTTTGGGACGAGTCCGACGAGGAACGCGAACGCCCCCGCTACTGGCGTTTTTGGCGGGCGCTGCCGGCGCGCGGCGAGATCGCCATCCTATTCGGAGGATGGTATCAGGCCCCCATCGAACATCGTTTCCGCGGCCTGTGTAACGACGCTGAATTAGACGCCGAGCTCAACCGGATCATCGAGTTCGAACAGATGCTGGTCGAGGACGGGGCGCTGATCGTCAAGTTTTGGTTCCATATGTCCGAGGCCGATCAAAAGACCAGGCTCAAGGAACTCGCCCGCGATGACCGCAGCCGTTGGAAGATGCTGCCAGAAAAGAGCCGGTTCTCCGAGCACTATGCCGCCTTCGAACGGGTGGCTGAACGGGTGATCCGGCATACCGACCGCGGTTGTGCCCCTTGGTATCTGATCGAGGCCGCCGACCGGCGCTATCGAGATCTTACCGTCGGCAAAACCCTGCTCCATGTCATGCGGGCGCGTCTTGCCGAGGCCAGTGGGGGGACGACCCATGAAACAGCAGCCGATGCCCTCGAATTACCGGCCAGCACCAGCGCCCAGATCACCCTGCTCGATCGGCTTGATCTGGAACAAGGCCTACCGGCCGAGGATTACAAGAGACTGCTCAAACATTACCAGGCCGAGCTCAACGAATTGGCCTGGGCTGCCTATAACAAAAGACGCTCTACGGTCCTGGTCTTCGAAGGGATGGATGCTAGCGGCAAGGGCGGGACCATCCGGCGAATCGCCCAGGCGGTGGATGCCAGGCTTTATCGCGCCATTCCGGTCGCCGCCCCGACCGACGAGGAACGAGCGCATCATTATCTCTGGCGTTTTTGGCGTCATATCCCGCGCGCCGGACGCATGACCATCTATGACCGCTCCTGGTATGGGCGGGTGTTGGTCGAACGGGTCGAGGGCTTTGCCAAACCGGCTGAATGGCGCCGCGCCTATTCCGAGATCAACCGTTTCGAGGAACAGCTCGTCGATAGCGGCATCATCCTGCTTAAGTTTTGGCTCCAGATCAGTCTGGATGAGCAGCTCCAGCGTTTTCGCGAACGCGAGTCCGTGCCCTATAAGCGCTATAAGATCACCGATGAGGACTGGCGCAACCGCGAGAAATGGCCGCTTTATCAGGAGGCGGTCAATGAGATGATCGCCCGGACCAGCACCCAATATGCCGCCTGGACCCTCATCGAGGGTAATGACAAACGCCACGCCCGCATCAAGGTCTTGCGCACCATCTGCGAGACCATGGCTGAGGCCCTGAAGACACCGCCGCAACCGCGCACCGGTTATTGGCCATGTGGCGACAAGCGGACTGAACAGGGCAACAGCAAGGCTGCCAAGGCTGAGGCAAATGGTTAAACGAAGCGAGCCCAGCCGATTATCCGGCATGCTAGCGGATCAGCACCCCTGAGCCAAGATGAGTCCAGCCACAATCAGGCAGCTCGCCGTTTCGAGACATCACCGATGCAACCGAGCCATTCCGCCGACCCAACTCATCCCCTATTAGCCAAGGCTGGCAGAATTCAGCCGACCATCGAGCAGCTGACTGCCCTGATCCTTGCCGGCGGGCGGGGCAGGCGTCTGGGCGGGATCGACAAGGGCCTCCTGGAGATCGGCGGCCACCCCCTCATTGCCTGGACGCTTGCCGCGCTTGAACCCCAGACAGGCGCCATCCTCATCAGCGCCAATCGCAACCTGGATCGCTATCGATCCCTGGGTTATCCGGTTGTGACCGATCCTCTACCCGAACATCCAGGTCCCTTGGCCGGTATCCTTGCTGGCCTGCGCGCTGCCCTAACCCCTTGGGTCCTGGTTGTACCCTGTGATGCGCCCTGTTTACCGCCGGATCTGGCGGTCCGCCTCACCAAGGCCTTGGCCGAACAGGGGGGCGATCTGGCCCTGGTCCATGACGGCCAGCGGATTCAATGGCTCCATGCCCTGTTGCCAGTAATGCTCGCCGATGATCTTGCCGAGTATCTGGAACAGGGCGGACGGCGCGCGGAGGATTGGTTTAGGTGCCATTCCTTGGCCCTGGCCGATTGCACCGACCAGGCCGCTGCCTTTGCCAATCTCAATACGCCTGCGGATCTAAACAACCTAAGCGACCGCTTGCGCCAGGATAGATAACCCCAGCTTTGGCATCGATCGGCTGGGAACCTTGGTGCATCCTCAGGCAAAATCTTGCGCGGGCCGATGAAGGCTGGTTAGCCTTGGCCCAAATCCACAAAAGCCAATGGAATTGCCATGATGCCAAAACAGATCCAAGCGGCTCACCGCCCCCTTCAGGCGTCCCCTGCTCTAGATACGAGATCCCGCTGGTTTTGCCGAGGGTGGGGAGCTGGTCAGATCCTTGCCTATTTGGGCCTGATCCCTGGATTGCTTGCCCTGTTATGGACGATGGTAGGCTGGGCGGCGCTGCCGCCCAGCGTCGAGGGTCAGGCCCTGCCGAGCCTCGCCCCGATGCTCGAACGGGTGATGCCCGCGGTGGTCAATATTTCAACCATAACCCGTATCGAGGCCACGGAACACCCTCTGCTGCGCGATCCCTTCTTTCGGCATTTCTTTGATATCCCCAATCAACGCCAACAGCGCAGCAGCCTGGGCTCGGGGATCATCGTCGATGCCAAACGCGGTCTGGTCCTGACCAATCATCATGTCATCGCCAAGGCCGACGAGATCCGGGTCACCCTCCATGATGGGCGGGTCCTGGAGGCGCGGTTGATCGGTGGCGACCCCGAGACCGATGTGGCGGTCTTAAGGATCCCAGCTGATAACCTGACCGATTTGACCTTCGCCGATTCCGATCAGCTGCGGGTTGGCGATTTTGTGGTCGCAATCGGCAATCCATTCGGTCTACGTCAGACCGTCACCTCTGGGATCGTCAGCGGTTTAGGGCGCACTGGATTGGGTATCGAAGGCTATGAGAACTTCATCCAAACCGATGCCTCGATCAACCCGGGTAATTCAGGTGGACCTCTGGTCAACCTCAAGGGCGAACTGGTCGGCATGAATACCGCGATCCTCGCCCCAGGGGGCGGCAATATCGGCATCGGTTTTGCCATCCCGGCAAATATGGCACGCGCCATCATGGAACAGCTCGTCCAGCATGGGACGGTGCGGCGCGGGTTGCTTGGGATCGCGGTGCAGGATCTGACCGAGGATCTCGCCAGCGCCCTGAATCTTACCCATGCCGAAGGGGCCCTGGTGACCACGGTGCAACCGGGCTCGGCGGCCGAGGAGGCCGGCGTACGTCCCGGGGATGTGATCCTAAGGCTCAACGATAAACCGGTGCGCGGGGCTGCGGATCTGCGCAATCAATTCGGTTTGCTGCGGGTCGGCGAGTCGATTGCCCTGGATATCCTGCGCGATGGCCGGCCCAAGCGTCTCGCTGCCCGGGTTGCCGATCCTTATCGCAACTATGTCCCGGGCGAGCGGATTGCGCCTGAGCTTGCGGGCGCCTTGCTCGGTGAACTCGATACCAGCTCAGGGGTGCCGGGTGTTCCGGTCGGAACCGTCGAACGCGACAGTCCCGCCTGGCAGGCTGGACTGCGCGAGGGCGACCGCCTGCTCCAAATCAATGGTCAGCGCCTTGGCAGGCTGCGCGACATCGGTGCCATCCTGCGTGCCTCCAAAGGGCTTTATAGCCTGCATATCCAGCGTGGCGATCAGTTGATTATCCTGTCGCGCCGCTAGTCAGATTGGCCATCCCTCGGCCGGCGGCCCGTCTATCCCGCCGGTTTTTAACAGCCGGTGGAGATAGGGTCAGGATTGGTAACCACCCCCCACAGCGGACCGCCGCTTAAGGCATCTGCGATCGCCGCAAGCCGATGCCAGGGGTCGCCGGGACTGACCCCTTTAATCACCCGATCGGCGCAGGCGCATTGGCGCAGGAGTTCCTGGAGGTGTTCAAGGGTCAGACGTTTAAGGGCCTCGAGGATGAGCGGCTGGCGCATCCGCGGGACCCGGTGCGCCTCCCATACCTGTTCCAGCGGCAGGCGCTGCGCCTGGGCCTGGCGGACCGCTGCGAGCATGCGCAGCTCACGGGCGAGCGCCCAGAGGATGATGGCCTCAGCTGTACCCTCGGCGCGCAGGACCTCCAGGATATGAAAGGTACGCGCCCGGTCTCCCCTGAGTGCTGCCTCCGTCAAGGCAAAGGGATCAAAGCGGCTGCTGTCGGCGATCTGTCCCAAGAGATCATCGAGCCTCAAAAACCCTGGGTCTCTCAGCAGACGCAGCTTGGCGATCTCTTGGGCCGCGGCAAGGAGATTGCCCTCACAGTGTTCGGCTAAGAACTCAACAACCCCCGGCCCAGGCTGAAATCCGCCTTCCTTTAAACCTCGACTGAGCCACTGCTCAAGGGCTACACCCTTCAGCGGCCAGACCTGGACGACCACCCCGATGGTCTCGATGCGCCTGGCCCAGTTGGATTGCAGGACCTGGCGTTCCAAACCGGGGGCCAGGATCAGGAGCAGCGTATCGGCTGGAAGACGTTCACAATAGGCGCAAATGGCGTTTGCCCCGGCCGCATCGATCCGGCTGGTGGTCAGGCGCAGCTCGATCAGCCGGCGCGCCGCAAAGAGCGACAGACTGTTTGCTGCAGCACTCAACTGGCCCCATTGAAACTGCTCTGCCGTGTCCAAAACCTCGCGTTCAGCAAAACCGGCATGGCACGCTGCTGCGCGCACCATGCGCGCAGCCTCGTGAAACTGCCAGGGTTCCTCGCCCCAGACCAGATAAACGGGCGCCAGGCCTCTGGCGAGCTGGCTGGCTAAGTCATTGAAGCAGATCACCATGCTATAGTTCGGATAGATGGATCTAGCTAGATTTCTTGATTTTTCAAAATCATCACACCCCTGGAGGAGTCTGGCATGATCGAGATCAAGCATCGCACAACCGGCGCCGTCCTGGAGCGCGTCGATGCTGATTCGCTGGTGGGTGCCGATCTGCGGGAGATGCAACTCAGCGGCGCCGATCTCAGCGGTCTGGATCTACGTTGGGCCAATCTGTCTGGCAGCGATCTGGATGGGGCCTGTTTGAGCGGTGCCCTTCTCGCCGAGGCATTGCTGGTCGGTGCCCAATTGCGCGCCGCCGACCTCAGCAATGCTGATCTGAGCCGGGCACGTCTGGGGGCCGAGCAGCGCGCCCATGCCGCCATGCTCAATCATGCCAATCTCGCCAATGCCCGTTTGGTGCGGGCAGATCTACGCGGGGTCGAGGTACGCTATGCCAATCTGCGCGGTGCCGATCTCAGCTATGCCGATTTGCGCCGTACCGACCTCTATGGCAGCGATCTTAGCCACATCAAGGCAATCAAGGTGCTGTTCATCCAGGCCAATCTGCGCGAGGCCAATCTGACCGGCGCGGATCTGCGCGATTCGCATCTCAATGACGCCAACCTGGTTCGCGCCAATCTGAGCCAGGCCGATCTCACCAGCACCACCGCGGACGGCTTTACCGTGCTGAACCTGGCCAATCTGGAGGCTGCCAACCTCACCGGGGCGCGCCTATGCAGGATCCTTGCACAGGATGCCAACTTCCGCCAGGCCAATCTGACCGATGCGGACCTGAGCAATGCCACCCTCGGTGGCTCGATCCTGCATCGCGCCAATCTCACCAATACCGACTTTAAAGGGGTTGAACTGGCGAGCGTCACCCTAGAGTTTGCCAATATCTCTAAGGCGCGCAACGCCGAGGTTCCCAGCTATAAACGTAACCTCCGCTGAATAACCGGCGAACAACCTGGTCAATCTTCCAACCCAGAGCCGAGAGACACGCACGCAATGCCATATTTCGTTTACAAGATCACCCCGCCATGCCAGCTCGAGCATCTCGATACGGTCGAGCACTATCAGCGCGCCCGCGAGATCGTGCGCGAGCGCCGGCGTAATGAACCGCCAGGGACAGGGGTTGAGTATCGGCTGATCTTTGCTCGTCAGCAGGGCGAGGCCGAGCATCTGCTCTCAACCCCGCGCGATCCCCGGGTCATTGGCGAGGACTAGCCTCTAGCGCGCCGTCAAGACGAGGCTGGCGGGGCGTTCGTCCAGGTAAAAACGTAATACCCGGCGGATATACTCCTGGGTCTCATCATAGGGTGGGATCTGGCGCCCATATTTGAGCACGGCCCCCTCACCGGCGTTATAGCCGGCCAGCGCTAGTTTGACATCCTGGTCGAAGAGATCGAGCAGATCGCGCAGATAGGCCGCGCCGCCGCGGATATTCTCGGCCGGATCAAAGGGATCGCGCACCCCGTAGCGGGCTGAGGTCATAGGCATCAGCTGCATCAGCCCGTGGGCGCCTTTGGGCGAAACGGCCTGAGGATTGTAGGCCGACTCGGCGCGGATGATGGCATGGAGCAGTCCTGGCGATAGACCATAGCGTCGGGCGTTGGCCAGGATCAGGGGATGATAGAGCGCTCGCCGCTCGGCCTGGGATTGGGGCAGCGGTTCTATCGGTCGGCTCGTCAGGACCCGCCCCTGAGCAATGATCCCGGTCTGCGGGCGCACCGCGCCTAAAGAGGCGGGGGCTATTTTGCTGGCCTCGCGTTGCCATTCGAGCCGATAGCGATTGCCCTGGAGCGGTGTATCGGTGAAATAGACCTGTCCTGAGGCATCGACGTACTTATAGATATCGGCCCTGAGTAGCCCTGGGACGAAGAGCGCCAGGGCGCTGAGCAACCAGGTAAGGCGCATTGTCTCATCCATCCGCAGTGATCCTCCGAGGGGTGACAGTCCTCGGAAAGCATAGACCATCTAAATCGCGAAATCATCCCCAGATTTGGAATCGCTCCCCATTGTTCATGCCATTCTTTGGCAAAAACCGCACTGACAATCAGCAAACCATGAATGACTCCTCCCAGATTTCTCTCTTATAATCTCAACATTTATGATTGGTTATTAGTGTCGTACTTTAGAA
The DNA here is from genome assembly GCA_937923175.1 of uncultured Chromatiaceae bacterium. GTDB lineage: Bacteria > Pseudomonadota > Gammaproteobacteria > Chromatiales > Chromatiaceae > Thermochromatium. Next base: position 30,752 of record CALALB010000009.1, on the reverse strand, counting down.
ACAAACAAATATGATATTGCTGAAATTTTTTATTTGCCTGAGCGGTTTAGATCATTATAATCAGGCGCGCAACCGTGATTAACGTCATAATGTACCGGGGGGAACATGAATCGACGTTATTTTCTAGGGTCCATCCTGTCTGTTGTCGCGACGCCTGCTGCCGCCTTTCCGTTCTTCACCAGCCGCGCCTCGGCACCCCTTGGGCGTCCGCGTATCCTGTCCTTCCGCCATCTGCATACCGACGAGGTTGTCACCCTCACCTATCGTATCGGCGACATCTACCAACAGGCGGCGCTTCAGCGACTCAATCATCTCTTTCGCGACTATCGGACCGGCGAGGTCAGAACGATCGATCCCCGCCTGTTCGACCTGCTCTATGACTTGAAGGTCTCTCTGGGCGATCCAGACGCCCGTTTTGAAATCATCAGCGCCTATCGTTCGCCCGAAACCAACGCCCGCTTGCGCAAAACCTCAAGCGGAGTGGCCAAAAACAGCCTGCATATCCGCGGCCAGGCAGTCGATGTCCGCCTATCCGATCTCTCCACCCGTCTTCTCTGCGAGGCGGCGTTGGAACTTGGGCGCGGTGGGGTCGGCTACTATCGGCGCTCAGACTTTGTGCATCTCGATACCGGCGAGGTCCGCGCCTGGGGGATCCAGGCCTTAGCCAAGCGGGCGGAAGCTGACGTTTAGCTCAGGCAGATCAACCTCGTTGACGGCAAGCCGGACCACCTGATTGAGCGCCGCGCCCTCGCGCAAGCGGACCCGTGCCTCCAGGGCTAAGGCAGGCACCAGCACGATGGCGCGGCGCTCCTCCAGATCCACCACGATACCCTCACCGCGCCAATTGGGATTTTCCTTGAGATACACCAGCTTCCAGTGCTGGTTGGCGAGCCGCTCGCAACGGCGGGCATTGGCTGCACCTAGCTCGGCCTCGCCGATACGCTCCACCACCTGGGCTTGAGCGAGCAACGGACCTCCAGTAAGCCAGGCGCGGATCTGTTGATGGACCAGCAGATCTGAATAACGCCGTAAGGGGCTGGTGGCGCGGGTATAAAGATCAAGCCCTAGACCTGCATGACGGTCGGGTTCGAGCACAAGCCGGGTCGGCTTAAAGTTGCGTCGTCTGGCATGCATGCTCGCGAGATCCGTCCCCAGCTCATTGCCATCAGGCGGAGGCTGGACAGCAAAGGGAATGGGGATGGCGCGCTCGAGACAAAAACGCGCTGCGGCCTCACCGGCCATGAGCATGGCATCGGTGACCAGCTCACGGCTCAGAAGCGGGGGCAAAGGACGGATCTGGATACGGCCGTCCTGATCCAGACGCACGCTCACCTCAGGCAAATTGAGCTGGCCTGCACCCATAGCAAAACGCCGCGCCCGATAGCGCTCGGTGAGTACGCGCATCTGCGCAAAAGGCGTCTCATCCAGGCGTGTTTCAACCTCGGCATAGCTTAACCGGATCACCCGCACCCAGGTACGATGGACCTCGATGTCATGGAGATTGCCCGCCGGATCGCAGCGCATGGCAAAGGATAGGGCCGGCGAGATCGGTTGCAGACCCAACCCCAGCTGTTCAGTGACCCCCGCTGGCAGCATATTGATCACCCCTTCGGGCAGATACAGATTGGCGCCGCGGGTGCGGGCCTCGCGCTCGATTGGGCTATCTGGCCCCACCAGGGCAGCGACATCAGCGACATGGACCCACAGGCGGTCATCCTCGATACTGATGGCATCATCTGGGTCCTGATTGCCCTCATCGTCGATGGCATAGGCGGCAAGCTCGGTGAGATCCAGCCGATCCTCATCCCTTGGTTCAGGGAGGGGCAGCTCAGGATCCGCCTGCGGGACACCACAGCGGGTAGGGTAGGGATTGTAGCGTTCCGGCCAATAGCCAACCTGGATCAGGGTGCGATGGGCGCCTTCCGGCGTCTCGGGATAGCCGAGCGCCTCAAGAATACGGCTATGTTCGCTTAAGCCCAGCGCCAGACGCTCGACCTCGACCAGACGCGCCTGATCCTCCGGCAAAAGGCGCGCCTGCTGCATGCGTTCCAAAAAGTCACGCCAGGCGCGTTCAGCAGAGACCTTGGCGGCGCGTTCGGCCTGTTCACGCTCGACCACAGCGCGTGGGCGTACCTGGATGGATTCGGGTGTCCCGACAAAGGCGAGACCTTCCGCCACCCGCTGCCAGGTCGCCCAGGCGCTTGCCGGTGTATAGTCGTTGAAGAGGAGCTCGGCGAGATCGCGCAGGGTCGTTTCGCTGCCTTCCAGCAATTCCCAGGCCGCATCCAACTCGCCATCGAGCGGTACCAGCTCGCTGAGGCTATGCACCGGCCCCGGATGCAGGAGGACGATATCCTTAGGTCGCACACGCTTGGTCTCGCCACCCTCGAGCTCAATCTCGATCTTATCGCCGAGCCCAATCACACGCGCTGGTTTGACCTTGTACAAAACCAGACTCTCAAGGGGCAATATCGCTTGATCTGTGGCCAAATGCTTCTATCTCCAGGTGAACATGGCATACTGAGCAGCGATCTGTGCTGCTCTGCAAGGTGATAAGGCTCATGATGCATCAATGGTGCGATTTTCTCACGGCGCGGTTTGGTGCCTCGATCGATGAGGCCGGCATTGTCCATTTCCCCCCTCCCCAGGCGGCAACCAGCTGCCAGCTCTTCGATCTCTCCCATCTCGGGATGATCGCAGCCGCAGGACCAGAGGCAGCAGGGTTTCTCCAGGGACAATTGACCAATGATGTCCGCGAACTATCCGACCACCATACCCATCTAACCGCCCATTGCAGCCATAAGGGCCGGGTGATCGCCTTGTTTCGGGCCATACGCCTGGGCGAGACCTTCTATCTTCAGGCACCGCGCGAACGCATCCCCCCAGTCCTGGAGCGGCTCAAACGCTTTGTGTTGCGTTCTAAGGTCAGTCTTGAGGACGCGAGTGATGCCTTGGTCAGGATCGGCATCGCTGGCGCTCAGGCCACCGAACTGGTGGTCGCTCAGGGATTACCCGTCCCCGAACGCGCTCATGGTCTTAGCCGCTATGACAGCCTGTCCCTCATTCGTATACCAGGTGCAACCCCGCGCCTGGAAATCCTGGGCCCCTTTGCTGAGATCAGCGCCCTGTGGGAGGCACTTGCAGCTCAGGCAGCACCCGCCTCGGCAGTCGATTGGCGTTGCCTTGACCTCGAGGCGGGTTTGCCGAATGTCTATGATCGCACCACTGAGCTCTTTGTCCCCCAGATGCTCAATCTCCAGCGCCTTGATGGGGTGAGCTTCCACAAGGGTTGTTATACGGGCCAGGAGGTCGTGGCGCGGATGCAGTTTCTCGGGCGTCTGAAAAGGCGTATGTATCTTGCCGAGGTCGAATCCAGTCTCTCGCCCCAACCCGGCGATGAGCTCTTTGCGCCGGCAAGCACCTCCCAGCAGACCGACGGCTGGGTGGTCGATGTCTGCCCGGTTGCCGCTGGGCGCTTTCTCCTCTTAGTCGTCGTCGAGATCGCCGCGGCTGAGGCGGGCGAGGTGCGGCTCGGCATGGACGGACCCACCTTGCGCTTGCATCAGCCACCCTATGGATTTGCCGACTAGGCCACCTGTCGCCCGCCTAGCCAGAGGGTTTGGATTCGGGACGCAGATGCGGGAAGAGCAAGACATCGCGAATCGAGGGCGAGTCGGTAAAGAGCATCACCAGTCGGTCGATCCCAATCCCCTCGCCTGCGGTTGGCGGCAGACCATATTCGAGCGCCCGGATATAGTCGGCATCGTAATACATGGCCTCTGGGTCACCGGCTGCCTTTGCTGCTGCCTGGGCGCGAAAACGCTCGGCCTGATCCTCTGGGTCATTGAGCTCGGAGAAACCATTCGCGATCTCGCGCCCCCCGATGAAAAGCTCAAAGCGATCGGTGACCTGGGGGTCCTGATCATTGCGCCGCGCCAGGGGTGAGACCTCGGTCGGATAGGCGGTGACAAAGGTCGGCTCCAAAAGCCGTTCCTCGACCGTCTGCTCAAAGAGTTCGTATTGCAGCTTACCTATCCCCCAGTCGCCCTGGGTCTTGATGCCGCATCGCTCAAGAAAGGCACGCAGCTGCTCGGGTTTATCGAGATCATCTGAATCAAGCTGGGGGTTGAAACGCACCAGGGCCTCGCGCACGCTCAAGCGGGCAAAGGGACGGGCCAGGTCATAGGTCTGGCCCTGATAGCTGATCTGGGTAGTGCCCAAAACCGCAAGGGCCAGCTGGCGCAAAAGGTCCTCGGTCATGTCCATGAGATCCTGATAGTCTGCGTATGCCTCATAGAACTCGAGCATGGTGAACTCGGGATTATGCCGGGTCGAGAGCCCTTCGTTCCTAAAGTTGCGATTGAGCTCATAGACCTTCTCGAATCCACCGACCACCAGGCGCTTGAGATAGAGTTCAGGGGCGATACGCAAAAAGAGTGGCATGTCGAGGGCATTGTGATGGGTGATGAATGGACGGGCCACTGCACCGCCCGGGATAGCCTGCATCATGGGGGTCTCGACCTCGAGATAACCGCGCGCATCCAGATACTGGCGGACGAAGCGCACGATCGCACTGCGCATCTGGAAAAGGGCGCGCGTCTCTGGGTTGACGATCAGGTCCAGATAACGCTGGCGATAGCAGGTCTCGGTATCAGCAAGTCCATGAAACTTTTCCGGCAGGGGACGCAATGACTTCACGAGCAGGCGCACCTGCTCGCAGCGCACCGACAATTCGCCCGTCTTGGTTTTAAAAAGCCGACCCGAAACCCCCAGGATATCGCCCAGGTCGAGCTCGCGCTTGAAGAACTCATAGGCCTCCTCACCTATCCCCTCGCGCTGCACGAAGATTTGGATGCGTCCCGACATATCCTGCAGGTGCGCAAAGCTTGCCTTGCCCATGATCCGCCGGCTCATCAGGCGACCAGCCAGCCTCACCGGGATGGCGCGCCTCTCGAGCACGTCCTTTTCTAGAGTGTCATAGCGGTTATGAAGCTCACCGGCCAGCGCATCGCGGCGAAAGTCATTGGGAAAGGCAGGTCCTTGGGCCCGCAACCGGGCGAGTTTGGCGTGCCGCTGGGCGATCAGGCGATTTGGGTCTTCGGCCTGGGGACCAATCAGGTCAACGAGAGATTCTTCATTCATCCGGCAGATGCCCTAGTTTGAATCCAAAACCATTCGGCTATCCAATGCATGCCTACAACCCGCCTTTCAGGCTCGCCTCGATGAATGGATCGAGGTTGCCGTCGAGCACGGCCTGGGTATTGGCGATCTCGACACCAGTGCGCAGGTCCTTGATCCGCGACTGGTCCAGGACATAGGAGCGGATCTGGCTACCCCAGCCGATGTCGGCCTTGCTCTCCTCCAGGGCCTGCTGGCTGGCGCGCCGTTTCTGCATCTCAAGCTCATAGAGCTTGGCGCGCAGTTGTTTCATCGCCTGCTCGCGGTTTTTATGCTGGGAGCGATCGTTTTGGCACTGGACCACAATCCCGGTCGGCAGATGGGTGATGCGCACCGCAGACTCAGTGCGGTTGACATGCTGACCACCAGCGCCTGAGGCGCGATAGACATCGATCCTGAGATCCGCTGGGTTGATCTCGATCTCGATCGAATCATCGATCTCGGGCGACACAAAGACTGCAGCAAAGGAGGTATGCCGACGGTTGCCCGAATCAAAGGGCGATTTGCGCACCAGCCGATGGACCCCGATCTCGGTGCGCAGCCAACCGAAGGCATAGTCGCCCTCAAACCTGACGGTCGCCGATTTGATGCCAGCTACCTCGCCCGGCGAGACCTCGAGCAGCTCGGTCTTGAATCCCTTGCGCTCGCCCCAGCGCAGATACATGCGCAACAGCATCTCGGCCCAGTCCTGGGCCTCGGTGCCGCCTGATCCGGCCTGGATGTCGAGAAAGGCATTGCAGGCATCCATCTCGCCCGAGAACATCCGGCGAAATTCAAGGTTTGCAACCTCAGCCTCATGGCCCTTGAGCTCGGCGGCCAGTGCGCTAATGGTCGCTGCATCGGATTCTTCGGCAGCCAGCCGCAAGAGATCCTCTGTCTCGGCAAGCGCTGTGCTGAGCCGATCGATCTTCAGCACCACCGACTCAAGCCGCGCCCGCTCGCGCCCCAGTGACTGGGCGCGTTCGGGGTCATTCCAGAGCGCCGGCTCCTCGAGCTCGCGCATGACCTCGGTGAGCCGATCCTTGGACTCGGCGTAGTTAAAGATACCCCCTGAGGGACTCCAGGCGTCCCCTAAGGTCATCGATCTGATTGAATAATGAATTGATATCAGACATCGCCAAACCCAATACAATGCGAGTGCGCTGCGTTCAACCGCCAATGGCCAAATTTCGGGATTGTAGAGTCAGAGGCAGGGATTTGGTCAAGGCTAAGGCCGTCCCGATTTCTTCACTCCAAGCCCTATCGCTGGAGGATCTGCAAATCATGTTGCACCCCTGCCCAAGCCTCTTCTGGCACCTGCTCAGCTGCATCAGGCGCCCCCATCTGGGGGAAACCGCTGGGTCCGCTTAGAGCCTGATCTTTAAAAATCATGGCCAGGCGATCATGGCGCTGCTTAGCACCCAATCCCTCGCTGTGCTCATCGCACCCTTGCAAGGCAGGCGCGCGCTGTTCATGATCATATGTCGATGCAAAAACCGATTGCGCCATTCTAAAGACTGGTTTCCTGACCCATGATCATTCACTCTGGATCCTCGGTATGGCCCTCGCCGATCCTTAGGATCAGCGCGAGCGCATTGATCATCTCTGGATTGATGGGCTGCGCGGACCTGGCCCGTTTTGCTGCCAAACCCGAGGCACAGGCGCAGCCGCCGATTGTCGAGGAGATCCGCCCTGCCCCCCTGCCGGGTGCAGCCGCAGAGCCCCCCAAGGAGCCCGATAAACCGCTCAAGACGCCCTTGTATGAGTGGAAGGGCACAGGTCAACCGATCACCCGCATCGTGATCAATACCGATGACCAAAGGGCGCGCTTTTATTCCGGCGAGACCGAGATCGGCTGGACTACGGTGGCCACCGGTGTTCCCAAATATCCGACCCCAATTGGACGCTTCCAGATCACCGAAAAGATCGAGAACAAACGCTCGAACCTCTATGGCAAGATCTATGGCCAAAAAGGTCAGGTGCTGCGCGCCAATGCCAAGGTCGGGCGCGACCCCATCCCGGAAGGGGCGCGTTTTGAAGGCGTCCATATGCCCTTTTATCTGCGTTTGACCGGGGATGGCATCGGTCTGCATGCCGGCCCCATCCCTAGCCCTGGTCGCCCCGCCTCGCATGGCTGTATCCGGCTGCCGGCCAAGATCGCGCCAGTGGTCTTTAAACATGTCTCGACCGGCACACCCGTCACCATTGAGGGCAAGGGGCCAAGCTATAGCGAATATCTTGCGCAACAGCGCGCCCAGGCCGCGCGCCTGGCCGCGAATACCTCTGCCAAGATCCCAAGCGCCGCGCATACGTTGCCTGCAGCTCAGAACCCCTCGACTGCCGAGCCCAAACCCGCTGAGTCTGCCCCAGCCCCCGTGCCCCAGCCCCCTGTTTCGTTAGGGCCAGAGGTCGCTGCGACCAATCAGCCCACCGCGCCGGCCCCGGTCAATCCAGAAACCCAGCAGACTGCGCCAGCACCTGGCGCCCCCCAGCCGGTGCCTGCCACCTCGCCAGAGACTCAACAGGCACCCCAAGCGGCCTCGGGTGTGCCTGCCCCGGCCACCTCGTCTGCCGCACCAGTCCAACCCGTCCAAGCCGAGATACCCCAGCCAGCGCCGAAACCGGCAGAAACCGTTGCCCCAGCGTCCCAACAGCCAGCCGCTGGTCCTGATCAGCAGCTGCCAGCCCCCACCCCACAGGGGACTGCACCGGCTCAACCGCCAGCGCCAGCGGCTCAGCCCCAGAGCGCCGCACCGGCCTAGGGACTCATGGACGAGGAGTTTTTACTCGACCCAGGGATCTGTCATCTCAACCATGCTGCGGTCGGACCCTGGCCGAGGCGCACGCTCGCGGCAGTCAGACGTTTTGCCGAGGAGAATGCCCGCTGGGGTTCATTGCATTATCCGGCCTGGCTTGAGATCGAACAGCGCCTGCGCGCGCGTCTGGCTGGACTGATCGGGGCCGCGCCAACCGATATCGCCCTGGTCAAGAACACCTCCGAGGGGCTGTCGCTCATCGCCCAGGGGCTCAGCTGGCAAGCCGGCGATAGCATCGTCGGGATCGCCCAGGAGTTTCCCTCCAACCGGATCGTCTGGCAGGCGCTGGCCGACCGGGGAGTAGTCTGGCGTGCCCTGGATCTAGAGCGATGCGCCGATCCCGAGTCAGAGCTCATGGCCTTGTGCGACGCCTCAACCCGCCTGATTGCAGTGAGCTGGGTCCAGTATGCCGCTGGCCTGCGGCTCGATCTGGCCCGGCTTGGGAGCTGGTGCCGGCAGCAGGGGATCCTGCTATGTGTCGATGCCATCCAGGGTCTGGGGGCGGTCCCCTTTGATCTTGGCCGTTATCCGGCTGATTTCGTCGTCGCCGATGGGCATAAATGGTTGTTGGGCCCCGAAGGTCTGGGTCTTTTGTATGTCCGCCCCGAGCTGCGTCCCCGGTTGAGATTGACCGAATTCGGCTGGCATATGGTCGAGCATGCCGCTGCCTTCGAGCAGACCGAGTGGCAACCTGCCTTGGATGGGCGGCGTTTCGAGTGCGGAAGCCCGAATCTGCTGGGCGCCCATGCCCTTGAGGCGAGTCTGTCATTGCTGGCTGAGGTCGGTCTAGACGAGATCTGGCAGCGTCTGCAGAGACGCACCGATCATCTCATTAATCTGCTCGATCGACGCGGTTTCGAGCTCCTGACCCACCGCGCGCCCGAGCGCCGCGCCGGGATCATCAGCTTTCGCGTCCCTGGACGCCCTTCATCCGAGCTTTATGCGGGGCTGATGCGTCGGGGTGTCCTATGCGCCCAGCGCGGCGATGGGCTGCGTTTTTCGCCGCATTTTTATACCCCCATCGAGGCTATAGAACGCGCCCTTCAAATCCTGGACAAACTGCTCGCGGGTTGACGGCAATTGGACCAAGATTTACTAAAGGTCAAATAGTTGGGGGACCTCCCGAGGTCGCGCTGCCGGCCGTTCGGCGGCGATCAATACCCCAGGTATTGGCTCGCCGAGACAGAGCAGTGATTGGTTAGGATAATGACATTAAATTAGATCGAGTCCACCCCCGTAGAGACCGCGTAAACGAATTCGGTGAAAGATCAGCGGACCCAGGCGCGGCTGCATGTCCGGCTGCCTGCACTACTTTATGTTCCCTCTGAACCCTTAGGGCTCAAGCTGACAGTCTTGGATCTTTCCTGGGGAGGGGCGCTGGGTCAGCTTGAGCAGACCTGGTCAGGTTCAGCAGATCAGGTTGTGCTGCAACTCCTGCCTCCAAACCAGGAAACACCTCTGTCCCTGTTTGCCCGGATCCTGCGCCGGGAGTCAGTCGGGCAAACGCAGCTGATCGCCCTGCGTTTTATCGAGCTGAGTCTGACCGAGCAACAGCGTCTAGGAAAATTGCTGGCGCAGATCGCAACCAGCGACCCAGTCTGGCAGATTTCCCCCAAGCCGCTCTGTTGGTGCCTGGAGATCATCGCCCCCACGGTTGACCGCTGGTCGGATCTGTTGGAGGGTCTGCCCGCCAATCGGCTATTTCTTCAGTCAGAGCACCCTCTCACCCCAGGCCAGTCTGTGGCTGTGCGTATCCTTGATAGCCCGGCGGCAAAGCGCCTGATCCTTCGGGGGTTGATCCGCGGCTGTTTTCCGCAACAACAGGGCTATTTGCTGTTCTTGGCCTTTGAACATCCGCCCTCTGCCCTGAGCCATTGGGCAAACTGGTTTAGGCGAGGCAGTTATCAGCCCAAATCTAACCAAGCCGCACCCCCTGATACCTTTTTACTGCCGGTGCCGGTTAGGGTACAGGCGCCGCCTGCAGCCTGCTCGACCCTCGAGTGCGAATATCCGGAATGGCTGAGCGTCCTCATGACCGCCTGGGGCGATCCTGAGCAGACGGATCCCTTGTTTGAACGCCTGCTGTTTACCGACACCCATCTCGCAAACACCCTATCCTTTGCTGCTTTGCGCGAGGTCTATCTGTTGCAAGCGATCCATGACGCAGTCTATGGCTATTCGGCGCTGCGTCTCCAACGCCAACCTGAGCGTTTTTCGATGTCGGATTAGGCAGGCGCCCTGGCGCAAACCAGCCCCCAACTCATGGACCTCGGCTTGGGTCAATGGCTCGGCCAGCTAGGCCTGATCGATTCGGCAGGGAGCGACCCTATGGGTGCGGATCATCTCCGGTAACTCCTAGAGCCATGCGGAGCAGGGATGGCTGGCTGAGCTATGCTTAGGTGTAACTCAGTCCGACCATCCCGAGGCAATCCTGCCCCATCGATTGGGCAAGGGGCGCGGGTATTTGAGGTCCCAAGCTGGTTGGGCCGTTGTTAACAGCCGGAGGATCGCCGATGCGCTCGCTGAGTGACCGGGTCAAACCGGGCCGCTGGGATATACCCGGAGCCAGGGTCATGGAGGGGGGCGTTAATTTTTGCGTGATGTCGCGTCATGCCGAACGGGTTGAGCTCTTGCTATTCGAGCAGGCCGACAGCCCCGAGCCATTTGCCATCATTCCGCTGGATCCCCGAATCAATCGGACCTTTGTGTTTTGGCATGTCTTTGTCAGCGATCTAGCCGACGGGATCTTTTACAACTGGCGGGCCTGGGGCGGTAACCCTCAGGGCGCACTGGGCAGCCGGCTGGATGGTAGTAAGGTCTTGCTCGATCCCTGGGCCACAACGGTCAGCGATCGACTCTGGAACCGCGCTGCGGCCTGCCAACCCGGGGATAATGTCGCCACCGCGATCCGCGCCCAGGTGGTGCGCGACGAGTATGACTGGGAGGGCGATCGCCCGCTCTTTATCCCCCTTCATGAATCGATCATCTATGAGCTCCACGTCAGGGGCTTTACCCGCCATCCTTCATCGGGTGTCGCCTACCCCGGGACCTTTCTCGGTTTGATCGACAAGATCCCTTATCTCCAGGCACTTGGGATCACCCATGTCGAGCTGATGCCGGTCATGGCCTTTGATCCCCAGGATGTCCCTCCCACTACGGCCCGTCTGGGTCTGGAGAATTACTGGGGCTATAGCACGCATAGCTTTTTTGCCCCGCACCCAGGGTTTGCCGTTGAACCCGCCCGGGCACGCGATGAGTTTCGCGATATGGTCAAGGCATTGCATCGCGCCGGGATCGGGGTCATCCTGGATGTGGTGTTTAATCACACGGCTGAAGGCGGTGAGGATGGCCCAGTCATCCATTTCAAAGGTCTAGGCAACGAGATCTTTTATCACCTGGATCCCCGAGACCCCAGCCGCTACCGCGACTATACCGGCTGCGGCAATACCCTCAATTGCAATCACCCATTGGTCACGCGTTTTTTGATCGATGCCCTGCTGTATTGGGTCCAGGAGATGCATGTCGATGGCTTTCGTTTCGATCTGGCCAGTGCCTTGGCGCGCGGCGAGGATGGCTCGCCGCAGCGCCATGCCCCCGTGCTTTGGTCGATCGAGCTGTCGCCCGCACTTAGACAGGCCCATCTCATCGCTGAGGCCTGGGATGCCGCCGGGCTCTATCAGGTCGGGGATTTTCCTGGGTATCGTTGGGCCGAGTGGAATGGTCGTTATCGCGATGTGATCAGAAGCTTCGTGCGCGGCGACCCGGGGTTGGTCCCTGAGGTTGCGACCCGCATTGCCGGCTCAAGCGATATGTACGAGCAGCGCCATCGCCTGCCGACCAATTCGATCAACTTCATCACCTGCCACGACGGCTTTACCCTGCATGATCTGGTCAGCTATAACCGCAAACACAATGAGGCCAATGGTGAAAACAACCGGGACGGTCATAATCATAATCTAAGCTGGAATTGCGGTTGGGAAGGTCCGACCTCTGATCCTGAGGTCATCCAGTTGCGCCATCGGCAATGCCGCAATTTCATGGCGCTCTTGATGCTCAGCCAAGGGGTGCCTATGTTGCTGTCCGGGGATGAGATACTCCATAGCAAACAGGGCAACAACAATACCTATTGCCAAGACAATGAACTGTCCTGGTTCGATTGGAGCGCTATCGAGCGCGAGGGCCAGATGCTCACCTTTGTGCAAGGGCTGATTGCCTTCCGGCGCCGTCATCCAGCCTTGCGCCGCGACCGTTTTTTGACCGGCCAGCCCGAACCGGGCCAAGAGCAGCCTGATGTTAGCTGGCATGGGACAAGGCTTTATGATCCGGGTTGGGATGACCCGACGCGGCGCACCCTCGCCTGGACTCTGGCTGGGCGCAGCCCCGATGAGCCGGCGCTTCATATCATGCTGAACATGGAATCCATCGCTCAGCGCTTTGCCTTACCGGTGATCCCGGGGCAGCAGTGGTGTCTGGCCATAGATACCTGGCCGGACGGTGGGATTATCGTCCCACCCGAACGACAGGTCCCGCTGGCGCATGGCGATCTTTACGAGATCGGCGGGCATGCGGTGGTCGTACTAGAGTCACGCGTCTTCTGAATTCAAAAAAGGTAAGAGCGATGCAGATTGGTATGATCGGGCTAGGGCGCATGGGCGCCAATATGGTGCGGCGATTATTGCGCGCTGGGCATGAATGCGTCGTCTATCATCGCGATCCGGTTAAGACCCAGGCCTTGGTCGAGGCAGGGGCCAGCGCTATCCATGATCTGGCCGATTGGCGCACCGCCTTGCGACCGCCTCGCCATGTATGGCTGATGATCCCGGCAGCGGCAGTCGGGGAGCTCATCGAGGCATTGATCCCGCACCTGGAGCCAGGCGATGCCATCATCGATGGCGGCAACTCGCATTATCGCGATGACCTGGCGCATGCCGAGCGTCTGCATCCATTCGGGATCCATCTGGTCGATTGCGGGACGAGCGGCGGGGTGTGGGGACTGGAGCGCGGTTATTGTCTGATGATCGGCGGCGAGGCTCAGATCGTTGCCCGGCTGGAGCCGATCTTTGCCGCCCTTGCCCCAGGTGCTGGATCCATCCCTCGGACCCCCGGTCGTACCGGTCCACTGAGCCCAGCTGAGCAGGGTTATCTGCATTGCGGACCCATAGGCGCTGGCCATTTCGTCAAGATGGTCCACAATGGCATCGAATATGCCCTAATGGGCGCCTATGCCGAGGGTCTCAATCTTTTACGCCATGCGGGGGTAGGGCGCACCGACCGCCCGCGCGATGCCGAGACCGCGCCCCTAGCTCACCCCGAGCATTATCAATACGATCTGCCCTTGGCTGAGATCGCCGAGCTGTGGCGGCGCGGCAGCGTTATCGCATCCTGGCTGCTCGACCTCACTGCCCAGGCCTTATACGAGGATCCAACGCTCAATGCGTTTACCGGTCGGGTCGCTGATTCAGGCGAGGGCCGCTGGACGGCGCTTGCCGCGATCGAGAGCGGTACCCCTACCCCTTTGCTCACCACCGCCCTCTATGAACGCTTCAGCTCGCGCGACGAGGGCAACTTTGCCAATCGCCTGTTGTCGGCGCTGCGCTATCGATTCGGCGGTCACCGCGAACCCCAGGGCCAATGAGATGACCAGCCCCCAGCCGCTGATCCTCGCCTCGACCTCGCCCTATCGGCGCGCCTTGCTCGAGCGCCTCGGATTGATTTTTACGGTCGAGTCGCCAAGGATTGATGAATGCCCCCTGCCGGGCGAAGACCCAGCGGCGCTGGTCCAAAGGCTGGCTGAGCTTAAGGCGCGCGCCGTCGCTCAGCGGCGTCCGGAGGCGTTGGTCATCGGGTCGGATCAGGTCGCCTGTCTCGATGGCGAGATCCTCGGTAAGCCAGGCGGTCGGGATGCTGCCATCGCCCAATTAGAACGCGCCTCGGGACGCATGCTGACCTTTCAGACAGGTGTATGTCTCTTCGATGGCCGTCGCCAGCGAGCCCATACCTTTGTTGAGCCCTTTTGCGTGCATTTCCGTACCCTCAGCCGGGCCCAGATCGAGGGCTATGTCGATCGCGAACACCCCTATGATTGTGCTGGCAGTTTCAAATCCGAGGGTCTGGGAATTGCCCTCTTCACCCGTCTGGAAGGCGATGACCCCACGGCGCTGATCGGCCTGCCCTTGCTGAGATTGATACCCCTACTTGAGACCTTTGGCCATTGTCCATTGGGCGCGCCCTGAATTTGAGGCGTATGCCCATCAAGTCCTTGGCGGGCTTGCAAAAGGGCAGCACCTCGGCAACACTTAAGGCAATATGTGAGCTTTTCCGCCTAGGTCAAAGATTTTTCAGGGGGAATTGATTAGCTATGTCACCAGTTGTCCGTACCAGTCGGCTTGTTCTAGCTGCGCCCATCGCTGCTGGTTTACTGCTGATGGCAGGTTGTGCGACTGGACCGCAAGCGCCGACCGACTCCGGTCGGCTCCCCGGGCGCGAATATGGCGATTCCAGGATCTTCCCCCTACCGCCCGAGCTCGAGGATAATGTCAAATTTTGGCGCCAGGTCTATAGCGTCTGGGGACGGGGCGAGGTCGCCATCCATGACGCAGAGCATCTGGGCGTGCTCTATGAGGTCGCCCGACTCCCTGGACCGATCGCGGCCAGCTATACCCCCGAACAACAGGAGTGGTTGCAAGGGCGACTAGCGGACTATCGGCGGCGGCTCGCTGACTTGGAACAGCGCGTGCGCGCCCAACAGCCCTTGAGCGCGGAGGACAAGGCACTGCTCGGCAAATTCGAGCGCGTTGGGGGCTTGAGCGCGTTCTATGGTGCCTCCGAACGGGTGCGCGCCCAGCGCGGTATTCGCGAAAAATTTAAACGCGGCTTGGAGATTAGCGGTCGCTATGACCAGATCTTCCGCGACATCATGCGCCGCCATGGGGTACCCGAGGATCTCGCCTTGCTGCCGCACGTCGAGTCTTCATTCCAGATCGATGCGCGTTCGAGCGCAGGTGCCGGCGGGATCTGGCAGCTTATGCCGGAGACCGGACGCCACTATCAGATCAATATCAATGACCAGGTGGATGAGCGGTTCGATCCCATTCTGGCCGCCGAGGCAGCGGCGCGTTATCTCGCCGATGCCTATCGCCGTCTAGGGAGTTGGCCGTTGGCGATTACCGCCTATAACCATGGCCAGGGCGGCATGGTCAATGCCAAGGCCCAATATGGCAATGATATTGGGCGGATCGTCAAATCCTACAAGGGCCCAGCGTTTGGCTTTGCCTCCCGTAATTTTTATGCGGAATTTATCGCGGCGCGTGAGGTGGCGACCCACCCCAACCGCTATTTTCCCGAGGGGATTCGCTATGAGCAACCCTGGCGGCATGATCGTATCCGCCTGCCGCAGGGCATGCCCGTTGAGCACCTGGCTCGACACTATGGCGTCCCCCGGGAAGGCCTGATTGCCTTGAACCTGCATTGGCGGAAACCGGTCACCCAAGGGGATTCGTTTCTGCCAGCCGGAACAACCGTCTGGCTGCCGGAAGGGACGACGCGCCGGATCGCCAGCCTGCCGCCGCCTGTACCCACTGCCTCAGTGCGTACCGAACCTAGAGCTATCCTAGCCGGTGCCCAAGCAACGGTCGGTAAGGCTGATGGCAAAGGCAAACCACTGAGCAACTCGGCCATGCCCCCATCCAAGATCCCTCTCCAGGCCGAGACAAAGACCAAACCGGCAAATCCATCCAAACCGGTCACAGCAGACGCCCGGGTGCGCTATCACATCGTCCAGCCAGAAGAGACGCTCTATCGCGTCGCGGTCAAGAACGGTATCTCGGTCGAAGAGCTGCGGCGGCTCAACAGGCTTGGTCCGAAGGACAACCAGATCCGTCCGGGTCAGAGGCTCATCGTCGGTATCTAGAACAAGGCCGCTGTCTACCTGACAGCGTACAACTTTGTGAACGGCTTCATCGTTTGCAGTAGTCCCCCGTGCTAGCCTGGATCAGCAGGGATACCTAGTTTAAGAGGATCCAGAGTGCTCCCATGTCAGCCTCCAGGGCCGTCCTATTATCCAGCTGGCGCCGGTTTCTCTCGATGCGATCCGCGAGGCCAATCCGTCTTATTCAGTTGAGCGACACCCATCTGTTTGCCGATCCGGCAGGTCAGCTGCTCGGGATTACAACGCGCCGCAGTTTTGAGGCGGTTTTGGCTCAGGTGAGCGCGCTTGCGCCGGACATCCTGCTGATTACCGGCGATCTGGTCCATGATGAAAGCGCGGCAGCCTATCGCTATCTCCATGAAACCCTGAGCAGAACCGGCCTGCCCTGCGCCTGCATCCCAGGCAATCACGATCTACCCGAGCTGATGACCCAACAGCTCGGTTGTGCCGCGGTAGCGCCCGTCGCCTTGCGCAGGCTGGGCGGTTGGAATCTGATCCTGCTCGATTCGCGGATTGCCGGGGAGGATGGGGGTGCTTTAAGCCCCGCTCAGCTGACCCAACTCGACGAACTGCTCAGCGGTGAGGGATCACCAACCTTGTTCGCGGTCCATCACCAGCCGACCGCTGTGGGTAGTCCATGGCTCGATGGGATCGGGATCGCCAATGGCGCAGCGCTGCTGGCCCTGTGCGACCGCTACCCCCAGATCAAGGCCATCCTATTCGGTCATATCCACCAGGCATTCGCAGCGCAGTCTGGCGATTGCCTACTCCTTGGGACACCCTCGACCTGCCTGCAATTTAGGCCTGCAAGCCCGCTGTTTGCCCTCGATGATAGGCCTCCTGGCTGGCGCCTGCTGACCCTGTATCCCGAGGGCCATCTCGAGACCCAGGTCGGTTATCTGGACGGCTATGCCGAGCAGCCTCAGCGCGAGGCTCTGGGTTATTGAGCCCAGTGCCGAGTACTCTCGCGAAAAAGCCGTCACCCCGGCGAATCCTCAATCCGCAAGCGATTGCCCAACCATCGCTGAGCTCGCCGCGCAACCGGTCAGAGCCTGTCTATCGCCCTGCTGCAGCTGCCACTGTGCGCAGCTCATGGGCCAGTTCTGGACCCAGATAGCGCTCGATGACAGCGTGGCCCAAGTAGATCAGGGGTGTTAGGGCGATGGCGACTATAAACTTGTAGAGATAGTTGACCGTGCCGACAGCGAGAAACAAGGCAATCGGCCAGTGCTGGGGACCGATCACGAATGCAATATACAGGACCACAAAGCTATCGATGAATTGGGAAATCAGGGTCGAACCGGTCGCCCGCGCCCAGATATAGCGTTCACCGGTCAACCGGCGAATGCGATGAAAGATTGTTACATCAATGAGTTGACCGATGAGAAAGGCAGCCACCGAGCCGATGATAATCCACATCCCTTGACCGAAAATGGCCTTAAACGCCGCTTGCATATCGGGCACACCCTCATTGCCCTGGATACCAACCCACCATTCGGCCGGCTCTAAGGCGATCGCGAGATAGGCAAAGGCAAAGGCATACAGGATCAGGCCGACTGTCAGATAAGACAAAAACTGCACCCCGCGTCGGCCGTAATACTCATTGATGATGTCGGTCATGATGAACACCACCGGCCAGAGCAACACGCCTGCGGTAAAGCTTAAGGAGCCAGACTGGCCAAACAGATTCCAGTTAAAGGGCTGAAGACCAAGGGTTTCCTCAAGCGCAAAGATCTTGACCCCTAAGAATTCAGCGATCAGGGCGTTACAGATAAAAAAGCCCGCCAAAACAATGAACAACCTGGTCGATCGGTCAACGCGCATGGGATGGAGTTATGGCAAGATGAAGGTAGGATATACGGCTGTCCCCTTGCTCAACGCCCTGATGTTGGACTGCGGATCTAGAAACCAGAACCGTCCGCTGTTTGAGTCCGGCTGCGGCAAGGCACTCTATCACCATTGCGCCGGCTGTCATCTTAACCTAGCACGAGAAGGTTTCCTGAAGGCTATGCCCCAGCTCAGGCGATGAGAACCTAGAACTGAAGGCCTTTGCTGACCTCAGCCAGGGACATCAGGGCCCGCCTTATAGCGAAATGCCGGTCTTTGCTGAAAGGCCGCCTGATCAGATCGAGGCCATTGCCTAAGTATCTACGCGTCCAACTCCAGGCAAGGACGCCCCTGGCGCACTCAATCCGAGAGGCGTTCGCCAACGCGCACCAGGGCAAGGGTGATGTTATCCGTCCCGCCTTGTTCATTGGCGAGCTGCACCAGGGCATCGGCAGCCACTGATAGCGTCTCTGACTCAGCGGCAATCAGGATCTGACGGAGCCAATCGTCTGGGACCATGCCGGTCAGACCATCGGTGCAAAATAGAAATACATCACCTGTCGCGATCTCAACGGTCTCCACAGAGACGGCCACGCTGGGCAAGGAACCCAGGGCGCGGGTGAGGATGTTGTCGCTGATACCATAGCGCCGGGCATCCTCGCGTGTATCGAAAAAGCCCTGATCCACGACCTCTTGGATGAATGAATGATCGCGGGAAAGCTGGGTCAGGTTCTCAGCGCGCAGCCGATAAAGACGCGAATCCCCCACATAGGCAAACGCCAGCCATTCCCAGCCAAGGATCCCGGTTACGACCGTCGTGCCCATCCCTGCGCAATCGCTATGCTCCTTGGCATAGCGCAGGATCGCGATATTGGCCTCTTCCACCGCGGTCTGAAGATATAGACACCATTGTTCAGCATTGTCCCTCAGCGCTGGGCCGCGGCCGAGACGCTCGGCAATGGTCTCGGCCGCCAAACGGCTCGCGACATGCCCAGCCATCGAGCCGCCGATCCCGTCTGCCACCACGATCAACCCTAATTCAGGGCGCACCAAGATAGCGTCCTCGTTGCGCTGACGCACGCGCCCCTGATCTGTGCGCCAGACAAAATCGAGGGCGAAGGCACTCAAGGGTTTGGACTGGGTCATGCTGGCTTATAGACCATCGGGCTAACCGCCGCTTTGCGCATTGAGCTGAGCTGCCAGACGCCGCGGCTCGACATACCCCGGGATGAGCTCACCTGTCTCCGTGATGATCGCCGGCGTTCCGCGCACACCGAGATCCATCCCGAGCGCCATATGGGTCTCGACCGGATTGTCGCAGGTTTTGGATTCGATCCTCTCGCCGGCCTTGGCGCGGGTCAGGGCCGTGCGGCGTGCCTCAGCATCCCCGGCACACCACACCGATACCGCTTCGTCGAATGACGGACTCCCCTTACCGGCGCGCGGGAAAAAGAGATAACGCACCCGCATCCCCTCCTTGAGATAATCGTCGATTTGGCGATGCAGCTTGCGACAATAACCGCATTCGATATCGGTGAACACGGTCAAGGTGTGTTTGGCACTCTGATCACCAAAGATGATCATCTTGTCCTCGCCGACAGCATCGATCAGCAATTTGCGGGCCGAGGCCAGGCGCCTTTCGGTCAGATCGGTACGGGTTTGCAGATCGACGATATGCCCGCTGACAAAATGCCGACCATCGGCGGTGATATAAAGCACCTCGGCCCCGGCCATGACCTCATATAGATCCTTGATCGGTGAGGGTGTGATGCTGGTGATCTTCAGATCGGGGGCAACCTCCTTGAGCGCCGCGCGGACCCTGTCCTCCGGGGGGGCAGCCAGCACCGAGCCAGCAGCAAGCATCAGGGCAAACGAGAATGGAACAAAACGATGGATCTTGGGCATGGCAATGAGACCTAGAGGGACGCTCTCTTATTGGGACAAAGAGTTGGTTTCGGGCAAGGGATGATTGAATCTTAACCTATTCGGCAAGGATCTGGGGCCATGATGATTGAGCATCAACCCCGGGGATGATGCTGGGCATGGAGCGTTTTCAGTCGCTCGCGGGCGACATGGGTATAGATTTGAGTCGTCGAGAGGTCGCTATGACCGAGTAAAAGTTGCACGACCCGCAGATCCGCACCGTGGTTGAGTAGATGGGTGGCGAAGGCATGACGCAAGGTATGGGGGGAGAGCGGTTTCCCAATCCCCGCCTGTAATGCATAGCGCTTGATCAGCAACCAGAAACCCTGGCGGGTCATGCGATCGCGGCGGCGGGTCGGGAATAAAAACTCGCTGGTTCGCCCGCTGAGGATCTCCTGGCGGGGTGAGCGCAGATAAGCAAGCAACCAGGCCAATGCCTCCTCGCCGAGCGGTACCAAGCGCTCGCGTCCACCCTTACCGATGATCCGCACCACGCCTTGGTTTAGACTGAGCTGCCCAGCCCTGAGATTGACCAACTCGCTCACCCGCAGCCCGGTGGCATATAGGACCTCGAGCATGGTGCGGTCGCGCTGACCCTCCGCATCGGCCACATCAGGCGCCTGCAACAGCGCCTCGACCTCTGCCTCGGTTAGGGTATCCGGGAGCTGCCGCCCCAGCTTGGGCGAGTCGATGCGGGCAGATGGATCCAAAGTGATCAATCCACGGCGATGGAGATGGCGATAGAACTGACGCAGAGAGGACAGCCGCCGCGCGCTGGAGCGCGCCCGATAACCCTGGACGGACAGACTTGCCAGATAAGCGAGCAGATCGGCGCGTTCAGCGGCAAGCAAACCATATCCGCGTGTCGTCCGTAACCATTGGGCAAGGTCGCGCAGATCGGCTTGATAGGCCGCCAGGGTATTCTGGCTCAAACCCCGCTCCATCCAGAGCATATCGGCGAATCCCTCGATCAGCGATTGGTCATCCATGTGTTCAATCAAACGAGGACTCACGCCAACCCTCGCCCGCTTCTGGGGGCTCGAGCCTCCCGTCTGACCAGCCCTCATGGCGCAACAGCCAGCGCTTGATGGCAAGACGCCGCCTACAGCGCCCGCCGGAAAATCCACCCAAACCATTGCGCCCCACCACCCGATGACAGGGGATCACAATGGGGCAGGGATTGGCCCGGCAGGCCTGGCCGACAGCACGCGCTGAACTCCCAAGCGACAGCGCCAGCTCGCCATAGGTGCGGGTTTCGCCTGGGGGGATGGTTTGGAGTATGCCCCAGAGCCGCTGCTGGAAAGGGGTTCCCCTCAGCAGGAGAGGAAAATCAAAGTGCGTCTGCGGGTTGAGAAAATAGTCGGTCAGCTGACCCACAATCGCCGTGGGCGGCCGCCTCGGCTCGCTCCAGGCATTGGCTGGATCTGGATCAAGATCGATCGCAACTAGAGCCCCATCCCGCCATCGCAAACCCAGACTGCCAAGGGGGGTCTCCAACAGGCCATAGTGGTCAGTGCGCACAGGTTTCATGGACACTGTCTGACGGATACGAGCTGGAGGCGATCATAGCAGGCCAGTCGGTTGATTTGATAGCCTGAAAACCCATTCCCATCAATCATCCATCCGGCGCCCATGAACCCAGATTTTTGGCAGACCACCCCCCTGGATGAACTGACCCCCGAACAATGGGAGTCGCTATGCGATGGCTGCGGCAAATGCTGTCTGGAAAAGTTTGAGGATGAAGAGACGGGGCGGATCATCTATTCGCGTGTCGCCTGCGCCCTCCTGGATCTTGAGACCGCGCGCTGCCGCCGTTATGCCGAACGCGCCCGGCTGATGCCGGACTGCATTCAGCTCGACCCCAAGACGCTTGCTTGGCCGAACTGGTTGCCCGAGACCTGCGCCTATCGGCGTCTGGCCGAGGGTAAACCCCTGCCCCCTTGGCATCCCCTGATCACCGGCGATCGCGAAAGCGTCGCTCGTGCTGGCGAGAGCGTGCGGGGGCGGGTCATCGGCCCAGGCAAGGATGCCGAACCGATCCTGAATCTGATCGACTGGGTCCGCTAAGCGCCCTCTCGCTTCAAGGGTTCAGCGCAGCTCGACCTCGAGGGTCAGGTATTCATCCGCCCCAAGCAGGGCTGAGCGGGCCAAATCTACCTGCACCCGCTGGCCGGGCCGGGCATCGAGCAGGGCCAATCGCACATCGGTATAGTCGCGGATCAGCTGTCCATCGATCCGAAGCAGCCGATCGCCGGCCTTTAGACCTGCTGCCTGGGCCCCGCTGTCCTCAGTCAATCCCTGGATGACCATTCCGCCTTTGGAATCAGGTCGGTCGGCAAGCTGTACACCCAGCTTACCAGCGGATGGAAGGGCAATGGATGGAGGATAAAAAAAGAGATCGGCAACCCCGGGATCTAAGCGGCGCTCGCTGCCATTGAGCAGGATCGCCATCCTCACTGGCAAACGCCGCGCTAGGCGTTTTGGGATACCCTGGCCAAACTCGAGATGGCCGCTGCCGCTGAGTACCACCATCAGGTGATCTGGGTGCTCGGCAAGATAACGTGCAGCGCGCTCGGCCATGCCCTCATCCCAGAGGAGCTGCACCTCGAAAAAATGCTCAAAATTGCGCTGCTGCTCGGCAGGGTGACGCTGGAAGACCTCCTGGAGACGGGCGCGATAATCCGGATCGGAACGGTCGATCTCAGGTAGCTGGACGCGCTCCTCTGGACTTAGACCCGCGATCCCTCTGTCGCCGACCTTGCGGGTAAGCTCAGCCGATAGATTCAGCGCGATGAGGGGGATGCCGTGAGCGCGGGCAAGGGCAAGGATTGGGCGATAGAGCCGATAATCGAAACGCCAACGGTCAAAATACTCAGTGCGGCGCAAAAGCTCGGATTCATCGATCCGCCCCGCCCTGTAATCATCGAGCGCCTCCTGATATGGCTGCTGGAACATCTCCATCCCGATCGCTAAGGGTCTGCCGCAGTGCTGCAGGCCCTGGATAATAGCCGCTTGGGTCAGATGATCCTCATAGCGGTCGTGCTGCTCGCCGATGAAGACCACTTGCCGGTCGCATAGACGCGGAATCAGCGCATCGAGTGGGTTTAATTGGGCGCTCTCGACCACCCAGGTCGGGTGCAGACTGCTCTGGTCTAGCCCACCTAAGCGGCTGGACTCGGTCTGGGCCCAGCTAGAGACAGCGATCGAGGTGAGTAGGATAAAGCTAAGACGCGGATGCTGCATGAAGGCTCCTCACATGGTCATGACGATCGTCTTGGGGTCGCGCGGCGGCATCAAAGGACTCATCATGACGCAAAGATGACCCGCCCGCCTCGGTTTTTCGTCGCTCAGGAAACAATCATGAGACATCTTGTGCTCGGCTTATGTTTAGCGCTCGCCTGGCTGGCTGAGCCCGCGCTTGCCGCGGCGCTCATCGCCCATCAGCTTGAGATTCGTCTCGATCCAGCCGAAGGACTGATCGAGGCTAGGGATCGGTTAAGGCTGCCCGCTGATCGAACCGACTGGCTTGTGCTCCTCCATCAAGGGCTTGCGCCCCAGGTCGCCGAGGGCGAAGGCCGTTTGACGTTCATCAGGACTGAGGGACAGCTGAGCGCCTATCGGCTTACCTCAGCGGGACCAGGCGAGCTGGTCCTAACCTACCGCGGCATCATCCGCCACCCCTTAGCGCAGACCAGCGAGGGGCTCGGCCGTACCAGTCATCAATCGCTTGGAACCATCGGACCGGAAGGAGTCTTTTTGGATGGCGCAAGCGGCTGGTATCCGCGCATCCCAGACAGCCTCCAGGCCCTGGATCTTAGCGTCGAATTGCCCAAGGGTTGGGTTGCAGTCTCCCAAGGTGGAGGGGAAACCGACCCCGAAACCGGACGGGCGCATTGGCGCGAGACCCAGCCGCAGGAGGATCTTTATTTGGTAGCCGGGCGGTTTGCCATCTATCGCCGATTCGCTCAGGGCCTTGCCGCCGAGGTCTACCTGCGCGCGCCCGATCCCGGGCTGGCCGAGCGCTATCTCGCCGCGACCCTTGAGTTTCTTAGGCTCTATTCCGGACTCATCGGGCCTTATCCATATGCCAAGTTCGCATTGGTCGAGAATTTCTGGGAATCCGGTTATGGGATGCCCTCATTCACCCTGCTTGGACCCCGGGTGATCCGTCTCCCCTTTATCCTGGAGACCTCTTATCCCCATGAGATCCTGCATAACTGGTGGGGCAATGGGGTCTATGTAGACTATCGCTCAGGCAACTGGAGCGAGGGGCTAACCCATTATCTCGCCGACTATTGGCTTGCCGAACGGGCTGGTCGCGGTCGGGAGCTGCGCTGCGGGATCCTGAAAGAGTATGCCGATTATGTCCAGTCGGCTCATGACCTGCCCCTCGATCAGTTTATCCAGCGCCATAGCCCAGCCACCCAGGCCCTCGGCTATGGCAAGGCGTCCATGGTCTGGCACATGCTGCGCCGCCTGCTCGGGGATGAGCTGTTTTTTGCGGCTCTGAGGCGTTTTTATACCGAGCATCGCTTTCGGATTGCCAGCTATGGCGAGCTTAGGCGGGCGTTCGAGGACGTCAGCGGTCAGAGTCTCGCTGATTTTTTCAACGCCTGGATCGAACGCCCCGGCGCGCCGTATTTGGCGCTTACTGAGGTCCACCTTGAGCCCTTTGCCGCAGGTTACCGGCTCAGCGCCCAGATCGACCAAATCCAATCCGAACCGCCCTTTCCCCTGACCATCCCAGTCGTAATCGAGTTTGGGTCGGGTGAGCGGCTGAGGCACTGGATCGAAGGGAGCACCCGGACAAGTAAGCTTGACCTAGCACTCGACCAGGCCCCGCTTCGCCTTACCCTCGATCCAGACTGTGAGCTTTTTCGCGCCCTTACCCCAGGGGAATGGCCGGCAACCCTGAGCGCGATCCTCGGTGCCGAAGGGGGGTTGCTCCTCATCCCGGCGGCTGCACCCGAGCCCTTAAAGACCCAGTATCGTGCCTTGGCCGAATCCTGGGCTGCGACCCATCCCGGCTGGGGGATCGCTGAGGATAGGGCGCTCAACCAGCTTCCAGCCGAGCGCGCAGTCTGGCTATTCGGGTGGGAGAATCGATATCTATCGGTATTTGCTGAGGAGACAGGGGGCCTTGGGCCGGATATCGCCCAGGGCCGGCTGGACCTTCCCCAGGGTGCGATTGATCCAGGGCGAGAGAGCCTCGTCCTGGTCGGTATGCGCAAGGGGCAACCTCTCGCTTGGCTGGCCACTCGTTTACCCGAGGCCTTGCCGGTTCTGGCGCGCAAGGTGCCGCATTATGGACGCTATAGCTATCTGGTCTTTTCTGGCCCTGAGGCAACCAATCGGATCAAGGGGCTCTGGCCACCAGGACCGTCCCAGCTGAGCCATTGTTTTCGGCCCGAGGGCTGCACGTCCGAGGGAACCGAGGCACAATGACCCACAGGAGTTTGCCATGAATGAACCTGCCAGGCGGTATGAGACCAATCATGGCGCTTGAGCCAAGCGGCTTAGCAAAGCTTAGGCGGGCGCGGCGCTTCGACGACCTTGATCTTAGGCACCTGAGCGCGGGGTTTGAGGCCTTGGGCTATAGCGAGCACCCGAGTTGCATGGCCGCCTGACCGCGCTGCCGGCGCATCGACTTAACTTCAATGGATCATCAGTATCCAGCGCCTGAGGCGCCAGGCACAGCTCCATGGGCTCTGGTACAGTGGGCAAATCGGGCAACTTGCAGGCCACCCAGCTTGCGGGCAGGCTTTGCCTGAGGTCATCGCCGCTGGTCTACCAGATGCGGTCAGGCGAGCCCATAAAGAGAGCTGCCTGCCGCCTGTAACCTTTCCCACCGCCAACCCATTCGGTCTAGAGCAGATCCTGGCTGAGGATTGTCAGCCCCAGCCGGTTAAATGGCCGGAGGGATTATCTCAAGCGACCGATTGGTAATACAGGTTTTGCGGATGGCGCGCCTCAGCAAAAAAGGCCCAGCGTTCGACCATCAGTCCCAAAAACTGGATCCCAAAGGCAAGGATCGGCAGGCGGGGCGAGGTGATGACATAGGACAGCCCGATCAAGAGCACAGGGATCGGAAAGATCAGGGTCAGATAGAGATAACGCAGGGCATACACCAGCCTTGGGTTCTGACCATGAAAAAACTCGCCGGTATTAAAACTCCCGCCGGTTGCGCCCTGGGCCTTTTGGACGATCTGGGTGTGCCGGATGCCGATCGCGGTTTGGAGGGTACTTTTGGGTTTTAAACGATCATTGCGCCGCAGATGCAGGAAACGCGAGATAAACCCGACGAGGGTCAGGATCACTGACCAGGTACCATAAAAGGTCACCAGGGGATTTCCGAGATAGGCTGAATAGGCGGCGGCGAGCATAAACCCCGAGGCGGTGCCCAAAAACAAAAAATTACTGACCGTCAAAGGGGTGTGCCACTCCTGTAAGAAGCGCACCGCGGCATAGATCATGGCGGTACAGACAAACAGGGCCAAGGTCGCAATCGTCCCTGCTATACCAAGCAATAGGCTCAAATCAACCTGGAGTGACTCGCCGATCTGAAACAAGGGGCGCGTCCAGCCGAAGGCATGGGCGCTGCCGTAGGCAAGGGCCAAGATCATGACCAGTGGCAAGACGATCACCTCACGCGATAGCCAGGAGGTTCGCCACATGGCGATCGCGCGCCAGGCCCGCTCAGGATGCCCTAGATGGAAAAAGGACGCCCCAAGCCCGGCGAGCAAAAAGGCAAGCGCCAGCAAGCTCCCAAAGGCATAAAACTGACCCTCCTGGACCGGCAGGAAATGGGCGATGGCATAAAGCTGGCCAGTGATCATCGCCAAAAATAATCCCTGGCCGGCGCCGATCGCTGTCGTCAAGAGAATCACGGATAAGGCTGGGTGCATAATCGGGATCTAGATAGATTGACTGCAATATCATTGAAGGTAGGGGTTGCGTACCCTACCGAGACCATCAGTGCTCCAGCACCCTGACCCTTCCCCCCCCTCAACCCGGCATGATGGGTCCAGTGGCTCTGGATTCCGGATTGCCCCGGCCTCCCCGACCGTTGCAGGGGCCATCGCCCCCAAGAACCGATCAGATTGCTGCCCAGGCCACATCGTCGATGCTTTCCTCGCCGGTATAGGGCGTGATGTCTTCCTTGCGCCAGGGGTTATCGACGCGGGTGAGCTCATCCGGCCGGATATGGAGCTGGGTCTTGCGCCGCGGTAGATAGTGATTGGCCGGCTTGGTGCCCCATTCGGGCATGAGTTGATAGCCGCCGCGCTCGCGGATCGCCACTGAAACCTCTGAATCCGGGTCATGGATATCACCGAACAGGCGCGCATTGGTCGGACAGGCCAGGACACAGGCGGGTTTGCGTTCGCGTTCAGGGAGACTCTCGTCAGTGATGCGGTCGATACAAAGGGTGCATTTCTTCATCACCTTTTGCTGTTCGTCGAGCTCGCGCGCCCCATAAGGGCAGGCCCAGGAGCAATATTTACAGCCGATGCATTTATCGTAATCGACGAGCACCACCCCATTGTCTGGGCGCTTATATGAGGCACCGGTGGGACAGACAGGCACGCAGGGCGGCTCCTCGCAATGCAGACAGCTTTTAGGGAAATGAATCGTCTCGGTATTGGGGAAGGTTCCCACCTCGAAGGTCTGGACCCGATTGAAAAAGGTCCCGCGCGGCGAGCCCTCATAGGGGTTGTAATCCGTCAAAGGACCTGCCCAGCCTGAGGTATTCCATTCCTTGCATGAGGTCACACAGGCATGACAGCCCACGCAGACATTGAGGTCGATGACAAGCGCCAGCTGGGTCATGGATTCTTTCCGAATAGACCTGCGACATAGGCCTGCCATTTGCCGCGTTTGGGCTCTTGACCAGGTAGACGCGGCATGGGCTTAAATTGAGGGGCAGTAACCTTGGGCTCATTGGCAGCCGCCTTATATACCCGCACGCGCACATCGAACCAGGCTGCCTGACCAGTCACTGGATCGCCGTTGGCCGGATGCGCGGCTGACTCATGAGCGGGAAGTTCCTCGGCGATCAGATGATTCAACAAAAACCCCTTACGCGCCTCATCGGCATCAGGGGCAAGGCCCCAGGCGCCGGCGGCCTTGCCGATGGCGTTCCAGGTCCAAACCGTCCCAGGCTCTACGGCCTCGGAAAACCGGCACATACAGCGCACCTTGCCCCAGGGCGACTCGACCCAGATCCAATCGCCGTCCTCAAGCCCATTGGCCTGCGCCATTTTAGGATTCATGAAGAGATAATTATGGCTGTGGATCTGCCTTAACCAGGCGTTTTGGCTATCCCAGGAATGATACATGGCCATCGGGCGCTGGGTGAGCGCCCGCAGTGGGTATTTCTGGGTGTCGATCAATTGCCATTCTAAGGGTTCGTAATAAAAAGGCAGGGGATCGAAATAGGTCTCGACCCGTTTGCGCAACCGTTCTGGCGGTCTCCGCCCCGGCCATTTACCCTGGGCAGCCAGCCGGAAACGCTGCAAAACCTCAGAATAGAGATGGATCAGGATCGGTTCGGTATAGCGGATCAGACCATGCGCCCGCGCCCAGTGGAGATAACCCTGATTCCAATTGCGCATATATTGATAACTCGGCGGCAGCTTATGATGAAAAACACAGCCGTTTTGGGCATATATGTCCCATTGACGCGGATTGGGCTCGCCTTTGAGCACCTGATCGCCATTCTTACCCCGCCAACCAGCCAAAAAGCCGATCCCTGAGCCCGGGGAGGTCTCATAATTGATGATAAAGTCAGGGTAATCGCGATATTTGCGGCTGCCATCCGGATTGGTAAATGCGGGCAACCCCAAACGCCAGCCAAGCTCGATCAGGACCTCCTGAAATGGCTTGCATTCGCCTTTGGGCGGCAGAACAGGGACGCGCACGGCATCTACCGGGCCATCGAATTCAGAGATCGGACGATCGAGCATCGAGAGCACATCATGGCGCTCGAGATAGGTCGTATCCGGCAACACCAGGTCGGCAAAGGCCACGGTCTCTGAGGCAAAGGTGTCACAGACCACCAAAAAAGGGATCCTGTATTCGCCGTTCGGGTGTTGATCGGCCAACATCTTGCGGACCTCGACCGTATTCATGGTCGAGTTCCAGGCCATATTGGCCATGAATAACAATAGGGTGTCGATGGGATAGGGATCGCCGCGCCAGGCATTGGTGATGACAGCGTGCATCAGCCCATGCACTGCCAACGGGTATTCCCAGGAGAAGGCCTTGTCGATGCGCAGCGCCTCGCCCTGTTCATCGACGAAGAGATGCTCGGGACGCGCTGGCCAGCCCAAGGGCATCCCCTCCAGGGGGGTGTTGGGCTGAACGGCCTCGGCGCCCGCTGGCGGCTTTGGGCAAGGGGGGATCGGGCGAGGGAAGGGTGCGCGATGGCGAAACCCACCCGGCCGATCGATGGTGCCAAGCAGGGTCATCAGCACGCCTAGGGCGCGGATGGTCTGAAAGCCATTCGAATGGGCAGCCAGGCCGCGCATGGCATGAAAGGCGACCGGGTTACCAGTGACCGATTCATGCTCCTCGTCCCAACAATCGGTCCATTTGATGGGAAGCTCGATCCGATGATCGCGCGCCGTTACCCCCATCTCATGGGCCAAACGGCGAATGGTATCGGCTGCAATCCCTGTAATCGGCGCAGCCCATTCGGGCGGATATTGCTCCAGCCGTTCCTTAAGTAACTGGAAGGCGGGTTTCACTGGGGTGCCATCGGGCAACACATAACGCCCAGTCAAACGCGGCTCAGCCCCGGGGGTATGGGTGCTGATCGGCCCATTGATCGCACGATCCCACCACAGCTTGTTTTGAGGATCGACGCAATCGTTTTCGACGTGCATCTCTGCGCGATAAAAGAGCCCGTGATCGGCGCGGCTTGGGTCGTCGATTACCAGTTCCGCAGCATTGGTGTAGCGGATCAAGAAATCCCGATCGAATAGCCCCTTAACCAAGAGCTCATGGGCGATTGCCAACAGGAGCGCTCCATCGGTCCCCGGTTTGATCGGCACCCATTCATCGGCGATCGCGGCATAGCCAGTGCGGATCGGATTGATGGCGATGAAGCGCCCGCCGCGGCGTTTAAACCTAGAGATCGCGATCTTCAGGGGATTTGAGTGATGATCCTCGGCGGTGCCGATCATCACAAACAGCTTGGCATGCTCGAGGTCTGGCCCCCCAAACTCCCAAAACGACCCCCCGATCGTATAAATCAGCCCGGCGGCCATATTGACCGAGCAAAAGCCCCCGTGCGCCGCATAATTGGGGGTGCCAAACTGTTTGGCAAAGAGTCCAGTTAAGGCCTGCATCTGATCGCGCCCCGTAAAGAGCGCGAATCCTTTGGGATCCTCGGCGCGTAGCCGGCTGAGACGTTCGGTGAGGATAGCGAAGGCCTCGTCCCAAGAGATCGGCTCAAAGGCACCCTCCCCCCGTTTGGCACCTGGCTTGCGGCGAAGCGGCCGGGTCAGGCGCGCGGGAGAATATTGCTTCATAATCCCAGAGCTGCCCTTGGCGCAGATGACCCCCTGATTGAGCGGATGCTTGGGATTTCCGTCGATATAGCGTACCTCGCCGTCGCGCAGATGCACGCGGATACCGCACCGGCAGGCGCACATATAGCAGGTAGTCTCTTTGATCTCGGTGTAGCCATCCAGGTGACTTGCGGGGTCCTGCATTAGGGTGTCCTGTAATCCAGACAAACACAGCGGCGATTGTAATCGCCAGTCCGGATTGACTCAAACCGGTTCAATCCAATGGATTTATCAAACGCCCTAAGCAACAAAAAACCCCCGCCTTAGGGGGGGTTGGGGTTTGAGTACCTGCTCATCCAGGCGGGCTTGCGGGCATTACATCCCCGTGTCGCCCATCCCGCTGCTTGCAGGCGCCGGCGTTTCTTCTTCCTTGGGTTCCTCGGCGACCAGGGCCTCGGTGGTGATCATGAGGCCGGCGACCGAGGCGGCGTTTTGCAGGGCGGTGCGGGTAACCTTGGTCGGGTCGAGCACGCCCATGGCCATCATATCGCCGAACTCACCCGTGGCGGCGTTATAGCCAAAGTTGCCGCT
>CALALB010000008.1 GCA_937923175.1 uncultured Chromatiaceae bacterium | reverse complement strand
TCGAGCGGCAGGGCGACTTCGATGAGTTTCTTGTTCATTCGTCTGCCTCGCGCGCGGGCGTGGCACGGCTTGCCACCTCGACGATGCGATCGAGCTCTTCTCGCACCTCGGGATCGAGTCGTGCGGCCGGCACGAACGGTGCAAGCGTGTGGTAGTCGGTCTTGGCCATGAGATTCGGCAGCTTGAGTTTTTCAAAGAACATGCGAAATAGCGGGTCGAGGAATTCGTCGCCCGCCTTGAGATCCGGGCTGTCGGGCGCCGGCTTGCCCAGCGCCGCAAGCGCCCGCATTCCAGAGCGCGAGTGCCTGCAGCGCCGGGGTCTTGCCCGAGTTGTTGGGGCCGACGAAGACGACGCGCTCGCCGAGTTCGATCGCCACTTCGTCGAACGGCTTGAAGTTGCGAATCGCCAGTCGTGTCAGCATGGGGCGTTGCCGTGAGGGGCCATGGCGAACTGCATCAAACGCCCAGCAAACGAGCCAGCGCCGCTTGCACGGCGGCGGTATCGGCTGGCGCCAGTCTGCCCAGTTCGCCGCGCACCCGACGATGGTCCAGGGTAAAAAGCTTGAACCGTACCATCGAGGGCACAGGGAGGC
Organism: uncultured Chromatiaceae bacterium; assembly: GCA_937923175.1. Classification (GTDB taxonomy): domain Bacteria; phylum Pseudomonadota; class Gammaproteobacteria; order Chromatiales; family Chromatiaceae; genus Thermochromatium. The sequence goes on along the minus strand of CALALB010000008.1, from coordinate 4,006 downwards.
CGGCGGTGGCAAGGTCGGTAATCGGACAGTCGAGCGGCCACGGGGCCTTGCCCTGGGAGGTGATCATGGCCATGACCACATGGCCGGCCGGGGCGTTGAAACGGACTGCATCGGAGAGCACCAGCGCCGGGCGGTTTTTCGTGGCGTTGCGGTCGCGGAAAGGAAACGGTACGCGCAGCACCGCAAAGCGATCAAAGCTCACGGTAGGCTTGCTCGTCGGCGTCACTCGCCCATTCGCTCAGGGTGCCTTCGACGGCGCGCAGGTATTCGATGTCGAGCGGCTGCACCCGGCGCACGGTCGCCGTCCCGTCGGCGCCGACTTCCCAGGCGATCAGGTCGCCCGGGCCGATATGGAGTGTCGCCCGCACTTCCTGCGGGATGGTGGTCTGGCCCTTGGCGGTGATCTTGGCGATGGCATGTGTGGAATTCTTCGAGGCGCTCATTTTTTCTCACTTCACGGCGTGCATTCACGACAATCAACGCCGGACTCATCGCGGCGCTTGCGCGCGCGCCAGCAGTTCGGCGAAGTCGTAATTGACGCTGGTCACCCCGAAGTCCGGCTCGCGGCGGAAGGGCTGCCGGACGTAGTGCACGCGGTGGTTTTTTCCGTCGAGGAACTCGACCTGCGCCTCGAACGCATCCTCAGCCAGGGGTTTGGCCTGGGCAGGGTCGATCAGGTCATTCTTACCCAACGAGATCTGGTGTTTGAGCGTACCTGGGTTCAATGATCTGGCCGGGTTCGCCTCATGGAGGATCTCTTTCAGCAGGGTCTCGGTATCCCCGGCATCGAGCAGGCAAAAACCTGGGTGTAGGCGATCTTTTCGATCATCACCCGGGTTTTGCCAGAACCGGCCCCGGCGACGATCAGCAAGGGACGGGCGATCGAGCGTACGGCGGCCCGCCAACCAACCCCCCAAGATCGCTGGGAACGCCAGGGACAGCTACAAGCTAGGTCGCTTCATCCGGTACAATCCCAAAAGGTTTACCAGAGATCCCGGGTGCCCCTGTGTCCTATTTGCGATCCCTGTCCAGCTGGTTAGTCACTCTCGCCCCTGCGCTGACCCTCGCCCAGGCCCAGGAGGGACCAGGAGTGAGCAGCGGCCTTTTGCAGGCCCAGGAGCTCGCGCCCACGTCTATCGTCGAGGATTTGGTCGAGCCAGAGATCACCATCAAGGAGTCCGGGCGCACGACCATTTACGAATACCGGGTGCGAGGGGTGCTGTATAAGGTCAAGATCCAGCCCCAGTTTGGGCCAGCCTATTATCTCTATGATATCAATGGGGACGGGATCATCGATTCGCAGGAACGCGCCGCTTCCAATATCGCAATCCCGCAATGGATCTTGTTTGAATGGGATTAAGACAGGCAGACAACCCCAACTCGCCCCGCGGGGCCTCCAGGAAGGTCTTGTTAAACCTTAACCCTAGGGATTGAGCTCCGGGGTCTCTCCGGTTTCGGCATAGATCAGACGCTCGGCGAGATTGGTGACCCGATCAGCGACCCGTTCATAATGATGGGCGATCCACAGCAATTGCATCCCCAGCAATGAGGAGGCATGACGCTGATCGCAAAGCCAGTCGATGACCTCGCGGATTGCCAGCTCCTCCATCGCATCGACTGCCTGCTCGCTGGAGACGGCCGCGCGCGCCTGTTCGGCAGGGCCATTCTGGGCATAGACAGCCATCACTTGCTCGAACATGGCGAGGGCTGACTCGCCCATCTGGATGATCCGCTGGGTTGGCTCGTTGGGGAAGGGCAGATTGGGGATCCGAAGCAGGATACGCGCCACATCGGCGGCATGGTCAGCGATGCGCTCAAGCTCTGAGATCATATCCAGCGAGGCGCCGATCAGCCGCAGATTACGACCTGCCGGCTGGTACGCGGCCAGGATGACCAGGGCCTGCTGTTCCAGCACCCTGCGTGCGTGATTGATTGCGGAGTCGCTGGCAATGATCTGCCGCGCCAACTCCAGATCACGCTGGCGCAGGGCCTCCAGCGACTGTTTCAGACTCAGGGCCACGGCTTCGCTGAGCCCGATGAGACCGGCACGCAGCTCGTCCTCTTTCTTTTCGATCAGCAGTCGCATCGCGCTCATCTTGCTTGGTCTCGACCGGGGACTGACCAGCCAAAGTATAGTGGGCGGATTTGACGGTTCGGTGACAAAGGCCTGGCTTAAAGCTCGCCCAAATAGATCCAGGCTCATTCTGGGTTGGATTCGCCGGGGCTTCAGCGAATACCGGCAGGCCCGGACTCCAGTTCCTGGCGCGGAATCTGTGGCCAGGCATTGATGATCGCCTGGACCAGGGTGGCCAGCGGAATGGCAAAAAAGACCCCCCAAAAACCCCAGAGACCTCCGAAGATAAGGATGGCGACGATGATAGCCACCGGGTGTAGGTTGACCGCCTCAGAAAAGATCAGGGGCACAAGCACATTGCCGTCGAGCACCTGGATGATCAGATAGGCAACCGCCAACCAGATGAAGTGGGCCGACCAGCCCCATTGGAACCAGGCGACCAAGAGAACCGGGATGGTTACCATGGTCGCGCCGATATAGGGGATCAAGACCGATACGCCGACCAAAAAGGACAAAAGCATCGCATAGCGCAGTCCAAAGGCATAAAAGCTGACAAAGCTCACCGCCCAGACGATCAGGATCTCCCAGACCTTGCCCCGGATATAGTTGGCGATCTGCCGGTCGAGCTCGCACCAGACATGATGGGCGATCCCATGATGCCGAGGGAGATAGCGCTTAAACCAAGAGAGAATGAGGTCCTTGTCCTTCATGAAAAAGAACACCAGGATCGGGACCAGAACCAGATAGACCAACAGGGTGATGATCCCGGCGACATTGGCCAGCGACCAGGATAAGACCTGCTGGCCGAAGGCGATGGCCTCGGCGCGCATATAGGCGATCAGGGCATCGATCTGACCCTGGGTAAACAGCTCAGGATAATTGGCGGGCAAATCATTCAAAAAGCGCAGGCCCTCGCTGACCATGATCGGCAATTGTTGCACCAGATCCCTGATCTGTCGCGATAGCAAGGGCAACACCCCGATCAAGGCCAGGGCAACGAAGGCGATGAAGGCCAGATAGATCACCAGTACGCTCGGCAGACGCCGCCAGCCGCGCCGCTGGAGCATCTCAACCCCCCCCTCCAAAAGATAGGCGATGACCAGGCTGGCGAGTACCGGCATCAACATATCGCCGAACACGACCACGACCGCAAAGACAGCCAGAAGCAGCAGGGTGAGAAAAACGATCTGGGGGTCAGCGAAATGACGCCTGAACCAGAATAGGATGACATTCATGCCCGAATGATGCTTTAGGTCTGGCCAGTGAGCTGGGCACAGTAGTGTTGATAATGGCGGGCGAAGAGCGACTCCAGCTCATCGATCACCTCTGATGCGGGGCGTCCCTGCAGGATATGGGCGCTCATCAGGGCACTGGTCTCATGCAACAAAGCGGCGCGGTCGAGCATCGCATAGCTTTGTGACAGGCGCCGGATGGCGTTGATCACGCTCTCCTGGGCTGGGCGCGGGATGGGCTGGGGCGCAGGGATCTGGGGCTGGGGTGCCGTCTCCGCGGGCGCAGCGCTGGCCCGGACCGCCAGGAACTCGGCGAATGTAAGCAGGGTCTCGCGTTCTGTCCGTCCCAGGCGATCCCAATAGGCCAAAAGACGTTCGCGGCAGGGGGATTGTTTCACCATGAGATCATTGGGTCTTCAAAGTCGGCTGGCTGTCGATTGGAAGGGATTGAGTGATAGTATGCCCCTTTGTCCTTGGTCATCAAATCGTCATCCGCCTGCCCCCAGCCGATTGCCAGCAGACAGGCCGGGATTGACCCCGGCGATAGATCTCAAGGGAGCCAAACTCCAGTATTCAATGTCATACGCTTGAATGCCTCATGATGTTCATGCCAAACACCCTGAGCACAGGCAAGGCGGCAAAACTGCTTGGGGTCTCGGTGAAAACCTTGCAGCGCTGGGACCGCGAAGGAGGACTGATT
>CALALB010000007.1 GCA_937923175.1 uncultured Chromatiaceae bacterium | reverse complement strand
GAAATACCTCGACATGGACGAATTCAACGAATGGGCGGCCACCCAAAAATCAGCGGCTGATGACGGCAAGGTGGTTGCGCTTAACGGGTGACGGGAAACGATTTACCGGATCGAATTTACAGCAAAAATTGGACTTGACCCGAACTCGAGACCTTGGAGGATCTCGGGACCCGAATCGAGCGCCTCGCGCACCCGTTTTAATTCTTGATCGGTCAATTGACCCTCCTTGACTAAGAGTGCACGGGGGATACGGATCTTACCGATATTCAGCAGGCGCGCCGCCTGTTCAACTGTGGCGATCTGGATGGCGTCAAATCCCAATTCCTCAGCAATGGCGTGCGCCACCTCGACGACATGGCGCGATTGGTGGGCAGCGTCAGGGTCGCGCTCATCGACCAGGCCCACTAGGGTATCGATCAATTGTTGGGTGTTGCGCTCACGGCGGGCGCGTTCGCGCATGATCTCAGTAAGATCCTCGATGGTAATCAGTATCCCGGGCTCGTCTGCATCTAGGGCAGCGGTGAAGGATTGATGGTAGGAGCGCCAGATCCGCGCCTGACCCTGGGGATCGCGGACCTCGGCTGTTTCCACCTGAGCGAGCTGGGTTTCCAGGACGCCCTGATTGATGGCGGCATAATGCGAGCCGATCTCTTGCCCGAACACCGCGGTCAAGGAGCGACCTTTCAATTCCTCGCGGGTCAGACCGGTCAGCTCAGCAAGTCGACGATTGGCATAGGTTATATGAGCACCGCTATCGGCAACCAGGATAGGATTGGGTTGGCTATCAGCGAGGATGTCCAAAAAGCGCGAGAGGTGCTCAAAACGCTCGGCAGCTTGGCGATAACGGGTCGCAAGCTCCTCGACCTTGCGAGAGCTTGCATAGAACCAGACTAGAATCAGGGCAGCACCGAGCATAACCGCGATGAGCGCCAGTCCGCTGATCAGGGTCATCCGCCAGGCGTCGCTCGCCGCCAGGGCCTCTGCAGCCCCGATGCGTTGGACCAGCACCCAGTTGGTCCCAGGGAGGCGGCGGCTGACGGCATAGGACTCATGCAGGGCATAGTCATATCCCTGATGGAACAACCCTGGTCCCTCAATCGCCGCTGCATCGATCAGCCCGTCCGTATTGAGTGCTAAGCGCTTGGCCAAGGGTTCGCTGCCATCGAGCAGGGGTGAGAGATACTCGATCAGATTGTCCCGGCGCCGGATCAGATAGGACTCGGCAGTCTGCGCAGTCAGGCCAGGTGTCTTGAGCAGGTCGAGGAATTCAGCAGCCAGCGGGCGCAGGACCAGGAGGCGACCAATCATCTCAGCCGGTGGGTCAGGATCTCTGATGGGGACCAACCAGCCGAATACCACACGCCCGTCGGGGGTGCGATATAGGTCGAGCATCCCGCGTTCGGTCAAGGGTGTCGCCTGAAGCCAGATCCTCAGCTCAGGGGTCAGGGTCGATAGGCCATTGCTAGAAACGATCACGGAGTTGGCAGGGTCAAGCACAAACCAGTCGTCCCGGGACCTCGGGTGGACAATGGTGAGGCGATAACCAGCTGTCCAGGCGGCAGATTGCTCGAGGCGCTCGACTGCCTCATCCAGAAGATCGCTGAGTACCTGACGCACCTGGTCATCTCCCTCCCCGATGCGGCGCAGGTGGGTCAGCAAGCTCTGATCCGCCGCCAGCCCCTCGAGTGCGGCATATTGACCCTCGATCCAGCGCTTGATGGCCTCAGCCCGCCCCTCAGCCGCAAGATTCAGCTGGATCTGCAGATCCTGGAGATCGCGGGCGCGTTCGGCCTCAGCAAAACGGATGATGCCATAGAGCGCAAGCATCAGGCTTATGGCGAGCGCAGCCAGGGCCAGGCGGATCTGGAGGTTCATGATGGGACTGGGGCGGGCTAGATCCTGGATTCGCGGGGAAGATAATTGGTCAGACCTTGGCCGACATAAAGCTGCCGGGGGCGGGCAATGCGCATGCCTTCGGCCTGGGCCTGTTCCCACCAATGTGCGATCCAGCCCGGCAGCCGCCCGATGGCAAAGATCACCGTGAACATATTGGTCGGGATCCCAATCGCGCGCAGCAGAATGCCGCTATAAAAATCGACATTTGGATAAAGCCTTCGCTCGGTAAAATAGGGGTCATTGAGCGCAATCTCCTCCAGCCGACGCGCGATGTCGAGCAAGGGATCCTGGACGCCAAGCCTGGGCAAAAGCTGCTCGGCAATCCGCCCGAGAATCCTGGCACGCGGGTCGAGGTTTTTATAAACCCGATGGCCGAAGCCCATCAGACGCACCTTGCTGTTTTTATCCTTGGCTAGGCGCACATAGTCTTCCACGCTGATCCGACCGCAGTGGATCTGTTCGAGCATCTCGAGGACCGCCACATTGGCCCCCCCATGCAAGGGTCCCCAGAGTGCACAGACCCCAGCCGCGCAAGAGGCGAATAGATTGGCCTGACTGGATCCGACCATGCGCACCGTTGAGGTCGAGCAGTTCTGCTCGTGATCGGCATGCAGGATCAGGATCAGGTTCAACGCATCGCGCACCAGGGGGTCACAGACATATTCGGCATAGGGCTGGGAAAACAGCATGTGCAAAAAATTGGGTACATAAGGCAACCTAGGGTTTGGATAGATATAGGGCTGGCCAACCGAGTGGCGATAGGCATAGGCGGCAATGGTGCGGATCTTACTGATGAGACCTGCTGCTGCGGCCTGGAAATGCGCGCGGTCATCGAGCTCGAAATACTCGGGATGAAAGCATGACAGCGCATTGATCATGGCCGAGAGGATGGCCATCGGCGGGGCCGAGCGGGGGAAGCCCTCGAAATGATGCTTCATGCTCTCATCGAGGTTAGCCGAGGCGGTCAGTTGTTCCGAAAAGGCGCGATATTCCTCGGCATTGGGCAAATGCCCGAAGATCAGCAACCAAGCCACCTCGACGAAGTTCGGCGCCTGCTCCAACTGTTCGATGGGGATGCCGCGATAGCGCAGGATACCGCGTTCGCCATCGATGAAGGTGATGGCGCTCTCACAACTGCCGGTATTGGCATAGCCTGGATCGAGGGTGATATAACCAGTGCGGGCACGCAGATCCCTGATATCGATCGCCCGTTCGCCTTCGGTCCCCACGCGGACCGGAAAACGATATTCCTCGCCATCTAAGACCAAGATCGCCTCAGCGGCCATAACTTAGATCTCCGCCAGCAACTGGTCGTAAAAACCCAAAAAGTCATCCGGCGTGGTGCCCTCACGCCACTCGATTGCACTGCGCGGATGCTGATTGAGCTGACCGGTCAGGTTATAAGGGATCGAGGGCCCCCAATCGAGCTGTTGGCGTAAAGGAAGCAAGTAATATTGAATCACCTCGATGAGGGGGCGCAGCCGAAATTTGGGGTTACGCAAAAACCCAAGCAGCAACTCGGTATGACAGTTCCCTGCCCCTCGCCCAAATCCATAGAGGGTGGCATCGACGCGGTTGCAGCCCAGGATGATCGCCTCGATGGTATTGGCGAAGGCCAATTGCTGATTGTTATGCGCATGGATACCGATCTCCTTGCCGCAGTCGCGTAAGGCCCACGCATATTGCCTATAGAGCCGATCGATCTGCTCGCGATACAGGTGGCCGAAGCTATCGACGATGACCATGGTGCTTGCTGGCGTGGGAGCAATCGCCTCGAGCACGGTGTCGATCTCCTCCTCGGTCAGGATCGAGACCGCCATCAGATTGGCGGTGCATTCATACCCTAACTCATGGGCATGATGGATCATCTCCACCGCCTCCGAGACCTGATGGGCATAAAAGGCCACGCGGATCATCGAAAGCGGGCTCTGGTCGGCTGGCACGAGCTGGGTTTGCCAGTCGCTCTTGCCAGCATCCGCCATGGCTGCCAATCTGAGGCCGGTTTTCTCCGGATCATGATCGCCCACCACCCGCCAGAGATCCTCTTCCGCGCAATGCCGCCAAGGGCCGAAACGCTCCTTGGGAAAGAGCCGCGGTGAGTTTTTGTAGCCGATCTCAAGATAGTCGATCCCTGCCTCGATACAGGCACGATAGACGGCGCGCACGAATTCATCGCCAAACTGATGATCGTTTACCAATCCCCCATCGCGAACGGTGCAATCGAGCACCTTGAGCTCGGGTCGGCAAGTGATCCAAGGGGCCTTGTCTGACATGCACTCGGGTCTCCACAGGGCGGGCTTTGCTCAGTGAAGCCCGGATTTTCAACCCAAAGGCTTGCGCCGAGCAAATATCCATTCCAAAAGGGTCGATCCAATCATTGAGATTAAATTATTCAATAAAAATCTGATTGACTCCTAGCTAAAACCAATCACAGAATCGCGTACCCGCCTGAGCACTCCGGGTTCGTGCGCTCGTCGGCACCCCGGCGGGGTCGCCTTCACTCACCCCTTATCACCCTTGGTCAGAGAGGATCCATGCAACAAGACCTGGTCGACGCCATCAAGGCCCATCCGCGTTATCAAGAGTTGGTCTGGTCACGCCGCTGTTTTGCCTGGAATCTCACGCTACTCATGCTGGTCATCTATTACGGTTTCATCCTGATCATTGCCTTTGCGCCCTCATGGCTCGGGACACCGATCAGCCAGGGTTCCGCGACGACCATCGGCATCCCGGTGGGGATCGCCATTATCCTCAGCGCCTTTATCCTGACCGGGATCTATGTCGCCAAGGCCAATGGCCGTTTCGATGCCCTGACCCGGGCCATCCAGGAGGATCTCCAATGAGATGGCCTCCCTTGTTGATTCTGCCTGCCATCCTGATCGTCCCTGGCATCATCTGGGCCGGACCTGCCGTCAGCGGGGCGGTCGAGCGTCAGGCGGTCAACTGGACGGCGGTCGCGATGTTCATCGGCTTCGTCGCTGCAACCCTGGGCATCACCTATTGGGCGGCGCAGCGCACCCGCTCGGCGCGCGATTTTTATACCGCCGGCGGCGGGATCACTGGCCTGCAAAACGGTCTGGCGATCGCCGGCGACTATATGTCGGCGGCCTCATTCCTGGGGATCTCTGGATTGGTCTTCGCCTCGGGTTATGATGGTTTGATCTATTCGATCGGCTTCCTCGTCGGCTGGCCGGTGATCATGTTCTTGATCGCCGAACAGATCCGCAACCTCGGCAAATTTACCTTCGCCGATGTCAGCGCCTACCGCTTTGCCCAGACCCCTATCCGCAGCATGGCGGCCATTTCGTCCTTGGTCGTCGTGGCCTTTTATCTGATCGCCCAGATGGTCGGTGCTGGCAAGCTGATCGAGCTGTTGTTCGGGCTGGATTATTGGCTCGCCGTAGTCATCGTCGGGGCGCTGATGATGATCTATGTCATCTTCGGCGGCATGACCGCGACCACCTGGGTGCAGATTATCAAGGCCGTGCTGCTGCTCTCGGGCGCCACCTTCATGGCCTTTGCTGCCCTCTCCGCCTTCGGATTTTCGCCCGAGGAGATGTTCCGGCAGGCGGTTGCCACCCACCCCAAAGGAGCGGCTATCACTGCGCCTGGATCATTGGTCACCGATCCCTATAATGCCATCTCATTGGGTCTAGCCCTGATGTTTGGAACCGCCGGTCTGCCCCATATCCTGATGCGGTTCTTTACCGTGCCGGATGCCAAGGAGGCGCGCAAATCCGTCTTTTATGCCACAGGTTTCATCGGCTATTTCTATATCCTCACCTTTATCATCGGCTTTGCCGCTATCGTTTTGCTCGCTCAGCATCCTGAGTTTTTCAAGGCCGAGGCGGTAGGTCCAGATGGGGCGGTGCTGAGGGATCAGCTCGTCAAGGGTCTTTCCGGTGGGACCAACATGGTCGCGATCCGTTTGGCCGAGGCTGTTGGCGGCAATCTATTCCTAGGCTTTATCTCGGCGGTCGCCTTTGCCACCATCCTGGCGGTGGTCGCAGGGTTAACCCTAGCCGGCGCCTCGGCGATCTCGCATGATCTCTATGCCAATGTCATCGCCCGCGGTTATGGGAACGAGACTACCGAGATCCGTGTCTCCAAGATCGCGACCTTCACCTTGGGGATCCTGGCGATTGGTCTGGGCATCGCCTTCGAAAGCCAAAACGTGGCCTTCATGGTGGGGCTTGCCTTTGCAGTTGCGGCCAGCGCCAATTTCCCCGTTCTGGTCTGCTCGATCTTCTGGGGGCGGATGACCACTGCAGGTGCCCTGGCCGGCGGGACGATTGGCCTCATGAGCGCCGTCGTGCTGACCCTGTTGTCCAAGGCGGTTTGGGGCGATGTGTTGGGACATGTCGGTCCAGACGGCAAACCCGTCGGCCTGATCGCCCTCAACAACCCAGCCATCGTCTCGATGCCCCTGGCCTTTGTGGCAATCTGGATTGTTTCTGTGCTCGATCGCTCAGAGCGCGCTCACCGCGAACGCCTGGCATTCGAGGCCCAGCGCGTGCGCTGCGAGACCGGGATCGGCGCCGAAGGGGCGGTTAGTCACTGAGTACAACGGCAGCATTCAAGCTCCAACCCCTAACTCCCACTCCCAGGGGAGGCGGGTGTTGATCCTCTGGGGAGCCATCGACCTGTCTCGTCCCCTCTGGCAGGCTGGTCGGACACCATGCCCCTCATCACCAGCGGATGATCTCCGACTCTACCCCTGACTGAGCGGCCGACACGGATACCAAAATCGGCCATCTGGGTCATTCACCAGCAAGCCAACCTGGCACACCTGCTGACCATGCTGGAGCGCATGCCCTGGGCCTGCCGAGATCTCGACCCCAGCCCAGCGCAGTGTCGAGACCAGCCGCCCAGACATCCGCCGACCTGCTGGGCAAGAGCGTCAAACGGCTCATGGACTTTGGCTGCGTTTGCTCGACCTGATGCCGGCATTTCTGTCCAGCATGTTTGAACGCAGAGATCGGGCCTGGGCACATCCGGCGCTACCGGCAGCAGCTCAATGACCTCAGCAGTCCTTAAACCACAATATATTGATGTTGACTCAAGGTTCTTTAAGCTTATATTGTGCTTTCCGCCTGATCTCCCATCACCAAGGCTGGAGTAAGCATGTCGATTAGCCGCATCACCCCTATCCATCAACGCTTGACCCCAGGGCGCAGCCCTGAGTTGAGTCAGCCTCAGGCTAGCATGGGAGCACCCATCAAGCCCGGCCAGTTTCAGGTGATACGGCGCAACGGCGAGGTGACGTCCTTCGATCCGCGCAAGATCAGCCTGGCGATGACCAAGGCATTTTTGGCGGTTGAGGGGGAGGTTGCAGCCGATTCCAGGCGTATCCATGACCAAGTCGCCGAGTTGACTGCCCAGGTGGTCTCAGCCCTGACTCGCCGCATGCCCGGGGGCGGCGCTGTCCATATCGAGGATATCCAGGATCAGGTTGAGCTGGCCCTGATGCGCGCTGGGGAACATCAGGTCGCGCGCCGCTATGTGCTCTATCGCGAGGAACGCGCGCGGGCGCGCGCTGCCTCCCAGGCTGCCGGGCGCCCCCGGCCAACCGAGCCTGCGCCGATCCAGGTCAAAGGCGCAGACGGATCGATTCATCCCCTTGACATCGCTCAGCTGAGACGGTTGCTTGCCGAAAGCTGCCGCGGTCTTCAGGATGTCGATCCGGAATCCATCCTCAAGGAGGCATTACGCCATCTGTTTGATGGTATCCATGAGGCCGAGGTGCGCCAGGCCCTGGTTTTGGCAGCGCGGTCCCTCATCGAACGCGAGCCAAACTATAGCTATGTCAGCGCCCGTTTATTGCTGGATATCCTGCGCCGCGAGGCACTGGGCTTTTTGGGCCTGGCCAATGGAATCGAGACCCAAGCTGACCTTGCCGAGCTCTATGGGGAATATTTCAGTATCTATATCAAAAAGGCTGTTGAACTCGGCCAACTCGATGGTCGACTTGCCTATTTTGACCTTGGGCGTTTGGGTCAAGCGCTCAAACCCGAGCGCGACTTCCAATTCACCTATCTTGGTCTGCAGACCCTATATGACCGCTATTTCATCCATACCCACGACGGGATTCGTCTAGAGCTGCCCCAGGCATTCTTTATGCGGGTAGCCATGGGTCTTGCACTCAATGAGCTCGAACGCGAGGAGCGGGCGATCGAGTTCTACGAGTTGCTTTCAAGCTTTGATTTTATGTGCTCGACCCCAACCCTGTTTAATTCTGGTACACCGCGCCCGCAATTAAGCTCATGTTTTTTAACGACAGTCCCAGATGATCTTGAAGGGATCTATAGCGCGATTAAGGATAATGCCCTGCTCTCGAAGTTTTCCGGAGGTTTAGGGAATGACTGGACGCGGGTGCGCGGTATGGGCGCACATATCAAAGGGACTAATGGCAAAAGCCAAGGTGTTGTGCCATTTTTGAAGGTTGCCAATGATACTGCCATCGCAGTCAATCAAGGAGGCAAAAGAAAGGGTGCGGTCTGCGCCTATCTCGAGGTCTGGCACATTGATATCGAGGAGTTCTTAGAGCTACGCAAGAATACCGGTGATGACCGCCGCCGCACTCATGATATGAACACGGCCAGCTGGGTGCCTGATCTATTCATGAAACGGGTGGCTGAGGATGGCGACTGGACATTGTTTTCGCCTGATGAGACGCCTGATCTCCATGATCTCTATGGACAGGCTTTTGAGCGCGCCTATTTAAGCTATGAGGAGCGCGCCCAGCGCGGTGAATTGAGTCTTTATAAACGCGTCAAGGCAACCGATCTCTGGCGCAAGATGCTATCGATGCTCTATGAGACGGGTCATCCGTGGATCACCTTTAAGGACCCTTGCAATCTGCGTTATACCAATCAACATGTCGGGGTAGTGCATAGCTCCAATCTATGTACCGAGATTACCCTGCATACCAGCGATCGCGAGATCGCAGTCTGTAATCTGGGTTCGGTGAATCTCGCTGCCCATGTCAATGAACAGGGTCTGGATACCGAGCGTTTGCGCCGCACCGTGCATATCGCGATGCGACTGCTCGATAATGTCATCGATTGCAACTTTCATACTGTGCCCAAGGCACGCCTCTCGAATCTGCGCCATCGTCCAGTGGGTTTAGGGATCATGGGCTTTCAGGATGCCCTGTATCAGCTGCGCATCCCCTACGCCAGCCAGGAGGCGGTCGAGTTTGCCGACCGCAGCATGGAATACCTAAGCTATTATGCAATCGAGGCGAGTGTCGAGCTCGCCGCTGAGCGCGGCCCTTATCCGAGCTTTAGGGGCTCTTTATGGAGCCGCGGAATCTTGCCAATCGATAGTATCCAGTTGCTTGAAGAAGGGCGCTGCGGTTATCTTGAGATGGACCGCAGCGCAACGCTCGATTGGGACAATTTGCGCGAACGGGTTAAAACAATCGGGATGCGCAATTCAAATTGTTTAGCCATCGCCCCGACTGCGACCATCAGCAATATCCTGGGTGTTTCTCAATCGATTGAGCCGACCTATCAAAATCTATTCGTCAAATCAAATCTTTCCGGCGAGTTTACTGTGGTCAACCCGTATCTGGTCGCCGATCTGAAGGCATTGGGTCTATGGGATGCAGTGATGATCAATGATCTCAAATATTACGATGGTTCATTGCAGCCGATCGAGCGTATCCCTGAGAAACTCAAACAGCTTTATGCCACTGCCTTTGAGATCGACCCGCGCTGGCTGGTCGAGGCCGCTAGCCGTCGCCAGAAATGGCTCGATCAGGCCCAAAGCCTCAACCTGTATATGAGCGAACCGAGCGGCAACAGGCTGGATAATCTCTATAAGCTCGCCTGGGTACGGGGCCTGAAAACCACCTATTATCTACGCACCCTGGGCGCTACCCACGTCGAAAGATCGACAATGACCGATGTCGAGCGCGCCAATCGACTCAATGCCGTTCGCACTCGGGATGCGGTCAGCGAATCTGCATCGACCTGTTCCATCCTCGACCCCAGCTGTGAGTCCTGTCAGTGATGGGATAACAGGAACAAAACGGGGGACTGGTCCGTGCACCCATCGATCCGTTTGATGCCAAGCCTGGCCCCCTCCAGCCAGGCAAGGATGGCCTGATACTCTTTTGCACCCCCTGGATGGCCAGGATAAACCAAAAGGCTGATCAGGCCCTCAGGATGCAGTAACCGGCAGGCTGCCGTCAGCGCCGGCAGAGTCGTCTCGGGGCGGGTAATCAGGCGCTTGTCTCCACCCGGTCGGTAACCCAGGTTGAATTGGATGGCCTTGATCCGACCGATTACCACCTGAGGTAAGATAGCGAGCATGCGTGCATGGCTCGCCTGGATTAGGGTGACCCGCTCCTCAAGCCCAGCAGCGCGCAGCCGCTGCGCTGTTGACTCTAGTGCCACCGCTTGAATATCGAATGCCCAGACATGGCCATTGGGCCCGACCTGCTCGGCCAGAAACAGGGTATCATGGCCGTTTCCAGCGGTTGCATCCAGCGCCCAGTCGCCTGATTGCAGATATCTGGCCAGATAACGATGCGCCTGTTCAGTCAAGGGTCTTGAGTTATGCATCAGACCAGAATGGCCCTCTGTAAACAGGGGCAGGGCCCTCCCGCCTCGATAGACCGCCTCCCCCTCCCGGCACAAGCCAGGCCAGGAGAGCAAGAGATCTGTCCCTTCCTAGGCCATGCAGCAACCAGAAGGGGCTCGACATGGTCAGGTTCCACTCGCATAGAGGGCCTAAATACCGAGAGCAACAGCGACCCGCATCCCACTCCTAGACTGTCCTTTCAGCGGGCGACGAGATGGATTTAGAACAGAGGCAATGCCTCAGACGGGATAAAGGATCTGGAGCTGGCGACAGGATTCGAACCTGCGACCCGCTGATTACAAATCAGCTGCTCTACCGGCTGAGCTACACCAGCATATCCAAATTATAACGCGAGGACCCCGCCCCTCTCAATCCTGGCAGGGCTTAGCCGAATGACCGACCCATATTGCCACCGCTATCCCCTAAACCAGCAAATCCTTGCTATTAACAGGGATGATCATGCAAACTGCATTGATCACCCCCAGCATGCCATGCGATCTGCTGCTGGGTGTGAGGCGAAAAATGATGCGGAGGACCATCTTATGAGTATTCACCAAGCCCAATTGCCTCTGTGCCAACGGGCATTTTCGCAGTTATTGATCATCGATGCCCAGGAGCGTCTTGCGGCGGCTATGCCGCAAGACGAATTGGAAATAGTCGTTGCCAATATTAATCGCCTGATTGCAGCAGCCAAGATCTTGGGGATTCCGGTCATCGCTACCCAGCACAACTCCAAGGGCCTAGGTCCTATCATCGAATCGATCCGCTGCAATATGCCGACCGTCCATGAGCCGACCGAGAAAACCGCCTTTTCTTGCTGCACGGCACCTGGCTTTGAGCGCAATATCTCCTCATACCCGGACCGGCGCCAGTTGGTTGTGGTCGGGATGGAGGCGCATATCTGTATCCTTCAGACCGTCTCGGGTCTTCAACGTTGGGGCTATCAGGTATTTGTCCCGGAGGATGCGATCATCTCGCGCAAGACCGCTTACAAGGTCAATGTGCTCGAACGGATGCGTCATTGCGGGATCCAGGT
This sequence comes from uncultured Chromatiaceae bacterium, assembly GCA_937923175.1. Lineage (GTDB taxonomy): Bacteria > Pseudomonadota > Gammaproteobacteria > Chromatiales > Chromatiaceae > Thermochromatium. The sequence goes on along the minus strand of CALALB010000007.1, from coordinate 14,122 downwards.
CGTCTGCACCGAGTCGGTCGGTTTTGAATGGCTGGGCGATTCAAGCGTTGATCACTTCCGTGCGGTTTGGTCGCTCTTCAAGGATCAGAAACCAGCCTAGCAAGCCCCCCTTATCCAGAGGATACCTCTGGCTCAATGTGCCAGGGACGGCAGAGTCCAGGGTTGTTTGGTTTAATGTACCCCTCTCGAGCAGTCCGCCAACCAGGGCCCCAAGGCGGCGATCAATTGGTCCAATGCCCCGCGATTGCGTCTGACCAGCTCGCGTCCTGCTGCCCCCATGCGGACCAGACGCTGGGGATCGGCGAATAACCCCTCTAAGGCAGGCGCGAGGGATGATCCATCGGTGACCTGGACACAGGCGCCTGCTGCCACCAGCGATTGGACGATGGCAGAGACATTGAAGGTATGAGGGCCGATCAGGACCGGCACCCCAGCGCCAGCCGCCTCGAGCGGATTATGACCGCCCTTGGGCACTAGGCTGCCGCCAATGAATGCGAGATCGGCAGCGGCCAGGAGGGTCGGCAATTCGCCCATGGTATCGCCCAGATAGACCGTCTCTTGGGCCGCCGGTGAGCGCCCCTGGGTGTGTCTGACCACCTGAAAGCCCAGGCGTTCGCTGAGCTGGGCAACCCGATCGAAGCGTTCGGGATGACGGGGCACCAAAACGAGCAGGGCATGGGGATAATGGGCCAAGAGATGGCGATGGGCAGCCAGCACCTGTTCCTCCTCGCCTTCATGGGTACTGGCTGCAACCCAGACCGGCCGTCTATCCCCCCAGAGCGCCTGGATGTGCTGCATATCCTGCGCGAGATTGGGCGGTTCATTGCGATCAAATTTCAGGTTGCCAATGACTTGGACACGGTCGCGGGGGGCACCTAGGGCGATGAAACGTTCGGCATCGGCGGGCGACTGGGCGGCGATCAGCGCAAGGCTGCCGAGCGGCTCAGCGATGAAACGGCCCAAGCGCCTGTAGCCACGGGCTGAGCGCTCCGAGAGACGGGCATTGACCAAGGCGACTGGAATGGCCCGTCGTTTAAGCTCAACAAGCAGGTTTGGCCAAAGCTCGGTCTCCATGATCAATACCAGGCGGGGCTGCACCTGGTCGAGAAAACGCGCCCCTGTCTCGGGCAAATCAAATGGGAGATAGCGATGGCTCACTCGGTTGGCAAAAAGCAGGCGCAGGCGTTCGGCACCTGTGGGTGTGGTCGTGGTCACCAGGATTGGAGAGATCGCAGCTGTATCCAGCAACCAGCGGATCAGGGGTTCGGCGGCCTGAACCTCGCCGACTGAGACGGCATGGATCCAGATCTGGGCCCGCGGAGCCCGACCTAATCCCAGGCGCTCGCCGATACGCTGGCGGTAGGCAGGTTGCAGGCGACCGCGCCACCATAAACGCACCAGGACCAAGGGTAGGATCAGACGCCATAGCCAGGTATAGAGGGTCAGGCTCACAACCATCCCCCAGTAACCCTGTGGCATTGGGCAGTCCACCCCTGGGCCCCCAGCAAAACCCAGGGTAAACCTCGAGGAGAGGGATGAGCGATCCAGCCACGTGATCGAACCTGAATCAGGCCTGCGATGCCAGCACCAGCCTGCACCTCGGATATCCTCTCGTTTAAAGACCCCGCCTGGCTGCTGACTGGACCATCAGACTCTTCATCTCGCGTACTGCCTGGTCGAGACCAGTGAACAGGGCGCGAGCGATGATGGCATGACCGATATTGAGCTCACGCACCCCAGGGATCGCAGCGATTGGTCCGACATTGTGATAGTTCAAGCCGTGGCCGGCGTTGATCTGAAGGCCCAGGTCGAGCCCCAGCCTGACCGCGGCGCGGATCCGTTCAAGCTGGACTGTCCGCTCAGGGGCGGTTGAGGCGTCTGCATAATGCCCGGTATGGATCTCGATCACTGGCACACCAACGGCAGCGGCTGCCTCGACCTGGGCCAGATCGGCATCGATAAACAGCGAGACCCGGATACCGGCATCAGTCAGCTGGGCGCAAAACTCACGCAGCCTCTCCTGGTTCCCTACAACATCAAGCCCACCTTCAGTGGTCAGCTCTTGACGCCGCTCCGGGACGAGACAGCAATCGGCAGGCCGAATGCGGCAGGCGATGGCGGCCATCTCAGGGGTGACGGCCATCTCCAGGTTCATCCGCGTTTGCAAAAGATCGCCCAGCATCTCGACATCGCGATCCTGGATATGGCGCCGGTCTTCGCGCAGATGCAGGGTGATCGAGTCCGCCCCTGCTTGTTCAGCGAGCAAAGCGGCCTGAATCGGTTCGGGATAGCGGGTCCCGCGCGCCTGGCGCAGGGTGGCGACATGATCGATATTGACCCCGAGTAGGATCTCGGTTGGCAAGGGTATGGCATTCGGCATAGCGGTTTTATCTCGGGATAGAGCGCAATCGATGAGGGATCTTCAGCTAGAGCGACTGCTCAGCCTGCGGATCTGCGGTGTCCAAAAACCAGCGGCGGTAAAGCTCGCGGCTCTGCAGAGGCCGAGGACCAAGATGCGGGGCCAGGAGATGGCGCAAGAGCAGGCGAGCCTCGCGGCGCTGCTGGGGATTAAGCGGCATATCGTGCGCCAATGCCAAGAGGGTCGCCCCAGAAACGCATGGACCCTGCACATCTCCATGCGGATAACGGGGTCCAGACTCGCGCTCATAGACATAGAGACGATCGGGCAGGATCGGCGTCCCATCATCGGCAACCCGCTCCAGGTTCAGACCATAACCGAGCTCAGCCAGCAACTGGCATTCAAAATGGCGCAAGCTGGTTTCCAGATCCTCGCTGTTGGCAAGACGCACCAGGGCAGCCTGATAGAACACAAACAGGCGGTCATGCGGATCCTGGCGCCCCAATAGACGCACCAGGAGCTCATTGAGATAAAAACCGGACACCAGGGCAGGCCCAACCAGGATAGGCGCATGACCCGCTGATTCAACAGCGGTCAGGGTCTTGACCTCGCCGCGCCCCCCAACCGCCAGCCAGAGCGGTTGGAAGGGTTGCAGCAAGGCGCCTGCTGCTTGGCGGGGGCGGCGCGCCCCCTTGGCGATCGCGGCCAAACGCCCCTGTCCCATCCCGAAGATTTCGAGCAAGAGGCTGGTGTCGCCATAGTCGCGGCGATGGAGCACAAATCCCAAAAAGAGCTGAGGCATCGACACCGAGGCCCTGAGTCTAAAGTCTAAAGGGGATGCTCTTGCCGGCCTAATCGCGATAACCGAGCGCGGCGAGCGCGGTTTCGTCGCTCGCCCAGCTCTTTTTGACCTTAACCCAGACCCGCAGATGCACGGGGCAACCAAGAAAGCGCTCCATCTTGAGGCGGGCCCGGGTTGCAGATGCCTTGAGCGCCTCGCCCTGTTTGCCGATGATGATTGCCTTTTGACTGGGTCGTTCAACCCAGATAAGGGCATGAATCCGATAACGCCCGTCCTCCTCGACAAAGCGCTCGATCTCAACCGTGGTCGAATAGGGCAGTTCATCGGCATAGCGGCGCATCAGCTGTTCGCGCACCAGCTCAGCGGCAAAGAAACGCTCTGGACGATCGCTGAGCTGATCCGGCGGAAAGACCGGCTCGCCGGCAGGCAGGACGGAGACGATCAGGGATTCCAGAAGCTCCAGTTGTTCGCCCTTGGCCGCCGAGATCGGCACCAGGTGTAAAAAGGCGTGGCGCTCGCTGAGCTCCTTGAGATAGGGCAATAACAAGGAACGATCGGCGATCCGATCGATCTTGTTGATGGCGGCGATCGTTGGGATACCGACGGCGATGATCGCCTCCAAGGCGATGGCATCTTCAGGGGTCCAACGCAGTGCCTCGACGACGAAGAGCGCCAGATGTGTCTCAGCCAGCGCAGCGTGTGCCGCCCGATTCAGATAGCGGTTGAGTGCATTGCTGCCTCGCTGATGGATACCGGGGGTATCGACAAACAGGATCTGAGCATCCGGCCGGGTCTTGATCCCCAGGATGGCATGACGGGTGGTTTGGGGCTTATGCGAGGTGATCACCAACTGCTGACCCAGCAGCCGATTCAGTAGGGTCGATTTGCCGACATTGGGCCGACCCAGGATGGTCACGGTGCCGCAGCGACTGGCGATGGGATCTGACTCAACCATGGCGCAACAGCTCCAGCATCTGTTCGGCAGCTGCCTGCTCAGCCCGCCGCCGGCTCGTCCCTGTGCCCTGAGTCATGAGTTCGGCATCCTGAAGCTTGCAGCTGACCGTAAAGGTCTGATCGTGCTGCTCACCCTCGATCGCTAGGATCTGATAATCCGGCAAAGGACGGTGGGCAGCCTGGAGCCATTCCTGAAGCCTGGTTTTGGGGTCCTTGCCCGGCTCATTGGCATCGATCTGGGCAAGGCGGTCGGCAAAGCGCTCAAGCACCACAGCGCGGGCGCGCTCAAAGCCGGCATCTAAATAGACGGCGCCAAAGACCGCCTCGAGCGCATCTGCCAGGATCGAATCGCGCGCCTGGCCGCCAGTGCGCAGCTCGCCCGTTCCCAAACGCAGAACATCCCCCAGCCTCAGATCGCGCGCCAAGGCCGCCAGCGATTCGCGCTTGACCAAGGCCGCGCGCATCCGGCTCAGCGTGCCCTCATTGGCCGTTGGAAAACGCTCGATCAGGGCCTCGGCGATCACAAAACCGAGCAGGGCATCCCCTAGAAATTCCAGGCGCTCGTTGTTGGCTGACCCAAAACTGCGATGGGTCAACGCTTGTACCAGGAGATCCTCCCGACCAAAGCGGTGTCCCAAGATCTCAGTAAAACGACGATGATCCGTATTCACACTTGCGGTGAGATGACGTCGACCTGGTGATTAAAGATCAATACGGCATCAATATTAAAGAACAAATGGACGCGGTCCTCATATTTCAGGATCAGCTTGAGATGTTTGTCGTCCACCCGCTCGACCTTAAAATCCTTGGTGTCGACATGGCTCACTGAATTGATATGGAGTCTCTTCTCGATCGTATTGAGCAAACCGCGTCCACCACCATCGCGTACTGGATCGAAGCTCTTGGCCGCGTCCTCCATAATCGAACGGATGGTCCAAAAACCCTGATAACGCGGACCGAGCTTAAAGAGCAAGGTCCCAAAGAAAGATGCCAGGGCGATGATAATGATCAAGGATAAAAAACCCAGACCCCGCTGACGCCCAGGAAGATATCCAGTCATGGCTTGCATGGTGCTTAATCCCCTTGGTTAGTGGATGCCGGTCCAAAGACGGGACCAGGCAATAGGAAGGCCATCACGCCGTCCATCCCAGTGCATCCAGATCGCAAATGCCTTACCGACGAGTTTATCCTCGGGTACAAACCCCCAGCACCGGCTGTCGTTGCTGTTATCGCGGTTGTCGCCCATGACAAAATAATGGTTTTCTGGAACCTTGACCGGGCCCCAGGCCAATACCTGACAGCCGAACGGCAGGTTTGGCGCATTGGGACGGGTCAGAATCAAATGATCAACGCCATCGAGATGCTCTAAGGCCTCACGCGCACCGGTCATCTCCCGCCCTGAGCCCGTTCCAACATAGGTGCCGATCAGCTCCTGGGCGATGGGTTCGCCGTTGATATACAGGGTCTTTTGATGATAGTCGATCAGATCGCCCGGCAGACCAATAATGCGCTTGATATAATCGGTGCGAGGATCGAGTGGAAATTTAAAGACCACGACGTCGCCGCGCCTGGGCTCGCCGATGTCGAGGAACTTCATATTGAGCACAGGAAGCCTGAGACCATAGGCAAATTTATTGACCAGGATAAAATCGCCTGTCAATAAGGTCGGCATCATCGAATTAGACGGGATACGAAAAGGCTCGACAAGAAATGAGCGCAATACCAGAACTGCAAGGATCACCGGAAAGAATGAACGGGCATATTCGACGATGACCGGTTCCTTGAGGATTGGTCCCCCTGACTCCGCGTTCTTTACCCCTTGACCCGAGACAGCAAGGGCTGCCCGCCGGCGCGGGGCAAACAAAAGCGCATCGATCAACCAGATCCCCCCAGTCACTGCCGAGGCCAAGACGAGAAAGGCCGGAAAGTCGAAGGTCATGGTGATTCAAATCTCTGCTAATGGCTAGTCTGATTCAGGTCTTGTCCTTATTGCCTTGCAAGACGGCCAGGAAGGCCTCCTGCGGGATATCGACCTTACCGACCTGTTTCATGCGTTTTTTACCTTCCTTTTGTTTTTCCAATAATTTGCGTTTGCGCGTCACGTCGCCGCCATAGCATTTGGCGGTGACATTCTTGCGCAAGGGTTTGACTGTACTGCGGGCGATGATCTTTGAGCCGATAGCGGCTTGGATCGCTACCTCGAACATCTGGCGCGGAATCAGCTCCTTGAGGCGCTCAGTGAGCTCGCGTCCGCGGCCTTGCGCCTGCGAACGATGGACGATCAGGGACAGCGAATCGACGCGATCGCCATTGATCAGGATATCGAGCTTGACCAGATCGGCGGCCTGGAAACGCTTGAATTCGTATTCAAACGAGGCAAAACCGCGGCTGCATGATTTGAGCCGATCAAAAAAATCGAGCACCACCTCGCTTAAAGGCAGTTCATAGATCACCTGGACCTGTCCGCCCAGATATTGAATGTTTTTTTGCACCCCGCGTTTTTCGATACAGAGGTTGATCACCGCCCCGAGATAATCTAGAGGGGTCAGGATATGGGCCTCGATGATCGGCTCGCGGATCTCCTCGATCTGGGCGGGCTCGGGAAGATCTGCAGGATTCTCGATACGCAAGATCTCGCCATTGGTGCGCAAGATCTCATAGACCACAGTCGGGGCGGTGGTGATCAGATCCAGGTTGTATTCGCGCTCCAACCGTTCCTGGACGATCTCCATATGAAGTAGCCCCAGAAAACCGCAGCGGAAGCCAAAACCCAAGGCCTGGGAGACCTCGGGTTCATAGTGCAGCGCTGCATCATTGAGGCGCAGCTTGCCAAGCGCCTCGCGCAGGTCTTCATAATCGTCCGAAACTACTGTATAGAGCCCAGCAAAGACCCGTGGCTGTATCTCCTTGAACCCGGGCAGCTTTTCACCTGGACGTTCGGGCGAGGTGATGGTGTCGCCCACGGGCGCGCCATCGATCTCCTTGATCCCGGCGATCAGATAACCCACCTCGCCTGGGCCAAGGGAATCGCGCTCGCATTTTTTGGGCGTAAAGACCCCAATGGTATCCACCTGATAGACCCGTCCGGTGGACATGATCAGGATGCGCTCGTGCGGGCGGATCATCCCGTTCATCACCCGCACCAACGAGACCACCCCGACATAGGGGTCGAACCAGGAATCGATGATCAAGGCCTGGAGCGGTGCCTCTCGATCGCCTTGAGGCGGCGGGATACGGGCGACCAGGGCCTCCAAGAGCTCTACTACCCCCTCGCCGGTCTTGGCGCTAACCCGCAAGGCATCCTGGGCATCCAGGCCGATGATCTCCTCGATCTCCCGGATCACCCGGTCGGGGTCTGCGGAGGGGAGATCGATCTTGTTGAGCACTGGCACGACCTCGAGCCCCTGCTCGATCGCCGTGTAACAATTGGCCACACTCTGGGCCTCGACCCCCTGGGCCGCATCGACGACCAACAGCGCCCCCTCGCAGGCCGCGAGCGAGCGCGAGACCTCATAGGAAAAGTCCACATGCCCAGGGGTATCGATGAAATTGAGCTGATAGATCCGGCCATCGCGCGCCTGATAATTGAGGGTCACGCTTTGCGCTTTGATCGTGATCCCCCGCTCGCGCTCGATCTCCATTGAGTCTAGGACCTGGTTGGACATCTCGCGCTCGCTCAAGGCCCCGCAAATCTGGATAAAGCGGTCGGCAAGGGTAGATTTCCCGTGATCAATATGGGCAATGATCGAAAAGTTGCGGATACGCGTCAGGTCAGTCATCAAGCTCTTGGTCAAGACGCCCCGGGGTTGCCGGCAGGGATTTGCGGGGAGGCTATGATAACAAAATGACGGCGCCTTGGTCCTGACTGGACGGCAAGGCGCCTGCCGGTTGGCAATGGGATGCTTAGGAGTTAGGCAACTTGAGGGCGTAGAACATCCGGCTGTCACCGCGCTGAATCAAAACAGCCACAGCGCGCCCTGGCTCGAGCCTCCCCAGGATCCGGTCAAAATCAGCGCGGTTGCCTACTGGCTGATTATCGAGCATTAGGATGACATCGCCCTCGGCAAGACCGGCGGAGGCCGCCGGGCCCCGCTTGACCGAGTCGATCACAACCCCGCCCTCCAACCTAAGCTGGCGGCGCTCATCGGCGGTCAGGTCGCGTACCACCAATCCCAGACGATTGGCCTCTGGCCGATCACCGCTGGAGGACTTGGTGGCAAGCTGCTCCTCATCGGGCAATTCCTCGATCCGGATCGTCAGTTCAAGCTGCCTGCCCTGACGCAATATGATGAGCTTGGCGCTCTCACCCACATGGGTCGCGCCAACCAGAGGCGGCAAGGCGCTTGAGGTCAGGATCTCACGCCCGTTATAGGAGAGGATCACATCGCCCACCTGCAGACCCGCAGCCGCTGCCGGGCTGTTGGGCAGGACCTGGGCGATCAGGGCACCGCGCGGCTGGGCCATCCCAAAGGATTCGGCCAGATCGCGGGTGACATCCTGGATCAATACCCCCAACCAGCCGCGGCTGACCCGACCCTTGGTCTTGAGCTGCTCGACTACATCCATGGCCACCTCGATCGGGATGGCGAACGACAGACCCATGAAACCGCCAGTGCGGCTATAGATCTGGCTATTGACCCCCACGACCTCACCCTTGAGATTGAACAGGGGTCCGCCTGAATTGCCTGGGTTGATCGCCACATCAGTCTGAATGAAGGGAACATAGTTCTCGCTGGGCAGGCTGCGCCCCTTGGCACTGACGATGCCGGCAGTCGCTGAGGATTCAAAACCAAAGGGCGAGCCAATGGCCAGGACCCATTCGCCGACCTCGAGGTCTTTACTTGAGCCGATGCGCACTGTCGGTAAATTCGTCGCCTCGATCTTAAGCAAGGCAATGTCGCTGCGCTTATCGCTGCCGATGATCTTGGCAACGAACTCACGCCGATCGCTGGTGCGCACGATGATCTCATCGGCGCCCTCGACGACATGGGCATTGGTCAGGACATCGCCATCGGGCGAGATAAAGAAGCCCGAGCCGAGCGAGCGCGCCTGGATGTCGTCCTCGGAGAAGGGGTTATCCTCGCCAAAAAAACGCCGAAAGAACTCCTCGAGCGGACTGCCCTCAGGCGGATTGGGGAAAGGGAGATCGCGCAAACGACTTGGGAGGGAGACCGATTGTTTACTGCTGATATTGACCACAGCCGGCCCATTGTCAGCGACCAGGCCGGTGAAATCGGGCAGCTGCTCCTTGGCCAAGGCCAGGCCCCCAAGCAAGACGCCGATCACCATGAGAGAAGACAGACGCGACAGAAATCGGTATGACATAGCGACACCAGGTACTAATAGCATGTGTTGTCACGACCAGTCGGCAGGGCTAGCTGGCTTTGGGCCATCCAGACGCCTGAGGATCACGGGCTGATGCCCTGGTTGGCAGGCCAAGCGCTCACTGTAAATGCCCAAACCCCAGAATGCCAGCCCCAGGCCGATCATGGCGCCGAAGATGCTCGCAAGCGCCGCAAAGGATCCACCCAGTCGCTCGCCGAGTATCCCGCCCAGGATCAAGGAAGCGACCGGCCCCAGATAGGCAACCGCCGCCAGCCGGAGCATGACCTGCGCCGGTAAACCAACGGCGACCCGCTCGCCGACCTGGGCGCCGATCGGGTTGAGCACGCGCAGCTCAAGCGGCTGGCGCGCCAACATCCGGGCAATGAATACAGTTCCACAGGATGGATCAACCCCGCATTGCTCGCAGACGCCCTGTCTGGCAGCGGTTACGCGCGCCCATCCGCCCTCAAGGGCGATGACGGTGGCAACCTCTTCGATCATGGCCGATCCTCCTGAGGAACAACCCGATGGACACTGGCGATGGACAGTTCAAGCGTCTCTTGGGGTACCTCGCCAACCGCAATGATCTGATATTCCCCCAGACGCCGCCCAGCCGCATGGACTGAGCCGATGCTGGCTGTGCCCTCGAGCGCCTCCGGACTCAAGGGTTCGATATAGATCGAATAGGATGACAGGCGATCGGTGAATAAAAACTGTTCGGTCACCGTGCCCTCGGGCTGGGCGATCCGCCGCTCCAGAACCAGGTTAAAGCCCGGTGGCTGGGGATCAAAGCGCCAAGCGCTGCTTGGCATCTTGACCGGGGCGCTGCGAATGGATAACTGGGATTGAGGCCGGGGGGCATCCGGCGCCGGCTGCGGGTGGATATTGATGGTAGCAAACATAAGCTGTTCAAGCGGCTCTTGCCGTCGATTAATCAGATCAGCCTTAAGCGGCAGGGCAGTAGCGCGATCGATATAAAAACGATAGCCATAGCGCAGATCGTCCTTCGGCAGGATACCGACGACCTCGGTCTCGCGCCCCGCGATGCGCGAGACACCCAGATATTCGATCTGGTAATAGGTGTGCAAGGATGCCGGATCGATACCCGAGGTATCCAAAACCCCGCTCCCTCCACTGCGCTCAGCCGAGATCGGACGGCCGTCAGACAGCACACAATTGAGCCGATCCCCCCCCCGGGCAACGGCGCGGATTGGACCGCTGAGTGCGATCAAGCGCTCTGAGATCTGGCCATCCCGAATCCGGTGATCCAGACTGAGGGTTTCGAGATGATCCTGATGATGGAGATAGACAACAATCCCCTCGTAGTCTAGCGAGCGTATCGCCTGATTCATCCGTTCGAGCAAAACCTCAGGCAGGGCTGAGGGAGGAGAGATCTCCGCAGCACCGCCAGTCGGCGTAATCAAGGCACAGAGCACCGCGATCCATCCCCCCGCGACCCGGCTTCGGGTCTCAGCGACCCACAGTTTCACTGACGAGCACCACATAGGGCAGAAATCCTTGGGCCGGCGTCGCCGGTGCCATAGCCTGATGGGTGACGAGATAGCGGTCCAGCTTGCTGGCGAGCTCAGGACGTTCGAGCTGCCACCGCTGCAGCGCCGGTGATGGCCTGGAGAGCTGGATGGCCAGAGGTGGCGATGCCGTCGGCCGGAGGTAAGCTTGTAACAGAGGTACAGCGCCCATGGCCACTAGCGCCACTGAGGCTGCCAGCGCCCAGACGACAAGCCGACTGCGGGCACGGTGGGGCAAGGGATAGATCCGGGATCGTTTGAGGATGGGCGGTTCGGCCCGCAATGCCACCCTGACCCGCTTGGCCAGGATACGCGCCCCTGGATCGATCCCCTCGCCGCGCAATGCCTGGCCGATGAGCGTATAACGCTCCCAGCAGGCACGCAACTCGGGATCGGCAACAACTGCCTCGAGTAGATCTTTGACCTGGTCCTCAGCCAGTTCACCATCCTGCAATTCAGAAAGCCGTTGTCGATGCTCCTCGCTCATGGTTCTCAAGCCCCTGCTGATCGTCTTGGGATGGAGGCCCCGTACCCCATGGGACACCAAACGGCTCGTTTGGCCAGCATTCAGTCCTCGAGCAGGGCCTTGAGCCGTTTGTCGATCGCCTCGCGTGCGCGAAAGATCCGCGAGCGCACGGTTCCGATTGGGCAATTCATCGCTGTCGCGATCTCCTCATAGCTCATGCCCTCGATCTCACGCAATACCAGCGCGGTTCGCAGCTCATCGGGCAGGTCATCCAGGGTATGCTGAACCGTCATTGCGATCTCCTCGCTCAGGAGATGGCGCTCGGGGGTGGCATGCTCGCGTAACCGACGGCCAAGATCCAATTGTTCAGCCAGGTCAGCCTCGATGTCCTCGCCCGGCGGTCGCCGCCCCTGGGTCGCCAGATGGTTTCTGACCGTATTCACAGCGATCCGATATAGCCAGGTATAAAAGGCACTCTCGCCCCGAAAGCTTGGCAAGGCCCGATAGGCCTTGATGAATGCCTCCTGGGCGACATCCAACACCTCATGGGGATCGCGCACATAGCGGGCAATAAGCCCAGTGACCCTCTGCTGGTATTTGATCACCAAAAGATCGAAGGCGCGCCTGTCGCCTTGCTGAGCGCGTCTCACCAATTCTTGATCGGCATGACGCTCAGCCATGGCGCCACCCCGCTCGCGCCAGTAGTCCCGGCTTAACAACGATTGACCATCCGCTTGCGGATAAGTTCTTGGTCAGACCCAAGTCCGGCGGCACCCATTGTTGATGAGACACGAACACTTGATCCAGGGCGGGAAATCGACAAGCTTACAACTTTATGACATCAGACAGCTTATGAGTGAGTCACTATGTCGGCAGTCAGCGATCTCCACCGCCATGATGTCTTGATCCTAGGCAGCGGCGCTGCGGGTCTTAGCCTCGCCTTGCGGCTTGACGCCAATCTCTCGGTTGGCCTGATCTCAAAACGCGAACTCAAGGAAGGCAGCACCCTCTATGCCCAAGGCGGCATTTCGGCGGTTCTCGATGCGCGGGATTCGATCGAGTCACACGTCCAGGATACCCTCAAGACGGGTGCAGGACTATGCGATCCCGAGGTGGTACGCCATGTCGTAGCGCGCGGTCCGGACAACATCCGCTGGCTGCTCGATCAAGGGGTGGAGTTCACCCGCGCCGCTGAAAACGGCGGCTATCATCTGACCCGTGAGGGGGGGCATACCCACAGGCGGGTGGTCCATGCTGCAGATGCGACCGGGCGGGCGATTGCCACTACCTTGGAGGCGCGGGTGCGCACCTGTCCAAATGTCACCATCTATGAACATCATATTGCCGTCGATCTGATCACCAGCCGGCATCTACCGGGGAGCAAAGACCGCAGGTGTCTGGGCGCCTATATCCTAGACCTCAAGACCGGCCGGGTCGAAACCTTCCTCGCCCGTTTCGTGGTCCTCGCCACTGGAGGTGCCAACAAGGTCTATCTCTATACCAGCAACCCCGATGTCTCGACTGGGGATGGGATCGCCATGGCCTGGCGGGCTGGCTGCCGGGTGGCGAATATGGAATTCATGCAGTTTCACCCCACCTGTCTCTATCATCCCCAGGCGCGGTCGTTCTTGATCACCGAGGCCCTGCGCGGCGAGGGGGCCCATCTCTTGCTCCCCAATGGCGAACGATTCATGCCGCGCTTCGACCCCCGGGCCGAGCTCGCCCCGCGCGACATCGTGGCCCGTGCCATCGATCATGAGATGAAGCGCCTGGGAAGCGCCTGCGTCTATCTCGATATCTCGCACCGCCCCGCCGATTTCATCATCGAGCATTTCCCGACCATCCATCAGCGTTGTCTGGAGCTTGGGATCGACATCACCCGCGAGCCAATCCCAGTGGTGCCAGCGGCGCATTACACCTGTGGCGGCGTCATGGTCGATCGTCAGGCGCATACCGATCTACCTGGGTTGTATGCCATCGGCGAGACCGCCTATACAGGGCTGCATGGCGCCAACCGCATGGCCAGCAATTCGCTTTTGGAATGTCTGGTCTATGCCGAATCCGCCGCTTTGGATATCAGCCACCGGATCGCCGAGGTCTCCCCTCCTCCAGAGGCCCCCCCCTGGGATGAGAGTCGGGTCACCGAGCCAGACGAAGAGGTGGTCGTTGCACATAACTGGGAAGAACTCAGGCGGTTCATGTGGGACTATGTCGGGATCGTGCGCACCAACAAAAGGCTTTATCGCGCTAAGCGGCGCATCGATCTACTAATGCACGAGGTCATCGAATATTACAGCCATTTCCGCGTCAGCAATGATCTCATTGAGCTACGCAACCTGCTCGAGGTCGCCGATCTGATCATTCAGTCAGCCTTAAGGCGTCGCGAAAGCCGAGGGCTGCACTATACCCTTGATTATCCGTTCAAGGACCCCAGTCAACGCCAGCCGACGATCCTGATCCCGGATCATTATCGCCCGCGCAGAGGTTTAGATTCCGGCTTACGCTGGAATGACAATAGAGCGCTGGAATCACCCAGTGAGTAACCGTTCCGCAATACCCATGCAAATGATCCATGACTCGCTAAACCCGTAGCCTGCTTTCCGCTTCACCGGGACCGGTTTCACCACCCTCTTGCGGCTGCGACCAGCACCTTCCTCTCCCCGGACTTCACATCCGGCGCAACCTGC
>CALALB010000006.1 GCA_937923175.1 uncultured Chromatiaceae bacterium | reverse complement strand
CGCAACACCTTCAACGCCACAGTCGCTCAATGCCGCATCCAGTACAACACCCTCCTCCCCCACCCCAGCCTGGGCCTACTCCCTCCTGGACAATGGCCCCTCCCCAATCACCCCCAGCGCCAAAGGTGCTGGATCGATATACTGATTTGTCTTAGGCAGTTATCTTTGTTAACCTTCATCGATGTTCGGCCTATTCGGGCGGTGTAGACTTATCATGGTGGCCTGCACCGGTCCCCTCGCACTGTCGAGCCGCGAACCCGGTCAGGCCCGGAAGGGAGCAGCCGTAGCGGTGCAGACAGGTGCCGGGGTGCGGCTGGTGCGGGTTGCCGCCCAACTAGAATCCGATCGCCTTCGGGTCAGCAAGGGCCCGCGCCATCTCAAACATTCTGGATCAGACAGATCCCCATGCCCTATCAAGCATTGGCCCGCAAATGGCGCCCCCGCCGGTTCGAGGATCTAGTCGGACAGGGGAATGTGGTGCGCGCCCTCGTCAATGCGCTCGATCGCAACCAGCTCCATCATGCCTATCTATTTACCGGGATCAGGGGCGTCGGCAAGACGACGCTTGCGCGCATCTTCGCCAAGGCGCTTAACTGCGCCCAAGGGATCGGATCGCACCCATGCGGGGTATGCACGACCTGCCGCGAGATCGACAGCGGGCGTTGCGTTGACCTTCTGGAGATTGATGCCGCCTCGCGCACCAAGGTCGAACAGACCCGCGAGCTGCTCGATAATGTCCCTTATGCCCCAGCGCAGGCGCGGTTCAAGGTGTATCTCATCGACGAGGTACACATGTTCTCGACGCACAGCTTCAACGCCCTGCTCAAGACCCTGGAAGAACCGCCCCCTCACGTCAAATTTCTGCTTGCGACCACAGACCCGCATAGGATCCCGATCACTGTTCTGTCGCGCTGTCTCCAGTTCAATCTGCGCCGCCTATTGCCTACAGAGATCAGCGCGCGTCTTGCCTATGTACTGGAGCAGGAAGGCATTGCCTATGAGCCGGCCGCCCTTCCCCTGTTGGCCCGCGCTGCCGATGGTAGCCTGCGCGACGCCCTAAGCCTACTTGATCAGGCGATCGCCTTTGGCGGCGGTCAGGTCCTGGAGTCCGACACGCGCGCCATGCTGGGAACGGTCAACAGCGACCTGGTGTTTGCGATCCTCGAGTCGCTCGCCAAGGGCGATGGCGCGGCCCTCTTGGGGCAGATAGACCGCGCTGCCTCCCTGACCCCAGATTGGGCAGGTCTGCTGCGCGAGCTGATCGCGCTGTTACACCGTCTCGCCCTGATCCAGCAGGTTCCCGCAAGCCTGGCGCCGGATGATCCGGACCGTCAGAGCCTGCAAGATCTGGCAGCCCGCCTCGCTCCTGAGGATATCCAGCTGTTCTATCAGATCGCCCTTCTGGGTCAGGGCGATCTGACCTTGGCGCCTGACCCGCGCATGGGATTGGAAATGGTCTTGCTGCGGGCTCTGGCCTTTCGCCCAGCCGGCCAGCAGACGCAGCCACACCCAGAACAGGCCGTACTGGAGGCCCAGAACCGCCTTTCCCTAGCTGTCAGTGCCTCGGATCCTGAACCGGCTTCGCCTGTAGCAGCGCCGGTATCGCTGAAAAACAACACCGATTGGCAGCAGTTGGTCAGGGGCCTGGGACTGGGCGGGATCGCCCGGGAACTTGCTTACAACTGCGCCTTTCGCGACTATAGCAACGGGCGGCTGCAACTCCAACTCGATCCGAGCATTGCCCATCTGCGAGCACCGAATGGGTTGGCGTCTTTCAAGGAGGCGCTCGAGCGGGCGCTCGGCGGCCCCCTTACCCTGGATATCCAGCTTGGGTCGCCGGCTCAGGAAACCCCTGCCCAGCGGCAGGCACGGGTCTCCGCCGCGCGCCAGCAGGCAGCGGAGGCCCGTCTAGAGACCGATCCGATCGCCCAAAGTCTGCAGGAACGGTTCAAGGCCCAATGGGTGCCCGGTAGCATCCGCCCCGAGGATTGACCTGTTTTTCCCCTAAACCCCAAACACCTACATCGCTTAAATCACAAGCTTGAGGTAGCACAGATGAAGGCACTCGGTGGTCTGCTCAAACAGGCGCAAAAGATGCAGGAAGACATGCAGCAGGCGCAGGCACGCCTGGCCCAGGAGGAGGTGATTGGCGAGGCCGGCGGCGGTCTGGTCAAGGTCACCATGAATGGCCAGCATCAGGCCAGGCGCGTCGAGATCGACCCCTCGCTCTTGAACGAGGATAAAGAGATTCTTGAGGACCTGATTGCGGCAGCGATCAATGCCGCCAGCCAGCAGATCGCTGAAAAGGCCAAGGAAAGCCTCGCTGCCTTGACGGCGGGGATACCCTTGCCCCCGGGACTCAAGCTGCCCTGGTCTTGAGGTATGGGCGCAGACGCGCTGCTTGACCGTTTGATCGAGGCCCTGCGCTGTCTACCTGGGGTTGGGCCCAAATCAGCCCGGCGCATCGCCTTTTATCTTTTGGAACACGATCGCGCCGGCGGCGCCCATCTTGCCCAGGTGCTTGCCGAGTCCATGGTCCGGATCAAACGCTGCATGCGCTGTCGCACCCTGACCGAGCGGGAGATCTGTACGCTCTGCGCCGACCCCGAGCGCGATGATGGGGTGCTGTGTATCGTCGAACAGCCCTCTGATATCCTAGCGATCGAACAGGCAACCGACTATCGCGGGCGTTATTTCGTACTCGGCGGGCGGCTCTCGCCGCTCGATGGCCTAGGCCCCAAGGAGCTCGGCCTGGATCTCCTGGAGCAGCGTCTACACGATGAACCGATCCAGGAGGTTATCTTGGCCATCAGCCCGACGATCGAAGGAAGCGCAACAGCGCATTTCATTGCCGAGCGGGCGCTTGCCCAGGGCAGGCGGGTGACCCGTCTTGCTCAAGGGATCCCCCTTGGCGCCGAACTCGAGTATCTTGATGGCGGTACCCTGGCGCTCGCCTATGCAGGGCGGCGGGATCTCCAGGGACCCATTTAGGCCCTTTATTCCGCTTGGGATACATTGCTTGGGATACATTGACGACATGTCCGACAATATCTTTGCCCAGATCGCGCGCGGCGAGATCCCCGCAGACATCGTTTACAAGGATGATGAGGTGGTGGCCTTCCGCGACATCAATCCCCAGGCACCGACCCACCTGCTGGTGATCCCGCGCAAACCGATCCCGACCCTCGACGCTGCTCAACCTGAGGATGCCGAACTGCTCGGCAGGCTCCTCCTCGTGGCTGCCCAGGTTGCGCGCGAGGCCGGTATCGCAGAGCAGGGTTATCGCACGGTGATCAACTGCAATGCTGCAGCTGGCCAGACCGTCTATCACCTCCATGTCCATGTCCTCGGCGGGCGCCCCTTCACCTGGCCGCCGGGTTGACAGCAAGGTAGGCGCATTGCAGGAGACGCGCGCAATCCATTTGCAGCGCCGCTGCACGAGCAGGCCTCGGACTGGCCAGATATCAATGGTTTGCAAGCTGCGTGTCTATCTGAGACATGGCCGAAAGATCCACCGCCCCCTCTGCTGGCCCTGACCCTTTCGAACTCAAGGTGGCGAGCTTCAGCTTGCCGGTTTTGCGCCTACTCGCACCTGATCTCGATTCGGTGGCGTTGCGTCTAGGCAATCGCATCGAGCGCGCCCCCGATTTCTTTCGGAATACCCCGATTGTCATCGATCTAACCGAACTGGACCGGCGCAAGACCCCTATCGACCTGCCCCAGCTTGTGGGGATGTTGCGCGGTTATGGGCTGCTACCCCTGGGGGTCAAGTGTATAGACCCCGAACTGTCAGCAACCGCCCAGGCACTTGAACTCGCTGTGTTGCGCGAAGGTTCTGGCCGGCGCCTCAACCCCTCGGCCGAACCCTTGGCCGTTCCAGCTGCCCCAGATGGGTCGGGCCACCGCAGTCAGGCTGGCGAGCCCAACCCAGGCCGGGTGCCTGGACAGCCCGCATCTACCTTGATCACCAAACCGGTGCGCTCGGGCCAACGGATCTATGCCGAGGGCGGGGATCTTTCCATCGTCGCCCCGGTGAGTTCAGGCGCCGAGCTGATGGCCGATGGCAACATCCATGTCTATGGACCGCTGCGCGGGCGAGCGCTGGCCGGCATGCGCGGCAATACCGAGGCGCGGATCTTTTGCCAGGACCTCCAGGCCGAACTCATCTCAATCGCTGGGCATTACCGGGTCAGCGAGGGGATTCCCAATGAATTGCGCGGTGTGCCAGTCCAGGTCTTTCTCGACCACCAGATTCTGCGTATTGAGAAACTCTGAATCCTTCAATCCCCGCGAACCGATCAGTCCTGGCAAGGAGTAAAAACTTGGCAAGAATCATCGTCATTACCTCAGGCAAGGGCGGTGTCGGCAAGACCACAACCGCTGCCGCCATGTCGATGGGCCTGGCCCAACGTGGCAAGCGCACTGTGGTCATCGACTTCGACATCGGCCTGCGCAACCTGGATCTCGTCATGGGTTGCGAGCGCCGCGTCGTGTATGACTTCATCAATGTCATCAATGGCGAGGCCAATCTCAACCAGGCCCTGATCCGCGACAAACGCTGCGATAATCTATATATCCTCCCCGCCTCCCAAACACGGGATAAGGATGCCTTGACGCGCGATGGGGTGGAGCGGGTGCTCGATCAGCTCTCCGAGCATTATGACTTCATTGTCTGCGATTCCCCGGCCGGGATCGAACATGGCGCCACCATGGCCATGTATTTTGCCGATGATGCCATCGTGGTCACCAATCCTGAGGTCTCATCGGTGCGCGACTCCGACCGGATGTTGGGCATCCTGGCGAGCCGTTCGAAACGCGCCGAGGAAAACCGCGAACCGATCCGTGAATACCTGCTGTTGACCCGGTATGATCCAGTGCGCGTCGCCCGTGGCGAGATGTTGAGCGTCGATGATGTACAGGAGATCCTGTCATTGCGCCTGCTCGGCGTGATCCCTGAATCCAAGGCGGTTCTCAACGCCTCGAATGCCGGTATTCCGGTCATCCTGGATCGCGAGAGCGACGCCGGTCAGGCCTATGGCGACATGGTCGCGCGCTATCTCGGCGAGGATATCCCCCATCGGTTTCTCCAGCCGGAGAAAAGGGGTCTGCTCAGCCGTCTCTTCAAGGGGTGAGTCATGGGTCTGCTCGACTATTTCATCTCGTCTCGCCCCAAGGGCAATGCCAGCCTTGCCAAGGAACGTCTCCAGATCCTAGTCGCCCGCGACCGGATCGCCCGCGATAAGCCATCCTATCTACCCCAGCTCCAGCAGGAGATCCTCGAGGTCATCCGCAAATATGTCGAGGTCGATATGGATGCGATCTCGGTAAACTATGAGCAGGCCGAGTCACATGAGATCCTAGAGCTCAATATCATCCTCCCCGATTCGAGCGCGCTCTCAGGATCGCGCTAATCGCAGATCGAATCCAAGGCCAAAGGTTATCGAACCCGGTTGTCATCGCCGATCGCTGGGATCCAAGCAGCCGATTTTGTTGCGTCGAGCAATGGCGGCACTGTGGCAGAGAGGGTCTCTGTCGCAGTCGGGAAGGTCACGCCTGCCAGAGACGCATTCTGTCAGCAAGACCCGTCCAGGCAGGAAGAGAACCATGCGCATTTGTGCGCACTTTCTTGAGACCAGGATCCGCTAGTCGACGCAGACTTAAAGATTGCCAGATCGCTGAAGGGGTAACGTTTAGAGCATAGGCAGTCCTCAGCCTCTCAGCGGCCACACCCGCCAGGCGCATCTAGCCAATATCCCGGGACGCGTTCGGCGCGCCGGGCGCCCCCTATCAAACAGGGCTTGGAGGAATGACTCGCAATCATCCCAAATCGCGAAATACCTAAGATTCCTCATCTCCCTGGCGAAGGCCAGCGGGGGATCTTGCAAGAGCCTTGACATCCTCCCGGTCCTTAGTCCAGAGATTCCGATGGCGCTCAAGCGCGGCATTGTGAGCGCTTCGGTGGGTTCCTGCCTCCGACCACCAACCTGGTTCGATCCACAGGCCATCTGGGCGACCCAGCGCGCCAGCAGAA
>CALALB010000005.1 GCA_937923175.1 uncultured Chromatiaceae bacterium | reverse complement strand
CGCAACACCTTCAACGCCACAGTCGCTCAATGCCGCATCCAGTACAACACCCTCCTCCCCCACCCCAGCCTGGGCCTACTCCCTCCTGGACAATGGCCCCTCCCCAATCACCCCCAGCGCCAAAGGTGCTGGATCGATATAGGGGCTTGCACCGATTCAATTGGGATGGCTATAATGAGCGTCTCAATTGCGGGGTGGAGCAGTCAGGCAGCTCGTCGGGCTCATAACCCGAAGGTCGTAGGTTCAAATCCTGCCCCCGCTACCAATGGCAAAAAGCCGGCCCAAGCCGGCTTTTTTTATCGCCTTATCCCTGCTTGGCATACTCGAGCTGGATTGCATCGAGCGTTCGATCGATCTCGTGGCGAAATCCCCTCAGCTGATCGATCTGTTCGTTTGAGAATACGGATTTCAGGCGGCGCAGCTTAGCCAGAAGCGGCAAACGCTGAAGTTCAGCCACCGGCACCCCCAGCCGGATGAGGACAGCGCCGCGTTCATAGAGATGCAGGGTCAGATCAAGCAGGGCATATTGCTTGGGCGGCGCGCAAAAGGTATCGCTCGCATCGAGGGCGCTTTGCTGGAGAACGGCCTCCTTGATAAGCGCCGCCCCCTCGAGCTCCCAGCGCTGGGCATCCGACAGTGCCTCTGGCCCGACCAGGTTGACGATACGCGATAGTTCTGCGTCTCGGGCCAATAGGGCCAAGGCTTGGGCACGGCGCCGTTCCCAATCCGGAGCTATCTCGCGATGCCACCATTGAGCCGCGGTCTTGACATGCTTGGAGAAGCTCGTCACCCAGTCGATCGAGGGATAATGGCGCGCATCGGCAAGCTCTTTAGAGAGCGCCCAAAAGGTCTCGATGATGTCTTTGGTATGGCTGGTGACCGGTTCAGAAAAATCACCGCCCGGCGGGGAAACGGCGCCGATGAGGGTCACTGACCCGGATTGGCCGCCCAGGGTCTCAACCCGACCCGCGCGCTCATAGACCGCCGCCAGACGCGAGGCAAGATACGCCGGATAACCTTCCTCGACTGGCATCTGACCCAAGCGCCCGGCGACCTCACGTAGGGCCTCGGCCCAGCGGCTGGTCGAGTCGGCAAGCATGACCACGTCATAGCCCATATCGCGGTAATACTCGGCAAGCGTTAGGCCAATATAGACCGAGGCCTCGCGCGCGACCACCGGCATGTTGGAGGTATTGGCGACCAAGAGGGTGCGCTCCATCAATCGGCGCCCGGAATAGGGATCGGTGAGCTTGGGAAAGGTCTCGAGGACATCGACCAACTCATTGCCGCGCTCGCCGCAGCCGACATAGATCACGATATCAGCATTCGACCAACGCGCGATCTGCTGTTGGATGACGGTCTTGCCCGCGCCAAAGGGCCCGGGAACAGCCCCTTTGCCGCCTTTAAGCTGGGGAAAAAAGGTATCGATGACCCTCTGACCCGTGATGAGCGGGGCAATCCCGTCATCGCGCCGCCGATAGGGGCGGGGCTGGCGCACAGGCCAACGGTGATAGAGCTTAAGCCGGTGGCTATTCCCCTTGGGATCGCGCACCCGGGCGATTACGGTCTCGATGTCATACTCGCCAGGGGGGGCGATCTCCTCGAGCTCACCAGAGACATCGGGGGGGACCAGGATCCGGTGCTCGATGCGCGGGGTTTCCTGGATGTTGCCCAAGATCGCGCCACCCTCGATCCGGGCACCAGGCTCAAGATCTGGACGGGGGGTAAATGACCAGCGCCGCTCGCGATCGAGGGCGGGGATACTGACACCGCGGCGGATATAGTCGCCGCTCTCTAGGGCAATGCGGGTCAGGGGGCGCTGCACCCCATCGAAGATGCTACCTAGAAGCCCTGGCCCCAGTTCAACCGACAGCGGCCAGCCCAATCCCAGGGCTGGCTCACCCGGCCTGATCCCTTCGGTGGATTCATAACTCTGGACAGTGGCATAGCGGCCGCTGAGGGCGATGATCTCGCCATAGAGCCCCAGTTCCCCGAGCTTGACCTGTTCGCCGAGACAGCCGCCGGCAAGCTCGATGGTGACGATAGGTCCATTGATCTCGCGGATGACGCCGGTCTTATCAGCCTGATTGGTACTCATAGACGGTCGCTGGAGAGATTGCCGGTGGAAGAGGACGCTGCTGGCGGAGGAGACATACCCCCGGCCTTAACCGGTAAAGAGATTGCCAATGTCAAAGCCACCGGGCAGTAAATGCTCGAGGATGACCTGTTGGATGCGCGGGCGCAGCCTTGCTAGCCGTCCCTCAAAGGTCTGATCGACGCGGATACGCCCATCCGCGCTCACTGCCAGAATGCCACCCAGGGTGGTCAGGGCCGCATCATTGGATGCCAGACGTGCCTCCCTGCCGGAGGGGAGGGCAGCAACAATGGTATCCCAATTCATGAACAGGCGGCGCTGATCATGCGCATTGGCGTTGATCAGGACCCCGGGTGCCTCGATGAGTGTGACTGCCTCGACGACCAGGTCCTTGAGCCAGGCGTCATAGGCCGCCTGATCGGCGATAAAGGCACGCATCCGTTCAGCCAGGCGGCCTTCGACGTCCAGGACCAGGTTCCAGCGCATGCGGTCGAGATGGGTCTGCATCTTGAGCTCGCTGGCCTGGACGCGCTGGCGAAAGACCCGTTCGGCAAGCGCCTTGGCGATGGCCTCTTCGCGCAATTCGCGTTGGCGCAGGCGCTCGGCAGCATCCCGGAGGATTTGGTCGCGGCTGCGGGCGGCGCGTTCGCGGTATTCGGCGGCGAGCCGCTCAGCCCGACTCAGGATCGCGCGTTCGAGTTCTTCAACCTGATTCACGAGATCCCCCCTTGAGCGCTGAAGGTGGTCTCAGACGCAGTTGCGGCTTCTCCAAACAGCCGGCCGAGACGCTGGGCAACCGGACTGGAGAGGCAGGGCACAGGGCCCAGGGCGGGTACAGCGACCACGATGATACGCCCGCCTTCTGCCAGAATCCGCTGCAGGCTCGGGATCTGTTGGGCCATGAGTGCATCATCGACCACCACAAAGGCCCGCACTTGACTGCGCCTCAGATCGCGCAACAGCCGTTCAGCTTCCTCGAGGCTTGGATTGGCGTAGGTTTCAAACCCGATCAGCCGAAAGCCATCGGCCAGGTTTTCCTCGCCCAAAAACAGGAGGCGGGTGGATTGTTCGGTCATCTGAGCCATTAAAGCTTATTCAAAAGCAGGATCGAGATCACCAGGCCGTAGATGGCAATCCCCTCGGCTAGACCCAGATAGATCAGGGTGCGCCCTAGGTTTTCGGGTTTTTCGGTGATCGCAGCCAGCGAGGCCGCGCCAATGGGTCCAACCGCAATACCGGCGCCAATGGTCGACAGGCCGGTGGGGATGCCGACCCCGATCATCGCCAGACCCATGCCGATGCCCATCTCGGGGCTACCCTCTGCGGCCTGAGCCGAGTCGGCTAGAGCCTCGCTGATCCCTACCAGCAAGAGCGCAATCTGGGCGCCGACAAAGATCAGAATCTGGGAGCTCAGGACAGGGCGCAGCCAGGTGCGCATCTGCTCGAGGAGCTGGGGGCGGCGGTCTAGGAGCAAACCCGTTACGATGAGACCGAGGATGGCAAAGGATATCAGCAAGACAAGCCACAGCATCATCAAAGACCCCTTTTTAAATAAAACCAATGACCTTGGTTAGGACGGTTCTCTCCCCAGGCGGATGGGCCTGAAGTTGAGACCTGTGCCTGCAAAATAGCGCGCAAAACCCTCGTAGTATTCCAGACGCATCACCTGGATCATCACGATCCCGCCCTCGAGGATCAGCACAAACAGGTTCCCGAGGATGATTGTGACTGCAGAACCGAGATTCCCCATCATGTCGGCCAAGGTAAAGACCGCAATCGAGAGCGCGACATGATTCAGACTAAAGGCCGCCACGCGCAGGAATGACAGGGTGTTTGAGACATAGCTGATCAGGGTCTCGAGCGTCTCGATGGCGACCACCAGGACCCGCTCACCCAGAGGCGCCCGTTCCTGATGGTACCAGCTATGCCAGGCCAGGCCAGCCAGGCTCAGGATCGCCACTCCGACTGGCAGGACACCCAGCCCCTGCCCAGTGGCCATTTGCCAGGCGCCGGCAACCAGGGCCAAATAGAACACCAGGTTCAAGGCACCATGCTGACCGAATATGGCCGCAGCCTGGTCACCGACGGTGAGGCGGTTATAGATGGCAAAGAGACAGGCCAGGACGATAAAGCCTATCCCCCAGGCCAACGCTAGGCTGAGCATCAGCAATGGATCCTCGAGCGGGCTCATCCAGAGCGCCGGGATCAGGTGTTCATATCCGAAGACACTGCCATAGAGTAGGCCGAAGGCCATCGAGGAGAGTCCAGCGAGCAGGCCAAAGGGCCAAAAACGCCCGAGGCTGCGCCGTAACCCAAAGGCGGCAAGGGCGATCACTGCCCCCTGACCGAGGTCGCCGAACATAGATCCAAACATCAACAGAAAGCTAGCGGCAAAAAAGGGTGTAGGGTCGATCTCACCATAGGCGGGGATGCCATATTGCTGGACCAGCATGGCAAAGGGCGCAAGCAGTCGGCTTTTGACCGGCACCGTTGGCACCAGGGGCCGCTCGTCAGGACGCGGATCCCGAACGCTTAGGTCATAGGCTGATCCGAGGATCTCATCCAGGTGCTGACGGAGGTTGGGGAGGGTAGAGGCCGGAACCCAGCCTGCCACCCGGCTGAGATAACCGCGGCTGCGCACCGCGGTGTCTAAGTCAGCCAGGGGTGCAGCCAGGGTTAGGATGCGCTCGGCCTCGGTGAGACGCCCGCGCAAGGGCTTGGACCAGTGCTCGAGGATCTCGATCAGGGCGGCGCGTTCTTGCCCAAGCGAGCTCAGACGGGCGGTGAACTCTCGCTCCAGCTCGACCGGGGTACGGTCCAATCCCTCCGGGACCGACAGGGGTTGAAAGCCGGCGGCATGAAGCAGGCTATCCAGGCTGGACTCCGCGGGCTCGTTTGGGCCGACAAGCACGACATGGGCCTGCTCGCCGCGTTCGAGATATACATGCACCAGATATCCAGCGAGGGAGACCGCATCCGCAAGCTGGCGCAGGTTCTCGCGCGGCACCAAACCGATATGAATCTGCAGAAAGCGGGTTTGGGACCGCAGCATTTTGAGATCGATATTGAGTTGGGCGAAATCCTGGAGGGCGGCGCGTTGCTCCTGGATGAGACGCTCCTCGTCGGCGAGGCGTCTGAAATCCTCCTCGTAGGCCGAGACCTCGTCCCACAGCTGGCCTAACCACTGGTTTAAGCGGTCGAGCGTATCCTGTTCGATTGCCTGCAAGGGTTCCAGGGTCGCTGGCAGAGCAAAAGGGATCAGACGGGCGATCTTATCCAGCCGGGCGCGCGCCAGACGATAGAGCTCGCAAAAACCCTGGCTTGGATCGGTGGCAAGCGTCTCATCCTCTGGTGGGCGCGGGTCAGGGTGAAAACACTGGCTGGCAGCGAGCGCCAGGGTCAGCCGGGGCAGATCCTGGGTCAACACCAGGAGACGCACATGTTTCATCGGCCTGGATCGCAGCATAGTCTCAATGTCCCAGGATGGCTGGCTGGATCTGCGCCAGCGCCTCATTGACGGTGAGCTCGGGGAATCCGAGCAAACGGCCCTGGAGGAGGACAAACAAACAGCGCAGATCCAGCTCGCGGCGCATCAGATAGGCCAATGCGCGCGCCACTGCCGAGGGACTGCGGGCCAAAACAATCTGGATCTCGGTGTTGGTCTGTTTGGCTAGACGCTGCTCGACCTCGGCAAGTGAGCCACAAGCAGCGGTCAATCGGCGCAGCGGCTCAGGTAAGGCATCTAGGATCTGGTCCAGATCCTCGAGATTGACCAGCTGTAATAAACGCGGACGGGTCAGAAGACGCGACGATGGGACCAGCCAGTAATAGGTTTCGGAGGGCGAAAAACGATAGGTGATCCGAAAACGCAGTAGCCAGAGGAGTGCGATGCGGTCCAATTCAGCCGAGATCAGGCGGCGTAGCCAGGTTTGATGGGGCTCGCCAAAGGATTGGATCCGCTGGACCAGGTCCAGGAGATAACGCTGATCGATCGCGGCCTCAAGGGCAAAGGGGTCGCGTCTTTGTTCATAGACCTCGCGCGCCTGCCGGGCGATCTGGCGGTAAGGTCCCGCCTCGAGCCGGCGCAGCAATTCGAGGACGTTTTCGCTGCCGAACAACGAATCGTCGGCCAGCCGAATGAGATCCGGCAATTCAAAGAGATTGGCATGGATTGCCTGACGATCGAGCGCCTGGAGCTTGCCGCGGATCAGGGTCTTGAGATTGAACAGCGCATATTTGCGGGCCCAATCAAGCATCAGCACCCGCTCATTGGGATGCATGGCGCGGCTGAGTATGACGAGATCAGCGAGCAGGCGATGGATGAGGGCCTGTTCTAGGGCACGGCGCCGGTCGGCGATGGTCAGTCGCTCATCAACCAGGCCTGCAAGACCAAATTGCTCGACCAGGATGGGCAAGGGGCTCTGGACCCATTGCTCGAGCTGGGGTACGGTCATCAGACGTTCGATCAGGGTCGAGACCCGGGTATTGAGATAGGCCTGGGTGGCGAGTTGATGCATCATGCTATCGCCAGGGATTTGACCCCTTTGCGCCCCTGCTAATGGCCCAAGGCGATCAGGACCTGGAAGGCCGCCTCGAGCGCTGCCTGTTCATGCTGATCGGCCTGCTCGCGCAACCGGACGTGGCGCTCATCATAGCGGCGGCGCAGCTCAGCGATGAGCTGCTCGGCCCGCTCCTCCGCCCTAGCGATGAAGAAACGGCGCAGTTCCGGGATACGCCGGGTCAGTTGTTCGTCCTGCGCCTTGGCCTCGGCCAGGGCCTCTTGGATGAGGCGCTCTTGCTCGGCCTCGGCCTCTTGGGCTAGGCGTTCGGCGCGCAGCTCGGCATCGAGTAGGCGTTTGAGGATGTCGTCCATCGGTCTTGCCTAACATGGCTGCTCGGGTGACGACACTATAGCACAGTGCCCAGCCGGGCATTCACCTGTGAAAGCAGGGGCTTGCCCAGCTCAGTTAAAGGCCTCTTAGCCATGCAATGTTTTCAATCTTTCCTCCCTCATCCCGGCGAAAGCGGGTGCGCGTTCCAGAAAAGACCTCCGGCAATGCCGATGAGTCTGAATTCCGGCTTTGGCCGGAATGACGAAAAGAGGCGCCGGAATGAGGCCGTCACCCTGGTGAAAACCGGGGCCAGGGCGGGGGACAGCGACCGAATCCCCCGAGAGAGCGCCTCAAGAACCAGCAGTTGCCAAGGGGTTTGGCTAAAGCGGATCGACGGGGCGGCGCCAGGTATAGACTGCAGTGACTGCATAATTCCAGACCGCACCCACCAGGATTCCGGCGAGGGCAGAGACTAGCCAGCCTGAGCGGGTCTCTTGGAAGAGATAATTGGCGATCCCGACATTGGCTAGGGCCCCCAGGCTACAGACAAGCACAAAACTCAACCAGCCGCGGACCAGGTCGCGCCCCTTCAGGCGCAAATCTCGGTAGGTCAAAAGATTATTCAGAAGGAAATTGCTCGTCATGGCCAAGAGGGCAGCAAGCCCCTGGCCCAAGGCAAAGGACCCTGGGCCGAGGAGACGCAGCAGCGACCAGAGCACCCCAAGATGCACCAACACCCCTAACCCGCCGATCAGGGAGAAGGCGATGAAACGCACCGGCACCCAGGGACCGATGAGCTTGTGGATCAGCATCAGTAAAAACTCCCAGAGCACGGCATAATCGAGCTTGCTTTGCCCATACTGGCGGGCACGGAACCGGTAAGGGAGCTCGCGAAAGCGCAGGGGCGAGTCGGCGGCTGAAAAAAGATCCAGCAGGATCTTGAAACCCACCCCGCTTAGACGGCGGACGGTACGATGCACGACCTCGGCGCGGATCATGAAAAAGCCGCTCATCGGATCGGTCAACTCAGCCTGGAGTAGAACCTGGGCGATGCGGGTGGCGAGCCGGCTCATCCCGCGGCGCCGCTGATCCCAATCCCCAAGATCACCCCCGGCGAGATAGCGACTGCCGATCACCAGATCGAGCCCTTCGGTGCGGATCAGCTGCAACATTTCAGGCAACAGCTGTTCATCATGCTGCAGGTCTGCATCCATCACCGCCAGATAAGGGGCGCTAGTGGCCAGCATCCCCTCGATACAGGCCGAGGCCAGACCGCGGCGTCCGATGCGTTGGATCACCCGGATGCGCGGATCCTGCTGGGCCAGGGCGCGTACCCGCTCAGCGGTTCCATCGGGTGAGTCATCATCGACAAAGATCAATTCCCAGGCGATCCCGGCGAGCGCGGCGCTCACCCGCTCTGCGACCTGGGCGACCGATTCGGCCTCCTGATAGGTTGGGATGATGATCGCAAGCTCAGCGGGACAGGCGAGGGTAGGTGACTGGATAGACATAATCATGAAACCCTGGACAGGACCTGATCTTGAACAAGACAAGGGATCATGCGAGAGTCCTCGCTCCAATCTGTCTGGGCTGTAGGCGCAGCAGATCAAAGACCCATACCTTGTCATCGCGGCATCAGTCAGCCGCATCATGCCGGTGTCAGAACCCATTGGCCAGCGGCTTGCGCCAGGGTGGAAGGGCCTTGCCCAATCCCTACTGGAATCCCGACCGCTAGGCCTTTAGACAAGGTCACTCACCGGGGCCAGGATCTTCCCCTGCACCCTGCCTGTCTTGCCGGTTGGCAGGGGCTGGTTTGTCTGCTGCGAGACCTGCATCACCCCGATGACCCGTCCTCTAGATTCGGCGACCTCGCCCCCCTGCAGGGGGGCGGATTGAATCTGGACCCCATGACTGGGCAAAAACCCGATGGCTAGCCTGCTTGCAATCCTCGGCCTGACCGCCTGGCGCCTCATCATGGCGGCGCTGCTGCCGATCACCCAAGACGAGGCCTATTATCTCGACTGGGCAAGACATTGGTCCCTGGGCTATTTCGATCACCCCCCTGCTGTGGCCTGGTTCGGTGCAGGGATCCGGCTGGTGCCGGCCTCGGCGTTTGCTGGCCGGCTTGGGGGGCTGGTGGCCGGCCTGCTGACATTGATCCTGCTCGATCGTCTCTATCGACGCCTGGGTCTTGATACCCAGATCCGCGCCTTGGCGCTGTTATTGGTTGGCATGCACCTTTTGGGAGGCGCAGGGGGCATCCTGATCACGCCAGACAGCCTCCTGCTCCTTGCCTGGACCTTGGCGCTGTCTGAGTCCGAGCGTGCCCTTGTCTCTGACCCCCGTCGCTGGCTGACGGCAGGGGCGGCGATCGGTTTCGGTCTTGTCAGCAAATACACCATGGTTCTCATCGGACCTGTGTTGCTCATTGCCATCCTGTGGACCGATTGGCGCCAATTGGTGCGGCCCTGGCCCTGGCTGGGGGCCGGCATCGCCTTCTTGGTCTTCGCCCCCAACCTGATCTGGAATGCGCAAAACGGCTGGCTGACCCTAGCCTTTCAGTTCGGGCATGGGTTTGCCATCGCGGTGCCAGGGGAGGTGGCCGCTGAGGTTAATGCCATTGATCACGGTGCCCTCAAGACCCCCGCCGAGCGATTTTTGGGCCTTGTGGGGTATCTGGCCATCCAGCTTGGTCTGTGGGGTCTAATCACCCTGCCGATGCTATGGGCATTGGCGGAGGGGTTCATCGGCCGGTTAAGGAATGGGTTACAGGATAGGTGGGGGATCTCCTGGCCTCCAGGCAGGCGGGCAGCGCGTATCCTCCTGGGGATTGCGGCCATGTTCCCCCTGGGATTCTTTGCCCTGGTTTCATTGGTCAGCCCGGTCGAGGCCAATTGGCCGGCGATGTCTCTCATCGGTGCCGCCCCATTCGTCGCCTACTGGTTGCGGGAGAGGATGCGCTGGGCAGTGCTGGCAGCCAGCGGAAATCTGGCGGTCGTCACCCTCTTGGTGATCGCCGTCGCCCAGGGTGTAGAGACCCACTGGCGCCTGGCAGAACGTTTCCCGCGACCTTGGCGCGAGACAGCGGGTTTTATTGAACTGGCTGACTATGTCGCCCGACTCGGTGCGCCGGTCTATGCCGACCGCTATCAGCTTGTCGCCATGTTGCGTTTTTACCGCCCTGACCTCCCTACCAGCCAATGGCCCGGGCTTGAGCGTCCCTCCGAATATCTGCGCGGCCAGATCGCGCCGCGCCTCGAGCCCGAGCGGATCAGCCACCCCTTTTGGTTGCTCACCCGTTCGCTCCAGCCGCCAGCCCTGACCGGCCTTGAGATCCAGGACCGGCGCGCCCTTTTTCTCTGTCCTGGCCAGACCCTGGTCGAGTCCCGGGCCTCGCCCTGCCCGCGACCTATCCAACACTGGTTACTCTATCGCTATAGGCCTGCTCGGTACTCGACCCCGGTGCCGGGGGCTGCCAGCGGAGATTGGTCCTCGGCGGGAGGCTCAAGGATACCTGTTGACCGCTGACGCTGGACAGCGGAAATCCCAGACTGAGCCGGCTTATATCTTGGGTCAAGGGTTTGCTGGCCATGGTTGCCTAACCCTGGGCAGGATATAGGGATGCGGCAGGGCGTTGATTAAGATAAAACCGCCCGGTAGGTTTGATCGAGGCGCCCAGTCCTATCGCTTGACCCCCGTTGGACCTCTAGCTATGCCCCACCGCCCCTTACGCGCCCGCATTCATCTCGAGGCCATTCGCCATAATTATCGCCTGGCCAAACAGATCGCCCCAGCTGCTAGGGCACTTGCTGTGATCAAGGCCAATGCCTATGGGCATGGGGCGGTTGCAGTTGCCCGAGCCCTTGCCTCTGAGGCCGACGGCTTTGCCGTATCCTGCCTCGAGGAGGCGCTCGAGCTGCGCGACTCAGGGATCCAGGCCCCGATCCTGTTGCTCGAGGGGGTCTTCGCGCCGGATGAACTGGCGCTCGCCGCTCGGCTTGACCTGGCGATAGTGATCCATAGCCGACCGCAATTGAGGTGGGTCCTGGAATCGCGTCTCGACCAGCCACTCAACTGCTGGATCAAGCTCGATACCGGTATGCACCGATTAGGCTTTGCCCCCGAGGACTTCCTAGAGGTCGCCGCGAGGCTCAAGGGCTGTCCCTCTGTCCGGGCACAGGCGGTGATGACCCATCTTGCCCGCGCCGATGAGCCCGCCCATCCCTATACCGCCCACCAGATCGCAATCTTTGATCAGACCCTGGCTGGAATCAGGATCGACCGCAGCCTTGCCAACTCGGCAGCGCTGTTGACCGAACCGCGTGCCCAGGGTGACTGGATCCGCCCGGGGATCATGCTCTATGGCGTATCGCCCTTTGTCGAACCCCAGGTGCTGCCTGATGGTATCCGGTTGCACCCGGCGATGACCCTGGAATCGGCCCTGATTGCGATCAAGGAGCTTGCCCCGGGTGAGCCGATCGGCTATGGGGGGCGATTTGTCTGCGAGCGGCCGACCCGGGTAGGGATTGCGGCGATCGGCTATGCCGATGGTTATCCCCGCCATGCCGCCGATGGCACACCCATCGCTGTTGCTGGCCAACTGACCCGGCTGATCGGCCGCGTCTCAATGGATCTGCTGACCCTGGATCTGACCGGGATCGAGGCCCAGATCGGCGATCGGGTTGAGCTCTGGGGGAAACAGGTCTCGGTCGGCACGGTCGCGGCCGCCAGCGAGACCATCGCCTATGAGTTATTGGCCGGTATCGGCCGGCGGGTACCCTTGATCCATGAATAGGGACAGGGCATGCCAGGCCTCTCACGGGCAAGGCCCGGCTGGGCCGGCAGGATATCGCCCCAGCCAAACCATCCTGGTCACTGGGCCGGCGCGCAGCGGCAAAAGTGCCTGGGCCGAGCGCTTGGCGCATGACTCGGGCCGTCCGGTCGTCTACCTCGCCACCGCCCGCGAAGACCCCTATGACCCCGAATGGCAGGCGCGGATCGCCGCCCATCGCTCTCGTCGCCCTGCCCATTGGCAAACATGCTGCGAACCGGTTGACCTGGCTGCTGCGATCCGCGCCGCCGGGGAGGTCTGTCTCTTGGTCGATTCACTCGGCATCTGGGTGGCCAATCTCCTCGACCTGGACGAGTCTGCCTGGTCGGAGCGGGTCGAAGAGCTATTGGCGGTCTTTGACCAGTCCTCGGCTGATCCACTGATCCTGGTGGCCGAGGAATGCGGCTGGGGGGTGATCCCGCCCTATCCGAGCGGCCGGCTGTTTCGCGATCGGCTAGGGGAACTCATCCAGCGGATCGGGCCGCGCTGCTGCACCGTCTGGCTGGTGACCGGCGGCCATGCCCTGGATCTCAAACGTCTGGGTGTGCCCCTGGATCTGCCTGGTCATGGGCTCCCAGGGCCTTAGGTTGGGAAGGCGCGTCTTAAGAGGCTGTCCCGAGGTTCAAAACGGCTGAGATCTGCTCATCATTGGCGAAAAGCGGTGGAGGCTCGCAAAAACCCTTTACCTTGGCGCCAACCGCTGTCTAGTGTATTGTTCGATTCTTGTGGGAACTGAATTGCCGCACCCGACTCCAACTTGCTACTTTGGCATGAAGTGGAGCGCGAACGTGAGAGTTGCACCGGCGATTGTTCTGACCGACGAGCAGAAAGCGGAGCTGACCAG
>CALALB010000004.1 GCA_937923175.1 uncultured Chromatiaceae bacterium | reverse complement strand
GCCCTACCCGGGGCAAGTCCGTCCGGTAACGGCGGCGCTGGGGCAGAGGGGTCTTGCGATACTTTGGAAAGTGACCCCTGGCAGAGACGCAGGTGGGAAACCAAACCCGGCGGGGCAGGAAGGAAAGGGTGCGCATGTTTGCGCAGGTTCTTGATGGCAGGACTGCATGCCGCCCCCAGCGCGATTCGCGCTGGGGTTAGGCGAGCGGTAGGGGGATGAAATCCGTCGCGGTTCTGGCCCTGTAGGTCTGGTCAACGCCGCCGACCGGTCGAGGTGATTGTTCAGGGCAGGCGTTGAATAGACTCGATGGCCTGTTCGTAGCGCTGACGCAGGCGTTCGGGGAGATCTGAGCCCTTGGCGCCGGCGCAACCACCGGTCTGTTGTAGGCGCTCGATAAACTCGCGTTCGAGCCGTTCCTGGGCGCGGCGATAATTGCGCTCGGGGAAGAGATCGTCCTGGACCGTGAGTACGGTCAGACGGAGTTTGCTGGCGATCAGTTTATTCAGGTTCTCCATCCGCCGCCCGGAGACATCGCCGCGACAGCGGGCGTGATAGGCATCCAGATCCGCCGCCGCGGTAACGGCCTCGACCAATAAACCCTGGGTCTCTGGATCAAGAGCCACTCCTCCAACCGTGGGGCCAGCAAGCCAAAGTGCGGCGAGCGCTAGCACTCCGGGCAGGACTCGGATGCTGGCGAGGGCTGGGCAGTCTCGGAGTACTGGGTGGCGGCGGTCGGCCGGATGATGGTGCACGCTGACCCCCCTAGCGACATCCTTCGATCGGAATAGCGGCACCCGTGATGGCGCGCGATCGCTCCGAGGCGAGGAACAGAATGACCTCGGCAAGCGCCTCCAGGCTGACCCACTGGGTAGGGTCTTGGTCGGGCATGGCAGCCCGATTGGCCGGCGTGTCCAGGGTACCTGGAAGGAGACAGTTTACCCTGATCCCGGATAATTTCAGCTCATCGGCTAGGGTTTCAGTCAGCCGAACGACTGCGGCCTTGGAGATACAATAGGGGCCCATGTGCCCAATCCCGCGCAAGGCCGCGCGGGCCGCGACATTGATGATGCTGCCGCCGCCAGCAGCCAGGAGTTTGGGGATGACCGCCCTGGCACAATTGAAGGCGGTGCGGGCATTGAGATCGAGCATGCTGTCCCAGTCGGCGTCGGTGGTGTCCTGGATCGCTGGGCCCATGCTGAATCCGCCGGCAAGATTGGCCAGGATCTGGATGGTGCCAAAATGCTCCACTGCCTGCTCAACCATGGCCTGAACCTGCGTGGGGTCGCGCAGATCGGTGGCAATGATCAGGGATTCGCTCCCCTCAGGCAGGCTCGCCTGGGTCTGACGCAAGGCATCGAGACGCCGTCCGACCAGGGCGATTCGGGCCCCCTCGGCAGCAAAGGCGCGCGCGGTGGCGCTGCCGAGATGACCCGAGGCACCGGTGATGAGTACGGTTTTGAGGTATAGATCGCGCATGGTCAATCCCCTTGGGTGTGTGAATGGGCCAATGGTACGCATCGCCGGTAAGCAGCCAAACCCTCGGGATCGAACCCAAATTTACCAATCCCCGGCAAGCGCCACTTTGCCCTTGGCGGTATGATGCCAGATCAACCAAGCGGCAGTTTACCTGGATCCCCGGCCAGGGTACCACGGAGGATTGGATGATCGAGCTGCTATTCTTGTTACTGCCGGCCGCGGCTGCCTCGGGCTGGTGGCTGGGTCGGCGCGACCGGCATCGCCGCGGTTTGCGCCCGGCCTCGGCGTATCCGGATCTGGTGCGCGGTCTGAATTATCTACTCGCTGAGCAGCCGGACAAGGCCATCGATCTATTCGTGCGTCTCACCGAGGTCGATCGCGAGACCGCTGAGATCTATCTGGCCCTAGGCAGTCTATTTCGTCGGCGCGGCGAGGTGGATCGCGCCATCCGTATCCACAGTCATCTGATCGAGCGCCCGCAATTGACTCCAGAGCTGCGCGGATTGGCCTTGTTTGAGCTCGGTCAGGATTATCTGGGGGCAGGGCTTCTGGATCGGGCCGAGGCGCTGTTCCACAAGCTGGTCCGTTTGAATCTCCAGACCGAGCGGGCCTTGGAATCCCTGCGCGAGATCTACCAGCGCGAACGCGATTGGCAACGCTGTTTGGAGGTGACGGACCAATTGGCCGAGTTGATCGGCGTGCGCCATCCAGCCGAGGTCGCCCATTATCATTGTGAACTGGCTGAGGAGGCGCGCTGCCGCCAGGATCTGGCGACAGCCCGAGCCCAGATCGACTTGGCGCTGGCCGCCGATCCCAATTGTGTGCGCGCCCTCTTGCTCGAGGGCCAGATGGCACTGGCAGCCGGCGAATCTGAGCGGGCCCTGGAGTTGTTTAAGCGCGTAGCCACTCAGGGCCCAACCTATGTGCCTGAGGTTCTCCCTGACTTGATTCGGGCGATGGAGAGCTGCGGTGAGGATGTGATCGCCGAGCTGGCGCGGCTTGTCGGCAAACAGGCCAATCCGCTGCTGATCTTGGCGCTCAGCGAGCGCATCGAGCACAGCCAAGGCGTACCAGCAGCCCTGGATTTCCTGGCCGATTATCTGGCGCGTTGGGCCGATCTCGCGGTCTTGGAGCGGCTGCTCGCCCTGCGGGCCCGCGCTGCCGGTCCAGATGACCGGGCCCGGCACTATGCCCAGGTGGCGCTCGGTGTGGCCAGGCATCTCTTACAGGGCCAGGCCCCCTATCATTGCGAGCGCTGCGGGTTTCAGGCCCAGGCCTTACATTGGCAGTGTCCGAGCTGCCGTTCTTGGGGCACAATTGTCGCCGTTCTGCCCCAACCGATCCTATAGCCATTTGATTGAGGATCGGCAGAGGGGCGCTGATCCCCAGCTCGGTCAAAGACAACCGTGATCGACCCTATACCCATCATCGTCGCCCTCGATTTTTCCGCTGCCGCGCCCGTCTGGGCCCTGGTCGAACGCCTAGATCCAGCGCGCTGCCGCCTCAAGGTCGGCAAGGAACTCTTCACCCGCCTGGGTCCAGGCCTGGTGGAACGCCTCCAGGCGGCAGGCTTTGCGGTCTTTCTGGATCTTAAGTTTCATGACATCCCCAACACCGTGGCCGCAGCCTGCGCAGCTGCGGCCGATCTGGGTGTGTGGATGGTCAATGTCCATGTCTCGGGTGGGCGGCCCATGCTGGATGCCGCGCGCGCTGCCCTGGACCGCTACCCCCAGCGGCCATTGCTGGTCGGGGTCACGGTCTTGACCAGCCTGGATCGCACCGATCTTGCCGAGATCGGTTGCCCAGGTGAACCTGAGGAGCGCGTTCTGAGCCTAGCCAGGCTGGCGCAACAGGCTGGTCTAGATGGCGTCGTCTGCTCGCCGCGCGAGGCGGCCAGGCTAAGGGCAGAACTGGGGCGCGATTTTAGGCTGGTGACACCCGGGGTGCGTCTGCCAGACAGCGCCAGCGACGATCAAAAACGCACCCTCACCCCCGCCGAGGCCTTGGCTGCCGGCGCCGATTATCTGGTCATCGGGCGGCCGGTCACCCGCGCCCCCGAGCCTTTAGTGGCACTTGAAGCGATCGAACGCTCACTCACCAACCGCTTGGAGAATTGAATATGCCCAAGGTCCGCAAGGCAGTCTTTCCGGTCGCAGGTCTCGGTACCCGTTTTTTGCCGGCGACCAAGGCCAGTCCCAAGGAGATGCTGCCGATCGTCGATAAACCCTTGATCCAATACGCCGCCGAGGAGGCCGAGGCAGGCGGGATCGATCAATTGGTCTTTATCACCGGTCGCAATAAACGCTCGATCGAGGACCATTTCGATAAGGCCTATGAGCTGGAATCCGAGCTCGAACGCGCCGGCAAGCTCGACCTGCTCGAGATCGTGCGCAGCGTATTGCCGGGGAATACCTCCTGTATCTATGTCAGACAGGCCGTCGCCCTTGGTCTGGGCCATGCGGTGCTGTGCGCTAAACCCGTGGTCGGCGATGAGCCCTTCGTGGTCCTCTTGGCCGATGATCTGATCCACACTGAGGGCAAGGGGGTGGTGGCCCAGATGATCGAGGTCTATGAGCGGCATGGGTGCAGCATCCTCAGCGTCCAGGAGATCCCGCGCGAGGAAAGCAACAAATACGGCATTGTCGAGGTCGAACGCGATGCCGAGGGGACCATGCGGGTGGTGTCGATCGTCGAAAAACCCCGGCCTGAGGTTGCGCCGTCCAATCTGGCCGTGGTCGGGCGCTATCTGCTGACCCCGCGGATCTTCGATAAGCTCGAACATATCGGCAAAGGCGCCGGCGGTGAGATCCAATTGACCGATGGCATCTCCGAGCTGCTGAAGGATGAACCCGTGATCGCCTATCCATTCGAGGGAAAGCGCTACGATTGCGGCAGCAAGCTAGGATATCTCGAGGCCACGGTCGAATATGCCCTGGCTCATCCAGCATTGGGCAAGAGATTCGCCGCCTATCTGCGCGATCTGGCAATCAGCAGGCTTTGACCAGCGGGCGGATCCCAAGGGGTGCGCTGAGGCGAGGTGGGACCCGCTCGATCCGCCAGGTAGAGATCGCGACCTTCCAGAAGGATTGCACTGATTTCACCCCGCTCAAGGGCGTCTGGCCGAGCAGCCGCCAGACCAAGCGCAAGGCGGGCAGAGGATCCTGAGGATCGATCGGAAGGGCGGCAAGCGATTTGCTCAGTTTGCGCCCGCATGCATCGAGCACCAGAGGCACATGGGCATAGCTGGGGGTCGGCAGCCCCAGATAGCCTTGCAGCAGGATCTGGCGCGGGGTGGAGAGCAACAGATCCGCGCCGCGCACCACATGGGTGATGCCCTGATAGGCATCATCGACCACGACGGCAAGCTGATAGGCATGAATGCCATCGGCACGGCGCACGACAAAATCCCCGACCATCTCTGCTACCGCATGCCCTTGTTCGCCCTGGATGCGATCCTGAAACAGGATGGGTTCGGCAGTGGTTTTCAGGCGGAGACTACGCGCCTGGCGCCCAGGCGGTAGTCCCTGACGACAGGTTCCGGGATAGATGGGTCCATCGATCCCGAGAATGGACTGGGCGGCGATCTCGGCGCGGCTACAGACGCAACCATAGACCAACCCCCGCGCCTGTAACTGTTCCAAGGCAGACTCATAGGCCGCAAGCCGAGTGCTTTGCAAGAGCACAGGTTCGTCCCATTCGAATCCAAAGGCGGCCAGGGTCTTTTGGATCGCCTCGGAGGCGCCGGGCACCACCCGGAGGCGGTCGAGATCCTCGATGCGCAATACCCAAAGACCGCCGTGGGAGCGCGCATCGGCATAGCTTGCGACCGCGGCGAGCAATGAACCGAGATGCAGCGGACCGGTCGGCGAGGGGGCAAAACGCCCCCGATAGATGGGCTGCCCCTGGGGCACCCGCGGTTCAGCCGGCGGCCTCATCCGTGTTGTCTTTCACGGATCTCTTCGAGTGTTTTGCAGTCGATACACAGGGTTGCCGTCGGGCGCGCCTCCAGACGGCGGAGGCCGATCTCTACCCCGCAGGACTCGCAATAACCATACTCGTGACGATCGAGTCGCTCGAGGGCCTCATCGATCTTTTTGATCAGTTTGCGCTCGCGGTCGCGGGTGCGCAGCTCCAAACTAAACTCAGACTCCTGGGTGGCGCGATCATTGGGATCGGGAAAGTTGGTGGCCTCATCTTGCATATGATGCACGGTGCGATCGACCTCTTCCATCAGCGACCGTTTCCAGGCCAAGAGGATTCTGCGGAAATGCTCCTCCTGATGCGGGCTCATATATTCCTCACCTTCCTCGGGCTGATAGGGCTCGAAGGAATATGGCTCGAGGCTAAATTCTCGTGTCTCGGTCATCTGAGTCTCCTCATCTATAGGCCACAGGCCCGTTGCTGCGGCTTCGGGTCGATAGATCCTGGGGATTGCGGGCGCCCCGCGTGCCTCCGAGCTTAAGCAAGCGCCCCTAACTACCAGATTGCTGAGCAGTGTGCAACTAGGGGCCGTCAACAGGTTGGGTTCTGATATCTGGGGGTACCTCGAGAAACCTCTGTTTCGTCACGATTCGGGCGAAGGCGCAATCTAAAATACTCGATCCCCTCGACACCGGCAGGGGTCTCTTGTATGAGGATAGGGAGGGTATTGATGCTGAAAGGTATAAGGGCGTTGCACCACGGCAATGGGCTAGAAGCGATCATCTTCGATGTCGATGGCACCATCGCCGAGACCGAGCGCGATGGTCACCGGCGCGCCTTCAATGCCGCATTTGTTGCGGCAGGGTTTGAGTGGCATTGGGATCCTGTTTTATATGGCGAGCTACTGGAGGTGGCTGGTGGCCAGGACCGGATCCGCCATTTTTGGGAGCGCTTCGGCATTAAACCCCCTGGCCTTGACCCGGCGGGGCTTGCTGCTGAGCTCCATCGCGCCAAAACAGCGCATTATCTGGAGCTACTCCAGTCTGGCACGATCCCCTTACGCCCCGGGGTGCGGCGTCTCTGGCAGGAGGCGCGGGCTGAAGGCGTCAGGCTGGCGATTGCAACCACGGCGATGCCTGAGGGTGTCAGGGCGCTCCTGGAGCACTCCGCAGGGGCAGGTGTCTCTGATTGGTTCGAGGTCATCGCTGCCGGCGATGTGGTGCCCAACAAAAAGCCGGCGCCGGATATCTATCTCTATGTGCTCGAGCGAATCGGTCTGGGCCCTGAGGCCTGTGTCGCCATTGAGGATTCAGACAATGGGGTTCAGGCAGCCCAGGCCGCCGGCATCCGCACCCTGGTGGTGACGGTCAACCACTATACCGTCCATCAGGATTTCAGCGGGGTCCCCTTGGTGGTGGATGGTCTGGGGGAGCCCGGCATCCCGCCCCAGGTCTTCAGGGGCGATCTTCATGGCCGGGATTGCGTCGATCTGGCGGTGCTCAGAGCGCTGCATCGCCAGATGTGGGCGCAGGGATCCCTGAACTGATCGGCTGGTCTGACCAGGCCAGGTTGCGTCTCCCGATCAACGGGCGCGATAGACGATCCGCCCCTTGGTCAGGTCATAGGGGGTAAGCTCGACCGTCACCTTATCGCCGGTCAGGATGCGGATATAGTGCTTGCGCATCTTGCCCGAGATATGGGCCGTGACGGTGTGTCCGTTCTCGAGCCGGACGCGGAATACGGTATTCGGCAGGGTCTCAGTGACCGTGCCTTCCATCTGGATCACGTCGTCTTTGGACATAGGGTTGTGTGCACTGGGTGTCTTAAAGTCCTTTACCAAAACAATTCCATCTTAGCACGTCCGCAGGGTGGATCCGAGAGCCAGCGCTGCCCCGAGGGGGTCATCCGCCTGACCGCCGGATGGCGGCTTGCCCTCGGTAATGACTATAGGCTGGCCTCGTCTGAAGCGTCGCCACTGGTATCCATCCCAGACCTCGATCGGCCGAAAGCGTTCCTTATAGGCCATCTTGGGTGAGTCTGCGATCCAATAACCTAGATAGAGGAAAGGGCGGGCAAGTCGCTGGGTCAGCTGGATCTGGGTGAGGATCGCGAAGCTTCCGAGTGAGCGCGCGCTGAGATCCGGATCGAAAAAGGTATAGACCGCTGACAGACCCTGTTCGGTCACGTCGGTCACCGCGACCCCGCTCAGCCGTCCGCTGTACCTGAATTCGATCAGCCAGGTTGTCCCGCCCCAGGGCTCGACCAGAAAACGCCGATAGGACCGTTCGCTGGCATCCTCGGCCATCTCCCCTCCCTTGGCATGGCGAGCCGCGAGGTAGCGTCGGTAGAGCGCGAAATGCTCTGGGTCGAAATGCGCTGGGCCGATGGCGACCGCGATATCCGAGACATTGTCCCGCCAGGCGCGGCGTTGGGAGCGATTGGGCACGAAATCGGCGGCCGGGAGACGCACCGGGATACAGCCCCGACAGGTCCGACAGGCCGGACGGTAGAGATAACACCCGCTGCGTCTGAATCCCTGGTCGAGCAGTTGCTGATACAGCTCATCGCCAATAGGCACGGCTGGACTGAGAAACAGGTTGCGCGCCTGTCGGCCCTCGAGATAGGCACATGGGTGCTCTGGGGTCAGATAAAAGGGTAGCGGCCCCAGGTCAGATTGTAGAGGGCAGATCATGGAGGGGTCCTGCGGAAATAGTCGAGACGAATCGCAGAGGTTGGGCGGCACTGTCCCTCATCCCAGGTGTGCTTATAGCGGGGACGGGCGGTCTGTTCAGCGACGAGCGTCAAGAAATCGGCGCGCTTAAGGAAAACGGCACCCAGGCTGTGCAGATGTCGGGTCATCATCTGACAATCGATGAGGGCAAAATCCCGGTCCAGAAGATGTTCACACAGGCGGGCGAGGGCGATCTTGGAGCCATCATCGACGCGACTGAACATGGATTCACCGAAAAAGACCCGCCCCAAGGCCACCCCATAAAGCCCGCCGACCAGCACCTCCCCCTGCCAGACCTCGACCGAATGGGCCAATCCCAGGTCATGGAGCCGGCAATAGGCTGTGATCATCTCAGGCACCAACCAGGTCCCGCTCTGTGGCTCGCGTGGGGCAGCGCATTGCTCGATCACGGCGCGGAAGGCTCGATCCAGCGTCGTCGTCAAACCGCTGTGCCGCAGGCGTTTACGCAGGCTCCGTGAGACATGAAGCTGAGCTGGGAACAGGACCGCCCGCGGGTCTGGCGACCACCAGAGGATCGGATCGCCCGGCCCGAACCAGGGAAAGATGCCGCGTCGATAGGCCTGGATCAGCCGGGCCGGGCTCAGATCGCCGCCGATGGCCAATAGACCATTGGGTTCAGACAGGGCCCGGTGCGGTTCTGGAAAATGCGAGCAATCATCCGGATCGAGCCACTCGATCATGAAACCATGCCTTTGGGTCGGAAGACTGATGTCGAGGGGTCAGGGGGCTGCTGATTGACTGGCTTCGAGGCTGTCGAGATATTTCTCGGCATCAAGCGCTGCCATGCAGCCAGCGCCTGCCGAGGTAATCGCTTGGCGATAGACAGGGTCCATCACATCGCCAGCGGCAAAGACCCCGGGGATCGAGGTGGCAGTGGCATTGCCGCGGTTGCCGCCCTGTACCCTGATATAGCCATTCTCCAGCTCGAGCTGCCCTGCAAAGAGCGCTGTATTCGGGGTATGACCGATCGCGATAAAGATCCCTTGCAGATCGATCTCTTGGGTCTCGCCGGTCTGGACATGTTTGATGCGCATGCCGGTGACCCCGCTCGCATCGCCCAGGACCTCATCCAGCACATGGTTCCAGATGATTCGCACCCTGCCGCTCTCGGCCTTGTCAAAGAGTTGACGCTGGAGGATCTTTTCGGCGCGTAGGGCATCGCGCCGGTGGACCAGGATCACTTCAGAGGCGATATTGGCCAGATACAAGGCCTCCTCGACCGCCGTATTGCCGCCGCCGATCACCGCCACCCGCTGGTTGCGATAAAAAAACCCGTCGCAGGTGGCACAGGCTGAGACACCGCGTCCGCGAAACGCCTGTTCAGAGGGCAGCCCAAGATAATTGGCGCTGGCACCTGTGGCGATGATCAGGGCATCGCAGGTGTAGACCCCAGAGTCCCCCAGCAGGCGGAAGGGACGGGTCTGGAGCTCGGCAGTATGGATATGGTCGAAGATGATCTCGGTCCCGAAACGCTCGGCATGCCGGCGCATCCTTTCCATGAGTTCAGGGCCCTGAACCCCCTCTGGGTCACCGATCCAGTTATCGACCTCGGTGGTGGTCATCAGCTGGCCGCCTTGTTCCAAGCCAGTGATGAGGACTGGGTTGAGATTGGCGCGTGCCGCATAGACGGCGGCTGTATAGCCGGCTGGTCCTGAGCCCAGGATCAAGAGTCGGCAATGTTTGGTTTCAGACATAGCGCGGATGCTCCAGGGGGAGACGATGACAAGAAAACAGGGGATCGACCTACTGTCTGATTTAACCGCCAGAGACAGCGGATTGGACCCTTCAAACTTTAAGATGGGGGTCAGGGGGCGTAAAGACCAAGACCTGGGCGAACACCAGCCAATGCCGGAACGCGGCTGGTTGGTCTAAAAAATGCCTATACTTCTGCGCGGCCCTTGCCCTGGATCAGGAGAGGGCCTTGACTCCAAGAGATTGCTTATGACCCAAGACTCTCATCCCTCAGATGCCGTCGATCCATTGACGCTCTTGACCCAAGACCGCTATCCCGAGGTCGAGGTTGAGGCGCGCCGCCTCATCGATCAGGCCCCGCATGACCCCTTTGGTTGGAAGCTGCTGGGGGCCAGCCTCCAAGCCATGCGCCGGTCTGAAGAGGCGATCGCTGCCCTCGCCAGGGCCAGGGCGCTTGCGCCAGAGGACGCCCAAATCCTGAATACACTTGGCGCGGCGTTTGAGGATGCCGGTAAGCTGGCTGAAGCGGGGATCCACTATGCCCAGGCCGCCCGCCAGGATCCTGGGTTTGTCGTGGCCTTTTATAATCTGGCGCGGCTGCTCGAACGCCTGGGTCAGTTCGAGGATGCGCGTTTTTATTATGAGCGCGCCCTGACCATCGATCCCAATCATGGCAAATCACTGCATCAACTCGGCAGTCTGCTGGACCAACTCGACCAGAAAGGGGCGGCGCTCAGGTGTTACCAGCGCGCCCTCAATCTCGACCCCAATCAGCCCGAGCTTTTAAGCAGCCTGGGCAATCTATTGATCAGGCTTGGTCAACTGGAGCTTGGGCTGGCCTGTCAGCGGCAGGCCGCTGCCCTCAGACCTCAGGATCCCAAGATCCTCTGCAATCTCGGTACCGCCCTCCATGAGCTGGGACAGCTCAATGAGTCTTTGGCGGCCTATGAGGAGGCGGTGCGCCTTAAGCCAACAGATGCCGCTATCCATAGCCGCCGGCTCTTTACCCTCAACTATCATCCCGACCTTGCGGCAGAGGCGATTTTTGCTGCCTACCAGGCGTTTGATCGGCAGATTGGGTTAGCGGCGCGTGCCGAGTGGCGAGGGCATTTGAATGAGCCTGATCCGCACCGGCGACTGCGGATCGGTTATGTCTCGGCGGATTTTCGCGCCCATTCGACGCGCTATTTTCTTGAGCCATTGCTGGCCCACCATGATCACAGCCAGTTTGAGATCAGCGCCTATGTCCAGAATATCTCTGTAGACGAACAAACCCGTCGCTATCAGGCGCTGGTGGACCGCTGGGTGCCGATCGCGGCGCTAGATGACGCTGCCGCGGCTGAGCGCATCCGGGCCGATCGCATCGATATCCTGATTGATCTCGCTGGCCACACCGCAGGCAATCGGCTGGGGATCTTCGCCCGCCGCCCGGCGCCGGTC
>CALALB010000003.1 GCA_937923175.1 uncultured Chromatiaceae bacterium | reverse complement strand
GCCATGACCATCACCTATCCAATTGATCCACCATGACTTTCTCGAATGGTATCCATTAGAACCGTCCCAGCTCCACCCCTGAGACGATGGCTCACAGCTTGCCTCAAATTCACGAAAAATGGCTAATGGACAATCTGGGTTCAATCCACAAGGGAGGCGACCCGCGGCTGCGGGTCGGATACAAGGGCATTAGGGTGGACGGGATTTTAGCCTGAATCGCCCCCACGCGATACTTTGAGACAGACCCCAAGCCGCTATTACCTCGGGAGACAGGGGCGATCGCTACCCGGCTGTAGCGATCGAATATGTCTTGGTTTCAGCTGGCTGGGCCCATTTCAGGATCTAGTCGCGGACGAGATAGATTTCCACCCGCCGATTTTGGGCCCGCCCAGAGGGCGAGGCATTGTCGGCGAGCGGGCGGCTTGCGCCCAGGCCCTCAGCGCTCAAGCGCTCAGGCACGATGCCGCGCTCGAT
Organism: uncultured Chromatiaceae bacterium; assembly: GCA_937923175.1. Taxonomy (GTDB): domain Bacteria; phylum Pseudomonadota; class Gammaproteobacteria; order Chromatiales; family Chromatiaceae; genus Thermochromatium. The sequence continues at coordinate 42,964 of CALALB010000003.1, read as the reverse complement.
CAGGGCGGTTCGCACGGCCTCGGCGCGCTGTTGGGAAAGCCTTTGATTGAGGGCCGGATTACCTGAGCTGTCGGTATGCCCCTCAATACGTGCCCTGAGGTCAGGATGGGCCTGAAGCAGAGCCGCCAGCCGATCCAGGGTCGGTAGATCAGGCGCCGGCAGCTCGGCGCTTCCAGGCGGGAAACGCAGCTCGGATTCGGCAAGACGCACCAACAACCCCCGCTCGGTAAAGGCCGCATGCAACTGCGCCAGCTCAGCGATCAGGGTCTGCAGACGCCTCAGCTCAGCCGTTGTATCCCCGCTCTCCTGGACCTCCTGCTCCTTGGCAGCCAGCTTGGACTCGAGGGCAGCGAGACGGGTGCGGGTCTCATCCAACCCTTGGAGCTGGGCCCGGGCCGATTCAAGCTCAGCCATTAGGGATTGGAGCTGGGTCTGGGACTCGGCATGTGCCTGGGCGGCCTGGCGCGCCTGCGCCTGGGTTTTATTCAGTGCGGATTCAAGCTCGGCCAGGCGGGCGCGCCCTGCATCCAGATCTTGCTGCAAGGCGGCCTGGGCTTGGGCCGATTGATTCAGCAGCACCTCGAGCTCCCGGATACGCGACTCAGCAGCGGCCAATGCCTCGCCTCGGTCGGCCTGGGCACGTGCCTCTACGAGCTCGGTTTGTAACTGGGCGATCCGCTGTTCGCGCTCGGCGAGGGTCTCTTGCATGGACGCTTGGGCCTGCTGGAGCGAGGCCAAGGCCTGCTGCGCGGCAGCGTGCTCAGATTCCAGCCGGGCGATCCGCTCGCCCTTGGCGCGCCCCTGGGCGCCTTGAGATTCAGCCTGTTGCTCCTGAAGCGCGAGTGCCGCCCGCGCCCGTTCCAAGGCGTTCTGGGTCTCTTCGAGCTGGCTGCGCAGGGCCAGGTGTTCCTGGTGGAGCTGGGCAAGCTCGGTGCGGGTCGCTTCAAGCTCGGCGGCCAGGGCCTGGGACTCAGCGGTCCGTTCCGCAACCCCGCCTGACAATCCCAGCTGCTGGAGGGTACGCAACAGCTCAGCATCCTCGGGAGTGGTGCGGGCAAGATTCAGCCGTTCGTTTAGATGGCGCTCGAGCTCAGCGATCCGTCTCCGATGAGCCTCGACTGCCTCGGCGATCGCTTGATTGACCCGCGCCAAATCGGCTTGAAGCTGCTCGGCCCGTTGAACCTCGGCGCTGAGGCTGGCCTGGAGACGATCGCGTTCCGCAGAGACCTCGGCGGTCTTGCGCCGCTCCTCAGCAAGCGCCTTGCTATGGGCGGCCTTAATCCCCTCGAGGTCCTGGCCCAGACCAGCCCTGGCCTCTTCTAACAGGCGGATCTGATCATTAAGCGCCTGGCGCTCGGCTTGAAATTCGGCCGCAAGGCGCTCGAGCTGGGCTTGGCTGGCCCGCAGCGATTCCTCGGCGGCCAGGCGCTTGGCCTCGGCCTCTCGAATCCGCTCGCTTTGTTGGACGAGCAGGGCGTCCTTTTCAGCGATCTGGGCCTGAAGCCGTTTTTCATACCAGCCATAGAGGACATAGACGCCGATCAGGGATAGCAATAGCGCCAGCGCGATCAGCCTCCAGAAAGGGCTGCTCGATGCAGGACGGGTGAGTTCGGACATGGTGGTCTCCTGATAGAAGACGCCGAGCAGGAACTGGATGCCCTAGCCAGGGGCCTCAGTGAGTGTCCCAAGCAAACGCCAGCTCTGTTGCGCAATCGCCAGCTCCTCATTGGTCGGGATCACCAGGACGGCAATGCGGGAATCCGGCGCGCTGATCCGGCGTTCCCCTGTCAGGGACGCGCTGTTGAGCGACTCATCGAGCGCGATCCCCAGCTGGTTCAGGCCGGCACAGGCGCAGCTGCGAATCGAGGCGGCATGCTCACCGATCCCGCCTGTGAACACCAGGGCATCGACCTCCCCCAGCTCAGCGAGATAGGCGCCGATATATTTCTTGAGACGCTGACAGGTCACGGCCAATGCCAGTTCGGCGCGCGCATCCCCTGTCTGGGCGCGTTCGATGATATCGCGCATGTCATTGGCGCCGCAGAGCCCCAAAAGACCGCTTTGCCGGTTAAGCAGCTGGTCGATGGCCTCGATCCCTAGCCCTAGCTGGCGGGCCAAATAGAGGATGATCCCCGGATCCAGATCCCCGCCGCGGGTGCCCATGACCAATCCCTCCAGCGGCGTCAGACCCATTGAGGTGTCAACGCAGCGTCCCTGCTGAATCGCTGCAGCGCTTGCGCCATTGCCCAGATGGAGGCTGATCAGGTTGCACTCGGCAAGCGGCTTGTTCAACAGAAGAGAGGCGCGTTGCGCGACATATTGATGGGAGGTGCCATGAAAGCCATAGCGCCGGATGCCGTGTTCGGTATACAGCCACTCGGGGATGGCGTAACGGAAGGACGCAGGCGGCATGGTCTGGTGAAAGGCCGTATCAAAGACCGCAACCTGGGGAACCCCGGGAAAGGCCAGTCGAGCAGCGGCGATCCCTGCCAGATGCCCAGGGTGATGCAAGGGGGCGAGTGGCACGCAGGATTCGATGGCAGCGATCACCGCGTCATCGATCAGTGCCGGCTGACTAAAATAGTTTCCACCGTGCACCACCCGATGCCCAATGGCGGCGATCTCAGTCATCTCGGCCACTACCCCCTGGGCGCGCAAGGTCTGGATCAGCCGGTCAAGACCCTCCTGATGGGTGGGGATCGGCCCTTCGGCGCGGATGGATCGGGTAAGACCAGAGTGATCGGTCCACTCAAACTGGAACTCGCCTTGCCCCTCGCCGATCCGGCCGACGATCCCGCCGGCCAGGACTGACCAGTCCTCGACCCGAAAGAGCTGGTATTTGATCGAGGAGCTTCCCGAATTGAGGACCAGGACCTTCATGGTGCCGACTCGCAATCGCTGAACTGGGACTGGATGGCAGTGATGGCCACGGTATTGACGATATCGGTTACGGTACAGCCGCGGCTGAGATCATTGACCGGTTTATTGAGCCCCTGCAGGATGGGGCCAATGGCCACAGCGCCAGCGCTGCGCTGGACCGCCTTATAGGTATTATTGCCGGTATTCAGATCAGGGAAGATCAAAACCGTGGCATGACCGGCGACCTGGCTGCCCGGCAATTTGAGCTGACCGACCTCGACATCGACTGCGGCATCATATTGGATCGGCCCGTCCACCTTGAGATCGGGTCGGCGTTCGTGTACCAGACGCGTCGCCTCGCGGACCCGATCGACATCCTCGCCCTTGCCCGAATCACCGCTGGAATAGGACAGCATCGCGATCCGCGGCTCGATCCCGAAGGCAGCCGCGGTCTCGGCCGAGGTGATAGCGATATCGGCAAGCTCTTCGGCAGTTGGATTGGGATTGACGGCGCAATCGCCATAGACCAGGACCCGATCGGGCAGGCACATGAAAAAGACGCTCGAGACGAGCTTTATCCCCGGCTTGGTCTTAATGATCTCGAATGCGGGGCGGATGGTATGCTGGGTGGTATGCACCGCGCCTGAAACCATGCCGTCGGCATCACCGCAATAGACCATCAGGGTCCCAAAATAGCTGACGTCCTGGACGACGTCATAGGCCATCTGCTCGGAGATCCCTTTGTGTTTGCGTTTCTCGTAATAGATCTGGGCATAGCGCTCGCGTTCAGGCGAGGTCATGGGATCGATGATCTGGACCTGATCGAGCCTAAGGCCCAGCTCACCAATCCGCCGGCGGATGCGGTCTGGGTTGCCGAGCAGGATCAGCTCCGCCGCTTGGCGTAAGCTTAGGATCTCAGCGGCGCGCAGGATGCGTTCCTCGTCGCCCTCGGGGAGCACGATGCGCTTGCGGCAGGACTTGGCACGGCGGATCAGTTCATATTCGAACATCAAGGGGGTGACCCGTTCGGAATGATGCACTGCGATGCGGCTTCGCAGCTCATCGAGATCGACATGGGCCTCGAACAGCCCCAGGGCGGCGGCGATCTTGCGCGCATCACCCGGCAGTAGGCTTGCCTCGATGCGGCTTAGGTTCATCGCAGTGGTGAAGGTATCGGTCTGGACCTGCAGGATGGCGACCTTGCGCCGGCGCAATCCATCGATCAAGGCGCGGACTGCCGGGGCCGGCTCAAGACCGCCGGTCAGCAGAAGCCCAGCCACCCGCGGGAAGTTCACCGAGACATCGGCCGCTAGGCTCGCCAGGATGATATCCGACCGATCGCCTGGGGTGATGATCAAACAGCCATCCTCGATATAGCGCAAAAAATCCGGCACCTCCATGGCTGCGATCTTGTAATTGGTCACCAGCTGATCCAAGGCATCCTGCTCGCCATAGAGACAGCTGGCACCCAAAGCCTGGCGGATCTCACCGACGGTGGGCATGGCCAGCTCGGGTTGCTCGGGTAGGACATAGACGGTCTCGCTCTCAGAAAAGAGATCAGTGACCAGGGCGCGCACTGCCTCTAGATCCTGAGTCTTTACCCCATTGACCACGCTAGCCAGAAAATCGGCCCCACGGCTGCGCATCAGTTCATGGGCGATATGGAGGGCATCACGGGCCTCCTGCGGGGTGCGTTTAAAGCCCTTGACCACCGCCACCAGACTGCAACCCAGATTATTGGCCAGATCGACGTTGAATCCGAATTCAAGCGCCGGCACTAGGCCGTTATAGTCAGTCCCGGCGCAGACCACCAGATCGCATCGTTCTTCCAGGACCTTGAAGCGGTCCAGGATGCGTTTGAGCAGATCCTCATAATGACCGCTCCCGATCAGCTGACGCGCCATCTCAACCGTGCAGCCATACAGATCTTCAGGGGCAAAGGGCAAGGCATAGCGCTTGCGAATGAGCGCGGTGAGATTGTCAAGCTCAGTGCCCTCAGGGGCGAGCGGTCGGAAAAACCCTAGCTTGCGCCCTACCGCTGACAGCAATTCCATGAACCCCAATACGACGACCGATTTGCCGCTGCCGGCGCCGGTGCCGGCGATATAGATGCTTTGCATAGACCCTGGCCTCATTGATGCGCGTGATACGAGGCGTCCGAGCCTGAGATTTTAGTCAGCCCCTAACGACAGGATGATGACACCCATAGGTTTGGCTGGACGGATGCCGAGATCAGGATTGTCTGAGGATTGGTCACAAGCGATCTGGCATCCAGACGGTGGGGCGATTGCCAAATGATCGAGCAGCGTATCCAAGCGTTCGAAATCACTCACCGAATCGATGCGACCGATCTCGCGCCCCTGCCGGTCGAACAGGATCACGACGGGGGCATAGGCGATGCCAAGCTCCTCGGCCCAGCGGTGCAGGCTGAGGCGTTGGCCATCGGGCGTTGCCAGCGGGATATCGGCACTGAGATCGAGCTGGACTGCATCGAGTTCGGCTAAACGGCGTTGCAGATCGGTTCTTTGGCGGATATAGCTATGCAGCAGATCACAGGGATGGCAATTGCCGCGCTCAAAGAATACGGCCAGCGGGCGCTCAGCCGGCAGACGCCGGTCCAGGATATGAGGCGGCGGGCTAAAAAAGGGCTCCGGATTGAGATCGCCTTCATCAAAGACCAGGCGGTCATTCCCGCGTGCCAGATAGTCCGCAAAGGACTCACGCCGGTAGAACCCCTCGGCGACATAATCGAGGGCGGCCCGAAACTGATAAGGTGGATAATAACCGCGCAATCGCAGGGCCAACTGGCCTCGAGCATCATAAAACAAAACCGAGGGGGTGAAATCGACCCCCGCCTGCCTGGCCCAGTCGAGGATCTCGATCCACTGGCCGTCTAGTGTCCTGACCCTGGTCTGGGCGTGGATATCGAGCGGGATCCAGACGAAATGACGCTGGATCAGCCCATGGATGTCCGGATCCTTCAGATTGACCGCCCACAAACGCTCGCAATAGGCACAATCCGCCTGGCCAAAATAGACCGCCAGACCCCGTTTGCCAGTGGCCAGGGCGGTGACAAGCTCGGTTTCTAGATCGATTGACCGGGATCCACTGGCATAGGCCTGGGCAAAGGCCGCCGGTATCGCGGTCAGAAGCAACAATGCCAGCCAGGCGCATGCGCCCCACAGGGCACCCCTGGCATCCCTCGGTCCAGTCGAGGTGTCATGCCAGTCCCCCCGGCTGTCCAGACGGGTTCGGCGACATGCCGCATCCTGCTGGATCCACTGGTCGGATCCAGGCGGCAACCCCAGCCGCTGTATCATATCTACCGCTATCAAGAAAGGCGCACAAGTGCGCATGGTTCTCTTCCTACCCCGACGGGTTTGGTTTCCCACAGGCGTCTCTGAGAGGTGTGACCTTCCCGACCCCGGCAGAGACCCTCCCTACCGCAGCGCCGCCTTGAGAGGCGATGGGTGCTTTTGGCCACCGGAATCAGCCGCCCCTCGCGCCCCCAGCTGGAGGGTCTCGACCGATATGCCAAGCAGGCCTGCCGCCTTCCTGGGCTCAAGGTATTTAACATGGGAACTACAGGATCGGGCAGTATCTGTAATACCAGGGTCTGGCTCCTCGGTCGGTTCTCGGATCCAGCAAGGACTGAGTCGGTCATCTAGGCCTGTGGGGACCTCGCCCCTGGCCATTCTGCCGTCAGCCGGCATTTTTATTCAGGCTGGCCCTGTCATTCCAGCGCGTCATTTCGGCGCAAGCCGGAACGATATCCAGTGCGAGGACCCTCAGGTATTGATCCTTGAGACGGTTTCCAGATCGCCTGGATGCGGGGTTATCGTTATACTGTCGGCATGCCCGCTCACAGTGCCGGCTGAGCCGCTATCCCAATCAAGGTCCTTCCAGCCATGCCCGATTATCGCTCCAAAACCACCACCCAGGGCCGCACCATGGCTGGTGCGCGCGCCCTCTGGCGCGCCACTGGCTTGACCGATGCGGATCTGCAAAGGCCCATCATCGCCATCGCCAACTCCTATACCCAGTTCGTCCCCGGCCATGTCCATCTGAGGGATCTAGGCCAATTGGTCGCCAGTGCCATCGCCGAGGCCGGCGCGGTGGCGCGTGAGTTCCATACCATCGCGATCGACGACGGGATCGCGATGGGTCACTCAGGGATGCTGTATTCGCTCCCCTCGCGCGAGCTGATCGCCGACTCGGTCGAATATATGGTCAATGCCCATTGCGCCGACGCCTTGGTCTGTATCTCCAACTGCGACAAGATCACCCCGGGGATGCTCATGGCGGCGCTGCGTCTCAACATCCCGACGGTCTTTGTGTCGGGCGGGCCAATGGAGGCAGGCAGGGTCAGGCGCGGCGAGACCGAGCTTCGGCTCGACCTGATCGATGCCATGGTGGCTGCAGCCAATCCAGACACCAGCGATGAGGAGGTCGCAGCGCTCGAGCGTTCGGCCTGTCCGACCTGCGGCTCATGTTCAGGGCTATTCACTGCCAATTCGATGAACTGCCTGGTCGAGGCATTGGGTCTGGCGCTGCCTGGCAATGGTACCCTGGTTGCAACCCATGCCCAGCGGCGCGAGCTCTTTGGGGAGGCAGGCCGTCTGATCGTGGAGCTGACCCGCAGATACTATGAAGCAGGCGATGAACGCGTCCTGCCGCGCTCGATCGCCAGTTGTGCGGCCTTCGAGAACGCCATGAGCCTAGACATCGCCATGGGCGGCTCGACCAATACGGTGCTCCATCTCCTGGCGGCAGCGCATGCGGCCGAGGTCCCTTTCACCATGGCCGACATCGACCGCCTCAGCCGCAAGGTCCCGAATCTGTGCAAGGTGGCCCCTTCGAGCCATTATCACATAGAGGATGTCCATCGCGCCGGCGGCGTCATGGCGATCCTCGGCGAGCTGGACCGCGGCGGTCTCGTCCACACCGAGGTCCCGACCATCCACAGCCTAACCCTGGGTGAGGCCATCGCCCGCTGGGACGTGCGGCGCAGCCAGGATCCGCTGGCTATCCAGCGCTTCCGCGCCGCGCCTGGAGGTATCTCGACCCAGATCCCGTTTAGCCAAGAGGCCGAATGGGACCTCGATCTCGATCGCAGCCAGGGCTGTATCCGCGACATCGAACATGCCTATAGTCAAGACGGCGGGCTGGCCGTGCTTTATGGAAACCTCGCCACCGAGGGCTGTATCGTCAAGACCGCAGGGGTTGATCCCAGCCTGTTGACCTTCAGGGGAGTGGCGCGGATCTTTGAAAGCCAAGAGGATGCGGTCGAGGGGATCCTGAATGACCGCATCCAACCTGGGGAGGTCGTGGTCATCCGCTATGAAGGCCCCAAAGGCGGGCCCGGGATGCAGGAGATGCTCTATCCGACCAGCTATCTCAAATCCAAGGGTCTAGGCAAGCACTGTGCCCTGATCACCGATGGGCGCTTTTCCGGTGGGACGGCGGGGTTATCCATTGGCCATATCTCGCCTGAGGCCGCAGCCGGCGGGGCCATCGCCTTGGTCGAGGCAGGCGATCTCATCGAGATCGATATCCCCAACCGCCGTCTCCAACTGCTCGTCAGCGACGAGATCCTCGAACGCCGCCGCCAGGCGATGGAGGGGCGCGGTCCCAATGCCTGGCAGCCACAGACGCGCAAGCGCGAGGTCTCCCAGGCGCTCAAGGCCTATGCCGCTTTGACCACGAGCGCTGCGCAAGGCGCAGTGCGCGATCTCGGTGACCGGCGTTGACCGGCGTCGAGACTCAGGCGACACTGGATGACCGACCGAGTTCAACCCATTATTCGCCCATCTAGGCCATGCCCGAGCATTGTGTCGAACAGAATTTCCAACCGCTGAAACTCGCCATTCTCACTGTCTCGGACAGCCGGGACGAGACCACCGACACCTCGGGAAGGCTGCTGGTCGATGCAGCCCAGGCCGCAGGGCATCAGGTGATGGCGCGCGACATCGTGCGCGATGATCGCTACCAACTGCGCGCTGTCCTGTCGCGCTGGATCGCTGACCCCGGGATCGATGCGATCATCAGCACCGGCGGCACCGGGATCACTGGACGCGACTGCACCCCAGAGGCGGTGTTGCCTCTGCTCGACAAGGAGCTACCTGGCTTTGGCGAGCTCTTCCGCCAGATCTCATTCGCCGAGATCGGCACCTCGACCATCCAGTCGCGGACCCTAGCGGGGATTGCCAACGGCACCCTGATCTTTTGTCTACCGGGCTCGACCGGGGCCTGTCGCACCGCCTGGGAGCAGATCCTGCAGCCCCAGCTCGATGTCCGCACCCGCCCCTGTAACTTTGTTCAACTCCTCCCCAGGTTGCGCGAATCATGACCGAAACAGTCGCCTGCGCCCTCAAACCCCAGGCCCTCACCCTGGATGAGGCGGTCACCGGGCTGAGGGACGCCGTTCAGCCGATCGCTGAGACCGAGCAGGTTGCCCTTGCCGAGGCGCTGGGGCGGGTGTTGGCCGAGCCGGTGATCAGCGCCATCGATGTGCCTCCCTGGGACAACAGCGCGATGGATGGCTATGCCATCCGTCATGCCGATCTCGCTGCCACCGGCGGGTGTCTGCCGGTCGCCCAGCGTATCCCAGCAGGTGCAGTGGGTCAGCCGCTTGCCCCAGGCACCGCAGTGCGGATCCTGACCGGCGCACCCATCCCCGAGGGTGCAGATACCGTGGTGATCCAAGAGGTCTGCAGCGAGTCCTCGGGTCAGGTCCAAATCCCCCTGGATGTTGCCGGTGGGGCCAATGTCCGCCGGCGGGGCGAGGATATCCGCGCTGGCAGCACAGTGCTGGTCGCAGGCACGCGCCTGCTTCCCCAGCATCTGGGCCTGGTGGCATCGGTCGGCTGGACTAGCCTGCGCGTCTATCGTCGCCTGCGGGTGGCGATCCTCGCTACCGGCGATGAGCTCGTCGAACCCGGAACCCCCTTGCAGCCGGGGCAGATCTATAACTCAAACCGCTACACCCTCCGCGGTCTACTCCAGGGCTGGGGATGCGAGGTGCTGGACACTGGGATCGTCCCCGACGATCTAGAGTCCACAGTCGCTGTCCTCAGTCAGGCAGCGACCCAGGCGGATCTCATCATCACTAGTGGCGGCGCCTCGGTCGGTGAGGAGGACCATCTCAAGCCGGCCGTCGAGCGGCTGGGCCGGCTCGATTTCTCCCAGATCAGGATCCGACCGGGTAAACCCGTGGCCTTTGGCACGATCGGCCAAACGCCCATCCTTGGCTGTCCAGGCAATCCGGTCTCATTGTTCGTCGCTGCCTTACTCTTTGCCCGACCGCTCATCCGGCGGCGGCAAGGGATCATCCCCGACCCTGACCCCCATCTCTTGCCGGTGCGCGCGGCCTTCGATTGGCCAAGGCCAGATAGCCGAACCGAGTTCCACCGCGCCCGTTTGCTGCGTCTAGAGAGCGGCGAGCTTGCCGCCGAGATCTATCCCAGCCGCTCCTCTGCGGTGCTGTCCTCGGTCGTTTGGGCTGAGGGACTGGTACGGCTTGAACCCAGTCGGGTCCTCAGACGCGGCGATTGGGTCGAATTTCTGCCCTTTACTGAACTGATGTGACATCCTGCCATGCTATGGCTTCGCTATTTTGCCAGCCTGCGCGAGCGCCTCGGGGTCGCTGAGGAACATTTGGACTGGGGTGAGGACCTCACAACAGTCGCGGCAGTGCGCGAGTCCTTGCACAAACGCGGCGGGGTTTGGGGTGAGGCATTTGCCCCTGAGCAGCGCTTACTGGCGGCGGTCAATCAGGAGCTCGCCCAACCCGAGTCCGCGGTACATGATGGCGATGAGGTCGCATTCTTCCCGCCGGTGACAGGTGGTTAGACCATGGAACCCGATATCCCGCTTAATCCATCAGATGACCCGATGGAACTGCCAGCCGAGGCCCCCGCTACCTGGCAGCAACCCTCGCCCAGCTCATCCGCAACCAGGGGGCCCAAGGGATGGATCGATGAGGGCGGCGAGCGCCTACCCCCCCTGCGGGAGACCGCCCGCCCGCGCGAACCCCTTGCCAGCCGCCCTGCTGAACCTGGTCCGCAACGCCCAACCCCGCGGCGCCCACTCTCTCCGACCCTAACCCAACCGACATCCAGGAACGCCAAACAGCTGGTGGCTGAGCTGTTGCGCCAATTGCCTGAGGACTGTTCGCTCGCAGACATTCAGTGGCAGCTGTATGCCCTGGAAAAGGCCCAGCGGGGGCGGGAGGACATCGCCCAGGGGCGTGGCTATCTCAATAGCGAGGCCAAGCAGCGGCTCGATCGATGGCTGGAGAGCTGATCTGGTCGCGCACCGCGCTTGAGGATCTGGAGGCCCTCGCCGCCTTCACCGCCCGCGGCTCGGCCGTAGAGGCGCGCCGTCTCGTCGAGCAGGTTATAGAGTCTGCCGAGCGCCTGCCCATCCTAACCTCTCCCCTCGGGCGGCCCATAGACGAGGGGATCCGCGCCTGCCGCATCCAAGGTTGGTCATTGCTCTATGAACGCCAAGGCCCGGATATCCATCTGCTTGCGATCGTCCAGGCGCCGTGATTCACTCGCTGAGTGCTTAACCCAAAAAGGCCAGCCGCGCCTGTATCGACAGCGCCCAATATCCAGGGCAGCAGGGATTGACCGAGAGCTCTCCTTGTAACAGACTTGCCGGGTTAGGGAAGGCACCCCCAGATGGCTGGCTGATTGTGGCCGTATCCGCCTGGCCTGTTGCAGGCCTCTTCGAAGTATCCTTAGACGGCACCCTAGCCTGACCTGGCCCTATTCGGATCCTTGCTGACAGACCCAATTAGATTTGCCAGAAAGGATTTATCATTTCTCAGCCAGTTTTCTGGATAACCATAAAAAATCTCTGGGCTATATGCCATTACGCAAACCACCGAGGAGACCGGCGGATGGCCCTAACCCCACTTATAGACCCCTTTGGCCGGCGCATCGAATATCTACGCCTGTCAGTCACCGATCGCTGCGACCTAAGATGTAGCTATTGCCTACCGAAGGGATTTAAAGGCTTTACCGAGCCTAAGCATTGGCTAAATTTCGCCGAGATCGAACGCATCGTCGCTGCCTTTGCTGGATTTGGTGTGCAGCGGGTGCGTCTAACCGGCGGCGAACCCCTGACCCGACGGGGAATCGTCGAGCTGGCGAGCCGCCTGGCCGCGATCCCGGGCATCTCTGATCTGTCGCTCTCAACCAATGGCACCCAGCTTGAGGCTCTTGCCCAGTCTCTAGCGCGCGCTGGGGTCCGGCGGGTCAATGTGAGTCTGGATAGCCTGGATCCCATGATTTTTCGCCAGTTGACCGGCGGTGAACTCGAGCGGGTCCTGCGCGGTATTGAGGCTGCGCAAGCCGCTGGTCTGGAACCGATCCGCATCAATACTGTCGTCATGGTCGGCATCAATGATACAGAGGTCGAGCCTTTGCTCGATTATTGCGCTGCCCGCGGTTTGACCCTACGTCTGATCGAACCCATGCCGATGGGCCAAACCGGTCAGGCAGCCCTGCGCGCCTCTGGAACCTTGGAGGGCGTTAGACGGCGTCTGGAACAAAGATTCAATTTGATTCCCGATCTCCTGCCCGGGGGAGGACCAGCGCGATATTATCGCCTGGCCAGCACCCAGACCCGCATCGGCTTTATCACCCCCTTGTCGCAGCATTTCTGTGCGACCTGCAATCGGGTGCGATTAAGCGCAGAAGGCCGGCTATATCTCTGCTTGGGTCATGAACACAGTTACCCACTGGGCGAGATCATCCGCACTGGGATCAGCGATGAGATGCTCAAAGAGCATCTGCTCCAGGCGATCGCTTCCAAACCCGAGCGCCATCAGTTCAATACCCAGCCCCAGCAGATCGTCCGGTTCATGGCCTTGACCGGTGGCTAAGATGTTCAAAAACGCCCATCCTGCCCGCGCCTTTATCGCCTTTCTAGTCACTTGGTCATTTATTGTGCTGACCCTGACCGGGGTCGTGCTCTATATCATCCCCCCTGGCCGGGTTGCCAATTGGATCTTCTGGCGTCTGGCCGGGCTCGACCGGGAGGGCTGGATCCATCTCCATATCCTGTTCGGCGCGGTCTTTATCATCAGCGGGGCCATCCATCTTTATTTCAACTGGAGGCCCTTCGTGCGTTATCTGGTCGAGCGGGTTAGGGGTCATCTGGCCCTGAAACGCGAGTCCCTTGCCTCGCTGGCGCTCGTCTGCGCCCTGGTGCTCGCCGCTTTGTATTCAGTACCGCCGATTAGCTGGCTCTTTACCCTCAACGACTGGGCAAAGGCAAGCTGGGACAGCGGACCTCCTTATCCACGCGCCGAGGCAAGTCCACTGCCGGTCTTGGCTGAGCGCCTCGGTTTCCGGCTCGAGGAGGCCCTGGCTGCCTGGCGGGCCGCCGGGATCGAGATCGAGGATTCCAATACCAACCTGGAATCCATCGCCCGCTCGCAAGGGACGACACCGGCTACCCTCTTTGCCTTAATCCCCAGCAGCCGGCCCAGCCTGCCCGAGCCTTCAGCACTCGAGGCACGATTTGCAGGAAGCGGTCTGGGCGCCCAGACGCTGAGGGCCTTTGCCGAGCAACAGGGTCTAGAGCCTGAGGAGGCCCGCGCCCGTCTTGCCGCCAGCGAGATCGAGGCGAATCTTGACGAAACCCTGAAATCCATTGCCGAGCGCGCCGCCATCCGCCCGCTCGAGTTAGCCAAGATCATCCTGATCCCTGGTGATCTGCCCCAATCCCCTAATCACTGATCAGCTTACTCATTTCCAATAACATCTCATTCGATGACATCCAAGCATGCAGCGACAACATTCACCCTGCTCGGCCCAGGAGGCACTCGCCCGGCTCAAAGAAGGCAATCGCCGTTTCGTGCAGAACCTGACCAGTCTCGACCGCTTGCTGAGCTATCAGCGCCGCACCGAGCTGGTCGCTGGCCAAACCCCTTTTGCGGTGATCCTCGGCTGTTCGGATGCACGCGTCCCTGCCGAGATCATCTTCGACCAGGGATTGGGGGATCTATTCGTGATCCGCGTGGCCGGCAATGTGGTTGCCCCCTCCCAGATCGGCAGCGTCGAGTTTGCAGTTTCGCGCTATGGCACCCGTCTGGTGGTGGTCCTGGGACATACCCATTGCGGGGCTATCGATGCCACACTCGATACCCTGCTTGCAGGCGAAACCAGCGACTCACGCCATATCGCCTCGATCGTCGAACGGATCAAGCCTGCTGTCTTGACCCTGGTGGAGACCGAGCTGCGCCATGATCGCCTCGCGCTAAGCCGGGCTGCGGTGCGCGCCAATATCCGCGCCTCGGCCAACCAATTGCGCCATGGTTCGACGATCATCGAAAGGCTGATCGCTGAGGAGGGGTTGGTGGTCATTGGCGCTGAATACGCTTTAGACAGCGGCCTGGTAGATTTTTTTGAGGGATTTCCAACTGGTTGAGCGGATCCTATTCGAGAACGCCTTGGGCCGCACCTATGACCTTGAGCGAGCTAAATGGATCCATTGTTCTTTTGACCGAAGAGACAGCCATTCTAGGCCTTGCCAGATCCCAGCAGGGGTTCTATCTCCCGCCCGAGAAGGGGGGACCTGACTTGGCTTGAGACCCAGTCTCTCAGCCAAACAGGCCAAAGCCGGGAGGTCATAGTCCATTTACTCCCCTCCAGCATCAGGGAAGGCGGTCGATTGCGCCGATTTGGCGTAAGATCCCTGCGCGTGAATGCCCTGAACGCGACCAGAATGTCCGCCATGCACCGCCTGCGTCTCCAGGATGAGCTGATCCGGACCCTCAGCCTGTCGCCCGCCGCCAGGAGCGGCGATATCGCTACCTATGCGCGCGAGCTCACCACCCAGGTTGCCCAGCGACTTGGGATCAGCCGGGTTTCAGTCTGGTTGTCCGAGCAGAAGGGCAAGCGACTCGATTTGCTGGATCTCTATGATCTGGAGATGGATCAGCACAGCCAGGGCCTGCATCTACAGCTTGACCCTGTTCCCCCCTTCTGGGAGTCCCTCAGATCAAGACGCTATCTCGATATCTCGGACCTGGCTACCGATCCAGATTTGGTCAGTTGGGCACAAGGCGAGGGTGCGCTCGCTGGCAGCGGTGCCTTGCTCATTTGTACCATCCTCACCGACACCAACCCACGCGGCGTCCTATGCCTCGAACAGCGCAGTGGACCCCGGGTTTGGGATGCGAACGAGATCCAATTCGGCTGTCAGCTCGCTGCCCAGGTAGGGATCGTCTTGCTCAATCGCGAGCGCGAGGCGCTCTTGGCCGATCTACAGCGCCATCGCTCGCTGCTTGAGCGCGCCCAGTCGGTCGCCAAGATGGGTTATTGGCATTTCGACTCTTCGACGAACCGTCTGACTTGGTCGGATGAGACCTATCGGATCTTTGGCATTTCACCCGATACCCCGATCACCCCCGAGCGCTTTGAACCGTGCGTCCTGCCGGAAGACGTTCAGCTTGTCGATCGGGCCTGGGATCAGGCGCTCAGCGGCGCGCCTTACCAAGTCATCCATCGGATCGCGACCCCATGGGTCGAGGAAGGCGCCGAGGTCATCTGCGATGCAGAGGGTCAGCCAATCGAGGTCCTAGGGACGGTGCAGGATGTCACCGAACGCCTCGAGCTAGAGCACCAGCTTGCAGACTATCGCGAGCATCTCGAGGAGCTGGTGGCCCTGCGGACCGCTGAATTCGCCGCCGCCAAGGCCGAGGCTGAAAGCGCGAATCGCGCCAAAAGCGCCTTTTTAGCGACGATGAGCCATGAGATCCGCACCCCCTTGAATGCGATCCTCAGCTATACGCATCTCAGCGGACAGGAGTCGCTTAGCCCTCAGCAGGCCGATTGGCTTGCTAGA
Organism: uncultured Chromatiaceae bacterium; assembly: GCA_937923175.1. Taxonomy (GTDB): domain Bacteria; phylum Pseudomonadota; class Gammaproteobacteria; order Chromatiales; family Chromatiaceae; genus Thermochromatium. The sequence continues at coordinate 27,244 of CALALB010000003.1, read as the reverse complement.
CTCAATAATGCGACCCGGCATCTCCTCCAGGTCGTCAATGACCTCCTGGATTTTTCCAAGATCGAGTCCGGGTTTCTTAAGATCGATCCGCATGATTTCGTCTCTGAGCAGTTGGGTAGACAGATCGTCGATCTGGTTGCCCCCCAAGCCCAGGCCAAGGGCCTTGAACTGAGGGTCGATCTCGGGGGTCTTCCGCTGCACTTGCATGGCGATAGCGTGCGCATCAGCCAAGTACTGCTCAATCTGCTCAATCTGCTCAGCAATGCTGTCAAGTTTACTGAGCGCGGTTGGGTTGAACTCACTGCCCAAACCCTGAATAGGCCGGGTACAGCGTCTGATACCCTGTGGATCCGCTGGACAGTACGGGACAGCGGCATCGGTATGACCGCAGCGCAGCTGAAACGGATCTTCAAACCCTTCGAGCAGGCCGAGATCGGGACGACCAGAAAGTACGGCGGGACAGGTTTGGGTCCAACGATCAGCAAACATTTGATCGAACGCATGGGTGGGCGGATCGGGGTCGAGAGCCAACCGGGGGCAGGCAGCACCTTTTGGTTCGAGATCCCCCTAGGAATCGGGTCCGCTCTGGGACCAAACCCACAGCTTGCGTCACCAGCCAACTCGATGGACCCTATACCCCTCCCCCAGTTTGCAGCCCGTATCCTAGTTGCTGAGGCACATCCACTTAACCAAGAGGCCATCTGCGCCCTGCTCGAGTCTGCCGGCGCTCAGGTTAAAGCGGTCGCCAATGGCCAGGAGGCCATCGAGGCCTTGGTGCGCGAGCCATTCGACCTGGTCCTCATGGATATCCAGATGCCGGTTCTAGATGGCCTGGCCGCCACCCGGATCATCCGCAGCCATCCCCAATACCAGAACCAGAGTCTGCCGATCCTGGGGATGACTGACAATCCCCTTGCCAGCGATCGGCAAGGCTGTCTTGAGGCTGGTATGAATGACTTTCTCACCAAGCCGATCGCTCCCAATCAGCTGGCCCAGGTCATCGCCCGCTGGTTACCAGCCAAAACAGCCCGGCCCAACGCCGGGAACCGATCGGTTCGGCTAGACAGGGCGCAACGGACTGAGCCCAGGCCTCCTGCTGTCTATGATCCAGACCCCAGGGCTGCCCAGCTGCAGGACGAGCGCAGGTTCCATCGGGACTCACAATGCCTCGCTGATATCCTGCCCGCGGCCCAGGTCCAATTGGCCGAGGCGCTCGCCCGGGGGGATCGAGAGCGGCTGGTTGACTGCGCCCGCCGTCTTGAAGAGGCAGCGGCCTGCCTCGGGGCTTGCGCTGTTCAGGAACAGGCCAGGGCGCTGGAACAGGCCGCGCGCCGCGGCTGCCCAGGCGCTGATCTTCAGGTCCTGGCCGAGGACTTGAATGCGGCATTGACGACCCTGGTTGGCCAGCTCGGCTTGCGGGGAAGCTTGGGTGAAACCACATCCCCGACCGCCAGACCGGACAGCCTAGTCTCTCGTCTAGAGAAGCTTGCAAACCTGTTGGCCCAGGATGATACGCGTGCCAATCGCCTGTTCGCCGAGCACCGAACGGCGATTTATCATGCTTTTGGGAAAGCGGCATGGCGCCTCGAGCGCGCGCTCCAGGCATTCGCGGATGAAGATGCCCTATCTATCTTAGCCCTTGGACCGCTGATCCTTCCTCGAACCCTTAACCCGGCTCAAATATCCGCTTGATCCTAGGTCAGGGCCCTTGCTTGCAAGCTTGCTGGCGACCAAGATCACTCAAGCCTTATGCCGAACAGCGAATCGAACACCAAACTGATCTACTCTCCATCCCCAGTCCCCAGCCAGCGGCTGAGCCGGCTATGGCATCTTGGACGCGCCACCGGCGAGCTGGCGGTGGGGGTCGGTCTCAAAGGGCTGATTGAGCTTGCCCGCAACCACCCCCAGGCCCAGGCGGCTCGGATCCAGATCTCGGCTGGGCATGCCCGCCGTTTTGCCGAACGCCTGGCTGAGCTACGCGGGGCGGTGATGAAGCTCGGTCAGCTGATGTCGATGGACGCCGATCTACTCACGCCCGAGGTCTCCGCGGCCTTGGGAGACCTGCGCGAACGGGCCGCCCCCATGCCTTTAAGCCAGCTCGTCGAGGTGTTGACAGATGCCTATGGACGCGATTGGGATCGGCTGTTCAGGCGTTTCGAATTCACCCCCATCGCCGCTGCATCCATCGGCCAGGTCCATCGCGCCGAGACCCGAGACGGGCGGACCTTGGCGCTCAAGATCCAATTTCCTGGGGTACGCGCCAGTATTGATGGCGACATCGCCAATCTCGGCCTGATCGTGCGCGCCCTGGGTTTGGGACCCCAGGGGATTGACGTCAGGCCCTTTCTCGAGGAGGCCAGACGCCAGCTCCATCGCGAGGCCGATTATGAGGCCGAGGCCGAGGCATTGGAGCGCTATCGGGCGCAGCTTGGCGATGACCCGGATCTTGGAGTGCCTGCTGTACACCGCGATCTGACCCGACCTCAGATCCTGGCCATGGATCTTGCCGCCGGGGTCCCGATCGACCGGCTGGCTGAACCCGAGTATCGGTGCGCCGAACGCGATCGGGCCGCCGCCCTCTTGATGCGCCTGACCCTGCGCGAGCTCTTTGAGTTTGGGCTGGTGCAGACTGACCCGAACCTTGCCAATTATCTTTATGATCGGGCCAGCGGTCGGATCATCCTGCTCGACTTCGGGGCTACGGTTCCGCTTGGGCCGCAGCTTGTCGGCTGTTACCGGCAGCTGGCCCAGGCGCTCATCCAAGGTGATCGCTTGGGTATCCGGGATGCGGCTATCGCCCTGGGCTATGTCGGCGCCCATGACCCCCCAAACCAGATCGCCGCTTTGCTGGATCTCTTGGAACTCGCTGCCGAGCCGCTGCGCAGTCCCGGCGTCTACGACTTCGGCAGCTCGGACCTGTTCGAGCGCGTCTATCGCCAAGGGCGCATGCTTTTTCAGAGCGGGGTCTTCAGCAGCGCGCCTGCCCCCGAGACCCTATTTGTCCATCGCAAGCTGATGGGTTCATTCATGTTGGCGCGGCGCCTGCGCGCGCGGGTGGAGCTTGCCAAGCTCGCTGAACTGAGCGTGACTCTCTGCGGTATCCCGTCCTAGATGTCTTGCTGTCGATCTTGAGCCTCAACCTAGTATCCAGGTGATTCCAAGCCGCAGGAGGAAGCAATGAAAACCTCAAACAATCGAGCAACTCTCGGCAAAGAACCAAGCAAACCGCTGGCACTCCTGGTTGAGCTTGCCAAGCAGGCGGGCGTGCGGTTCAACGGGGATGCCCCCTGGGACATCCAGGTCCACGACGGGCGTTTCTATCGGCGTGTGCTGAGCGAAGGCTCGCTGGGCCTGGGCGAGTCCTATATGGACGGTTGGTGGGATTGTGAGCGAATCGACGAGCTGATCCATCGCCTACTCTCCGCGCGCATCCCCCAGCGGCTGCGCGGCATCAGACAATGGCGGCTTTGGGGCGAGATCTTGCGCCATCAGCTATTCAATCTCCAATCGCCCAAACGCGCCTTTGAGGTCGGTAAACGCCATTATAACCTGGGGAATGATCTCTTTTTGGCGATGCTGGATGCAAACACTATGAGCTATTCCTGCGGCTATTGGAAGGATGCCGAAAACCTCGAACAGGCGCAGGAGGCCAAGCTCGAGCTCGTCTGCCGCAAGCTTGAGTTGCAACCAGGGGAGGAGGTGCTCGACATCGGCAGCGGCTGGGGCGGATTTGCTAAATATGCCGCCGAGCGCTATGGGGTCAGGGTATATGGGATTACGGTCTCCCAGCAACAGGCCGAGCTGGCGCGCCAGCGTTGCCAGGGCCTACCCTCGGTGACCATTGAGCTTTTGGATTACCGCTCCTTACAGGGGCGATTCGACAAGATCGTCTCGATCGGGATGTTTGAACATGTCGGCCCCAAAAACTATGCGATCTATTTCGAGACCGCCCGCCGTTGCCTAAAGGATGATGGGCTATTTCTGCTCCATACCATCGGGATTAGCCAGACCACCTGGGCCGCTGATCCCTGGCTTGATCGCTATATCTTCCCAAACGGCAAGCTGCCCTCTGCAGTCGAGATCGTTCGGGCAGTCGAAGGACGGTTCTTGATCCTCGATTGGCACGAGTTTGGCCCTGACTATGATCGGACCCTGATGGCCTGGTTGGCCAATTTCGATCGCGCCTGGCCCGAGCTTTCTGCCCATTATGACGAGCGCTTCCGGCGGATGTGGCGCTATTATCTCCAAAGCTGCGCGGGCTTTTTCCGCTCGCGTCAGGGCCAGCTCTGGCAGATCGTCCTGGCGCCTTTCGAGCGTCAATCGGTTTACCGCTCGATCCGATGAATACTGGAGCAAAGATCGCTCACCCCGGACCCCTAGACCGGCCGGGGACCTACCCCTTTGTGCGCTCATGGAACTGCACGGCTTTATTCTCTCGGCGATCGTCCTGCTGACCGCAGCTGCCCTATCGGTCGCGCTCTTTAAACATCTGGGACTCGGGTCGATCCTGGGTCTGTTGGTGGCAGGGGTGATCGTTGGACCCTATTCGCCGGTGCATCCAGTGACCGAGCAGGTCGATGAGCTGCGCACCTTCACCGAGCTCGGGGTGGTCTTACTATTGTTCATGATCGGGCTGGAGATGCAGCCCAAGCGACTCTGGGCCTTGCGCCGCGAGATCTTTGGCCTGGGGGTGATCCAGATCCTGGTCTCAGGATTAGTGATTGCGCTCTATGCCTCGCTCTATGCCCCCTCCTGGTCGGTTGCCCTGCTGATGGGCCTCACCCTGGCGCTCTCATCCACCGCCTTGGTCATCCAACTGTTGCACGAGCGCGGCGATCTTAATACCCGCCATGGGACGACCGCATTTGCGGTGCTTTTGATGCAAGACCTGGCGGTGGTGCCCCTGTTGGCGATCGTGCCCCTGCTTGCCAAAGGGGTCGGCATCCTGCCAACGGCAGCATCCATGACCGAACCGACGGTGTTGCGCATCCTGAGCATGGGTGGGCTCATCTGGCTGATCGGCCGCTATGTCCTGCCACCGGTGCTCGAAGGCTTGCTCCATCAAAACAATCGCGAGGCATTTGCCCTGGTGGTCATGCTCGCCGTCTTGCTCTCCGCCTGGGCGATGCATGAAGCTGGGCTATCGATGGCGCTCGGCGCATTCATGATGGGGATGTTATTGTCCACAACCCCCTTTAACTTTCAGATCCAGGCCCAGGTCGAGCCATTCAAGGGGCTTTTGTTGAGCCTATTCTTCGTGGCCGTTGGGATGTCGATCGATCTAGGGGCGCTCACTGAGCAACCCTGGCTTTTGGCCCAGCATGTGTTGGTGGTCATCGCCATCAAGCTGGTGACTGTGTTCGGGATCGGGATCCTATTTAGGCTACCGCGCGGGGTGGCCGCCCGGGTTGCCTTTTTGCTTGCGCAAAACGGTGAGTTCGGCTTTGTGCTCTTTGGTTTTGCCAAGACCCTAGGTCTGATCGATGACGCCACCTTTGCCATTGCGATCAGCGTGATCTCGACGAGCATGCTGTTGACCACCCCCTTGGTGCGGATCGGCGATCGCCTGGCACAGCGTCTCGAACATCGCACCGGCAAGATCCAGGGCTTCGATGAACCCATGACCGGCGTTGCCCCCAAAGGCCGGGTGATCATCGGCGGCTATGGGCGGGTGGGCCATACCATTGCGACCCTGCTCGAGGTCAATCAGATCCCATTTATTGCCTTTGACACCAACCCCGCCCATGTCGAACAAGGGGTGCGGGATGGACGGGCGGTCTATTATGGCGATATCGGCGACCCGGAGCTGTTGCACGCCGCCCAGGTGGAAAACGCCGCCTTGGTGATCCTCACCATCGATCAGGGATCGGCGGCATTGCGCGCGGTCTCGCATATCCGCCATACCGGCCCGCATGTGCCAGTGATCGCGCGGGCGCGCGATCTCGAGGCCTGCGCAAGCCTCTTGCGCGCCGGCGCTACCCGTGCCTATCCCGAGGCGATCGAAAGCAGTCTCAGACTCGGGGCTGAGGCGCTCCAAATGCTTGGGGTCTCGACCGAGGATATCGATATGCTGCTCAAAGACGTGCGCGGGCAAAACTATGCCCAGGTGGTCGAATGAGTCACCAGCCGCGCGCAAGGATGGGCTTCAGAAACTGTCCAGTGTAAGAACCTGCAGTAGCGGCGATCATCTCAGGGGTGCCGCAGGCGATCACCTGACCGCCGCGGGCGCCGCCCTCAGGACCCAGATCGATGATCCAATCCGCTGTCTTGATCACATCCAGATTATGCTCGATGACGACCACGGTATTGCCCTGAGCGCGCAGACGATGCAGGACTGCCAGCAGCTGCTTGACGTCGTGAAAATGCAGACCAGTCGTCGGCTCATCGAGGATATACAGGGTGCGCCCGGTATCGCGGCGGGAGAGCTCACGGCTCAGTTTCAGACGTTGCGCCTCGCCGCCCGACAGGGTGGTCGCATTTTGTCCAAGCTGGATATAGCCTAGACCCACATCGATCAGGGTTTGGAGTTTGCGCCCTAGCGTTGGGACTGCCGAGAAGAAATCCAGGGCCTCTTCGACGCTGAGATTGAGGACCTCGTGGATGTTTTTACCCTTATAGCGGATCTCAAGGGTCTCGCGGTTATAACGCCGCCCCTGGCAGACCTCGCATTGGACATAGACATCGGGCAGGAAATGCATCTCCACCCGAATGACCCCGTCCCCCTTGCAGGCCTCACAGCGCCCACCCTTGACGTTGAAACTAAAACGCCCGGAGCCATAGCCGCGGGCACGCGCCTCGGGGACTGCGGCAAAGAGCTCGCGAATGAGATTGAACACCCCGGTATAGGTCGCTGGATTTGAGCGGGGGGTACGCCCGATCGGGCTTTGATCGATCTCAATCACCTTATCGAAATGTTCCAGACCCTCGATGGCGCGATAAGGGGCAGGGGTTAGGCGCGCGCCTAGACAATGCCGCGCAACTGCCGGATACAGGGTGTCATTGATCAGGGTCGATTTGCCCGATCCCGAGACCCCAGTGATACAACAGAAGGTCCCCACCGGGATGGAGACATCGATGGCGCGTAGATTATTGCCGCAAGCCCCCAGGAGACGCAGCTGACGCCCTGGATCGACTGGGGTCCGTTGTTTGGGGATCTCGATGCGCAGCTGACCTGACAGATACTGGCCAGTGAGCGAACGGGGGTTGGCGGCGATCTCTTCTGCCGTCCCCTGGGCCACCACCTCGCCGCCATGGGCACCGGCGCCAGGCCCTAGATCCACCACCCAGTCAGCGGTGCGGATCGCCTCTTCATCGTGTTCGACCACAATCACCGTATTACCAAGATCGCGCAATCGGGTCAGGGTCTTCAGCAAACGCGCATTGTCGCGCTGATGCAGGCCGATCGATGGCTCATCCAGGATATACATCACCCCGACCAGACCCGCCCCAATCTGGCTTGCCAGCCGGATGCGTTGCGCCTCGCCGCCCGAGAGCGTCTCGGCGCGCCGGTCAAGCGAGAGATAATCCAGCCCTACATCGACCAAAAAGCGCAGGCGCTCCTGGATCTCGGCGATGATCTTGGCAGCGATCGCGCCGCGTTGCCCGGGCAGGGCAAGGGTCTCAAACAGATGCAACGCCGAGCCTATTGGCATGGCCTCGATCGCCGGCAGATTATAGTCTCCGACAAAGACATGGCGGGCTGCCTCGTTCAGCCGCCCCCCCCCGCACTCCGGGCAAGGGCGCTCGGAGAGATAGCGGGCAAGCTCCTCGCGCACCGTCGCCGAATCGGTCTCGCGATAACGCCGCTCCATATTGCGCAGGATCCCCTCGAACGGCTGAACCCTGACCCCTGTCCCTGGATGCAGGGGTTTGAAGGCGATCGCCTCCTCGCCGCTGCCATAGAGGATAAGCTGTTTGATCTGTTCAGGAAGCCTGACCCAAGGCGTCTCCACATCAAAGCGATAATGGGCCGCCAGCGAGCGGATCATCTGGAAATAAAAGGCATTGCGCCGATCCCAGCCGCGCACCGCCCCTCCTGCCAGGCTTAGATCGGGGTGGACAACCACCTTGTCCGGATCAAAAAACAGCTCGACCCCTAGACCTGCACACCTCGGACAGGCCCCCGCCGGGTTGTTGAATGAAAATAGACGCGGCTCCAGCTCATTTAGGCTCCAGCCGCAGACCGAACAGGCAAAACGCGCCGAAAACACGAGCTCAGGCCTCTGGGGTTCATCGATCCAGGCGATCCGCGCGAGGCCATTGGAAAGCTTAAGCGCCGTCTCGAACGACTCGGCCAGACGTGCCCTCAGATCCGCCCGCACTCGCAAGCGATCGACGACGACTGCAATATCATGCCTGCGTTTAGGGTCGAGTGAAGGCGGCTCATCGAGCTCATAAAGATCGCCATCGATACGCGCGCGCACAAACCCCTGGGCATGCAGCTCATGCAAAAGACGCTGATATTCGCCCTTGCGCGCCTCGACCACGGGCGCCAGGAGCATCAGCCGCTCCCCTTCGGGCAAGGCTAGGACCTGGTCAACCATCTGATCGACCGTCTGGGCCGCCAAGGGCTCGCCATGTTTCGGACAACGCGGCTGGCCGATGCGGGCAAAGAGCAGGCGCAGATAATCATGGATCTCGGTGATGGTCCCCACAGTCGAACGCGGATTATGCGAGGTCGTCCGCTGTTCGATGGCGATCGCGGGCGACAGGCCTTCGATATGGTCGATGTCCGGTTTGTCCATGACCGATAAAAACTGGCGCGCATAGGCTGACAGCGACTCGACATAACGCCTCTGGCCCTCAGCATACAGGGTATCGAAGGCCAAGGATGACTTGCCTGAGCCGGAAACCCCGGTGATTACAAGCAAACGGTCGCGCGGCAGATCGAGATCGATATTCTTGAGATTATGGGTGCGCGCACCGCGCAGGCGGATCAGGGACATTTCGTCAACAAACTAAGCGATGAGGGATCTGGCTTGCGGACGGCCAGGGACCATGGCCAGCACGCCGGGAGTACATCAAGGGCGCCAAGGACTCTAAGGTGGGCATTGCGCAACCTGTCGTCGATTATACCGGCTTGAGGCAGCAGTCAGGTTGCTGTGCGCGCCCCAGGCCGCCGCAGAAATGGCCGGGGAACCCGATTCTGCCAAAAATGCAATGCCCCCTCGCCCCGGTCTGCGCCGGGGTGAGGTTGCTTGCGCCGGCATAGCGCGCCCAGCTTCTTCGGGGTGATGGGTTCGGGCTCGCTGGCATCCCCGTCATCGCCCAGGCCCTTGCAGGCCGTTTCGATCACCGAACGCCCCGCCATTCCCCTTGCTGGACGCACCTCGGCGTCCATCTTAAAGCGGCTGGCCCTTGGGGGTGAGATTTAGGCAACATGAGATAGGCCAAATAACACCTGGCCCCCTCAGTACCCATCGATCGGTTCGGTTTTGGGTAAACTGTGATCTTTAAACGCGACGGCTTAAGGAGCAGTGCATGGAGCTCAAATGTAAGACGGGCGAGCTTGCCAACCATAAGACACCCTGTTTGATCATTGGGATCTTTGAAAAACGCAGACTCACTGAGGCGGCTGAGCGGATCGATACGGCTAGCAATGGGCGTCTGAGCGCCCTGCTGAAAAAGGGCGATCTAAACGGCGAAATCGGTCAGACCCTTTTGCTCTATGAGCTACCCGGGATAGCTGCCGAACGCCTGCTCTTGCTTGGGCTGGGCAAGCGCAATGAGTTTACCCGCGCCAATTATCGCCAGGCCTTGGGCGCAGTAGCCCTGGTTTTACAGCAAAGCGGCGCCGAGAGCGCAACCCTTACCCTCCCCGACCCACTCCCCCGAGGCCTAGACCTCTATACCGCCGCGCGCGATGCGGTGCTGATGATCGAGGACAAATGCTACCGCTATACCCGTACCAAATCCGAGGATAAACAGGCGCCTAAGCATCCGCTCAAACGTCTCAATCTTTGGATCGAGAAAAGATCCGAGATCCCGAACGCCGAACGCGCGCTTCGGCATGCCCAGGCGATGGCCGAGGGGATTCGGCTGGCGCGTGAGCTAGGCAATCTGCCCGGCAATCTCTGTACGCCGACCTATCTTGCCGAACAGGCACAGGCATTGTCCGAGCACTGTCCCCGCCTGAGCGTCGAGGTCCTAGACGAGGGTCAGATGCAGGCGCTCGGCATGAATGCCCTGTTGTCGGTGGCGCGCGGCAGCCGCCAGCCGCCTAAATTGATCATCGCCCATTATCGAGGCGCAGCTGCAGAGAGCAGACCGCTCGCCTTGGTCGGCAAAGGTTTGACCTTTGATGCCGGCGGGATCTCGCTCAAACAGGCTGCCGAGATGGACGAGATGAAGTTCGATATGGCGGGGGGGGCGGCGGTCTTGGGTGCCCTACGCGCGGCCTGTCTGTTGGATCTGCCACTCGATCTCATCGGGGTCATTCCCGCGACCGAGAATCTGCCGGATGGAGCGGCCAATAAGCCCGGCGACATCGTCACCAGCCTGTCTGGCCAAACCATCGAGATCCTCAACACAGATGCCGAGGGCCGGCTGATCCTGGCCGATGCCCTCACCTATTGCGAGCGGTTTAATCCTGAGACCGTGCTCGATCTGGCGACGCTCACTGGCGCCTGTGTCATTGCGCTCGGCAAACACCCGGCAGGCCTTTTCACCAGCGATGACCGGCTGGCCAATGAATTGATCGCCGCGGGTGAGGCAACCTGGGATCGGGTCTGGCGCCTGCCACTCTGGGAAGACTATCAAGAGCAGCTCAATAGCAACTTTGCCGATATGGCCAATGTCGGCGGACGCGAGGCCGGAGCGATCACCGCCGCCTGTTTCTTGGCGCGTTTTGCCAAAAAATACCGCTGGGCCCATCTCGATATTGCCGGGATCGCCTGGCTCTCGGGCAAGGAAAAGGGCGCAACTGGGCGACCCGTGGCACTCCTGACCCATTGGTTGCTGATGCGTGCCGGTTCGCTCTGATCTGTGGCACACTGGGGACCTTGACGGGGTCTGTCCGTCTTGCGGGCAAAACCAAATATCAACCAATCACCGTACCCGACACCCATGACCGAGACCGTTAAATATCTGCTCGATGAAGCGAGTCTGCCGCGCTTTTGGTACAATATCAACGCCGACCTGCCCGAGCCCCTGGCGCCGGTCCTTAATCCGGCAACCAAGCAGCCGGTTACCGCCGAGGAGCTTGCGGTCATCTTTCCGCGCGGGGTCATCGAGCAGGAGATGAGCACGGAGCGAGAGATCGAGGTCCCTGAGCCCGTGCGCGCAGTCTGGCGCCAGTGGCGCCCCTCACCCCTCTATCGGGCCCGCCGGCTCGAACAGGCGCTCGATACGCCGGCCAGGATCTTCTACAAATACGAAGGGGTTAGCCCCACAGGTAGCCACAAGGCCAACTCCGCAGTCGCCCAGGCCTTTTACAACAAGGTCGAGGGGGTCAAACGCATCACCACCGAGACCGGTGCCGGTCAATGGGGATCCTCTCTGGCGTTCGCTGGGGCCGTCTTTGGGGTTGAGATCCTGGTCTATATGGTCAAGGTGAGCTATCAGCAAAAGCCCTATCGGCGTGCCCTGATGGAGTCATTCGGCGCGCACTGTATCCCCAGCCCGAGCGACACCACGGAATCTGGGCGGGCAATCCTTGCCGAGCACCCAGAGAGCACCGGGAGTCTCGGGATCGCCATCAGCGAGGCGGTAGAGCTTGCGGCGCAGAATCCAGATACCAAATATGCCTTAGGGAGCGTGCTCAATCATGTCCTCTTGCATCAGACAGTCATCGGGCTTGAGGCGATGCGCCAGCTCGAGATGGCCGATGCCTATCCAGATCTGGTGATCGGCTGCACGGGTGGTGGCAGCAATTTTGCCGGTCTTGCCTTCCCCTTCCTCGGGGCCCAGCTGCGCGGTGGACCCCGGGTGCGCTGTATCGCCGTCGAGCCCTCGGCCTGCCCGAGCCTGACCCGTGGGCGCTTTGCCTATGATTTCGGCGACACCGCCCATCTGACGCCTCTGTGCAAGATGTACACCCTGGGCTCAGGCTTTGTGCCGCCCGGTTTCCATGCCGGCGGCTTGCGTTATCACGGGATGGCGCCCCAGGTCAGTCATCTGGCCGCCTTGGGGTTGATCGAGGCGCGCGCCTATAACCAGCTCGAATGCTTTGCCGCTGGACTCCGATTTGCCCGGGCCGAGGGGATCATCCCTGCCCCTGAGGCGACCCATGCGGTGCGCGCCGTTATCCATGAGGCCGAACGCTGTCGCGAGACCGGCGAGACCAAGACCATCCTGTTCAATCTCAGCGGCCATGGCCATTTCGACATGCAGGCCTATATGGATTATCTCGCCGGCAAGCTTAAAGATTTAGACTATGTCGAGGAGGAGGTCGCGATGGCCTTGGCAGGACTGCCGGCGGTCGCATAAAGAGGTCTACCCCAGATCCTCTCTCGTCGTCCCAGAGCGGAGTAGGTGCTGCAATGAACACTGAACCCTACCCCAACCCTGTTCCCTTGAAGACCATCCGCGAGGTCAAGCCGGGTAGCTTTATCTTTGTCAAAGCGCAGGCGCTTCCCCCAAGCTTTTGTGCAGCGGTAATCGAACGGTTCGAGACCAGTCCCCAGTATCAATACGCCGGTCGGGTCGGCCAGCTGCGCGCCGAGATGCCCGAGATCAAGCGCACCACCGACCTGGTGGTGAGCAATAAACCGGATTGGCAGGATATCGATGAGGTGTTTTTCCGTTCCCTGGCAGCTGCCCTTGCCGAGTTTCGGGAGTCCTTTCCCTATTTCCGGGGGCCGTTCAAGGACGAGGGCTATCAGGTCCAACGCTATCGGAGCGGCGAGTATTATCACTGGCATATCGATAGCGGCAGCCACGAGCTCAGCCCGCGCCAACTGGTCGCGCTCTGGTATCTCAACGACGTGCCTGGACCCGGCGGTGAAACCGAGTTCCTGCACCAGCAGGTCAGTCTACGCCCCGAATGCGGGACCCTGGTGCTTTTTCCACCTTTCTGGACCCATGAGCATCGCGCGGCCACAGTCCAGGAGGGGGTGAAATATATCACCACGACCTGGGTGGTGTTTGCCTAAAGCAGACCCACTCAGGCCTGACCCAATGCGTATTTAAGACGCCCAGGCGCGCACCCTTGGCTTGCGGATTGAGCCGCACCCCAAGCTGATCGGTTGCGGATCAACTCAGGCAAGCCCTGCTCGCTCTATTCTATCCGCTGAAACGCACCGCCACCCCGAGTGAGTCATGACCTGCCATTTGAGCTGCAGATCAGCCTGAGCTACTCGGGCAAAACCAAAGACATGACAACTTGCCGCCGGCTGGGGGCGAGTGCCCAGGTCATTGTTTCTTACCTCTGAGCATATCGATGACAAAATTGAGCTCCTCCTTGGCCTCAGCGATGACATCCAAGGTGCCGTCCCTGGTCGGGAAGACCAACCCCAGCTTGTAATAGGCAGGGACCGCGTCATAACGCGGCAGGGGGCCGCGCACCTCGGACTGATTGAGCCGATAGAGCCGGGCGACCAGGACGATATCGCAATAATCCGGCTCCTCCCGATCATCCCGGTACCAATCGCCTGAGTGACGCACGATCTCGACCACCTCGGGCCCTAATCCCCAATAATTGACCACCAGCTCGCCAACCAGCTGACCTAGCCTGATGACCGCCGCCTCGACCTCGTTTTCGTCCACCTGTATCTCATGGCGGCTGATATGGTCGATGATCGGGATGACCCCGACATCATGAACCAAACCAGCGAGCATAGCCTGCTCGGGGCTAAACCTGGGACAGTGGCGCGCGATCACATAGCTGAGCGCCGAGACATGAACGCTGCGGTTCCAGACCGCCTTCATGTGTGCCTTCATCAGGGGCGACTTGGTCTTGAATACCTGCTGCATGGCCAGGCTCATCACGGTGGATCGGGTCACCTCGAGTCCAAGCCGGATAATGGCATTGCGCACATCGGGGATCGGCTGCAGCCCTTGGCACAGGACACTATTGGCCATCCGGATCAGGGCGCCGGTGATCGCTGGATCCACCTGGACGATACGCGCCAGACGCGCCGAGCTGATATCGGGGTCCTGCATCGCCTCCTGGATCGCCCGCGCTACCTTGGGCAGGGTGGGCAACTGCAGCTGACCCGCTTGACAGGCCTGGACCAGCTGACCAAACAAGGCGCCCTCGGTCTCATTCAGGGTGTCGACCGATGTCAGATCGGTATAACGCCTTCCGCTTAACCTGTGATAGAGCGCTCGATCCAGACGCAGGACCTCAGAGTCGCTGGTCAACACTGCCTGGGCAAGCAACTGCTGCTCGTTAAAGATCGGTTGACAGGCGCGGGGCTTGCCAGCAGTGATCAGGGTCTTTTGCCCAGCGTAGATGAGACAGAGCTGACCAGACAGGAGATATAGAAGCCAGGGGTATTCCTGGGTTGCCAGAAGCCGCCTGCCGGCAGGGATGGAGACCACCTGCCCAGTCGCTGCGAGACGCGCGCGCTGATCGGTATCCAGCTCATGGAGCGGGCTGAGGTCATCCAAGGCCGAGCTAAACAAGTGCATTACCGGGAGCTCCAGGCTAGAATCGGATCGGATCTTGGGAGACTCTATCAAACCCACCTGACCGGTGGCGTATCCTGGATCATTTGCCTAATTGGCCGAAAGGGGCGCAGAATGGGGACATCCCTAAGGCCAGTCAGCTTAAGATTCATTATTGACCACCAATTACTCGATCGCTAATGGCCCAATATATCTATACGATGCATCGCGTCAGCAAGGTGGTGCCGCCCAAACGGTATATCCTGCGCGACATTTCGCTGTCATTCTTTCCAGGCGCCAAGATCGGGGTCTTGGGGCTCAATGGCGCTGGCAAATCGACCCTGCTGCGGATTATGGCTGGGGTCGATACCGAGATCGAGGGTGAGGCGCGCCCCCAGCCGGGGATTAAGATCGGCTATCTCCCGCAAGAGCCGCAGCTTGATCCCAGCAAGGATGTACGCGGCAATGTCGAGGAGGCGCTCGCCCCGATTAAGGCGGCAATAGCGCGGTTGGATGAGGTCTATGCCGCCTATGCCGAGCCGGATGCCGATTTCGATGCGCTCGCCAAGGAGCAGGCGGAGCTTGAGAACTTCATCCAGGCCACCGATGGGCATAACCTCGACCGAATCCTGGAGGTCGCCGCCGATGCCTTGCGTCTGCCGCCCTGGGATGCAGATGTCACCAAGCTATCGGGGGGCGAGCGCCGGCGCGTCGCCCTGTGTCGCCTGTTGCTCTCTAAACCCGATATGCTGCTCCTGGATGAACCGACCAACCATCTCGATGCCGAGTCGGTCGCCTGGCTTGAACGGTTCTTGCAGGAATATCCAGGGACAGTGGTGGCGGTAACCCATGACCGGTATTTCTTAGACAATGTCGCCGGCTGGATCCTTGAGCTCGACCGGGGGCACGGCATCCCCTGGCAGGGCAATTATTCGTCCTGGCTCGAGCAGAAGGAACGCCGCCTTGAGCTTGAGCAAAAACAGGAACAAGCGCGGATCAAGGCCATGCAGCACGAGCTGGAATGGGTGCGCAGCAATCCCAAGGGTCGCCATGCCAAGAGCAAGGCGCGTTTAGCGCGTTTCGAGGAGCTGCAATCCCAGGAATTTCAGGCGCGCAACGAGACCAATGAGATCTATATCCCGCCTGGTCCTCGGTTAGGCGATCTGGTGATCGAGGCAGTGGATCTGAAAAAGGCATACGGCGAGCGGCTGCTGTATGACAACCTGTCATTTACTGTACCCAAGGGCGCCATCGTCGGCATCATCGGTCCCAATGGCGCCGGTAAAACCACCCTCTTTCGCATCATCACCGGTCAAGAACAACCAGATGCTGGCAGCATTAGGATCGGCGAGACGGTGCAGATCGCCTATGTCGATCAGACGCGCGATGCCTTGGATAACGCCAAGACCGTCTGGGAGGAGATCTCGGGGGGGTCGGATATCATTGCCGTCGGGCGCTATGAGATGAACTCACGCGCCTATTGCAGCCGGTTTAATTTCAAGGGCCTGGATCAACAAAAACGCATCGGCGATCTCTCGGGCGGGGAGCGCAATCGGGTGCATCTGGCCAAGCTCTTGAAAAGCGGCGGCAATGTCCTCTTGCTCGATGAGCCGACCAATGATCTGGACGTCGAGACCCTGCGCGCCCTCGAAGAGGCCCTGCTCGCCTTCCCCGGCTGCGTCATGGTCATCAGTCACGACCGCTGGTTCCTCGATCGCATTGCCACCCATATTCTGGCCTTCGAGGGTGACTCCCAGGTAACCTGGTTTGAGGGGAATTACAGCGATTACGAGGCCGATCGGCACTTGCGGCTGGGCAGCGAGGCTGACCAGCCGCATCGGATCAAATATCGCCGGCTTTCTGGGTAAATAACCCCCGCCCCTTTCGGCGCAGCCTTGGCGCAGGACAAGCCCATGCCCATCCCCGACCTCAGGCGTATTGACGGCCGCCCTGGGCGAAACGGCAGTTTTTCCCAGCCGGGCCAGGTTCCGACTGGCATTCAGGGCGCCGGCGCCCCAAGACCCAGTGGGGACCCAATCCTCCCCAACCCGAGCAGGGAGCGACATCTACTGCCTTGGGCTTGGATTCGCTCGAGGACTAAAGCTGTCGCCAGGATACTTTGCCTGCAGAGGCTTGCCCGTCTTGCTGCGGATATGCCTCGGATCCTCCCTCACGATCCTGACCTCTGCGGCCTTCGCGGCCGCAACCCTGGCCTTGCCCGTTTTGTGGTTGAGGTGGTTCAGGCGGGCCATCTTCTTGCCCAAGACCTACCGGGGCCTTGGTTTTGCGTTTTGGCTACCGTTGGCCTGAAGACGAAGACGCAGGGCAAGGTAAGGGTCGCGCTCGTTGCGCAGTTGCTCGTCGCCGAAGACCTGGCCCGTGCTTATGGCGGTGAGGTTGTTCTCTCCGCCATCCACGCCCATCACAAGGCCGGATGCCAGCGGCACCGCGTCGGCGCCTTCGACGGTGAGGTTGAAATACCAACGTCCTGGGCGGAATACCAACTCGGCCTCCTTGGGCTGACCAGAGGCCAGGAGGCGCTTCGGGTATTCGCCAGGGCGCAGGGGCAAGGTGATGCACCCAATCGGCAACGGCAATGGCGGGCGGGATGCGCACGAACAGATGATGTGATCTGGCTGGATTTCCAGCGAGGGCACTTCTCAGGCTCGCTCATGGCAAATCGAGTCCAGCATGGCCGCCGCTTCCCGCGCCAGCTCCCAGTCAGTCCAGCACGCCGATCGCTTGGGCCAGATCACAGGGGATGCCGTTTGCTAGACCCGATTGCGGTTGGTAACAACATGGTCGAATATTCGCCATTCCTCCCGCAACTTCAGGCGCAGGTTTCCTTGCGGGGAGCTCTATGAAGACTATTCCCTTATCAATCCTGCTGGTAACTTGTCTTGGGATTGCGATCGGCGCACTTGCCCTGGCCGAGGAGGGACGGCTGCCGCCAGTCGTAAACGAGGCCGATCTGCCGCTTGCGGCACTTCGGACATTTGCCGATGTCTTTGGACGCATCAAAGAGGACTATGTCGAATCAGTAAGCGACCGCGCCTTGATCGAGAATGCTATCCGCGGGATGCTTGCGGGTCTTGATCCGCATTCGGCCTATGTCACTGGCGAGGAATATCGCGAGCTTCAGGTCGGGACCAGCGGCGAGTTCGGGGGATTGGGCATTGAGGTCGGGATGGAGAATGGATTCATCAAGGTGATCGCCCCCATCGACGATACCCCCGCCCAGCGCGCTGGGCTGCAAGCGGGTGATCTGATCATTCGCATCGACGACAAGCCGGTCAAAGGTCTCAGCCTCAATGAGGCCGTGCAATTGATGCGCGGTAAACCCGGCACCCAGGTGCGGTTAAGCATCCTGCGCGGTTCGGACGACAAACCCTTCGAGGTCACCCTCGAACGCGCCCTCATCCAGGTTGCCAGCGTCAAGGGCCGCCTGCTTGAACCAGGCTTTGGCTATGTGCGTCTTGCCCAATTCCAGGCCCATACCGCTGAGGACATGCTGCAGACCATCGCCCGCTTGAAATCCGAAAGCGGCGGTACACTCAAGGGTCTGATCCTGGATTTGCGCAACAACCCAGGAGGGGTGCTCAATGGGGCGGTCGGGGTCGCCGATGCCTTTTTGACCCAGGGATTGATCGTCTATACCGAGGGCCGGATCAAAAACAGCCAGATGCGCTTTAGCGCCGGCCCGGACGATGTACTGGAGGGTGCACCTCTGGTGGTCCTGGTCAATGGCGGCAGCGCCTCGGCCTCCGAGATCGTCGCCGGTGCGCTCCAGGATCATCGGCGCGCCATCATCATGGGCACCCCAACCTTCGGCAAGGGCTCGGTGCAGACCATTGTCCCGCTCGATGAGGAGTCGGCCTTAAAGCTCACCACCGCGCGCTATTACACCCCTTCGGGCCGCTCGATCCAGGCCCAGGGGATCATCCCCGACATCATCCTGGAACGCGGCGAGTTCAAACCCCTTCCGGAATCCACGGCGACGACTGTCAAGGAATCCAATCTGGTCCGCCATCTGGAGGAGGAGCCGGCGGCCAAGCCGGCCCCAGCTGCCGGACAAGGCCAATCCCTGGCCGCTGAGGATTTACAGCTCGCTGAGGCAATGCAGGTCCTCAAGGGCCTGAGTCTATTTGGCAAGGCCCAATAGTTTGGGTCAGCCCAGATCAAGCCAGAGGGCCTAAGCCTCACTCGGTCGATAACCTGAACCCTGGAGGTTTCAACGATGCGCGTACTCGTTCCCTTGGCCCAAGGTTTTGAAGAGCTCGAGGCAGTCACTGTGATCGATCTTTTGCGCCGCGCCGGGATCGAGGTGATCGTGGCCGGTCTCAGCGAGGGCCCGGTCAAATCGAGCCATGGGGTCGCGATCCTACCCGATACCACCCTGGAGGCGGTTCAGGATCAGGATTTCGAGATGGTGGTCTTACCAGGCGGCCTGCCAGGGGCCCAACATCTGGAGGAGGATCCCCGGATACGCGAGATCCTGCGCCGCCATGCCGAGCGCGGCGCCTATACCGCGGCGATCTGCGCCGCCCCCAAGGTCCTAGCCAGCGCCGGCCTGCTCGACGGCCACCAGGCGACCTGTTACCCGGGTTGCGTCAAGCCTGAGGACTTCCCGCGGCTCAGCCTCGTCGATCAACCCGTGGTGGTCGATGGGCAGGTGGTCACTGGACGCGGTCCAGGCACAGCCCTGGACTTTGCCTTGGCGCTCATCGAGGCGCTGGCTGGGCGCGAACGGCGCGATGCGGTTGAGGGGGCCTTATTGCGTACCCGCTAGGCACTGCCTATGCCTGTGGCCCTGCTCACCGTCCCTGCCCTGGCCCTGTTGGTCAGCATGCTGCTGACCCGTTATCTCGCTCAGGGCCGGGGCCCGCTCGATCATCCCAATGAACGCTCGCTCCATGACCGCCCCATCCCCAGGTCGGGCGGTTTGGCCGTGCTTGCAGGCTTGAGCCTGGCCTTTTTAGCGAGCTGGCTGCTCGGTTGGGGGGAGACTGAGCTCGCCTGGATCTGGGCAGGGCTGGTGCTGGTGGCCGGCACGGCCTTTGCTGACGATCTGCGGCCCTTGTCACCGCTCATTCGGCTCGCTGCCCAGCTTGGTGCCTCTGGTCTCCTGATCAACGGCGGGCTGGTTTGGGAGCAGCTGGTCCTGCCAGGCTGGGTGCTCCCCTTTCCTGATTGGCTGAGCTTAGTCTTAAGTCTGCTTTTGACTGTCTGGATGATTAACCTCTACAACTTCATGGACGGCATGGATGGCCTTGCCGGGGGCATGGCGGTCTTTGGATTTTTAGGCCTGGCCTGGTTCGGCTGGCAAGGCTCAGCACCAGGCTATACCCTGATCTGCCTGGGTACAGCGGCAGCGGCAGGCGGCTTTTTGGTTCATAATCTCCCGCCGGCCCGGATCTTTTTAGGCGATGTCGGCTCAGCCAGCCTGGGTCTGCTGGCTGCAGCCAGCGCGCTCTGGGGCGAACGGCTGGGGCTGGTGCCGCTCTGGGTAGGGGGGCTGTTATTTTCGCCCTTTATTTTGGATGCTACCTGGACCCTGCTCGTCCGTTTGGCCCGCCGGGAACGCATTTGGCAGGCGCATCGTTCGCATCATTATCAGCGTCTGGTGCTCGCCGGCTGGGGTCAAGGCCGCACCCTGGCGTATGGCTATGCCCTCATGGCAGCGGTGATGGTCTCAGCCCTGGCTGTCCCCCGGCTTGCGGTCGGCGAGCAATGGCTGCTGATCGGCGCCTGGGGGGTGATCTATGGGCTCATCCATCTTAGGATCGCCCGCATCGAGCAGGCGACCCAGAGATGAACCCCTGGTTTGACCGGCTGCGCTCGCGCACGGCCGTTTTTATCCATGATCTCTCGACCATCCCACTGGCCTGGTTTTTGGCCTATTGGCTCAGGTTCAACCTCGACACCATCCCTCCTGAATTCTTCAAGGCTGCCTTAGGGGCGCTGCCCTGGTTGGTTCCGCTTCAGGGCGGCGTCTACTGGTTGTTTGGGCTCTATCGGGGGGTGTGGCGTTTTGCCTCGGTCCCGGATTTGGTACGGATCACCCAGGCCGTATTGGTAGGGACCGTCTTGGCAGTGGTGGCCTTGTTCATCATCAACCGCACCGCCTGGGTCCCGCGCTCGGTGCCCGTACTTTATCTCGGCATTCAATTAATGCTTTTGGCCGGGCCGCGTTTGCTGTATCGCTGGCTCAAGGATCGCCGGCTCGAACTGTCAGCCGGCCAGCGGGTCTTGATCGTCGGCGCCGACCGCGCCGGGGATCTTTTGGCGCGCGCCCTGCGCCATGATCCACGGCATGCCTATATCCCGGTCGGTTTCGTCGATGATACCCCCAGGCGCCAGGGCAGCGAGCTTCAAGGCCTGCCGGTCTTGGGTCCCATTGCCGAGATCCCAAGGATCGTGCAGGCGCGCTCGATCGATCTGGTGATCCTTGCCAAGCCCCAGACGAGCGCGCGCGAGATGCAACGCCTGGTCGAGCTTTGCGAGCGCGCTCAGCGCCCCTTGCGCATCCTACCTGAGCTGGCCGGCCTTCTAAACGGGGCCCTGGATCTCAAACAACTGCGGCCGCTGGCGCTTGAGGATCTGCTCGGGCGCGAACCCGTGGCCCTCGATTGGGAGGCACTCCAGGCAGGGCTTGCTCGCCGCGCAATCTTGATCACTGGTGCAGGCGGCTCGATCGGTTCTGAGCTGGTGCGGCAGTTGGCCAGGACAGGTCCTGAGCGCCTGATCCTGGTCGATCATAGTGAGTTCAACCTCTATCGTATCGAGCAGGAGCTGCTCGAACATCATCCCCAGCTTGCGTTCAAACGCCGTCTTTTGGATGTGACCGATGGGGCGGCGCTTGCCGATCTTTTCAAACAGGAGCGGCCAGCGATCGTCTTTCATGCCGCGGCCTATAAGCATGTCCCGATGCTCGAGGATCAGATACGGGCGGCGATCAAAAACAATGTCATCGGCACCCTACGGGTGACCGAGGCGGCCGCCGCCAATGACTGCGAGCGTTTTGTCTTGATTTCGACCGACAAGGCGGTCAATCCCACCAATGTCATGGGTGCAACCAAGTCTCTGGCGGAGCGTATCTGCCAGTCATTCAACCGGCGCTCCGCTTGTCGGTTCATCACCGTGCGCTTTGGCAATGTCTTGGGTTCAGCAGGGAGTGTGGTCCCGCTGTTTCAGCGCCAGATCGAAAGCGGCGGACCAGTGACGGTCACTCACCCGGAGGTCGAACGCTATTTCATGACCATCCCAGAGGCCTGCCAACTCATCATGCAGGCAGCGGTCATCGGCCGGGGCGGAGAGGTGCTGATCCTCGATATGGGCGAGCCGATCAAGATCCGCTATCTCGCCGAACAGATGATCCGGCTGGCTGGGCGCAAGCCTGGGCGGGACATCCAGATCCGCTATATCGGGCTTCGCCCTGGCGAAAGGCTCCATGAGGAACTTTTCCATGACTCAGAGGAGCTCATCCCCACCCCCCATCCCAAGATCCGCATCGTCCGCCAGATACCGCCCGACCCCGATCTGCTTGCCGCTGCCCTCAAGCCTCTGATCCAAGCGGTCGAAATGGCCGATGACGAGTCATTAAACCGGCTATTGGGCGAATTGGTCCCTGAATGGCGCCCGGCCGGACGCGCATCGCCCACTGCCCCTGCATTCCCCGCGCAGACAATGCCTCATGCGACCCTGTCAATCTAGGGTACAGATGGCGTAACCTGCGACCCAGACAAGCACCGCCACCGAGGAGTACAGGCTGCTTCGCCGCTCACTCAAATCTCCCCAGACGTCTCCACAGATGCATCCTGTATCACCGACACACAGAGGTCGAGCCGAGCGATATGGAGGACACCATCGAGGTCCCAACTGAACCAGGGCAGGCCCCAAGCAGCCTGCCAGACCATCCCTTAACTGGCGAGGAGTGGCTCCTGGCCAGCAGTGCCCCGTCTCAGCCTAGGCCTGGCCTCCAAGCGGCCGACAGCGGCGCCGAGGTCAAGGAAACCCCGGACCCAGTGACCAGGATCGCTGAGTATCTGCTTGCCCAGGCCAAGCTCACTGCCGCCGATCTAGGGCGGGCAAGACGCCTTGCCGCTGAGACCGGCGAATCTGTGTTGCCGTTGCTGGTGCGCCTGGGATTGGTATCGGAGCGCGATCTGGCGCAGGCCATCGCCGAGATCATGGATCTGCCCCTGGTCGGCTCGGCTGACTTCCCCGAGCAACCGGTGCGCGAGGATCTGCTTACGCTGCGGTTTATGAAAGAGTCTCGGGTCCTGGTGCTCGATGATGATGGTAGGCGGCTGCGCGTCGCCTTTGCCAACCCAGCCGATGCGTTCATCCGGTCAGCGGTGACCCTAGCCGCCGATCGGCCTGTCGAGGCAGTGGTGGCGCTTGCTAGCGAGATCGATACCGCAATCGCCAGACTCTATGAACGAGTCGAGGATAAGGCCGAGCCTGGGGAGGGCGAGTTTGGCGAGTTCGACGAGGACGATATCGAGCATCTCAAGGATCTCGCCTCCGAGGCCCCAGTGATCCGGCTGGTCAATCAGCTCATCCAACGGGCGGTCGAGGCGCGCGCCTCAGACATCCATATCGAGCCATTCGCCGATGAGTTAAGGGTGCGTCTGCGTATCGATGGGCTTTTGCGCGAGATCGAGGCCCCGCCGGTGCGTTCGACCGCCGCGGTCATCTCGCGGGTCAAGATCATGGCCAAGCTCAATATCGCCGAACGGCGCCTGCCCCAGGACGGGCGCATCCCGATTCGGGTCCAGGGCAAGGAGCTGGATCTGCGCGTCTCAACCGTCCCGACGCTCTTTGGCGAGAGCGTGGTCATGCGTCTATTGGACAAGGAGAGCGTGCGCTTTGATTTCGATGCCCTAGGATTTACCGGTACGCCGCGCCAGCGTCTGGAATCGATCCTCGATCAGCCCTATGGGATCCTGCTCGTCACTGGTCCCACGGGTTCGGGCAAGAGCACCACCCTCTATACCGCCTTAAGCCGGCTCAATACTGAGGAACGCAAGATCATCACCGTCGAGGATCCGATCGAATATCAGATCCCAGGGATTAATCAGATCCAGGTCAAGCCGGCGATCGGCTTAACCTTTGCCACTGCCCTGCGCTCGATCGTCCGCCAGGACCCGGATGTCATCATGGTCGGCGAGATGCGCGACCTGGAGACCGCACGCATCGCCGTGCAATCGGCCTTGACCGGCCATGTCGTGCTCTCAACCCTCCATACCAATGATGCCGCCAGCGGCGTCACCCGCCTGCTCGATATGGGGGTCGAGGATTATCTAATTACCTCAACCGTCAATGGGATACTGGCCCAGCGCCTGGTGCGTCGGCTCTGCCCCCGCTGCGCCCTCTCCTATCAGGCCGATGCAGGTTTGGCCAAACGCTTTATCCATCTCGATGGCTCGAATACCTTAACGCTGAGACGGCCTGTCGGCTGCGACCATTGCAATGGCACGGGCTATCGTGGACGGCTGGTCATCGCCGAGGTCCTGGTGATGACCGAAACCATCCGCCGGGCGGTCCTGGATCATGCCACGGCCAGCGAGATCAAGCGCCTCGCGATCCAAGAGGGCATGGAGACCATGTATCAGGACGGTCTGCGCAAGGCGCTCGCCGGGATCACCACCATCGAGGAGGTCTTACGGGTCGCCGAGGCCGAGCTGTCATGGGCCTCTGCAGACAGCTAGGCGCTCGCCGGGATCACCGCCCAGACTCCTGGCCGTTTTGGTCGTTCCGGCATCAGCCGCGAGCCATGCTTGGTCATTCCGCCACCCGCTGGGATCCAGATCGACCAACCAGCTGGAACCTGCCATATCCCGGCGTCATGCATTTGCCGATGCACCGCCTGCCCTGACCACTGCCTGAACAAACCGCTCTATTGCGGTCTCTCAGTGGCCAGATTTGGGCAGCGAGGCGCCATCCCGGTCTCAACTGCTTGGGGTTATCATTGGGACTCCCGATCCATTCCAAGTCGTAGCGCCCCTCGGGGCCCCGGAGGACTCATGCAAAACGAACGTATCATCGCCTTCGTCATGGCCGGCGGCCAAGGGTCCCGGCTCCAGCCGCTCACCCAGAATCGGTCCAAACCCTCGGTCCCCTTTGGCTCGCGCTATCGGATCGTCGATTTTGTCTTAAGTAATCTGATCAATTCCCAGATCCATACCATCTATCTGCTGGTCCAGTACAAGTCCCAATCCCTGATCGAACATGTCCGCAAGGCCTGGACCATCTCGCCCTTATTGCAAAACCAATTCGTCACTGTGGTCCCACCGCAGATGATGTCGGGCGAGCACTGGTTTCAGGGTACTGCGGATGCCGTGCATCAGAATATCAATCTGATTGAGGAGCACCGACCCAGCCTGGTGGCGGTCTTTGGCGCCGATCATATCTATCGGATGGATATCCGGCAGATGATCCAGTTCCATCGCGAGCGGAGGGCCGATGCGACCATCGCCGCCCTGCCGGTGCCGCTGGCCGAGGCCTCGAGCTATGGGGTGATCGTGGCCGATCCCGAAGGGGGTATCCGGGCCTTCGAGGAAAAGCCCATTCATCCGACCCCCATGCCCGGCAATCCAGGCATGGCATTCGCCTCGATGGGCAATTACATCTTTGAAACCGAGGTTCTGATCCAGGCCTTGCTCGAAACCAAGGAGAGCGGCGGGACCGATTTCGGCCAGCATGTGTTACCGCGTCTGCTCCAAAGCCACCGGCTCTTTGCCTATGATTTTTCGACCAACCGCATCCCGGGGGTGCAGCCTTATGAGCAGCAGGTCTATTGGCGCGACGTCGGGACGCTCGATGCCTATTTCGAGGCCCATCAGGATGTCCTGGGCGCCGAGCCGGTGTTCGATGTCTTTAATCCAGAATGGCCGATCTATTCGAGCAGTTATCAGGGACCGGTGGCACGGGTGCTCGGCGGCGAGATCATCAACTCGCTCCTAGGGGCGGCAACCATCGTTTATCCAGGGGCGCGGATCAAGGATTCGATCATCCGGCGCGAGGCGGTGATTGAGGAGGGCGCCGTGGTCGAGGAATGCATCATCATGGACTATGTCCGGATCGGACGGGGGGCGCACCTGCGCCGGGTTATCGTCGATCGACACAATCATATCCAGCCTGGGGATCGGATCGGCCTCGATCGCGCGCGCGATGCCGAGCGTTTTCATGTGAGCCCCGGAGGCCTGACCGTGATCCCCCAGGGTCCGGTGAGCTATTTTGCCCGCGATCATCGCGGCTCGAGCGGGCATGGCTATGCGGAATGAGTGGACTTGGCGAATGACCTGCAGCCGCGCTGGGCGCTGATCAGCTGAGTGTAATCGATCAATCACTGGTGGTTTGGACAACGCCAGGCCAGGTTGCAGGCGGGCTTGAACAGTTCGATTGAAATATCACCTAAACTATGTAACAGTTTTCGACATAGCAAAGATCGACATAACAAAGAGCGGCAGCCTGGAACACCAGTTTGGCGGCAGCCGACACCTCGGCATGGGTCTTCGCGCTGCAATTGCCCAGGAGCTTGCGTCTCAGATGAACCTGGCAACGCTGCCGGGTGGCGTCAGGGAAGCGCTTTGCTACCGCCTCGCGCAGGCCGCCATGCTGATCCGAGACGACAAAGACACCCTTAAGACCTTGGCCATCGAGCCAGCGCCAGGTCTCTTCCCAGGTAGAAAAATGTTCGCTGTCGCCGATCCTTGCGCCGAGGATTTCCCGGTAGCCGTCGCTCCTCACCTTGCTGACGATCAGGACAGTGCGCATCAGCACCCGATCTTCCTGCCGGCTCTGAATGAATAGGGCATCGACCAGTAAACGGGTACGGGCCTTCCAGCCGCCGTTCGTTGAAGGCCCGGACACGGACATCGAGTCCGGCACCCAGGCTGCTGACCCTCGATTTCGACAAGCTCGCCCCGCACAGCTCTTCGGTGCTCGCCGCCACCAGTTTCGCCAGTCCGTCCGGGCTGCCCACCAAGCCCGGCAACAATTCCTTGCTTACGCTCACATCTTCGAAAGCGCGCGAATGCGATTTATTCGACCTCTTTATGAATAGGGAATAGGCCGGAGTATCCCCATGGAACACTTACCACTCGAACAACGGCGCGTCTGGTCGAGTCGTTCCCATCATCGTTCGTCCCCCCCCCCCACACACACCACCGCACACAGGCTTCGCGCCACCCGCTAGTCGGCGGCGGCAACGCGACAACGCGTCGATCCAGAACGCCCCAAGCGTTTCCTGGCGCTGCAACGGCGCCCCTCGTTTCCTTGCAAGGTTTTCTTCATGAGCGCTGCCCTGGGCTGCGCTCTGGGCAGGCTCGTTTCCGCTTCATCCCCACCGTTTTCGATCTCCAGGAGGAACCCCATGGCTCTAGTCAAAAAACCGGCTTCATCAACAGCGGCCGCTGCTGCTGTCAGCGGCCGCACGTCCGCCGCGCAGGCGCGCGAGGCCGAGGCGCAGCGCAAGCGTGCCCGCACCCTGGCCAAACAACAACAGGCCGCCGAACGCATCGCCGCCGCCGCGGCGCAACTGGCCTCGGGCATCAATGAGGCCTCGGCGGCGGCTGAAGAACTCAAGCGCGCTGCTGACCAGATTGCCGCCGGCGCCGAAGAAGCCTCCGGCGCGGCGCAAGAGTCACTCGCCGCGTTCCGTCAGGTGACGCAGGCGCTCGCGCGCCAGACT
>CALALB010000002.1 GCA_937923175.1 uncultured Chromatiaceae bacterium | reverse complement strand
AATCCCGCCCGCACTCATGCGCTCCTCTTCCAACCGACGAATCACCACACGATCATGCAATGGACGGAGGTTCATGGATAATGGATCTCCTCGCAAAAAGGGTTTCAGAACAGTGATCGGGGATATTGTTGTTAGCACTCGTCATTTACGAGTGCTAGTAATTTAGCCTGAAAAACTGGCTTGTCAAGTGGTGCGGCTTGTTAGAGCCGCCCTTTGGCGAGAGACTAGGATCCCGACGCATCTGGCCTCAACCAAACCATCCCATTGTGACTATCTGCCGTATCCGCCGACTTTCTGAGACACCCCTTCTTTCAGTGCAGACGCCGCATGAGTTGATCGCACGTCTTTATGCCCATCGCGGTGTCCATGACCCAGCGGGCGCCGGGCTTGAGCTAGGGGCGCTTGCGCCTTTGGATACCCTGCGCGGGCTGGAGGTGGCGGTCGACCGACTCGTCGAGCAGATCATGCGGGACGGCCATCTCCTGGTAGTCGGCGATTATGACGCCGATGGTGCGACGGGCAGCGCGCTGGCGGTACGGGGGCTGCGGGCGCTGGGCGCGCGCCGAGTGTCCTTTTTGGTCCCGAATCGCTTCACCCAGGGTTATGGGTTGAGCTTAGAGGTCGTCGATACAGCGGTCGAGCAAGGCGCTGATCTGCTGCTGACGGTAGACAATGGCATCTCCAGCCATGCTGCAATCGCGCGCGCCAATGACCTGGGTCTGCCGGTCGTGATCACCGACCATCATCTCTCCAGCGGGCATCTCCCGGCGGCGGCTGCCATCGTCAATCCCAACCAGCCGGGCTGCGCCTTTCCAAGCAAGCATCTGGCCGGTGTCGGAGTGGTGTTCTATCTTCTGGCAGCCCTGCGCCAACGCCTGCGCAGGCTGGGCTGGTTTGGCGTAGAACGGCCTGAGCCCAATCTCGCCGACCTGCTGGATCTGGTCGCCGTGGGGACGATTGCCGACGTGGTCATGCTCGATCGCAATAACCGGATCCTGGTGGAACAGGGTCTAAGGCGCATCCGCGCTGGGCGCTGCAGCCCGGGGATTCGGGCCTTGCTGGAGGTGAGCGGTTGCGATCCCAGTTGGGTTACCGCCGATGAACTCGCCTTTTATGTTGCCCCACGGCTCAATGCCGCTGGACGGCTGGCCGAGATGTCGCTCGGGGTCGAGTGTCTATTGGCCGATGACCCAGAGACGGCCATGGCCCTGGCCCGGCGTCTGGATGCGCTCAACCGCGAGCGTAAGGCGCTCGAGGCGGGTATGAAGGCCGAGGCCGAGTCATTGGTCGAGGCGCTGAGGCTCGATGCCGAGACCCTGCCGCCGGCCTTATGCCTATTTGGCGAGGATTGGCATCAGGGGATCGCAGGGATCCTCGCTGGGCGTATCCGCGACCGGTATCATCGGCCGACGATCGCCTTTGCCGCTGCTGGTGACCGCTGGTTGCGGGG
Source organism: uncultured Chromatiaceae bacterium (assembly GCA_937923175.1). Taxonomy (GTDB): domain Bacteria; phylum Pseudomonadota; class Gammaproteobacteria; order Chromatiales; family Chromatiaceae; genus Thermochromatium. The sequence goes on along the minus strand of CALALB010000002.1, from coordinate 31,056 downwards.
TTCGGGGCGTTCGATCGAGGATCTCCATCTGCGCGATGCCCTGGCCTGGATCGATCAACGGTATCCGGGACTGATTGAACGCTTTGGTGGACATGCAATGGCCGCGGGTCTGACCCTCAGCAGGGATCATCTCGATCATTTTTGCTCGGCCTTTAACGAGGCGGTGCGCGTCCAGCTCGGCGATTGGCAGCCGGTGGTCGAGCTGCTGTCCGATGGAATATTACCGCCTGAGCTCCTGACCCTTGAGACCGCCGAGGCCTTGGCACTGGCCGGACCCTGGGGTAAAGGGTTTCCCGAACCGCGTTTCGATGGGGCCTTTGAGGTGGCAGACAGGCGCCTCCTGGGCGAGGATCATCTAAAACTCCGGCTGATCTCGCCCGATGGCCAACCGCTTGAGGCAGTCGGTTTTCGCTTGGGCGAGCACTTCGAACGCGCCCAGGGACAGGTGCATCTGGTCTATCGGCTAAAACCGAACCGCTATCAGGGAACGACACGGTTGCGCCTGCTGATCGAGCATCTAATCCCAGCGGGCGCAGAGCCAGATGCCATCTGGTTTGGTTAAGAGCCGGCTGGTCGACAAGGTCTACGGACTCAATCCAAGCGGCTCGATCTGGGTACCTGTTCTGACGCAAAGGCGATTCAAGCACAATGGGTGAATGACCATGGGGTCAGAGGATTTGCGCGAGATTGAGGGATCAAGCCATCCAAGCAAAAGCCAAGGCAAACGCGATCGGCAGGCGATCCAGGCGCTTGCGGAGCGTCTGATCAATCGCCCGCTCGCCGAGCTCGAACGCCTGGATCTCAGCGAATCCGTGCGGGCGGCGGTCGCTGAGCTGGCGCGCATTCGAGACCTGCGCGCGCGCCGGCGCCAAATCAAACGGATCGCCGCCTTGCTTGCAAGCGAGGACCTGGGGGCAATTCAAGCCCTGATTGCAGACCAGGAGGCTCTGCAACGCGCCGAGTCCGCGCGCTTGCATCGCCTGGAGCGCTGGCGCGAGCGTTTGCTTAGCGAGGGCGATCGGGCGCTTTCCGAGCTCGCCGACCGCTGTCCTGAGATCGACTGCCAGCATCTGCGTGCCCTGATCCGCGCCGCCCAGCGCGATTGCGCATGCGGCAAAACCGCTGGCTTGCGCCGATTGTTTCGCTTCTTGCGCGAAACCCTGCCTGACCCTATGCCTTGAGCGCCGGGGTGAGATGGGGCGCGATCAAATTGAGCATGTCCCGGTGGATCCTGGGGTTGCCGGCGACGATATTGCCCGTGTCGAGAAACCCTGATCCGCCGACTAGATCGGTGACGATGCCGCCGGCCTCGCGGATGAGCAGGGCGCCGGCAGCGCAATCCCAGGGCGATAGACCCAGCTCCCAAAACCCATCGGTGCGCCCGCAAGCGACATAGGCCAGATCGAGCGAGGCCGAACCCGCTCGGCGGATTCCGGCGGTAGCTAGGGTGATCTCCTTGAACATTGCGAGATAGGCATCGATATGGCGGTGATCGCGAAAGGGAAAGCCGGTGCCGATCAGGGCGCCATCCAGCGATTGCCGATTGGCCACCCGGATACGCCGGTCATTGAGCAAAGCCCCCTCACCGCGGGCTGCTGTGAAGAGTTCCTCACGCAGCGGATCATAGACCACGGCACATTCCAGTTGACCCCGATAGAGCAGGGCGATGGAGACCGCATATTGGGGGAAGCCGTGTAGATAGTTGGTCGTGCCATCCAGGGGGTCGATGATCCACTGAAACTCACTATTATCGCCGTCTGCGCCGCTTTCCTCGGCGAGGATGGCATGGTGGGGGAAGCGGCTGCGCAGCTCTTGGATGATGGCCGTCTCGGCAGCGTGATCGACCTCGCTGACAAAATCGTTACGGCTCTTATCCTCGTATCTGAGACAATCGACCCGATCGGCAAAGCGCAGGATGATCTTACCCGCCTGGCGGGCGGCGCGGACGGCAATATTGAGGCTTGGGTGCATCGGTCAGTGGATCGTCAATCGCTGTATCATTAAGGGCCTCATGCACTGGCATTGGATCCAGGCAGCATTGGGCCTGCAATCAAGTTTTTTATGATAGACCAACTCCACCAGACGCTGGCAAAGATCCGTATCGTATTGGTCGGGACCACCCATCCGGGCAATATCGGTGCGACGGCGCGGGCGTTAAAGACCATGGGTCTGAATCGCCTCGAGCTGGTCGCGCCCCGCTGTGCACCAGATGCCGAGACCATGGCGCGCGCGGCGGGCGCTGATGATCTGGTTGAGCATGCCGGAATGCACCAAGACCTGGTCAGCGCCTTGGCAGGCTGCCGGCTGGTGATCGGCGCAAGCGCCCGGCTGCGTTCGCTCGAATGGCCGACCCTTGAGCCGCCCGAGTGCGCCGTGCGCTTACTCGCTGAGGCCAGAGTGGGCGATGTGGCTTTGGTGCTCGGGCGCGAGCGTTCCGGTCTGACCAATGAGGAACTGGCGCGCTGTCATTATCTGGTTCATATCCCTGCCAATCCCGCATTCAGCTCGCTCAATGTCGCTGCTGCGGCTCAGGTATTAGCCTATGAGATCCGGCAGGCGGCGCGCCGGCAAGCCGGAGAATGTCTCACCGATCCACCCCGCGACCTGGCCACCGCCGAAGAGATGGAGGGTTTCTATGTCCATCTCGCGGCGACCCTGATCGAGCTTGATTTTAGCGATCCCGAGCAGTCACGGACCCTCAATAGACGTTTGCGCCGGCTTTTCAATCGGGCGCGACCCGACCGGGTCGAACTCAATATCCTGCGCGGTATCCTCAGCGCCGCTCAGGGGCGCAAGCGTCCCGATCGCTTTACCCGCCGGCAGTCCCCCACCCTGGTTGAGCAGACCCCGCCCCAGGCCTATTCAGATTGAGATCATCATGTTCGACTGCATCCGCGAAGATATCCAGTGTATCCTGGAGCGCGACCCGGCGGCGCGCAATGCCTTTGAGATCATCACCACCTATCCCGGCTTCCATGCCCTCCTGATCCATCGAGTGGCCCATTGGCTATGGCGGCGCGGCTTTCAATGGCCTGCCCGCGTTCTGGCCAATGTCGCACGTTTATTCACTGGCATCGAGATCCATCCAGGCGCTGTGATCGGGCGGCGCTTGTTTATCGACCACGGCATGGGGGTGGTGATCGGCGAGACCGCGGTCATCGGCGATGACTGCACCCTGTATCATGGGGTCACCCTCGGCGGGATCAGTTGGCAAAAAGGCAAACGCCATCCAACCTTAGGGCGCGATGTGATCGTGGGTGCTGGGGCCAAGGTGTTGGGTCCCATCGAGATCGGCGATGGGGTGCGGATCGGCTCCAATGCGGTGGTTCTGAAATCTGTCCCTCCTGGCGCCACCGTGGTCGGGGTACCAGGGCGAATCATCGAGCCAAACCGCGATGCCCTGAACCGCCAGCGGGCAGCAACTGCCAGGCGCCTGGGTTTTGATGCCTATGGCGCCACCCGCGATGCCCCAGATCCAATCGCCGAGGCCATCAACCGGATGCTCGATCATATCCATCTCATGGATCAGCGCCTGGAAACCCTGTCGCGTATCCTGGAACACCATGGCCTGATGGTTCATTTTGAACATCAGGGCGATCTGGACAGCCTGATGATCGATCCAGGGGTGATAGCCGAACCGGATCCATCCCGCCTTGACCCCAACCCTTAAGGGGGGGATCCCTTCAGGTCATGGCCGATTCAGCCCGGGGATCAGGTCCTGCCTGCTGTCACGCAACCCTTGGCCCGGCCGCAGGCCGCCCGAGCAGCGCAAATGCCGGGGGCAAACGGTTGATGATGGCCTTAAGCCACGACTCTGCGCGTGCTCCTCACCCCGGTGTCTGGGGATTTCAGCTTGGGAACGCCAGCGGCCCGGGAGACAGGTGCAAGGCAAGGGCGCTATTGGGTCAACGCTCAGCTGCCCTCGTATCGTTTGGGGGAGAGGATTCGCCCGGGACCCTAGGCCGAGGGGCGGCTGCGAGCGACCTCTGAGCTAGCGTCTTTGACCACGGACGGATTGGCAGCCAAATCAGGGCAATCAGGAGGGTCAGCATCAGCGAGAATGGCTGACCCCAGCCTTGCTATTCATGGATGATTCGGGGATGGAAGATCCCGATTGCTTGAACCCCCGTTACTTAGGGCGATAAGACAGCCAAGGGGGAGGGGCGTTTGTCGTCCGGTTAAGGCCCCAGGAGGGCCGTCACATGCTCCAGGCTGAGCGCCTCGATCTCAGGGATGCTGCCCCCCAGGATCCCCCGTAGCTCGCCATAGAGTCCAACGGTATTTAAGGTGATTCGCTCGATCTGTTTCTCGCGCTCCTTCCACAGCCGCTCCATCGCCCGCCGCTCGCGGTTGAGCTGATCCTGCATGGCGGTAAAGGACTCGACGATCCCTGCTACCCGCTGGCGGAAGGCATCGCTTGCTAGATAGTCATAGACCGCGGCCATTTTTTCCTGTCTGCCTTCGGCTGCCGCCTGGGCGAATGCGACCTGGATGAGCTGCTCGCGCAAGGCAACGGCTAAGGCCGGCCAGGCGCGGCGGCTGGCGACCCAGACCCCCTCGATGAGCCCGAACTCATAGATCCCTTCGGGGAGTGCGGTCGAGACCAAAACGGCGAGATTGCCGCCGGCGGCGCGCAGGTCGTCTTTGAGCTTTGGGATCCAGCCTGCCGACCAATGCTTAGTGTTTTTGGTCTCCCAAATGATCCGCCCGCATGCCTGGCCGCGGTTGTTCTTAACCGTCTGGATGAGATCGGCGCCGGCAATCCCCTTAGGTACAGGCATGACCTCATCCTGGGGAAAGCGCTGTTCTAAGGCCGCCTGAATGTCGAGCTCCAAGACCTCGCCCTGCAGCTCTTGGCTGCCTTGTTCGCTTTTACGTTGCAGGTCGGCGATAACCCGGCGCAGGTCCTCAAGCTGCTTGTCCTTTTCTTTAAGCCTTAAGTCATGTTCAACCGCCAACATCTGGCGCAGCTTGGTTTCCCAATGAGCGCGCTCGGCATCGATGCGCCGCGCAACCTCCAGATCAAGCTCGCGGGCGCGCTCCTCAAGGGCAGCCGCCCTTTGTCTGAGCTCAAGCTCGGCCCTCTGGGCGCGTTCCCGCGCCTCCCGCTCGGCAGCCAGACGCAGCTCGAGCTCGCGTCGTTCGTGTTTAGAAGACTCGCATGCCCGTTGCTCGGCCTGGGCGATGAGTGCCTGTTGGTGTTCCAAAAATTCGCGGCGCAGGCGTTCCTCGGTCTCGAGTCGGGCGCGCTCGATCGCCTGCTGACGGGACTGTTCGAGCTCGAGCACCCGTTGCTGGAAGGCCAAGGCGCGCGATTCGGACTCTTTGATCCTAGCGTTTTGTTCGCTCAGCAGGCGCTCAAGCCCTTGCATCTGCGCCTGGGTGCGCTGCTCGACCTCTTGCAGCGCCCTCTGCAGACGCGCCTGATGCTCGGCCTCAAAACCAGCGCGCAACTGGGCAGTGAGCGCCTCGTTCAGGGTGAATCTGTGCTCGCAGCGGGGGCAGGTGATGGATAATTCGGTCATCTGGGGTCCTCGCAATGTCAAGGGCCGCATTCAACTGGCGGATCCTCTCCATGGCCTTGCGGTATGCCTCTTGGTACTCGCCGCTGGGCAATTGCCGACTACCACTGGCGCCGCCACGCCCTTGGCGCAGCCTGGATGGGAAGACTCAGCGGACACCTGGAAAAAAACGGATGACTGAAAAGACCAGCAGGGGCGAAGCTGGTGAATGTGCTCAGGCTGCCTCCGCAGGATCACCCAGCGAATGTCTACCCCCAGGCGGGGAAACAGGCAATAAAAAAGGCCAACGACCAGGGTTGGCCTTGGATGATTGGTGGAGGCGGCGGGAATCGAACCCGCGTCCGTAAGCCCTCTGCCCTTGGTCCTACATGCTTAGCCCGCTCTATTGTTTCTGGCCTTCCAGCGCCCGAGGGGCAGGGCAACTGGTCGGCGAGTTCGGCAGGGTTTTAGCAGCTCGGGGCCGAACACCCCCTTGCTGCGATCCGATGTCTGGTGACCCCAGGAACCCGCCATCCATCGGCAAACGGCGGTCTGAGGCCCGCTGGGATTAGGCAGCGAGAGCGTAGCTGTCGTCGTTGGCAGCTGTTGGTTCGCGGATGGTTTTACGAGGTCTCCCGCACCTCGGCATGCACCTCAGGTTTTGCGACCCACGTCGAAACCATGTCGCCCCCGGGTACCTAACTAATTTAGAACCCGCCGAGGTATCTTGCAACTCTCATAACTTATGGGGCCGCTTGGCATACAGAAGGAGGTTGGGTCGCTGAGCTTGCCCTCTGCCATGACCTCTATGGCTCTATCTCTCTTAAGGCCCCAACTGGCGCCTAACCTACTCGCTTGGCCAGGCAGGACCTTGTCCGAGGGATTGGGGTTAATGGGCCCAGTAGGACTCGAACCTACAACCCACGGATTATGAGTCCGCCGCTCTGACCGATTGAGCTATGGGCCCAGAGGCTAGATATTGGGCTGGAAAGGCCGGCGATGAGGATTGGTCATCGCCGGCGCGGTTGCACCCTCCCTGGTGCCAAGGGGGGTTAGTCGCTATCCAGAAAGCTGCGTAGCTTTTCCGAGCGGCTCGGGTGGCGCAGTTTGCGCAGGGCCTTGGCCTCGATCTGCCGGATGCGCTCGCGGGTGACATCGAATTGTTTGCCGACCTCTTCTAGGGTGTGATCGGTATTCATGTCGATGCCAAAGCGCATGCGCAAGACCTTAGCCTCGCGCGAGGTCAAGCTAGCGAGCATGTGCTGGGTGGCCTCGCGCAGCCCAGCCGCGGTCGCGGCCTCAAGGGGCGAGATGGCGCTCGAATCCTCGATGAAGTCACCGAGATGCGAGTCTTCGTCATCGCCGATGGGGGTCTCCATTGAGATCGGCTCCTTGGCGATCTTGAGCACCTTGCGCACCTTGTCCTCGGGCATATCCAGGCGCGCGGCAAGCTCCTCCGGGGTGGCCTCGCGACCCATCTCCTGAACCATCTGCCGCGAGATCCGGTTGAGCTTGTTGATGGTTTCGATCATGTGCACCGGGATACGGATGGTGCGCGCCTGATCAGCGATCGACCGGGTGATGGCCTGCCGGATCCACCAGGTCGCATAGGTTGAAAACTTATAACCGCGGCGATATTCGAACTTGTCGACCGCCTTCATCAAACCGATATTGCCCTCTTGGATGAGGTCCAAGAATTGGAGCCCGCGGTTGGTATATTTTTTAGCAATCGAGATCACCAGACGCAGATTGGCCTCGATCATCTCCTTTTTGGCGCGTCTGGCCTTGGCCTCGCCGATCGACATCTTACGGTTGACGTCCTTGATCTCGCTGATCGTCAGGATGTTTTCGCGCTCGATCTCCTGGAGCTTGCGCTGGGCGCGGCGAATCTCGGGGGCAAGCTCGGCAAGCCGGGCACTATAGGGTTTACCGCTGGCGATCAATTGGTCAAGCCAGGCGGGATTGGTCTCATTAGTCGGGAAACTGTCGATGAACTCCTTGCGCGGCATGCCAGCTTGTTCGACACAAAGGTTCATGATCTGCCGCTCGTGCGTCCGGATACGCTCAATGGTTGCGCGCAGGATCTCGGCGAGTTCCTGGAAAACCGGGGTGACCAGCTTGAATTGCAAGAAGACCTCAGAGACTGCTTGCATAGCGGTGCGCGAACGTTCGTCATCGCGACCATAGGTCTCGAGAGCAGCCTTAAGGGCCTGATAACGCTCGCGCAACAGCTGGGCGCGGCGTGCCGCATCCTCAGGGTCCGGACCGGTGTCAATGACAACCGTAGCCTCCTCGGCCTCGAGTTCTGTCCCCTCGAGGTCAAGCACGGCCTTTGCAATCTCGGCGTCAGGGTCGGCAATGATCGGGATCTTAGCCTCAACGGGTTCCGGAACATGCTCGACCAATTCATCGTTAAAACCCGAGATCACATCGGTAAGCCGCAATTCCTCGCGATCGACCCGGTCGAGGATCTCGATCAGCTTTTCGATCGAACGCGGATAGATCGAGAGTGCCGATAGGACCTGGTTGAGACCATCCTCGATACGCTTGGCGATCTGCAATTCGCCCTCGCGGGTCAGCAGATCCACCGTCCCCATCTCGCGCATATACATCCGCACGGGATCGGTGGTGCGTCCAAAATCGCTCTCGACGGATGCGGCTAGCACGGCGGCCGCCTCAGCGGCCTCATCATCCGAGACGGGGGTATCGCTGAGGGGATGATCGAGCATATCCGGCGGGTCTTCCTGAACCAGGATGCCCATATCATTGATCATCCGGACGATGTCTTCGATTTGATCAGTCTCGACGATGCCTGGCGGCAGATGGTCGTTGACCTCGGTATAGGTCAGATAACCCTGCTCTTTGCCTTTGGCGATCAATTGCTTGAGTTGAGACTGGTGATATTCTTGATCCATGGGTTACCTTGATCTGGATACGGCTCAAGTCAGCTCGAGAAAACTAGTTAATATAACACATCGATCGGATATGCGAAAACCCCACCTCCTCATCCCCTTCCCCTTGATGACACCTTGATGACACCTGTTAAGATCAAGCATGACCCTAGATAGAAATAGACGATTTGGTCAAAAAAGCTAGGCTCGGATTGCCTATCGATCGCGCCGACTAAGCCGGCTGCGTTCCTCATCGGTCCAGTCGCTGGGGCTGCGTTTATTAAACGGTTGACGCCATTCCTGGTCGCGTACCTCGGTGTTCAAGCGTTCCATGGCCCCGATGAGTTCGGCCTCTGCACCTGCCTCATCCAGGGTCTGCACCAGGGGATCAAGGGTCAGCTCTTGGAGATAGTCGAAATAGGGCTGATCGCGCCAGCGTTCCAGGATCTGGGCCTTAGACAAACCAGATGATTGGGCAAGAGCATCGAGCAATTGAACCAGGATGGCGATGCCGCGGCGATTCGAGCGCCGCCAATCTGGGCTCAGCGCCAGGGCGCTGCGCGCCAAATGGGGACGGTCGAGGAGGATGGCCACGGCCTGCGCCACCAGGCTATGCTGGGCGCGCGGCGATGGGCCGCGGCGGACAGGCGTGGGGGCCAGAGATGGGCTGAGTTGGGCAATCGGCAGGCCCACAAAATCGCCGAGACGCTGGGCCAAGAGGGTGCGGTAGGGGCCAGGCGGCAGGCGCTCGAGCAAAGGGATCAGATGGCCTGCATATTGCAGGCGCCCATCTGGGATCGTTAGATCGAAATCGCCGGCATGATGGGCGAAGAGAACCTCGGACAGCGGCTCAGCCCCCTTGAGGCGTGCCTGAAAACCGTCTCTGCCCTCCCGCCTGACCAGGGTATCCGGGTCCTCGCCTTCTGGTAGGAACAAAAAGCGGATAGACTGGTGGCCGGTTACCAGGGGCAGGGCTGTCTCGAGCGCCCGCCAGGCTGCAGCGCGTCCCGCACGATCCCCATCGAAACAAAAGACGATCTCGGGTGCGAGTTTAAACAGGCGGTTAAGCTGCTCGGCAGTCGTGGCAGTTCCCAGGGTAGCCACAGCCTGGGTGATGCCGAATTGGGCCAGGGCGATCACATCGAGATAGCCTTCGACCACGATCAGGGACTGCAGGGTTCGATTGACTTGGTGGGCCTCATAGAGCCCATAGAGGGCTCGGCCTTTGTGAAAGATCGGCGTTTTCGGCGAATTGAGATATTTCGGTTGGCCCTCACCGAGCAGGCGCCCGCCGAAACCGATCACGCGCCCCCGCTGATCGCGAATCGGGAACATGATGCGGCCGCGAAAGCGATCATAGTGGTGCCCATCCTGCACTGCTATCAGGCCAGCGGTCAATAGATGATCCAGGGCCTTGCGGTCGGTCCCGAAGCGACGGAGCAGGGCAAGTCCATCAGGCGGCGCATAGCCAAGGCCAAAGCGTGCGGCGATCTCGCCGGTTAAACCCCGCCCTTTGAGATACTCGATCGCCTGCTTGGCTTGGGGATGGCTGCCCAGTTGATGTCGATAATAATCGGCTGCCGCCTGCAATAACTGATAAAGCGGCTCGTAATCCGGGCCGGCCTGAGCAGAGGCGCTTTCAGTGGGGAGCTCAAGACCGGTGTAGCGAGCCAGTTCCTCGACCGCCTCACGGAATGAAAGACGGTCATAGGCCATCAAAAAGCCGATGGCCGAGCCATGCGCGCCGCATCCAAAACAGTGATAGAACTGTTTGTCCGGGCTGACGGTAAAAGACGGGGTCTTTTCGTTGTGGAAGGGGCAAAGCCCTATATAGTCCTTGCCGCTTTTACGCAGCTTCAGGCGCCTGCCGATCAATTCGACAATGTCGGTTCGCGCCAGAATCTGGTCGATCAATTCAGGCGGGATGCGGCCAGCCATGGGCCCCTGCTGGTTTTAGCCCCCGAGACGCTGTTTGACCTTTGCGCTGATCGCCCCCAGATCAGCGCGCCCTTGCAGACGCGGGCGCAAGGCATGCATCACCCGGCCCATATCGCTGAGTCCCTGGGCGCCGTGCTCGGCGATGGCTGCCTCGATCAGGGCATCGATCTCGGCCTCGCTGAGAGGCGGGGGAAGATAGGACTGGATGACCTCGAGCTCGAAGCGCTCGGCAGCAGCCAGATCTGCGCGCCCAGCTGCTTCGTACTGGGCAATGGAGTCGCGACGCTGTTTGATCAGTTTATCGAGTACTGCCAGGGTTTGGGCATCGTCGAGCTCAATCTGCTCGTCGATCTCGCGCTGCTTAATGGCAGCCAGGATCAGTCGGATAGCCCCAAGCCTGCCCTTGTCGCCCGACTTGAGAGCGGATTTCATCTCATCCTGGATACGGGACTTCAGCATGGGCATAGTCAACCCAATCAGGCCGATGCCTAGTAAGGCCGCTCCCAACGGCGGGCCTCGCGCTGAAGCCTTTTCTGATGGCGCTTGATTGCGGCGATCTTCTTGCGCTTGCGCTCGGCAGTCGGTTTTTCATAGAACTCGCGCCGGCGTACCTCGGCGAGCACACCCGCCTTCTCGCACGACCGCTTAAAACGCCGCATGGCAACCTCAAATGGCTCGTTTTCTTTGACACGCACGCTGGGCATAAGGGCTCGGATCTCCGGTTGCTCGATTTAGGAATAAAAAAGATTTTAAATGATAACGTATGATCAACACCTAAGGCAAAGGTGTATGCTAAGCAAACGCCTGAGCTCGAAGGGGTCGAGGGATCAATGGCAATGCGGGTACTGGGGATCGAGACCTCCTGTGATGAGACAGGGGTCGCCATCTATGAGGAGGGATATGGTCTGCGGGCGCAGGCGGTCTATTCCCAAACCGTTATCCATGCCGCCTATGGCGGGGTGGTGCCCGAGCTTGCCTCGCGCGACCATATCCGCAAGACCCTTCCCTTGATCCGGCAGGTACTGGCTGAATCTGGACTGGCATCGGTCGATGGCATTGCCTACACCGCTGGCCCGGGACTGATCGGCGCGCTGCTGGTCGGGGCTGGGATCGGGCGGGCCCTGGCCTGGGCCTGGCAGGTCCCGGCGATCGGTGTCCATCATATGGAGGGACATCTGCTTGCCCCCCTACTTGAGGATCCGCCGCCCCCCTTTCCGTTTGTGGCGCTCTTGGTCTCAGGTGGACATACCCAATTGGTCGATGTATTGGGGATTGGGCGCTATCGCATCCTGGGTGAGTCGCTCGATGATGCCGCGGGCGAGTCTTTTGACAAGACAGCCAAGATCCTGGGCCTGCCTTATCCGGGCGGGCCGGCATTGGCGCAACTGGCTCAGCGCGGTGATCCCGGCCGTTATCGCTTTCCTCGCCCGATGACCGATCGCCCGGGCCTTGAGTTTAGCTTTAGCGGTTTGAAGACCTTTGCCCTCAAGACCCTTCAGGCCGGGCTTGCGGTGAATCAAGATCCTGATCAACTGCGCGCCGACATTGCCCGCGCCTTTGAGGAGGCAGTGGTCGAAACCCTGGTGATCAAATGTCGCCGGGCCTTGCGCCTGACGGGACGGCAGCGGCTGGTCCTGGCAGGAGGGGTCAGCGCCAATGAGCGCCTGCGCCAGCGGATGGATGAGGCGATCGCTGAAATCGGTGGTCAGACTTATTACCCGCGCCCTAGTCTTTGTACCGACAACGGGGCCATGATCGCCTTCGCTGGCTATCAACGCCTGCGCGCTGGCCAGCACGAGCCGCTTGCCTTTGCCCCCAGGGCGCGCTGGCCGTTGGATGAGTTGAGCCCGCCCGGCGAATCAACTGCAACCTCGTCCGCTTTAGTCCCGTCCCAGGTCTTCTGAAGCCTTGAGATTGATCGCCTGCTCAGTGCCATTCAGTAGATTGCGGATGTTGCTCCGATGCCGCCAGATCAACAGCCCCGTGATGATCAGCTGCATGCCGATCAGCGCCCGGTCATCCCAGAACAGCCATACAAAGACCGGCGCCAGGGTCATCGAGATCAGCGCCGAAAGTGAGGAGATCTTTAGTACCCGGGCCACGAACAGCCACACCACTGCTGTGCCCAGACCGATCGGCCAATAGAGCCCGAATTGCACCCCGAGGGCCGTGGCCACACCCTTGCCACCCTTAAAGCCGAAGAATACTGGATAGAGATGGCCGATAAAGGCGGCAAGCCCGATCGCCGCCAAGGTCAGGGGGTTGGCGCCCAGGGCATGGCCGATTAGCATCGGCACAAGGCCTTTAAGGCTGTCGCCCAGCAGGGTGATTGCCGCCGCCTTTTTGCCGCCGATCCGCAGGACATTGGTCGCCCCTGGATTATTTGAACCCTGGGTGCGCGGATCAGGTAGACCCAGCAGCCGACAGACCAGGATGGCGCTGGAGATCGAACCCAAGAGATAGGCAAGTAGGATAAGCAGGCTGGCTGTGATCATCGCTTGGAAAGTCTCTGTTGGTAACCAAATCAGTCACCCACTGTATCATGATCGACATCGTCTTCATCCGCGGTCTGCGTCTCGAGACCTGTATCGGTATCCATCCCTGGGAACGCCAGGTCACTCGCCCCGTATTCTTGGACCTAGAGCTTGCTGCTGACACTCGGCGCGCAGCAGCCACCGACCGCCTCGAGGATGCCCTTGATTATGAGGCCGTCGCGCGCCGGCTCCGCGAATTGGTGACCCAAAGCCGCTATGCCCTGGTAGAGACCCTAGCCGAGCGTTGCGCCGAGGTCTTGCAAAGCGAGTTTGGCATCAGCTGGTTGCGCCTTGTCCTTAACAAACCGGGGGCAATCGGCGAGGAAACAGAGGTCGGGGTGATCATTGAACGCGGCAGCCGGGCTTCCAACTAGATCGCCGGTTCGTCAGCGAGCTTCCTCCTGGGTTTACCGTCAGGATGCCGCGCCCTAAAGCAGAGCCATAAGTCGCGATGAACAGCTCCATGAAGACAAACCCCGCAGAGACAGCGCTCATCAGCCAGAGGCTCGCCGAGTGGATCCGCGCTGAGATCCGGGTCCAGGGCGGCACTCTAGCCTTCGATCGGTTCATGGAGCTTGTGCTTTATGCGCCAGATCTTGGCTATTATGTCGCAGGCGCTGCTCGGTTTGGGCGCAGCGGTGATTTTATCACCGCCCCCGAGTTGTCCCCCCTATTTGGACGCTGTCTGGCAGTCCAATGCGCTGAGGCGCTTAAGCGGCTAGACGGCGGCGATCTGCTCGAATATGGACCAGGGAGTGGCGCCCTGGCAGTTCAACTCCTCAGCGAGCTCGAGCGCCTCGGCTGTCTACCGAACCGCTACTGGTTGCTTGAGCTAAACCCAGAACTGCGGGAACAGCAGCGCGCCCTGATTCAGTCAGTCCTGCCGCATCTCTATGAGCGCTGTCTTTGGCCTAGGGATCAGGTCGAAGGTTTCAGCGGGGTCGTGATCGCCAATGAAGTGCTGGATGCCCTGCCAGTGCAGCGTTTTTGCGTTGGCGAGGACGGCGCGGTCTTGGAAATGGCGGTTATCGAAAGGGACGGAAAATTTGCCGAGAGCGCCATCCCCATTATCTCTCCGGGCCTCCACCAGGCAGTGGCTCAGCTGCAGGCCCGGGGTTTGGCCTCTGCCCCTGGCTATACCTCGGAGATCAATCTCCGGCTTGGTCCTTGGTTTGCGGCTCTCTCTCAGGGTCTAGAACGGGGGTTGGTCCTGCTGATCGATTATGGCTATCCGCGCGCTGAGTATTATCACTCGAGCCGCTCAATGGGGACACTGATGTGTCATTATCGGCATCAGGCTCACTCAGACCCCTTTGTTTATCTGGGCCTTCAGGACATCACCGCCCATGTCGACTTTAGCGCTGTCGCCGAGGCGGGCATGGCCGCTGGCCTTGATTTGGCCGGCTTTACTACCCAGGCCCATTTTTTGATCGGTTGTGGGATCGAGCGGTATCTCGCCGCGATGGGCGAGGATCCAAACCTCTTGCTGGCTGCCAAACAGCTCTTGCTGCCCAGCGCCATGGGCGAACGCTTCAAGGTCTTAGCCTTCAGCAAAAGGCTCAGCGGGCCTTGGTGTGGATTTGGGGTACGCGATCTCAGCGACCGGCTATGGATGGATAATCCAACCCTGGCGCCAGCCGGCCTGTTCTAGCCTTTCACGCATACCACCTGCTTGAGCGTATGGACCACCTCGACCAGGTCCGATTGATTGGCCATCACCTGGTCGATATCCTTATAGGCGGATGGGATCTCATCGAGGACGTGTTTATCCTTGCGACAGATCACCCCTTGGGTCTGGGCGGCGAGATCGGCAGGCGTAAATTGTCTCTCGGCCGCATTGCGGCTCATGCGCCGCCCAGCGCCATGGGCGCTTGAACGAAAGCTCTCAGGATTGCCAAGCCCGCGTACGATATAGCTTCGCGTCCCCATGCTACCCGGTACGATCCCCAGCTCGCCTTTATCCGCTCGGATCGCCCCCTTGCGCGTCACCCACACCTTGGCGCCGAAATGTTGCTCGTGTTCGACATAGTTATGATGACAATCGATCGGCTCGCCTATGAGTTCGAAGGGGGGCAAATGGCGTTCAAGGGCGGCAAGGACTAGACGCATGATCTGTTTGCGGTTTTCGCGCGCATAGTTTTGTGCCCAGTGTACTGCCTGGAGATAGTCCTCAAAATAGGGGTTATCCTCGCTGAAATAGGCGAGATCGCGGTCTGGGAGCTGGATCCTCTGGCGATCCAGCTCGCGCTGGGCAAGCTCGATAAAATAGCCTGCCATGGCATTGCCAATCCCGCGGCTGCCGGTATGGAGCATCACCCAAACATGCTCGGCCTCATCGAGACAGAGCTCGATGAAATGATTACCGCTGCCGAGTGTGCCCAGCTGGTTGACCCAGTTTGAATGCTTGCCAAAGGACTTGAGCAGTTTGGGGTGTTTGGCAAGCAGGGTCTTTAGAGTCTCGGCAAAGGGCCTGGCCGCAGACGCAGGGGCGCGATCATCGCGATGCTGCTCGCGGCCCACGGGTACATCGCGGCAGATCTGGTCGTAGACCTTGCGCAGCGCCCGTTCATTGATCTGCTCGGCGGTCAGCGAGGTGCGCCTTGCTGCCATCCCGCAGCCGATGTCCACCCCGACCGCGGCAGGGATGATAGCGCCGCGGGTGGCGATGACGCTCCCGATGGTGGCGCCGATCCCCGCATGCACATCTGGCATGGCCGCGACATGATGATGGATAAAAGGGAGTCTCGAGACATTGATCAACTGGGCGCGCGAGCTGTCGTCCAGCGTCTCGGTCCAGACCTTGATAGGTTTACCGCCATCGGTAATGACTTGCTGGATCGGCATAGTAGCGAGTTGGATACAAGGGCCTTAGGGTTTTGCAGGGGTCTCAACCAGAGATTAGCTCGATCGTTGGGGTCCACCGGCCCAATGCTAACTATAAAGCTCTGTCGGTGGGGGGATTCAATAGGTGCCCTGGAGCAGTTCGAAAAACCTCTCATTCGTCATTGGCACAAGACGGAACCCAAGGCAATCAGCCGCCTGAATATCGGTGTTTGCTAATGGGTCAGGTATTTCGTGTCACCTGAACAATTATCTGGCGCTACTGCATGCCCAGCCAAGGGCAATCAGCAGGCCCAGCCAACACAGACCCGAGACCTGGGGCTGGCGGAATCCAGCCTCGATCCGCTGGTGGACATGGACTGCCAGCACCTGCTCAGTAGAGGCTCGATCAGCGCGCCTCCCAGGCCGACCAGTGGCGCCCCAGCCAATGCCAGACCCAGCCAGAGGGGCAGGAAAGGCGATAAGACCACCAAGAGATCGCCCCGGGGGATGCGCCTGAGCAAACGGTTGAGACCATGCCCAGGCCGAGGGGTATTCATGAGCACCGGCAGGGCCAGGGCAGCGGCGATCAGGAGGGGCAGAAAATCGCCAAGCCAATCGCCCATAGACCCCTGGCGTAAGCCGAGCTTAAGCGTTAATGCCATGAGTGCCCCGAGCAACAGGGCCCAGGCGAGGCCGTTCAACCGATTCCCCTTGAGGGTGCGGGGCTATATGCCACATCAGCCACATAAAACGGCCCATGAGTAAAGCGCTCGCGATGGCCGCAAGCAACAGACCGGTATCCAGTCAAAACCAGCCAAGGGCCGCAAAGGCCGGTTTGATCCCATCCTTGGCGAGCGCGCCACTGGTCAAGGGCGCATCTGCCAAGGCGAGGGCGAGCATGACCAGGCTGAGGAGGATTGGTCCTTCACTGCCTGCACCCCGGCGCAGCCCGACCCCAAGAAAGAGCCCAGCTTTGGCGAATGCATGATGGGCGGCATAGAGGGTAAGGGCCATGCCAGCGGCAGAGGCAAGGTTAGGCTCGATCAATGGGCTCCCTACCCCGCGCCCACCCAGCAAATCCATTTTGACGACGCTTGAATAGGCGAGCACTACCTTAGGATTGGTTTGGGTCAGGCCGATCAGGGGAGCAAGAAGCGTCGTCAGCAGACCGGAAAGGACCAAAAGTAGCCCCCAATCGGGCCGCGCCGGCCCCAAGCGGTAAAAAACGCAGCCAGCCAAGCAGTGCCGCCTTGATCATCGCACCGCTTAAGACTGCGCTTGCAGGGATCGGAGCGGCGGGATGGGCAAGCGGTAGCCAGAGATGCAACGGCATTAGCCCCGCCTTGACCGCAAGACCAAGGAGCAAGAGCCCAGGGGCGAGATCATTGAGGGAAGCAAGGGAGTGGATGTCAGATGTCATCTGGCCGGTCTGATGCGCGATCAGCACGAGCGCCATAAACAATGCCGCCTCACCCAAAAGGGTCAGGATCAAATAGACCTGACCTGCGCGTATCGAGCTCCGCTGCCCATCATGGACGACCAATCCATAGGCGCTCAGGCCCATCAACGCAAAGCCGGTATAAAAGCTCGCCAGATCCAGACCGACGATGAGCCACAGATTACCGGCCAAGGCCAGCATCATGAACAGATGAAATCGATCCACGCCTGTTTTGCCTTTGAAGGTCCAGTCGGCATGGATGAGTGCGATCAGCCACAAAAGGGCCGTAAATCCCAGGATGATCCGCCTTGGTCCATCCAGACCTAAGGTGGCACCGAGCAAGAGCCAGGGTAATCGACTCGGGTATCGGCTGGGAGCCAAAACGCGGCCAGCAAGGCCGGCAAGGGGGCAAGTAGACCCAGCCTAGGGGCGCGCCTGACCCAAGGGACCAACAGCAAAGGGGTCAGCCAACTGAGAAGCAACAGTGCCGTCGTCATGTCAAGAGCAATAGGGCCAACAAGCACGCGACCATGGCCAACCAGAGCGCGCCATTCCGCAGCCAGGCATGGGTCATACCTGCCGCATCGCCTACCGATGCGACAGGTGATGCGTTGAACAAGAACGGGAAGTTAGCGAGCGGACGGCACAGTCGCTCAACCCAGGCGCTCCAGGCAGTCAGCAACCACTGACCAGCCCTGAGATAGATGAGGATGAGCGGCTCAAGCCAATCCCAGGCATCGCGGTTTGAACCTGGGCGTGACCGAGACCCAGGTGCCTGGCGGCTGGCGGCGAGGAGCACAGGGGCAGCGAGCAGGAATGCAATCAACGGGGGTAGACCATTGCTCAGCCAGTCCGTGGGTCCGCCCAAGACGAAGGGTAGGATTATGACCGTGCCGACCAGCAGGAACCAGGCGCCAAGACCAAAGAACGAGAGGGTCGAACAGGGTTTGTCTTGAGGCGTTTGAATGGGCCGAACTGATAAGGGAGCGATGAGCCAAATGAAGCGGACCATCAATAGCGCCGCACCGACTGCGGCAATCGCTAGGGCAAGATCGAGCCAAACCCAATCGACGGCATTCAAAAGCGGTTTGAGCAGGGATTTGACCAAGGCCCCGCTTGTGAAGGGGACGCCGGCAAGGGCAGCGGCGAGCAGGATCAACCCTAAGTCTAGCCTAGGATGCGACGGTCCCTGCTTGCGTAGGCCTAGCCCCAAGAACAGACCGGCGAAGACCAACGCATGATGCACGGCATAAAGGGCGAGGGCAGGGGTGCCTATAGGGACGAGCTCGGGTTTAAGCAGCATCAAACCCAAGACCAGGACGAACAGACCCGAGGTGCTGATGCTCGAATAGGCCAGAATACGGCGGGGATTCGCCTGGCTGAGTCCGATGCCCAAGGCAAGCAGCAGGCTTGTCAGGCCAAGGCCTATGAATAACAGACCCCAGTCGGGAAGCGGCGTCTGACCCAGCGGCAGAAGACGCAGCCAGCCAAGCAGTGCCGCCTTGCTCATTGCCCCGCTGAGCGCGGCAGCGACCGCAAGCGGTGCGGTCGCATAGGTCAGCGGTAGCCAGAGATGAAGCGGCATGAGGCCCCCTTTGATTCCCAGGCCAAGGAGTAAAAGGGCAATCGTCGTCCCATCCGTTTGGGGCGGCAGGGGAAAT
The DNA here is from genome assembly GCA_937923175.1 of uncultured Chromatiaceae bacterium. GTDB lineage: Bacteria > Pseudomonadota > Gammaproteobacteria > Chromatiales > Chromatiaceae > Thermochromatium. The sequence continues at coordinate 12,270 of CALALB010000002.1, read as the reverse complement.
CGCCAACCTAGATCCTGGGGAGTGGCCATCAAGACCAGGGCCGCAAAGATCGCAAGCTCGGCCACCAGGGTCATCGCCAGATAGAGACGGGCGGCGCGCTGCTGTCTTTGACCGCCCGGCTCCAGGATTAGGCCATAGGTGGCAAGCCCCATGGCCGCAAATCCGAGATAAAAACCCAAGGGTTCTGCAGCCAGGATCAGCCAGAGGTTTGCAGAGAATGCGACCAAAAACAGGAACCTAAAGCGCGCTCCTTCTGTGGCCGCCGCAGGTGCTGAGATCAGGGTGAGTGCGGCCGCACTCCAGACGGCAATGGTCAGCAGCAAAAAGGGCGTATTGGTGGCATCGAGGACCAAGGCGGTGCCAAACAATAACCAAGGCAGTTTCAAGGCGGTATCAGGCACTAACCAAAGGGCGCCAAATGCCGGCACCGGGGCAATCCAAAGCAGCCAGCGCCAGTAGGGCCGGATGACAAAGGGTGCCAGAAGCAAAGGGGTCAGGACGGCGAGCACCAGCAACCCATTCATGGTCCATATTCCCGCGCGGCGATCAGACGCACCCATTCAAGCGGGCTAAAGGGGGCGGCGGCAAATAGACCTGCCCCAAGCGAAAGGACCGCTGTAATCAACGGCGGCCAGAGCAGGGCGGGATCGGTCTCTAGACGGGTCGGAAACCTATGTTCCTCAGGCCAGCTTGGGGGCGGTGGCCTAAACCAGGCGCGATAGAGGATCGGTAGAAAATAGGCAGCATTGAGTAGGCTGCTTGCGATCAACAACAGGATGGCCCAGTATGCCCCCGCATCCGCTGCACCCAGACCCAGATACCATTTGGTGACAAAACCGGCGACCGGCGGGACACCGATCATCCCGAGCGCCCCAACGGTCAATGCCAGGGTGGTCCAGGGTAGGCGCCTCCCCACGCCGTTCATCTCGCTGACCTGATGGATGCCGAGGGTCTCGGCATAGTTACCAGCGCAAAAGAAGAGGGTGATCTTCATCAATCCTTGATGCACCAGATGCACTAGACCGCCGATAGTTGCAATAGGCCCCAGGATCGAGGCACCGAGGGCGATATAGGACACCTGACTGACGGTCGAATAGGCTAGGCGTTTTTTGAGGCTGTCTTGGCTTAAGGCCTTAAGCGAGCCATAAAGGATGGTGGCTGCGGCAAAGGCGCCCAGCACATCGAGTAGCCCCAAGCCATAGGCAAACTCCACCCCATAGAGGTCATAGACCAGGCGCACGATCCCGAAGGCACCTGCCTTGACCACAGCGACCGCATGGAGCAAGGCGCTGACCGGCGCCGGGGCCACCATCGCCTGGGGTAGCCAGCCATGTAGGGGCACCAAGGCTGCCTTGACGCCCAAGCCTGCAAGCAATAGAAAAAAGATCCAGATGAACTGAGGATGGAGTGACTCAGGCGCTGTGCTTAATAGACCGCCTTGGGTAAAGTTCAGTGGACCAATCAGGGTTTGTAACCAGACCGCCCCCGTCAAAAGCACCACTCCCCCCGTCATGGTATAGGCGAGATATATACGGGCGCCGCGATCGGCCTCTGGGGTACCGCGATGCGCGACCAGCGGATAGGTTGCCAGGGTCAGGATCTCATAAAAAACGATAAAGGTCAGTAGATTTCCTGAGAGCGCAATCCCCACGGTTGCCGAGACACATAGGCTGAAGAAACCAAAGAATCGGCTGCGGTTGGGCGAATGCTCCAAATAACCGATGGCATAGATGGTCGTGACCAGCCAGAGCACGGTCGAAAGGGTTACGAACAAAACCGAGAGTGCATCGGCGCTCAAGATCAGCTCAAGTCCTGGAAGCAGCTCAAGGTGGCTTAGATAGACATGCCCATGGAAAACCCCCCAGATCATCCAGCCAACCAGGATCAGCTTGAAGATGGCGCCGAACAGATTCAGCGCGGTGCGCAGGCGATGAAACTCCTCGTCCAGAAAAAAGATCAGTGCACCGGGGAGTGCAGAGCTGAGCACGATAGCTAAGGGTAGATAGGGATCAGCCATGGCATTAGACCCCAAGCAGATTGGCGATGGGCCGCGCAGCGAGCCCTACCCCGAGCATCGCGAGCACGGCCAACAGGAGGGCCGAAAGCTCGGCGCGGGCAGAGGTGACGAAATGGGGGGGTGTCGGCTCGCGGGTGAAGGCGCGGGCCAATAACCGAAAGACATAGCCCAGGGCAAGCAAGGTCCCGAGCATGATCACCGGCACCCACCACCATTGGCCCGAGGCGATAGCGGCCTGGATCAGGATCCATTTCGCAAAAAAGGTCCCGCTTGGCGGCAGGCCGATCAGGGCGGCACCCGCAAGGCCGAGGGCAAAGGTCGCGGCCGGCAGGCTTTGCGCTGCGCCGCCAAGCTCAGCGATGCGATCATGACCGGTGGTCTTTTGGACCAGGCCAGTGGCGAGAAAAAAGCTGGCCTTAGCAAGGCCATGGGTTAAGGCCAACAGGACCCAGGCCACAAGCAGGGAGGCTCGCCCCCTCTCATCGGCCGCTGCGGCGATCAGGGGCAAGAACATCGCGAGATAACCGATCTGGGCCACTGTCGAATAGGCCGCAAGCAGCTTAAGTCGCTCGGCGCGCAGGGCCTGCCACGAACCCCAAAGGACCGCACTCCCGCCTAAAAGTCCCAGCAACATCGCGGCCGAGGCGTTGGCGATCCCCGCAAATAGATCCAGCCACAGGCGCAGAACGAGATAGATCGCCGCCTTGACCACCAAGGCCGAAAGGGCTGCGCTGACCGGCGCGGGGGCTGACGCATGGGCGGGCGGCAGCCAAAAATGCAGGGGAAATAGGGCTGCCTTTAATGACAATCCCCCGATCATCAGGGCACAGGCGGCAGCGCTGCTGGGCCCAGGAGCCAATGACCTGGCCACCTGGACGAGATCCAGGCTGCCGTAGGCCACATAGAGCAAGGCCACCCCCAGGAGATAGGTCATGGACCCCGCGAGCCCCAACAAGAGATAGCGCAGATTGGCCGAGATGGACTCGCGGGTCCCGCTGAGCGCTCCAAGGGCAGCTGCCGAAAGGCCCATGAGCTCCAGGGTCACATAGAGATTAAACAGATCCCTTGCCAGCCATAGGGCATTGAGCGCCGTCCAGAGCAAAAACCACAGGGGCCAGAAATGGTGTCTCGCCTTGCTGTCAGCAAAATAAACGCTGGCATGAATGCTCACCCCAAGGGCGACCAGGTTGACCATGGCCAAAAAGGCTGCCGCGAGCCCGTCGGCACGCAGGCCAATCCCTAAGGGTATCTTCCAGCCGCCGAGCTCCGAGGTTAGGGATCCGCTGTCCATTACCGCAAAAGCGACCCCCAGGGCGCTTAGGGTAGCGCCGACCGCTGCCAGAATCCCCAGATGAGCCGCCCACCGCGGTAACAGGGTGATCGATAATGCACCGAGCAGCGGCCAGGCGACCGCCAGCGCCAGGGGATCAAGCATGGTCGTTCTGATCCTCTAGATGCCGACCAAATGCCAAGGCCAGCGCCGTGGCGCTAACCGCAACCACGATCCCTGTCAGTACCAGGGCATGCGGTATTGGATCGGGCGTTTGCTCGAGACCGCGATAGGCAACCGCGACCAGGACATGAAAAACCCCAGACCCCACAACATTGAGCGCGATCAACCTGCGCCAAAGCCCCTCATGGAGGATGAACGACCCAATGCCCAGAAGAAACAGCGCCAGGCCTATACAGCCATAGAGCATCTGAGTGATCAGGATCTCGGGGTTCATCGCGACCGATTCCGCAGAGACATGGGCCGCCCACCGAGAAAGGCCGCAATCAGGGTGACACCGATGCTGAGGGTCGCAGTGGCCTCGATGATCAGGATCAGCCATTTGGCGATCCCCTTGGGATAGATCAGAAAACCAGATCCCAGGGCCATGAGGCCTAAACCCATCAGCAAAAACACCAGGGTACCAAGCGCAGCTAGCAGGCGCTGCCAGGGTTCAGCAGGCAATCCGCCAGTTGGATGACCGGCGAGGGTTAGGGTCACGCCGGCGGCGCCGAGCATTGCACCTGCCTGGAAGGCCCCGCCTGGGGCATAGGCGCCGACCCAGAGCAGATAACCGCCAGTGATGATCAGCAGGGGAACCACCCAACCCACGAGGCTGGCGAGCACAAGACCTGGCGGGGGATAAGGGGGGGCGGCAGGTCCGAGCGACCAGATACCGAGCAAGGCCGTCAACAGTACGGCTAGTTCGAGCAGGGTATCATAGCCGCGGAAATTGAGCAGGACCGAGGTTACCGGGTGGGTCGCTCCCGATTCCGGTACCAGTTCCAGGGCGACCTCTGCGAGGCGTTCCCCGGAATAACCCTTCAGCCCATCCCCTAAGGCCCAACCTAAAGAGAGACCGAGGGCGAGGAGTAATAATGGCACCAGCAGGCACAGCAGGGATGGCGGTCTCATCTGGAGTCCTCGCTGTCGAACCTGGGGGCTGCGCGCCGCGCCGCACCGAGCATCAAGGCACCTGTGAGACCTGCCCCGATCGCCGCCTCGGTCAGGGCAAGATCCGGGGCACGCAGCCGCGCCCAGACTAAGGCGAGCAAGAGTCCAAAGGTGATAAAGAGGATGACACCCCGCCGCGGGTCTCGGCTGCTCAAGGCTGCGACTGCCAGGGCCAAGAGGGTGAGCGACAGCAATAGATCGAAGCAGAATAGAAACAGATTCATGGCTCATCCTCGGCTTTGCCGCGCAATGCACGCTGGGCAATCAGATGGGCGCCGGTGGCGCTTGCGATCAGCACACACAACCAGATCAAGACCAACTTGAATGCACGCAATGGCTGATCGGCTGCCTGGAGCACAAGGCCCAGGATAACCAGTCCCAGACCGAGATTATCGGCCTTGGTCAAGGCATGCAGCCGGCTGAGCAGATCGGGCAAGCGCAAAAGGCCCAGAGTCCCCGCGCAAAAGAACAATAGGCCAATGGCGAGACAAAGAAGCGAAAGGGCGTCAAGGACCATCAGGGTACTGCCGACAGGTAAAGGCGATCACGGTCACTGCCGCCAGGAGCGCAAAGATCAGGGCGACATCGATCAGGGCGGGGACCTGAACGACTGACGAGAGCACTACCAATACCCCGATCCCCGAGGTCCCCAGCAACTGGGCAGCCATCAGGCGATCGGCCAGCGTCGGGCCCAGGACGATCCGGATCAGGCCCAAACCGATGGTTGCCAAGAGGAGCGCCGCAACAGCAAGATTAAAGTCGGCAAGGGACATGACATTGATGCCGTTGATTTATCTCTGAGGGGTTTCATCGGCAGGCTCAAGCGAAGGTTGTGCCCAAGGCTCACCGAATAGCCCACCGATGCGGCGCTCAAGACGCGCGATCTCAGTTGCAAGCATGCTCGGATCGCTCGCATCCAGGGCATGAATGGTCAGGGTATCGTCCCTGAGGTCGGCGCTGAGGGTCCCAGGCAAAAGGCTGAGGGTGTTCAGGAGAAGAACCCGCGCTGAGGGTTCCTGGAGTCTGAGACGATAGCGGTGTAAACCCGGGGCGATCCGCATCCTCGGCCGTAACACCCGCCAGGCGACATCGGCCCCCCCTTTGAGCGAGCTTCCCAAGAAAAAGGGAATAAAGATCAAGGCTGGACCCAGACGCGGCGCCCTTGCCCCTGCTGGTTTCAGATGCCAGTTGAGCAGGCTTGCTGCAAGTACTGCAGGGAGGCCGATCAGCCAGGAGGCGGGATCAATGCCCGCGATGATCAGCCAGGCGCCGGCAAAGAATCCAAGGCGTAGGATGAGGGCGGTTGGATCCAGTTGAGTGAGCGTCATGACCTATTTCAACCCCTTGGTGAGATCGGCTGACTCATTAAAGCAGGATGAGGCTTGAAACACCTGAACGAACGCAGCAGATCGCCAATTTAGAGACACCCGGGCGCTGCTGGTTCCAAGGATATCGCCTATTTGACTTCCTGAATCGGGTTTTGGCCAGGCAATCGCAAGCCCCAGGATGACCCCAACCGTAGTCGAGCCGGTCAGTTCGACCACCTCTGGCTTGCTGACTGACCCCTTGATCTTCCCGGCCGGCGATCAGCTCCCAGCTCGCCCGCCAGCTGGCGCCGCTGGTCGGCATCGGTAAAAGGCCCTGTCTGCTGGCCGCAACAGCTGAGCCTTTAGATCACCGGGTCAGACTTAAAAAAGACCCGGCGGGTGCCGGGTCAAGGGTCTCTCGTGGAAGAGAGACGAGGAGGACTTCAGGATGAACAGGCAGGTGTTTGGATCAAAAAGCGCCAGAGCGCGCCTCTTTTGATGGGGTCGGTTACAAGTTTAGACCATTTTTGGTAATTGCAATGGGTTCAGATCATTTTTTTGGCTCAGGACAAATCCATGTGTACCATTCCCCTTAGGTGATCACGTCCGGCTCCAGACGCCCGGTGCGCCCTTCGATCTGGGCAAGTTCGCGGGCGATGAGGATCAAGGGCTTTAGGGCCTCTTGCGGATCGAGCCGATGATACCTGGGGTCTGGCTCAAAGGATTCGAGATAGACCCTAAGGGTTGCGCCTGAGGTACCAGTGCCCGAAAGCCGATAAACGATACGCGCACCGCTGACAAAACCGATGCGAATCCCTTGACGTTCGGCAAGGCTCCCATCGATAGGGTCGGTATAAGAGAAATCATCGGCATAACTGACGGTTTCGGTACCCAATTGTTTTCCGGGCAATTCAGGCAAAAGCCGGCGCAGATGGTCGATCAGAAGCTCGGCGGACTGGAGATCGAGCCCCTCGTAATCATGCCTGGTATAAAAATTCCGCCCGAAGCGGCGCCAATGATCGGCGAGAATCTCGGCGACCGACTGCTGGCGTACCGCGAGCAGATTGAGCCAAAAGAGCACTGCCCATAGCCCGTCCTTTTCGCGGACATGATCCGAGCCTGTGCCGAAGCTCTCCTCGCCGCAGAGGGTGATCCGTCCGGCATCGAGCAGATTGCCAAAGAACTTCCAGCCGGTCGGGGTCTCGTAGCATTCAACGCCTAAAAAATCGGCGACCCGCTTGGCCGCTTGGCTGGTCGGCATGGAACGGGCGATCCCCCGGATCCCTTGGCGATAGCCCGGGATCAGATGGGCATTGGCAGCGAGGATCGCGAGGCTGTCGCTGGGGGTGACAAAACAATCGCGCCCAAGGATCATATTGCGATCCCCATCGCCATCCGAGGCCGCGGCAAAATCCAGCCCCTTGGACCCGCGGGTCATCTCGACCAGCGCCTGGGCATGGACCAGATTGGGGTCAGGATGAATGCCGCCGAAATCCTCGCGCGGGATGCCGTTGAGGACGGTTCCAGGCTCTGCACCCAGGCGGTTTTCCAGGATCTCGCGGGCATAGGGGCCGGTGATGGCATGCATGGCATCGAAACGCATCCGAAAATGCCCCGAGTTAAACAGCTGATGGATGGCGTCGAAATCAAAAATGCCCTCCATCAGCTCGGCATAGTCGCGTACCGGGTCGATGATCTCGATGCGCGTGTCACCCAGCATGCTGGTTCCCAGTCGATCGATATCGACCGGCGGTGCCGCAAGCGTCAGATAATGATCGATGGTACAGCTGCGCGCGAAGATCGCCTCAGTGACCGCCTCAGGCGCAGGGCCCCCATTGGCGACGTTGAACTTGATACCGAAATCGCCCTCTGGCCCGCCTGGATTATGGCTGGCCGAGAGCACGATCCCGCCTTGGGCCCGATATTTGCGGATGACACAGGAGACTGCTGGGGTTGAAAAAAAACCGTGCTGGCCGACCAGGATCTGGCTGACCCCATTGGCTGCAGCCAGACGCAGGATGATCTGGATTGCCTCCCGATTGAAATGACGCCCGTCGCCACCGACCACCAGCGTGCCGCCTTTAAGCTCGGGCTGGGTATCGAGGATTGATTGGACGAAATTTTGGAGATAACCAGGCTGTTGAAAGACCTGGACCTGTTTACGCAGCCCCGAGGTCCCGGGGCGCTGGTCCTGAAACGGTGTGGTAGCGATGCGCAGTGTTTCCATCGGCAAACCCTAAGCTTATCGAGATTGAACAACAACAGTTACCGAGGTTACCGAGCAGCCTAGGCGGGTTGGTCCGCCCAGGGGGCAAGGATCGAGGCGAGGGGGATTGTATCGCTTAGCCTAAGTGCGACAATAAACCCAAAACCAACACCTAGGTCCCCAGCTTGAATTGCTCACAGAACGTTTAACCGAAGTGGATACTTCATCAACATGACAGTCGAAGCGCATAAAGAAACCCTTGAATTCAAGGCCGAGGTGAGCCAGGTGCTCGATCTGGTGATCCGCTCGCTTTATTCGAACAAAGAGATCTTTTTGCGCGAATTGATCTCAAATGCCTCGGATGCTGCCGAGCGTCTGCGGTTTGAGGCCCTAAGCGACGATGGGCTTTATGAGGGCGACAGCCAGTTGCGAGTACGCATCCTCGTCGATCGCCAGGCCAAGACCCTGACCATCTCGGACAATGGCATCGGCATGACCCGCCAGGAGATGATCGATACCATCGGCAGCGTTGCCAGCTCGGGCACGCGCCGGTTTCTCGCTAGTCTCTCCGGCGACCAGGCCAAGGATAGCCAGCTCATCGGTCAGTTTGGGGTAGGCTTTTATTCGGCCTTTATCGTCGCCGATCGGGTCACCCTCATCTCGCGCCGCGCAGGTTACGGGCCTGAACATGGGGTGCGCTGGGAGTCGGATGGACGCGGCACCTATACCCTGGAAACGGTCGAAAAGGCCGGGCGGGGGACGGATGTCATCTTGCACCTCAAGGAGGATGAACAGGAGTTTCTAGAGCCTTGGCGACTGCGCTCGATCATCCAGAAATTCTCCGACCATATCGCCATCCCCATCGAGATGCCCAAGGAGTATTACGGCGAGGAGGCCGAAAAACGCAAGGGCCAGCCGCCTGAGTTCGAACAGGTCAATCGGGGTACGGCGCTGTGGATGCGCAATAAATCCGAGATCAGCGAGGAGGAGTATCAGGAGTTTTACAAGCACATCGCCCATGACTTTGAACCGCCCTTAGCCTATGTCCATAACCGGGTCGAGGGGACCAATGAATATACGGCGCTCCTGTATATCCCGCGCCGTGCCCCCTGGGATCTCTGGGACCGTGAGCCAAAGCACGGGGTCAAGCTCTATGTCCGGCGGGTCTTCATCATGGATGAGGCGGACCAGCTCATGCCCCGCTATCTGCGCTTTGTCAAAGGGATCGTCGATGCCGATGATCTGCCGCTCAATGTCTCGCGCGAGATCCTCCAGCATAACCGCAAGATCGATGCCATCCGCCAGGCAAACACCAAGCGCATCCTGGGTCTTTTGGAGACCTTGGCTAAGGATGAGCCAGAGAAATATGCGCTTTTCTGGGATGAGTTTGGCAAGGTGCTCAAGGAGGGCCCGGCCGAAGACTATGTCAATCGGGAGCGCATTGCCGGTCTTTTGCGTTTTGCGACGACCTACAGCGAAGACGACAAGCAACGCATCTCGCTTGATGACTATCTCGGGCGGATGCAGGAGGGTCAGGAGAAGATCTATTACATCACTGCCGAGACCCCGGCAGCAGCGCGACATAGCCCGCATCTGGAGATCCTCCGCAAAAAGGGGATCGAGGTCCTGCTCCTCTCCGACCGGGTCGATGAGTGGCTGGTCAGCCATCTCCATGAATACAAGGGCAAACCGCTGCAGTCGGTCGCCAAGGGCGAATTAGAGCTCGGCCAGCTTGCCGATCAAGAAGAAAAAGCGGCACGAGAAAAGGCTGCAGACGAACAAAGGCCGCTCTTGGAGCGTCTAAAAACTGCGCTGGGTGAACGGGTCGAGGCAGTGCGACCCAGCCAGCGCTTGGTCGAGTCCCCCGCCTGTCTGGTCGTGGGCGCCGATGACATGAGCATCCATCTGGCGCGGGTCCTGAAGGCCGTCGGGCAAAATGCACCCATGGTCAAGCCGATCCTGGAGCTCAACCTCGAGCATCCTTTGGTGAAACGGCTGGCCGCTGAGGCGGACGAAGGGCGCTTCAATGATCTCGCCCTGATCCTGTTCGATCAGGCCCAGCTTGCCGAGGGGACCCAGCTCGATGATCCAGGTGCCTTTGTCGCCCGGCTGAATAGGCTGATGACCGAGATGCTGGCAGTCTGAATCGGGCAGGGGCGGGGGTTGGCGGAGGACCTAGCCCCGAAGGGACTAGGGAAGGGGCGGGGCTGGGCCAGTCATCGCGAGTTGGCTTGCCGACCCCCATGCTCACCCCAAGGTGGTAAAAAATCGGACTCACCTTTTGGACCAATCAGATAGCAGTCTGCGAGGGGGTGGCTGCCTAGCACCAGAGGATTGTGGGGAGGCACCGGCGAGACAGCATGGCGTCCGGATGCAATAATGAGGTGCCTTGTCCATCACTGCCTTGAGACACCCACCCGATGTCCGTTTTCGAGCAATCTGCCCGGCTTGGCCCGATCTATCTCATGCCCGGCGTAACGCGCTGGCAGGCGGTTACCCTGCTCCTGAGCGCCTTTTTCTCGCTGGGTCTCATGACCTTTATCACTGTCGGTCAGACCTATATCCTCAATGCCCATCTCGGTATCCCTACCGACCAGCAGGGCACCATCAGCGGCGACCTAGTGTTCTGGACCGAGATCATCACCCTGGCGCTCTTTATCCCGACCGGCATCCTAGTCGATCGCTTGGGCCGGCGTCTGATCTTTGCCATTGGGTTTTTGTTACTGGCCTTGACCTATGTGCTCTATCCCACTGCCCAAGCGGTTGGCGATCTCTATCTCTACCGTTTTATTTATGCCCTCGGGGTGGTGACGGTCGCAACAGCGCTATCCACAGTGATGGCCGACTATCCGCTGGAGCGGTCGCGTGGCAAGCTGGTGGCCATCGTCGGTCTCTTGAGCGGCTTGGGGATTGTGGTCATCAATCAGGTTTTCGGCGCCCTGCCTAAGCAGTTCACCGCCCGGGGGCTCGATGCCATCGCCGCCGGTTATCTCACCCATGAGCTGGTCGCTGGGCTTGCCGTCATTGTCGCAGCCCTGGTGTATCTGGGTTTGCAGAAAGGGACACCCATTGAGCATGAGGAGCGCCTAAAGGTCCGTGATCTCTTTGTCAGCGGTTTTGCCCAGGCCAGGAATCCGCGGATCTTGCTTGCCTATCTGGCGGCCTTTATCGCGCGCGGCGATCAATCGGTGAATGCTGCCTTTCTGATTCTCTGGGGAAATAACGCAGCCCTGGCTGCCGGTATGGATGCATCGGCAGCAATCAAAAACGGCACGATCATCTTTGTCTTGGTACAGGTCGTCGCCCTGATCTGGGCACCGATCATGGGACCGATCATGGACCGGCTCGATCGGGTGACAGGTCTAGCGCTTGCAATGGGGTTGGCGGCCGTCGGCAATCTGGCGGTAATCTGGATGCATGATCCGCGTCCAGGGCCGGCCATGATCTTTTTGATCCTACTCGGGATCGGTCAGATCAGCGTATATCTCGCCGCCCAGTCGTTGATCGGTCAGGAGGCCCCGCGGGAGTCGCGCGGCTCGGTGATGGGGGCATTCAATGTTGCAGGTGCAATCGGCATCCTGGCGATCACCGCCATCGGTGGGCGCCTGTTTGACAACATTGCCCCTTATGCCCCTTTTATTCTAGTGGGTGCAATCAATGTCCTGTTGTTTGGACTGGGCTTGATCGTGCGCCTGCGCGGGCCGGCGCGGTTGACTGAGCCGACAAAGGCATAAATCAACCCTCGTCTCCATGCGCAGGCTGGATTCTGATGCAGACTGCACCGAACATGCCGGCCACCGACCAGGTCGGTTGCGCAAACAGTGGTTGGGTAATCCCCAGTGATGATGATCCCCATCCTTCGACTCGCTGGTCTAGCATCGCCCCGGCGTAAGCTGGGGTCTGGATTCCGGCTTGCGCCGGAATGAGGGGACCATCAAGGTCCAGTGGCGAACATGCCAGAACCCGTCACCCGGGCGCCCTCTCTGGCGTCACCCCGGTGAGAACTGGGGTCCAGTGGATGAGTCAGCCACCCCGCCCTGAAGGACGGAGCTTATCCCTGTACTCCGCGGCAAGGGGTTCTGGATGCGGTTTCGAGACTTTGGGCATGCTGACGGCAGCCCTGGCCCTGGAACGGATATTCCGGGCCGCATTCACAGATGCCGCCCCCGCTGTCTTTGACCTTGGCCATGAGCGATTTGGCAATGCTGGGGTCGATGTCCTTGCGAAGGCGCACCTTGCGCCCAGCAATGAACTCGAGCCTGCGCCGGATGCTCTTGAAACGCAGACCATGTCGCTT
>CALALB010000001.1 GCA_937923175.1 uncultured Chromatiaceae bacterium | reverse complement strand
AGCGGCAACTTTGGCTATAACGCCGCCACGGGTGAGTTCGGCGATATGATGGCCATGGGCGTGCTCGACCCGACCAAGGTTACCCGCACCGCCCTGCAAAACGCCGCCTCGGTCGCCGGCCTCATGATCACCACCGAGGCCATGGTCGCCGAGGAACCCAAGAAGGAAAAACCCGCTACTACCCCAGCGGGCGGCGGAATGGATGACATGGACTACTGATCGCCCATCGACTCGGTCGATCTGGTCAACCCGGCCCCTGGGCCGGGTTTTTTATGGGCAGGGTTGAGGTTATACCACCTCAGTCCCTTCTCTATTTCCCTCCCCAACCAAGGATATGAAAGGGACTGACTCTGTTAAGAGCAATCGGCTTGCTAGCTCAGTCCAGAGAGCGATTGCACGCGAGCTGCAAACGGCCCGTCCAGAACTGGGGGTGGATATCTCAGGGCCGTTGTGGATATTTGATCTATAATCCCGCTTTTGCTCTTGGTGCTGCCTGCAGGTTCTCTGCAAGGGTTAAACGGGAAGCCGGTGACCTGGGGTTTGACCAGGAATGCCGGCGCTGCCCCCGCAACGGTAGGCGAGTCAAGGCGCAGCACCCAGCCACTGTGGGGATTCCCATGGGAAGGCGCTGCGTCTGGGATGGTTCAGCCCATCCCACCCGCAAGCCCGGAGACCGGCCAAGGGCCTTGGGATGGGGGCTAGGGTATACCCTAACCCAACAGCAGGATCGGGCAGTGCGAGGCGCACTGTCATGCCTCGCTGACCCATCCCGTCCGCTGTTTTGTCAGGCGGGTGTGCCTGACCCAGTGTTATCGATGAAGGAGCTGAGATGGTCGATCATGCGCGGCTTGCGGCCCTTGGCCTGCCGCTTGCCGTTTATGTCCTTGCTGCCTGGGCCAAAGACTCCCCTACCCTGCTTGAGCCCGTGGTGATCACCGCCACCCGGACTGCCGAATTCACCGCCAAGACGCTCGCTTCGGTGACTGTCATCGATCGCACCGAGATCGAGCGCCGCCAGGCCCGCTCGGTCCCGGATCTCTTGCGCGAGGTTGCCGGGATCAGCATCGCGCGCACGGGCGGCCCTGGTCATCAGGCCTCGGTTTTTATGCGCGGCACCAATTCGGATCATGTTTTGGTACTAGTCGATGGGGTTAGAGTAGGTTCGGCGACTACGGGGCATCCTTCGCTTGCCGATCTTCCGATTGAGGCAATCGAGCGCATCGAGATCGTGCGCGGACCGCGCTCGAGCCTCTATGGCTCGGAGGCGATCGGCGGGGTTATCCAGATCTTCACCCGCCGCGGCGAGGGCCCTTGGCGGACGCGCCTGCTGCTTGGCGCTGGCGGCCATGATACCTCCCGCGCAGCGGCAGGGTTTTCCGGAAGCAGCGAGTCGCTCTGGGCGGATCTCGGCGGCAATATTGAGCGAACGGGAGGGATCGATGCCTGCCGCGGGCGCTCGGAACCATTCGCCGGCTGCGGGGTGGAGGAGGATGACCGCGACCCCTATCGCCAGCTAGGGTTTCACCTCAACGCCGGATTCAGGTCCAGCGAACGGGCCGAGTGGCAGTTTAATCTGATGCAGACCAACAGCCGCCTGGCCTTTGATGGTTCATCCTTCTCGGGCAATCGCTCGCGCGCTGAACGCGCCGTCGCAGGACTTAAGACAATCCTCAAGCCTATAGATCCCTGGACCCTCACCCTGAATACCGGCTATAGCCTGGATGAGGAGCGGATCTTTTTTAGGGAGGGCGAGTCAGCGCATTTTCTTGACCGCTTTACGACCGAACGCACCAGCCTAGGCATGCAAAACGACTGGCAACTGACCTCTGAGCAGCTACTGACGCTCGGTTTGGACCATCGGGAGGATCAGGTCTCAGGGACCATCGATTATCAGCGCGCTGTTCGGGACAACCTGGGCGTTTTCGGTGAATATCAATTCGCGCGTGCGCCCTGGGCGTTGGCACTGAGCCTGCGCCAGGATGAGGACAGCGAGCTCGGGGGGCACGGCACCGGCAATGCCGCGCTCGGCTATCGACTTGCCGAGGGCCTGTCGATTCGGCTTGCCTATGGGACGGCCTTTAAGGCTCCAAGCTTGAATGACCTGTATTATCCGGACTATGGCAATCCCGATCTTAAACCCGAACGGGCGCGCACTTGGGAGCTGGGAGTCAAAGGCGAGCTGGCTGGGGCTTGGGCGTTTGCAGGCGGCTGGGAGATCAGCCTTTATCACACCCATATCGATGATCTGATCGCCTATGATGCTGAGTTGAATCGGGCAGCCAATGTGCGAATGGCCGCAATCCGCGGTCTTGAGACAAGCGCCTATGCAAAACGCGGCGATTGGCTGGCCAAGGCAACCTTGACCCTGCTTGACCCCGAAAACCGCTCGCCAGGCCTGCGCGGCAAGCTCCTGCCGCGACGCGCCGAGCAGTCTATATCGCTTGACCTCGATCGGCAGTTTGGGCGCTGGTCTGCAGGCATCACCCTGTTTGCGGCTGGCAGGCGTTTTGATGATCTGGCCAATCGGGTCGAGCTCGATCCCTATCTGCTCATCGACCTGCGCGCCGAATATCGGATCGACCGTTCCTTCAGGCTTCAGGCAAATCTAGAAAACGCCCTGGATACCGATTACGAGACCGCCTATCTCTATAACCAGCCAGGGCGGGCCTTTTATCTGACCCTGAGATATGAAACCCCATAGGGTCTACCCTAGGCAACCGAGGTGAAAGAAACATGAGCGAAATCCCAGAGATCAACCCAAACCTCGATTGGCTCTTTGAACCCTCTAAAGCCATCGATCATCAAACCGAAGCGGCAGCGCGTGACCGTCAGGATCAGCTGACCAAACCGCACGGATCGCTCGGGCGGTTGGAGGAGATGGCGATCCGCTTGGCGGGGATGCAGGGGACCCTGTTTCCAGCGGTCGATCCGGTGCGGATCTTACAATTCGTCTCGGATCATGGGGTGGCAGTCGAGGGTGTCTCGCTCTTTCCCCGCGAGGTCACCCTCCAGATGCTCTATAACATCGCGCGCGGGGGGGCGGCGATCTCGGTGATGGCTGAGGCGATCGGAGCCACCATGGAGATCTTCGACCTGGGGATTGCGACCGATCCTGGACCGGTCGCCAAGGTGCGCTCGGCCCGTCTGGGACCTGGGACCGGCAATATCGCGCGGGAGCCGGCGATGACCGAGGAGCAGCTTGCCCAGGCATTGACCATCGGGCGCGAGGCGGTCGAGCGCGCGATTGCCGATGGAGCACGCCTTGTGCTCTGCGGCGAGATGGGGATTGGGAACACCACCCCGGCCACCGCCCTGGCCTGTGCTCTGCTCGACCTCGACCCGGCCCAACTCACCGGACCCGGCACAGGGCTCTCGCCCGCCGGGGTGGCCCATAAGGCGCAGGTGATCGCTCGCGCCTTGGCCCTGCATGCCAGGCCGGGGTCTAGTCCTCTAGAGCTGTTGCGCAGGCTCGGTGGATTCGATATCGCAGCCAGTGTCGGGGCCTTTGTCCGCGCCGCCCAGCTTGGACTACCCATCCTGGTCGATGGCTTTATCATCACCTCGGCAGCCCTAGCCGCCACCCGTATCAATCGCTCAGCCCGCGACTGGATGCTCTTTGCCCATGGCTCGGCTGAGCCTGGACATCGCCTGATGCTCGAGGCGCTCGATGCCGATCCCTATCTGGATCTCAGAATGCGGTTGGGTGAGGCCACAGGCAGCGCGGCTCTGGTACCCCTGTTGCGTATGGCCTGTATCATCCATCAACGGATGGCGACCTTTGGCGAGGCGGGGGTCAGTGAGGCGAGCGGCGGGTGATTGATCGCGCTATACCCTGCCAAAACCGCAGGGATAAAGCAGTCTGGGTCGGCGAGATCGAGGTCGCAGCAGCAAGGCCATGGCATTCCTATGACCGCTGATCTACCGCTCATCGATCTCCTGCGCCACGGCGAATGCGTGGGTGCACCCTGTTTTAGGGGGGGTCGCGATGATCCCTTAAGCGATGAGGGTTGGGATCAGATGGAACAGGCCACTGCAGGGCTTGCCACTCTATCCCAGATTATCAGCTCGCCCTCGCGCCGCTGCGCTGCCTTTGCCGAGTCCCTAGCCCTTAGGCTTGGGCTGCCCTTGCTGCTGATGGATGACTTTCGCGAGCGCAATTTCGGGGTCTGGGAGGGCCTCACTGCCGCCGAGATCCCACCGGCCGAGTTTGCACGCCTTCTCGCTGACCCAGGTGGCTTCAACCCGCCTCAGGGGGAGCCGCTTGGCGCCTTTCGGGCGCGGGTGCTTGCAGGCTGGCGCCAGCTCTGCGCCCTCCCGTCCCCGCATCGCCTCTTGATCACCCACGGTGGGGTGATCCGCGTCCTGATCGCCGAGGTCTTGCAGATGCGGGATCGCGCATTGCCCTGTCTCGAGGTCCCGCCGGCCTGTCTGACCCGTATCCGGCTCCATCCGCCGCCTGGCCGACCAAGCCTGGTGTACCACCGGCCCCTGGTCAGTGGGCAAAATCCTAGCGGATGATCGATGGATCTGCGCGCATTCTGGATCGCTGGGCGCTTTCTCTCGCGCCTGCCCTTCCCTGATCCTGGTCCAGCGAGCCCAGAGGAGACCGGCCGCTCAGTGCCCTGGTATCCCTGGGTGGGTTTGACCATGGGACTGCTGGTATTGTTGGCCGCCCTGCCGTTAGCCCATGCCCCGCCGCCGGTCTCAGCGGCCCTGGTGCTGATCCTCTGGGTTTGGGCAAGCGGTGCCTTGCATCTGGATGGACTGGCGGACAGCGCTGATGCCTGGGTGGGAGGGCTAGGGGATCGCGCACGCACCCTGGCGATCATGAAGGATCCGGCAAGCGGGCCAGCTGGGGTGACTGCCATCGTCCTGACCCTGATCGGCAAGTGGTCGGCCTTGCAAGCCCTACTCCCGACCGGTTCAGGATGGCCGTTGCTCGCCATCCCCCTGCTCGCCCGCGCCCAGATAGTGCTGCTGTTGTTGACAACCCCCTATGCCCGGGAGCAGGGCATGGCGGCGGCCCAATCCAGACATCTACCGCGGCGCGCCTCTGGGTTGAGTCTTTTCCTCGCCTGGAGCGCGGTCATTCTCAGCGGAGGCTGGGGCGGGTTGGTGCTGGTCCTGGCTGCCCTGGGGCTCTTTGGGTTGGCGCGTCAGGCCATGCTAAGACGCATTGGCGGCTTTACCGGGGATACGGCTGGGGCAGTCGTCGAACTGACCGAATCATTGGGCCTGCTGACGGTTGCCGGCCTCCTGGGTAGCCATTAAAAAGCCAGGGCTAGCACCACGCCTGCCTCCGAGCCACTGTCCTGAGCTCGCGATTCGACCGTTTTGTTGACGCTGGCGCGTCAGTGCGTGGCAGGTCGGAATCCAAAACCACTGGACCCCAGTCTGCGCCGGGGTGACCGGGGAGGAGACGGGCTGAGGGGCCTTGGGTGACGAGCCTCCGCTGGGCTGAGTAGCCTTCGCCAGGATGATGCCCGTTAGACTGGGTCTGCGCAGTCACCCCTGTGACATAGACGTTTGATGGCATGGCCTCCCCTGGGATCGGTTTGGATCGCCATGGAACTGTCCAACTCGCATCCCTTTGGCGATCGCCCTGTTGGCCGCAGCCGTGCTGCCGGTTGTGCCTCTAACCATCTAGGTCTGGGGTCGATCCCGGCTCTGTTGGCGGCAGGGGAGCTCAACGCGCGGCGATCGCCCAGGATCAATGGCCTACCTGTCAAACCCCATGCCCCCTTCAGGCCGCTTGCCGAACAGTCAGGGGTGCATGGCATGCCAACTGAAGCAGGGTCCTCGCGCTTGGGCGGCGATCCTAGTCATGGGGGCGATGGGTCCAGAGCCGCCCCGCCCGTTGACGATAAGCCCAGGGCGGCTCGATCCAGCCGAAGGGACCGAGCTTGAACTGGATAGCCCCGGCGGTTGCGGTATTGAGGGTTTTAATCCCCCGCTCGGCTGTCCGCTGGCGCACCTCGGCAGACGGAAAACCGAAACGATTGGCATAACCGGCCGAAAACAGGACCCAGTCCGGGCGGATCGCATCCAAGAGGCGCGCTGAGGTCGAGGTCTTGCTGCCATGATGTCCGGCGATTAATACCCTGACTGGCCTAAGCTGAGCAGCTAGGCGCTCCTCGATGCGCTGACTGACATCGCCGGTGATCAGGATGCCTTGTCGACCGGTGCGGATCTCAAGCACACAGGAGGCATCATTGCCCTGAGGCCCCAATGACCCAGGGTGGACAAACCTAAATTCAACCCCTGACCATTGCCAGCCATCGCCAGCCAGACAGGGCTTGACTCCGGCAAGACCGAGGCGTTCGGGTTCACCCGAGAGGATGTCCTGGGCAGGCAGGCGCGCCAAAAGACCCCGTGCCCCGCCCGCATGATCCCGGTCGGCATGGCTGATGACCAGGCGATCGATGCGGGTAATACCCCTTGCCTGAAGAAAAGGGGCGACGATAGCGCTGCCAGCATCAAAGCCAGCTGGCTGGGCTGGGCCTGGGTCATAGACCAGGATACCCTCGGCGGTCTCGACCACCGCAGCCAAACCCTGGCCGACATCGAGCAGGCTCAGCCAGACCTCTCCCCAGGCGGGGCGCTCGGGTCTGAGTACCAGGAGGGGTAACAGCAGGATAGCCCCCAGCCAGCGCCCCGGCAGGCCAGGGGGTGAGAGCAACGACACCGCCCCGCCCAGAACCGACAGCCAGGCCCAGATCGGATATTCAGGAAGCTGAATTGCTGCCCAAGGCAGCGCTGCCAGCCACTCTAGGGCCTTGACACACCAACCCAATAATTCAGCTACCCAATGCAGGGGCCACTCTAACCCGCATAGGCTCAAGAGGGCAGTGACCAAGACCGCAGGCAGGATCAGGATGCTAAACAAGGGGACGGCGATCAGATTGACCAGGGGTGCGATCAGCGCGGCGCGGTCGAAGAATAGGACAGTGAATGGCAAAAGACCTATCGCCACCGCCCATTGCGCCTGGGTCAGGCGTCGCCAAAGGGGTTCGCCTGGCAAGCGGTAGGCAAGGGCAAGGAGCAACACCGCCACTGCCCCAAACGACAGCCAAAAACCAGGGGAGAGCACTGCTGGAGGGTCCCACAGCAATACGCCGACCAAGGCCAGGCTGAGCGCCTGGAGGGGCCTGAGGGCGCGCTGCCAAAAAACCGCCCCCAAAACCACGGCCAGCATGATCAGGGCGCGCTGGGTCGGGATGGCAAATCCAGCCAAGGCGGCATAGAGGCAGGCTGCGCCAAAGGCGATCAGGGCAGCGGCGCGCGGTGCAGCCAGCCAAAGGGTCAGACCCAGGCTCGCTGACCATCCGAATCGAGCCAGCCAAAAGGCCAATCCTGCCACTAGACCGATATGGAGGCCCGAGATCGCGATCAGATGACTGGTCCCCGTTCGGGCGAAGGTCTCCCAGAGTTGTGGATCGAGGCCGCCGCGCTCGCCCAAGGTCAGGGCCTGGATGAGACCGAGCTGGGGTGATCCAGCCAATACCCGCGCCAGATGTTCGGCTAGGGCCTGGCGCAGCCGGTTCAGCCCATAGCGGCCTGGCTCGGGATCCAGACGCTGCCAGGCATCCCGACCGACCGGATAGCCAGTGGCCGCGATCCCTTGCTCGAATAGCCAGCGCTCATAGTCCAATCCGCCTGGGTTGAGCGAGCCATGTCTGGGTTTGAGTCGGACCTTGATCCGCCAAAGCTCCCCTGCCAGCAGGCGGGGGCAAGCGCGATAACAGCCGAGGCGGACCCGACCCTTAAACTCGAGCATCTGGCCTTGGGCATCCTGGGTGCGGGCGACGTCCAATACAAACCTGATACCCTCCTTTGTCGCCACTGGCAGAGAGGCGATGCGCCCCTCGACCCACAGGGTTTGGCGGGTCAGGGATTCGGGAAACTCGGCGCTCAATTGCTGAGCCGCTTGCAACCAACCCCACCCGAAGCCGAACGCCCCCATCAGGAGCCACCGAAACCTCGGCTGAACAACACCCAGACCAATGAACGCAATCAGACCCAGGGTGGTCCAGATTGGCGGCAGATGAGGGCACTGATAAAACCCAAATACACCTAGGGCAAAGGCCGGGCGCATAGAGCCTCACTGTCGCCCTTGGAGCCAGATACGACCGCCCACATGACTGGGTTGCAACGACATATCGACATCTAGGCGTTGAGAGGCAAGGAGTATACTTCAGCCTGCGCTAGCTGGTTGCCAGAGTAACCCAGGGCACAGCGAGCCAATCCAGCGGAGAGCGAGGTGTGAGAAAGTGGCTTAAACGACGGATGCCGACCCCAGCGCAGATCCATAGCAATCGTTTCTTAAGGATCTTCAGTACCCTGTTGCAGGACCCCAATCTCTGGCACCTGAACCGGCGCTCGGTGGCCAATGCCGTCGCAGTGGGCCTGTTTGTCATGTATCTGCCGCCGATCGGTCATACCCCCATCGCCGCTGCCTTGGCCATCTGGCTACGCATCAATCTACCCATTGCCGTGGCCTTGGTCTGGATCTCCAATCCTCTAACCATGCCGCCCATGTATTATCTGGCCTATCTCATCGGTTGCTGGGTACTTGGGATCCATCCCCAGGGGTTTGACCCAGGCTTTTGGCTGGACTGGCACCATTGGTTTGAGATCTTGGAACCAATGCTGGTGGGCTGTTTGATCTGTTCAAGCCTGTGCGCAGCCGTCGGTTATGCGACGGTGCATCTCTTGTGGCGCTATTGGCTGGTCCTGCAGATCCGTCGCCGGCAGGCGCGTTATCGCGCCCTATTCGATCAGCTCGATAAAACCCCATCATCCAGTCGCCAGACCTGATCCATTCGTTTAGCCAACTCGGGATCATGGGTGACGATGACGAGGGCGGTCTCGATCTCGCGGTTGAGTTCGAGCATCAGATGGTAGACCTCGGCGGCGGTGCGCCGATCGAGATTGCCGGTTGGCTCATCGGCCAGCACACAGGCAGGGCGGGTGACGAGGGCGCGGGCAACTGCAGCGCGCTGGCGCTCGCCGCCCGAAAGCTCGCTCGGTTTATGCCCCAGACGCTGTCCTAGACCCACCCGTGCCAAGAGCTCAGCCGCATAGGCACGGGCCTGGGCGGGCTCGGTCCCCGCGATCAGCAGGGGCAAAGAAACGTTCTCGAGCGCTGTAAACTCGGGCAGCAGATGATGGAACTGATAGATGAATCCAAGATGGCGATTGCGCAATCGCCCGAGCCGAGCCGCACCCAGGGTCTGGATTGCCCTTCCACCCCAGGCGATTGCGCCCGCGGTTGGACGTTCCAAACCGCCGAGACAGTGCAACAGCGTGCTTTTGCCCGATCCGGAGGCGCCGACGATGGCGATGCGCGCACCGGTCTGGATCTGCAGGTCAATCCCTTTGAGCACCTGGACCTCGACTGAGCCCTGGCGAAAGGTCTTGACCAGGCCCTGAGCCTGGATCACCGGCGGCAATTTATTCATAGCGCAGGGCCTCGGCCGGCTGGACCTGGGACGCACGCCAGGCAGGATAGAGTGTCGCCAGGACAGAGATGGCAAAGGCCCCACCCCCTACGGTTAGGACATCCGCGAGATGGACATCGGAGGGGAGTTGGCTGATGTAATAGATAGCAGGATCCAGGAAATGGATACCGAGCAGCCGTTCGAGCCAGGCCACCACCGGCTCGACATGAAAGGCCAACGCCACCCCGCCGCTGATCCCGATCAGGGTACCCACCAGACCGATCGTGGTTCCCTGCACGACGAAGATCCCCATCACCTCGAGTGGCGATAGACCCAGGGTCCGCAGGATCGCGATATCGGCCTGTTTATCAGTGACCACCATCACCAGGGTCGAGACGATATTGAAGGCCGCAACCGCCACGATCAGCGACAGGATGATCCCCATCATCCGCTTTTCCATGGCTAGGGCGCTAAAAAAATTGTGATGGATCTGGGTCCAGTCGATCACCCGATAAACACCGCCCAGGTCATAGGCGATTGCCCGCGCGAGACCCGGTGCCTGCCAGAGGTCGTCCACCTTGATCCTGATCCCGCTGACCGCATCGCCAAGATTCAATAGCCTTGCGCCATCGGCGAGATGGATGAAGGCCGCATTGCGGTCATAATCGGCCATCCCAATCGCAAAGATCCCGCTCACCGTAAAGCGTTTCAGCCGCGGCATCACCCCGATCGGGGTGACGCTCACCTCAGGGGTCACCACGGTCACCTTATCGCCTGGCGCAAGTCCCAGATAATCGGCCAGATCCTGACCGAGGATGATATTGAACGACCCCTCGGCCAGGTCATCGACCGAACCCCTGACCAGGTGTTGGCGCAGATCGGAGACCTGATCCTCGGTCTCTGGGTCGATCCCCCGGATCAGGGCGCCGCTGACCTGGCTGCCCCCGCTGAGCATCCCCTGGAGCTCGACGAAGGGCGCTGCACCCAAGACATGCGGTTGGGTGCGCACCCGCTCCAGGAGCGACCGCCAATCGGTGATACCCCCGAACGGATCGCTCAAGGTCGCATGTGCTGCCATCGCCAGGATGCGCTGCTGGATCTCTTGATGGAATCCATTCATCACCGAGAGCACGACGATGAGGGCGATGATCCCCAAGGCAATCCCGATCATCGAGGTCGCAGAGATGAATGAGATGAAATGATTGCGCCGCCTGGCGCGGGTATAGCGCAGGCCGATATAGAGCGGGAGCGGATGGAACATGGTCGTTCCGTCGGACGCCTTTAAGCTGGTAGAAATGAAAGGCCGGTCGCGCGACCGCGACCGGCCCTGCCCTAAGCCCCAGTCGGGGGGATGAGGCTCATTGGACTCGGAAACAGGCCGGCGGCCTCGCCTAACAGGGGATCATCCAAGGCCACCGATACCTAAACGATGATTAATATTGGGCCTTGATCTCGACGCGCCGCTGCTCGACCGAGTAGATATCCACCCCTGGCAGCAGGTCAGACTTGCCCCGGCTTTCGACCGAAACGATATCAGAGGGGGAGATACCGCGGCTGATCATATAATCCTTGACCGCCTGGGCGCGGCGCATCCCGAGCTGATAGTTATAGGCATCCGAACCCTTGGCATCGGTATGGCCAACCAGCGAGAGTTTTTCGTTGACCTCGGACTTTTTAACCTGTTCGATATAGTCGTCGAGCCGACGCAACTCGCTATCGTTGACGACATTCTCGATGCGATATTTATCGAACTCGAAATTCAGGCGCACCGTGAATTTCTTGGGGGCCGGAGGCGCAGCGGGTGTAGCGCAAGGGCTCAGATCGCCTGGGCCATGCAGGCTTTGCCAGCACTCACCTGAACCGCTGACCCAGGCCGTCCCCTTGGGTTGGGCAGACCAGAAATGTTCCATAGTGTAATCCTTGGCCGCGTGTGCGGCAAAGGGCGCATAAAGCACTGTGGCCACCGCCAGCCCAGCCAAACTTAGAAATAGGTTATATTTGCGCATCTTCGTCAGCTTCCTAATGATGTGTGGACAGTCGAAATCGGAAAATCTGGCTCAATCTTTAAAAATCGTTCGGGATGTCGGACCCTGCAGGACCCCTTCCCCTGACGCGCCCTGACCCCCTCGCCTGCAGGTAAAGGTCAGAGCGAACAGGTCAGCTACGCATAACCGGCCGTCTTGACATTCGCCATTTTAGCCTACAAAAGGGTCAAAAGTGCAACTTTTTTAGAAACACGCTGCATATTTACAACTTAAATCGTTTTGGTGCAACAACAGCGCGCCTCTTACAGGTATAAGCATCGCCCCAAGTCGAGGATGGAAGCTATCAATCTGTCGCATGAAAACAACGAACGGGCCTATTGCAACCGCATACGAACCCTCGGCGGGTGGCAATGGGGATGGATTAACGCCGACCCTTGGATCGAGGCTGAGGCCCTATGATCCCCTCCCAGATTCTCCAGGCACCATCCCGCCTTGGCCGTGATTCCCAACGGCTTGTGCTAAGTAACGCCCGTGAGATCGGTTCAGTCATTATCCAGATGGGCGCCCAGGCGCGGCGTGAACTCTTGGTTCAGGATCCCCTGCTTGAGCCGGCGCTCTATGAGCAGGCGCCATTTATTCAGGCAGTGCGCCGGCTTGTCCTGAGCCGGCTGGCCCTGTGCGTCCGCGTTCTGGTGTTTGATCCCAAGACCGTCAATCGGCGTAGTCCCCGCTTGGTCGAGTTGGCGCGGCGTTTGAGCTCGCGGATCGCTATCCAGCGGGTAGCGGACGAGGATCAAGAACGTCTAGATGCCTTTTTGGTCGTGGATACGGTGGGTTATATCCACCGCCAATGGTCTGAGCGGATGCAGGCTGTCGCGGATTATAGCGATCGGCTCAGGGCGCGCCGGCTTACGGCTGAATTTGAACGTCTCTGGGAGCGCAGCGCCCCAGACAATGAGCTGCGCCGCCTGTTTCTCTAGACAGAAACTGCTACCTTTTCCCATGGGAGCCCGGCTCGCCCATCCCAAACGGCGAAGGTCAGCACCTATCAAAGACCTTGCTTGATCATTCAGCCGCACCCCGGGATCCCCAGCCATGTGGATAGGCAGTCCCATCCCTTTGGGCCGCGTCTTAGGGCGCGGCCCAAAGGGCTCGGCCAATCAGCGCCCGGACGGCAGCGGTCCCATATGCTTCATCCAGGCAGGCATCGGACGCTGGACGACTCCAGGCCTGGCGGCTGCCGGAGCAGATACAGCAGGACCGGTCTCAGTGGCTGCAGCAGGCATCTCTCCACCGGCCTGGGCAGATACGGTCTCGCCTGCTTCTGGGGTTTCAGACGGGGCGGTTTCCGGGCCAGCTGCGGTCTCAACTGGCGCTGGCTCGGCTGGCGGCGCAGGCTCGGCCGGGCCGGCCTCAGCCGCAGTCTGGGAGGCAGGCGTCTGGGCGGCAGATTCTGCTGCTGGTGCACCCTCAGTGCCAGACAGCTGGGGTGCAGCGGATGACTCAGCGGTCGTAGCGGCGCCTTCGTCAGCCGGCAGCGCAGGTGCTGCCTCAGCCGGCGCAGCCGACCCCTCTGAAACCGCAGCCTGAGGTATCTCGAGTGCTGGCGCGACCTCGGCGGCTGAGGCGGGGGCCGCGACTGCTGTCCCTGCGCCTGCGCCTGTATCGGCCGACGCGGCCTCGAGGACATTTGTTTCGGCGGGCACCTCGGCTAGGTTAGCGCTGGTCTCGCTAGCTGCGGCAGGCGCCTCTCCCCCAGCCTGAGCGGCAGCCTCACCCCCCGTCGGGGGCTCAGCTGGGGCGGCTTCCGGCCCAGCTGCGGTCTCAACCGGCACTGGCTCGGCCGGCGGCACAGGCTCGGCTGAGCCAGCCTCAGCCGCAGCGGATGTTGCAGACACAGAGGGCTCAGAGACCGCCGCTGGTTCGGATGAAGCAGCCTGAGCAGTAGCTGAGGCTGGTTCGGACGCAGCAGTAGGGGCTGCGCCCGCGACCGGCTTAGGCGCCAGATTCACCTTACCAATAGGGGCGGTATTGACAAGCACCTGATCAGGCGGCAGGGGCGGTGCACCGCCATAGAGTGCCTCGGTTGAAACCACATAGAAGGTCCCCGCGGCGACGAGGACCGCCATGCCGCGCACGATCAGATCGCTGTTGTCTTTTGCCCCCAGCATCGCCCTGATCTGGGCAAGCCCCGGCAATTCTTCGCTCATTTGCATCGTCCTCTTGGTTTGTTTGGGATTCACTGGCCCTGGTATCTCCCAGGCATGCTGCAACACCTATTCTTGCCACATTCGGCGACCGCGCAGACCTCTCTTTCATGAAGATGTCCGGGGTGGTCAATAGTCAGGATTGATGGACTCTCGGACTGCCCGCCGGTCGGTTGAAGTATATTCTCCAGATGTATCTATGGTCATTGCAATCGCTCGCCGGGGACGATTTGAGACCTCCTCAGGATTCACGGGAGGATGGATCCAGTGACTGGCTGCCGGCCGAGAGCCGCGGGCTGGATGCTAGAGGCATTCGCTGTTTTTGGTTTTCCAAGAAAGGGCCGATTGGCCCGTCACTCTGCTGGAGAACGGGGTGAGGCAGGATGAATCCTCAACCCACCCGGGGTCGGGGTCCGATCGGCATGGGACCTTGACGACATGCAGCGGTCTGCCCTTCCCCCCAGGGCAGCAATGACCCAAATCGATCACCATCCTGGGAGCAAGACGACGATGACCGATTTTATCCGCTGGCTAAGCGATCTCGGCATAGACGATGTGCCAATCGTGGGGGGCAAAAACGCCTCGCTGGGTGAGATGATCCGCCACCTCAGCCATCTTGGGATTCGAGTACCGAGCGGTTTTGCCACCACCGCCGAGGCCTACCGCGAGTTTTTGGCCCAAGGGGGGCTCGATGAGCGGATCCAGTCGGTCCTCGCTCAGCTCGATGTCGATGACGTCAGCGCCTTGGCCGAGGCTGGTGCCCAGATCCGCGCCTGGGTGATCGCCCAACCCTTTCCGCCTACTCTCGAGGCGGCGATCGAGTCGGCCTATGCCCGGCTCACCGCCAAGGCAGGGAGCGAGGATGTCTCCTGGGCAGTGCGTTCATCGGCAACTGCAGAGGATTTACCGGAGGCCTCATTCGCCGGCCAGCAGGAGACCTTTCTCAATGTGCATGGGCTTGCTGCCATCAAGCACCGCATCAAGGAGGTCTTCGCCTCATTATTCAACGACCGCGCCATCTCCTATCGGGTCCATCAGGGATTCGATCACCGCCAGATTGCCCTCTCTGCCGGCGTTCAGCGGATGGTGCGCAGCGATCTGGCCGTCTCAGGGGTCATGTTCACCCTGGACACCGAATCGGGCTTTCGCGATGCGGTCTTTATCACCGCAAGCTATGGCCTCGGCGAGCTAGTCGTCCAGGGCGCAGTCAATCCGGATGAATTCTATGTCCATAAACCGACGCTGTTGGCTGGGCGGCCTGCCATCTTGCGTCGCACCCTCGGGGAAAAGGCCATACGCCTGGTCTATAGCGACCCCGAACAGGGCGGTTCGGTGAGGAGCGAGCCGGTCCCGGAGGACCTACGTCTAAGCTTCTGTCTGACCGATCCAGAGATCGAGTCACTCGCTCGCCAAGCGATCCTGATCGAAGAGCATTATGGTCAGCCGATGGATATCGAATGGGCCAAGGACGGGATCGATGGCCAGATCTATATCGTCCAGGCGCGCCCCGAGACAGTCCAGAGCCGCGCTGGTAGTCGCATCGAGCGCTATGTGCTCAAGAACCGCGGCCCGGTCCTGGCCACCGGGCGCAGTATCGGCAATCGCATCGGGGCAGGTACAGCCCGGATCATCGACCGGATCAGCGACATGGATCGGGTACAGCCTGGCGATGTCCTGGTCACCGACATGACCGACCCCGATTGGGAACCGGTGATGAAACGGGCGGCAGCGATCGTGACCAATCGCGGCGGGAGGACCTGCCACGCCGCGATCATCGCCCGCGAACTCGGGGTCCCCGCGGTGGTCGGCTGCAATGATGCCACTGGGTGCATCCAGGACGGCCAGCCAGTGACCGTGAGCTGCGCTGAAGGCGATACCGGCTATGTCTATGAGGGGATCTTGGATTTCGAGCATCGGGTGATCGAGCTCGATACCATGCCCGAGACCCCAATCAAGATCATGATGAATGTCGGCAACCCTGACCGCGCCTTTGCCTTTTCCACCATCCCTAACGCCGGCGTGGGTCTGGCACGCCTCGAGTTCATCATCAATCACACCATCGGCATCCATCCCAAGGCACTGCTCGAATATGACCGATTGCCCGAGGACCTGAGATCGCAGATTGCCCCCCGTATCGCTGCCTATAGGAGTCCACGCGAATTCTACGTCGCCAAGCTCACCGAAGGGATTGCCACCCTTGCTGCCGCCTTTACACCCAAGCCGGTCATCGTGCGTCTATCCGATTTCAAGTCAAACGAATATGCCAATCTGCTTGGCGGGCCGCGTTATGAGCCCGAGGAAGAAAACCCCATGATCGGCTTTCGCGGCGCTGGGCGCTATATCGCGCCCGATTTCCGAGAGTGCTTTGCGATGGAATGCGAGGCCGTCAAACGGGTGCGCGATGAGATGGGTCTGACCAATGTCGAGGTCATGATCCCATTCGTGCGTACCCTGGGTCAGGCCAAGGCAGTGGTCGAGGCCCTGGCCGAACAGGGTCTTGGGCGCGGCAAAAATGGGCTGCGGCTGATCATGATGTGTGAGCTGCCCTCAAACGCCGTGCTCGCCGAGGAATTTCTGGAATATTTCGATGGCTTTTCGATCGGCTCAAACGATATGACCCAATTGACCCTGGGGCTCGATCGCGATTCTGGGCTGGTAGCCGAGTATTTCGATGAGCGCGACCCCGCGGTCAAACGGATGCTTGAGCTGGCGATCGGCGCCTGTCGCCGGCAGGGGAAATATGTCGGGATCTGCGGCCAAGGGCCCTCGGATCACAAGGATCTCGCCGACTGGCTGGTCAGACAGGGGATCGAGAGCCTATCGCTCAATCCGGATACGGTGATCGACACCTGGCTATATCTCGCCGAACAGTCCGCAACAGAATCTAGCCGTGCTCTTGACCGGGGCGAGTGAGTGATTCCGGGCGTCATTGACCGTCATGCCGGTGCATCATTCCGACGCATCCCCCAGAGAGAATGCCGGTTGGTACAGGCAGAGGATCAAAGGGTGTGGGTCGGGCGTTCGGACTCAAGCGCCCCAGCCAGATATTCCTCGATCTTGCGCTTGGTAGCCCCTTTATCCTGGTCGCTGAATTGGACGCCGATCCCGATGGTGCGGTTGCCTTCGGCGCCCAGGGGGGTAATCCAGACCACACGACCGGCAACCGGAATACGCTCGGGCTCGTCCATGAGCTGAAGCAATAAAAAGACCTCATCGCCGAGCTGATAGGTCTTATTGGTTGGGATGAAGAGACCGCCATTTTTGATGAACGGCATATAAGACGCATAGAGTGCGCTCTTATCGCGGACTGCAAAGCTTAGGATGCGTTGTTGACCGCCGAATCCGCCGATTGGATTGGGTGTGCTCATGGATCTGTCTCTTCATCTAGTCCGACCGGGTGAGTCCCGACCAATCGATCGCCAATGACTCTAGCACGAGCTGCTGATTGAGATTGGCATCGGTCAGGGCGCGCATCTCAAGCAGTCGTTTCAGGAAGCGGTGACCCGTTGCACCGTCCAGCCTGGCAGCAAGCTCGACCAGCTCAGGATGCCGATCTGGATGGGCAAGCAGGGGCGGCGTTGCGCAAACCCCGAGCCTCAAGAGATCTGCAACCAGACCGATCAGCCATTCAAGGATATGCCCGAGTTCGATCATCTGCCAGCCTCGGGCAATCGCCAGCGGATCGCCTACCCCATGGGCCAGATCCATTAGGTCAGAGATCCAGCGGTTGCGCTGGTCGAGCCGGTCAGACCTATCCTCGGACTCGGCCAGGGCGCGCAAGGGCGCGCCCTGGGAAAGGCGCAGGCGCAGCGGCCAGTCCGGTAGGGGTTTCTGTTCATTGAGCCAGGCGAGCGCTATTGACTCAGGTGGGATGGGGATGGTCAGGCGCAGACAACGGCTGCGCATGGTTGCCGGCAGACGATCGGGATGTTCGCTGATCAGAATAAATTGGGTCGGGGCATTCGGTTCTTCCAGGGTTTTCAGCAAGGCATTGGCGGCGGACTGATTGAGCCGGTCGGCCGGGTCGATCAGGATGAGCCGGCGTGCAGCACGCCCTGGGGTCAGGGATTCAAGACCGATGAGCAGGCGCACCGCATCGATGCTGATCTCGCCTGCCCGCGCCTGCGCATCTGGGGTAAGCTGGATCAGGTCGGGATGGTTACCGGCAGCGAGCAGGTGACACTCAGGGCAGCGCCTACAAGCTAGCCCCTGCTCAGTCGGCTGGCGGCAGAGCATGGATGCTGCAAACGCCCGCGCCAGCAGACGCTTGCCGACCCCCTGGGGCCCAGTCAATAGCAATGCTGGGGGTAGGCGATCCTGGAACCGCGCCCTGTGCAGGCGTAACCAGGGCTCATGGATCCAGGGGGGCAATGGGGCGTTCATCAGGAGCTTGGCCAAAGATCGTTGCTGGGCAATCCAATCTCATTAGGCACAGGAGGGGGATCTGGTCTTAGGGGCGCATCGGCCTGGCCGGGTGGACAGGCAAACCGCTCAGGCCGCACCCCGCCTCCCAGGCTTACCGCTGCATCTGACTGGGCAGGCCGGCGGCTGGATTCTAAGCCCCCAAGGTCTGGCTCAGTCAGCTGACGCCATGCCGTTACCTGTTCAATCAAGTTCACGAATCAGGATGGTAAGCTCCGCACGCAGCCGTGTCTGCACCTGGTCAAAAGGCGCGGTTGCGTCGACGACGCGATAGCGCTCAGGACAGGCGCGGGCCCGATCTAAATATGCCGACCGCGTCGCGGTGAAAAATTCGAGGTCCTCTTGCTCAAAGCGATTGGTGCCACCAGGACGAAGGCGGGCGCGTTCGAGACCCACTGAAGGTGGTACATCTAGAATCAAGGTTAGATCAGGACGCAACGCACCTTGAACCCATGTCTCAAGCCGAGCGATGCGCTCCAAATCGAAACCTCGACCGCCGCCTTGGTAGGCGTAGGTCGAATCGGTAAAGCGATCACAAAGCACCCACTGACCCGCGGCAAGTGCCGGCAAGATCACCCGCTCCAAATGATCCGCACGCGCGGCAAAGATCAGCAAGAGCTCAACGAGCTGGCCAATGGGTGGGGCGTCAGGGTCAAGCAAGAGGGCACGCAGTCGCTCAGCAACAGGAGTGCCCCCAGGTTCGCGAGTGGTAACGACGTCGATCCCTTGGGTGCGCAGAAAGTCTGCCAGCCCAGCAATCTGCGCCGACTTGCCCGCGCCTTCGATCCCTTCAAGAGTAATGAATCGGCCGCGCTTGCTCATGGATCAGCGGCGCTCAAGCAGAGACTGTCGCACAGCACGGTTGTGTTCCTCGAGGGTACGCGAAAAGACATGCCGCCCATCCCCCTTGGCGACGAAATAGAGCGCCTCCCCCTCTGCCGGCTGGAGCGCTGCCTGGATTGCGGCGCGTCCAGGTAAGGCGATCGGTGTCGGCGGCAAGCCCGCACGGGTATAGGTATTATAGGGCGTCGGCTCGAGCAGGTCGGCGCGCCGGAGATTGCCATCATAGCGCGCGCCCAAGCCATAGATAACGGCTGGGTCGGTCTGCAGACGCATCCCTAGGCGCAGCCGGCGGATAAAGACGCCGGCGATCTGGGGCCGTTCATCAGCCGCACCCGTCTCCTTTTCGATCAAGGAGGCCAGGATCAGGGCCTCGTAAGGGTCTTTAAGCGGCAGATTCGGGGCGCGAGCGGCCCATTCCTCGGCAAGGATCTGATCCATGCGCACGAGCGCGCGTCTTAGGATCTCCAAAGGCGGGGTCTGGCGGGGGAAGCGATAGGTATCTGGAAAAAAGAGCCCCTCGGGGTGGACATTCGGGCGTCCCAGGCGGGCCATGATCTCAGTATCCGAGAGCGCAGACAGACCCTGATTGCCAAAGACCGCATGCGCATCAATGGCAGCGACTGCCTGGCGAAAGGTCCAGCCCTCGATCAGGGTGATCGGATGTTCGAGGACCCGCCCGGAGACAAACAGATCTAAAAGCTTGGGCGGTGTCAGCCCTGGCGTAAGCGCATATTCGCCGGCTTTCAGACGCCCTTGATCCCGGCGGATATAGGTCAAGGCGATGAAATACCAAGGACGGGCGATCAGCCCTTGCCCGGCTAGACGCTGGGCGAGCGGATAAATGCCTGTGCCGCGGGTGATCTCAAAAAGGATAGGCCCAGCGGCGGTTTGGATCGGCGTTGTGATAAAGCGCCACCCATCATACCCGAACCAGGCCAAGGCGCCGAGCAGGACCAGGACACCGAGGATGGACAAGACCCGCCTGGGCATGAGCCGGGTCAATCGGGCAGAGAGGCTGCCTGCTCGATGCGGTCGATCAGTTCCCGCGGCAAACGCCTCAGATCAAACCGGCGTCCAGCCAGCTCGCGTACCGGCCAGACCCCGATCAGTGAATTGGTCAAAAATAGACCGCAGGCTTGATCCAGGGCCTCGCGATCGAGGCGGGTGACTAGACAGGCGATGCCCAGGCGGGTAGCCAGCTCAAGGGTTAGACCGCGCACGGTCCCGGCGATACCAGCCCGATCGACGGGCGGGGTCAAGAGACGCTGTCCATCCCAGAGAAAGACATTGCTCATCGTGCCCCCCACCAGGGCGCCGGTCACATCGAACATCAGACCCTCGGCGATTTTGGGATCATCCCACTCGGCGCGAGCCAAGACCGAATCCAAGCGGTTGAGGTGCTTTAAGCCGGCCAAAACCGGATTGATCGAGGCAGGTGTCTGACAATAACGGACACTCACCCCGGCTCGCCGGTTATCCTCCTGGCCGGATGGTGCAGGATAACTGAGCATCAGGCGTCTTGTCTTGGCTGGTATGGGTGGAGCATAGCCCCGTCCGCCTGGACCGCGGCTCAGGATGAGCTTGAGGACGCCTGTCCCTTGCTGACCGCTCACCGCCGCGGACTCAGCAGCCAACAGGTCAATGTCGGGCAGGGGGATGCCTAGACGCTCAGCACCGAGCAGCAAACGATCGATATGGCGCTGCCATTGGCAAGGGCGCCCGCCGACGATACGGATGGTTTCAAACAGACCATCCCCATAATGAATGGCCCGATCCAGGACCGGCAATTGATCATGGAGTTGGCCGTCGATCAGGATGTGGATTGGCTCGGTATCTGCTAGGAGACCCATCGCCGCCCCACCCCCCAAAGCAGCCTGGCCTGGTTTTAGAGGCGGCGGAACACGAGGGTGCCGTTGGTGCCGCCAAAGCCAAATGAATTGGAGATCGCGATCTCAATCGACATGGGGCGGGCCGTATTAGGCACATAGTCGAGGTCGCAGTCGGGGTCAGGGGTGTGATAGTTGATAGTCGGTGGGACGACCTGGTCGCGGATCGCCAGGATGGTGAAGATCGCCTCTGCCGCCCCTGCGGCGCCTAGCATATGACCAGTCATCGACTTGGTCGAGCTGACGGCAAGCTTATAGGCATGATCACCGAAGGCCCGCTTGATCGCGCGGGTCTCGGCGATGTCGCCAGCTGGGGTCGAGGTGCCGTGAGCATTGATATATTGGATCTGCTCGGGGTGGATCCGCGCATCCTCGAGCGCCTTGAGCATACACTCGGCAGCCCCTGCCCCATCCTCGGAAGGTGCGGTCATATGATAGGCATCCGAGTTCATCCCGAATCCAGCCAGTTCGGCATAGATCCTGGCGCCGCGCGCCCGGGCGTGTTCATATTCCTCGAGGACTATCACCCCTGCCCCATCGCTCAAGACAAATCCGTCCCGATCCTTGTCGAAGGGGCGGCTTGCCCCCTCCGGATCGTCATTGCGGGTAGAAAGCGCGCGGGCGGCAGCAAAGCCGCCGAGACCCACCGGCGAGGTCGCCATCTCGGCACCGCCCGCCAGCATCACATCGACATAGCCGTGGCGGATCATCAAGGCCGCCTCACCGATGTTATGGGTCCCGGTGGCACAGGCCGAAACGATGGAGTAATTGGGTCCCTTCAATCCAAACTTGATCGAGAGGTTACCGGCGACCATGTTGATGATATTGGCCGGGACGAAAAAGGGCGAGATACGGCGCGGCCCTTTGTCGCGATAGACCTCATAATTGTTCTCGATCCCGGTGATGCCGCCGATCCCCGAGCCGATGGCCACCCCGATGCGCCGGCAATTCTCCTCGGTCACCTCAAGACCGGCGTCGGCGATCGCCTGACAGCCTGCGACCATTCCATAGTGAATGAACTTATCCATCTTCTTGGCCTCTTTTTCCGAGATATAGGGGCTCGGATCGAAGCCATAGATGGGTCCGCCGAAACGGGTGCTGAACGGGGCGACATCAAAATGGGTGATCGGTTTGATCCCGCTTTTGCCGGCGAGGATATTTTCCCACGCCGATTTGACATCGAGACCGACCGGCGCTACCAGTCCCAAGCCGGTGACTACTACCCTTCTAATCCTCATTGCTACCTCTATCGTTCAGAACGCCCCTCTCCGGCGTGCCCGCGCGACGCCTATCTCCTGGACCGGCGGCCGGATGCCTTCACCCGTTTAGGACCGAATCAGGACAGATGCGCGTTGATATAGTCGATGGCCTGCTGAACCGTTGTGATCTTCTCGGCATCCTCATCTGGGATCTCAGTCTCAAACTCTTCTTCGAGGGCCATGACAAGTTCGACCGTATCGAGCGAGTCTGCACCCAGGTCATCGACAAAGGATGCCTCGGGCGTCACCTCCTCCTCCTTGACCCCAAGCTGATCGACTACGATTTTGCGAACCCGTTCTTCAACGCTGCTCATGAATTGATACCTCAATCGAATAACAAAACCCTGGCCACGCTGGGCCAGGAATTATTTTAGTGATAAACCAAGGCCGATAAAAGCCGGGCCTATCAATAGGCTGGATTCAAGATCTTGATTTTAAAAGGCCTTAGGCCATGTACATGCCGCCGTTGACATGGAGTGTCTCGCCGGTGATATAGGCCGCGCCTGCGGACGCCAGAAAGACGACGGCGGCAGCGACCTCTTCGGGCTGACCGAGACGACCCAGAGGGATTGCGTTGAGCAGGGATTGACGCTGGGTCTCAGGGAGGTCCCTGGTCATATCGGTATCGATGAATCCAGGTGCCACACAGTTGACCGTAATCCCGCGCGAACCGACCTCGCGGGCAAGCGATTTGGTAAAACCGATCATCCCCGCCTTGGCTGCGGCATAGTTGGTCTGACCGGCGTTGCCCATGACCCCGACCACCGAGGCGATATTGATGATCCGCCCATGCCGCGCCTTGGTCATGGCCCGCAGACAGGCCTTCGAGAGCCGATAGATCGCCGTCAGATTGGTCTCGATCACCGCCTCCCAATCCTCGTCCTTCATGCGCAGCAGGAGGGTATCGCGGGTGATGCCGGCGTTATTGACCAGGATGGTCGGTGCACCGAGGCGTGACTCGACCTGCGCCAGGGCAGACTCGATCGACTGGGGATCTGAGACATCCAGGACCACCCCCAGTCCAGAATGACCAGCCTCAGCAAGCATCCGCTCGATCCGTTCGGCGCCGGCAAGGGTTGTCGCGGTCCCAGCCAGGGTTGCGCCCTGTTTAGCCAAACCCAGGGCAATGGCCCGCCCGATCCCGCGGGAGGCGCCAGTTACTAGGGCAATTTCACCCGTAAGCATGTGCGACTGACTCCAAGGCTGTCTCTAAGGTCATAGGATCGAAGACCGCCAAGGTCTTCATCTGCTCGACAATGCGTTTATTCAGGCCCGCGAGCACCTTCCCCGGACCGCATTCGAGCGCCAGGCTCACCCCTTGGGACCAGGCGTATTGAACCGTCTCCACCCAGCGCACTGGGCTATAAAGCTGTTCGATCAATAAGCGGCGCAGGGTCTCAACGTCTGCGGCCGGCGCGACAGTAACATTGTGGATGACTGGGATACGCGGCTGCTGCAATGGGATGTCGGCCAGATAGTCGGCAAGCGCCTCAGCGGCGGGACGCATCAGGGTGCAGTGCGCAGGCACGCTCACCGGCAGCACGACGGTGCGCTTGGCACCAAGCTCTTTGGCAGCTGTGATCGCCCGCGCTACGGCTGCGGCCTCGCCAGCGACCACCACCTGACCGGGTGCATTGAAATTGACCGCAGCCAACACCGCCCCCTGTGCCTGCTCAGCGCATAAGGCGATGACCTGTTCGTCGGCGAGCCCGAGGATCGCCGCCATCGCCCCACTGCCTTCCGGGACTGCCGCCTGCATGAGACGCGCGCGCTCAGCAGCCAAGCGGACCCCATCAGCAAAGTCCAGGGCCCCGGCTGCAACCAGGGCGGCATATTCGCCTAGGCTATGTCCAGCCATGAGGTCCGCCGCCCGTCCGCCCGTCTGCTGCCAAACCCGCCACACCGCGATGTCGGCGGCAAGCATTGTCGGCTGGGTATTTTCGGTCAGGTCTAGGCTTTCTTTTGGACCTTGGCTGGCCAGGCGCCAGAGATCGCGCCCGATGGCATCGGAGGCCTCCTCAAAGGTCTCGCGCACCAGAGAATAGGATTGGGCCAGGGCATTGAGCATACCCACGCCTTGCGAACCCTGGCCGGGGAAAAAGACGGCAAATCGTTGGATCATGGCCTAAGGCGAGGTCATTGCAACACGGATTTGGATTTAATACCGGGCGAGCACCGCCCCCCAAGCGAAACCACCGCCGAAGGCCTCCATCAACAGGGTCTCACCGCGCTGGATACGCCCATCGCGGATCGCCTGATCAAGGGCCAAAGGGATGGAGGCCGATGAGGTATTGCCATGCTCGGCAACAGTGACGATCACCCGCTCCATCGGCAGATCCAGCTTACGGGCCGTGGCCTGGATGATGCGGATATTGGCCTGATGGGGGATCAGCCAGTCGATATCGTCCTTGGTCAGGCCGTTGTAATCCAGGGCTTCATCGACGATCCGTCCCAGGGTCGTCACCGCAAAGCGAAAGACCTCATTGCCGCGCATCTCGATGAATGCGCGCTGCGGCTGACCATTGCCATGACCGCCAGGAACCTGAAGCAGGGAGGCATAGCCCCCGTCGGCATGGAGATGGGCCGACAGGATTCCTGGAGTATCGGACGCGCCGAGCACCACTGCCCCCGCACCATCGCCGAACAGCACACAGGTAGTGCGGTCGGTCCAGTCCACCAGACGCGAGATGGTTTCAGCCCCTACCACCAGGACATAGCGTGCGGCACCGGTGCGGATATATTTATCGGCGATATCCAGGGCATAGACAAAGCCAGCGCAGACCGCTTGCAGGTCAAAGGCCGGGCAACCGTGGACATCCAGACGCTGTTGCAGCAAACAGGCAGTGCTCGGAAAAAACTGATCTGGAGTGGTGGTTGCCACCAGGATCAGATCGAGCTGGGTTGGATCAAGCTTAGCTGCCGCCAGCGCCCGCCAGGCTGCCTGTTCAGCCAAATCGCAACAAGTCTCGCCTTCTGAGACCAGATGGCGTTTTTCAATTCCAGTGCGCTCGCGAATCCAGGCATCGCTGGTATCGACCAGCTGTTCCAGATCGGCGTTCGTCAGGACCCGCTCCGGCAGATAGCTACCGGTCCCCAGAATACGTGCAAACCGCATCAGGCCGATTCCCGATATTGCGCCTGAGCGAGATGACGGCCGACCTGCTCGCCGATCCGCTGGGGGATATTGACCTGGATCTCTTGCTCGGCGATGGCGATCGCATGCTCGAAGGCCAGTTCATCTGCTCCCCCATGGCTCTTGACGACGATCCCGCGCAGTCCCAGGAGGCTTGCACCATTGTACCGGCGCGGGTCGGTGGCGCGCCGAAAGCCCCTCAGGACAGGCAGGGCCGCCAACCCCGCGAGCCGGGCAAGCCAGTCGCGGTTGAAATGGGACTTGAGCATCCGGCCGATATACTTGGCCACACCCTCGCTGCTTTTCAGCGCCACATTGCCGACGAAGCCATCCGTGACGATGACATCGACATCCTCGAGATAGATCCCATCCCCCTCGACATAGCCGACGTAGTTGAGCTGGCTGTGGCTGAGGAGTTCATGGGCCTGCTTGACCTGCTCGTTGCCCTTGATCTCTTCCTGACCGATATTCAGCAAGGCGACCTTGGGGCGCTCGATCCCATCGACCGCTGCAACCAGCTCGCTGCCCATGACCGCGAACTGGAACAGGTGCTCGGCGGTGCAATCGACATTGGCGCCTAGATCCAACATATGGGTGTGACCGCGCAGCGAGGGGACGGCGGTACAGATCGCTGGGCGGTCGATATGGGGCAGCGTCTTGAGGACAAAGCGGGCAGTGGCCATGAGCGCACCGGTATTGCCGGCGCTCACACAGGCATCCGCCTCACCGTTCTTGATCAGGTCGATCGCGACCCGCATCGATGAGTCCTTTTTGTTGCGCAGCGCCTTGGAGGGTAACTCATCCATAGCCACCTCCTGGGTAGTATGCCGAATCCGCAGGCGTTTC
Organism: uncultured Chromatiaceae bacterium; assembly: GCA_937923175.1. GTDB lineage: Bacteria > Pseudomonadota > Gammaproteobacteria > Chromatiales > Chromatiaceae > Thermochromatium. The sequence continues at coordinate 62,725 of CALALB010000001.1, read as the reverse complement.
ATCAGGGCTGAGTCTGCGCCGCCGAGATAGGCGCGAATCCGCGTCTCGTCTCCGACCAGGATCAAGGAGACGCGGGGATGCTGTTTGAGGTAACTCAGGGCGGCAGGGACTACGCTGCGCGGACCATGATCACCGCCCATAGCATCCAGGGCGATGGTGCATTCCAGCCCCCCGCCATCAGCGGGGCTACGGACAAGGCCTAAACGACCCGAAGCAGCCATCATCTGGTCCGGTCGATGACCTTACGCCCGCGATAAAAACCATCGGCAGTGACATGATGACGGCGGTGGACCTCGCCGCTGGTTGGATCGACCGACAGAGTCGGCTTGGTTAAGGCATCATGCGAACGGCGCATCCCGCGTTTGGAAGGGGTTTTACGATTTTGTTGAACGGCCATCTCGATTCTCCTGGGTGGCCAGCGCATTAAAACCTGCGCCAAGCCAGTCTGTCACATCATGATCATAACCTGCGCCCTGGCCGCGAACCAGTCCCGGAGCCAGGCGACATCAGCGCTTCTTGAGCCGCGCCAGGACGGCAAAGGGATGCTCAGGAGGACTGGGGGCTAAGGCTGGCGCATAGCGCGTCTGAGGGGGCGGTTGACATTCACCGGCTGCATGTCGCGGAAAACTCGGGATAGCCAGCAGGATCTCGTCCTCAATAAGCGCACGTAGATCGAGGGATTCCTGGACGATTAGGATCTCGCCTTGATCCTGATTATCCATCACCGCAGATTCCGAACGCGCCAGGATAAAACCGAGCGGCGCCTCCAGGTCGAGCCACAGATCCGCCAGACAGCGCTGGCAGACGAGACCCAGGCGCAGCCGAAGCCAACCCTCTAAATACGCCTGACCGCCTTCATCGCGTCTGAAGTCGAGCCGATAACCAAGCGCCCGGTCATCGCCCGCGCCTACAAATCCAAACTCGACGAGCCGCGGTAGCTCGCACGCCGGCAACTCGCCTGTGAGCGACAGGGCTGTGCTCGCCGCGCGCCAGGGATCGATAAAATCAGGCAACCTAGCCGACATAAATAAGGCAAAGTAACCGATAACGCCGATGTTCGTCAAGAAACGGCGGTAAATCGATAAAGAAAGACCCCTCGAGGCAATTGAGGGGTCTTGGATGGATAACGCCCTGGTTTTTATGGGTGCGGGGCGCCTTATGCGATCGACCCTGGCTGATGCCGAGGTCCCTCCTCGTCTTCTTCCCGATCAAACGGATCCACCGCAATGAATAGAATAATTCAATCGCTTAGATTGAAGGTCAAGGCTAGATCAGCATATGGTTGCCACGCTATCCGTAGAATCACTTAATCAAAGGGGATCAGCGTGCGGACTTGCAGATGGCAGATAGACGGCAGAGCTCGGCCAGATTGCCTGCACCCATCTTTTCCATCATACGGGCGCGATGGTTCTCAACAGTGCGGGGGCTGATCCCAAGCTGACGGGCGATATCCTTGTTGGTCAAGCCGCGGGTGGTGAGGATCAGGACCTCTTGCTGGCGCGGCGTGAGCTGGCGAAAGCGCGCCAGGACAGCGTGTTCGGCATCTGCGGTTGCCCGCCGGCAGCGCTCCAGCTCTAGGGCCTCTGCGAGCCGCTGGAGCAAATGATCAATGTCCACCGGCTTTTCGATGAAATCCAGCGCCCCCTTGCGCATGGCGCTCACGGCGGTTTGGACATCACCAAAGGCGGAGATAAAGATCACTGGGATGCGGCTGCCGCTTTCCAGAAGCCTGGACTGCAGTTCAAGTCCGCTCATATCCGGCAAGCGCAGATCGAGCAGCAAACAGCCTGACATCTCCAGGCCGTATGATTCAAGGAAAGCGCCCCCGGTCATGAAACCACGGACGCGATAACCCGCACCGATTAGAACGAGGGTCAATGACTCCTGGAACGCCTGATCATCATCGACCAGAAAGATGGTCTGGTCTCCATGCATCTGTTTAGATCACCTCTCTCAAGCAGGGGATAGTCTTGATGGGATGGACACCGGGCGATTGGGCCGAACCATCCGCCATCAAGATCGGTATGATCGGGCAAGCAGGGTTGTCTTAGGTCTTGCATTATGAATCAAACGCGCACCTTCATCGCCTTGGGATCGAATATCGCGCCCCAGCAGTGCATTCGCCAGGGTTTGCGCGCCCTATCCAGGCTTATCATGAGCCGGCTGGGTGCGGTCTCGTCCTGGTATCTCACCCGACCCTGGGGCCTGGAGACCCAGCCCGAGTTCATCAACCTGGTCGCAGAGGTTTGGACAGGTCTTTCAGCCAAGAGGTTAGTCGCCGAGTTGCGCGCCATCGAGGATCGATTGGGGCGGGTGCGCACCCAGCCGAATGGCCCCCGCACCCTGGACCTCGATCTCTTGCTATATGGCGAAGAGATCATCGATGGGCCGGATCTTAGGGTCCCGCATCCAGGGTTGGTGGTCCGCGACTTTATGCTGCTCCCGCTGATCGAGATCGCTCCCGAGACCCTGCATCCTGAACAGGGGCGCCCAGTCGCTGAGCTTCAGGGGCAGATCCTCTATCACCAGATCATCCACCGGATTCGGGATAAAGCCTAGGGAGTGGTGGATTCCGAGCCTGGTCTGGCTCGGCAGGCGGCCCCAGATGGGGTGCCAATTGCTCCCATACCAGGCCACCGTCCCAGCTCCGAGCGGGCGGGGCATAGATTGCGGCATCGATCGCCTGTAAAAGGGGGCGGATCTCGGGATGATCAAGGCGTTCAGCCAGATCATGGAGCCCAATAGGGGGCCGATCTGGCCAACGCAGCCGTCCCCATTCCAGCAAGGCCGCCCGTGCCGCCCGTGGGTCATGGGCAAGACAGGCGGTGTGAATGGACTGGCGCGCCCGGGCAAACGCCTTCTGCCGTTCTTGCTCGGTTGCCGAGCTAGGGTTGGATATGACCCGCCCCTGCCGGTATACCGCGGCAGGTGCCCCGCCATTCCCCGCTGGCTCACCGGATCTGCGGCGCTCGCGCCGCCAGATCCAAAGCGTCGCCAGCCAGCCAAGCCCAAGCAAGAGAGAGACCCAAGGCCAGATCCCAGCGCCAGCGCCCTGGCGAGGCGGGTGTTTTTCCAAGTCTGGGGTCTGCCCGGTTGCCTGTCGATCCTGCACCTGATCCGCGCTCCCCTGGCCGGTCTCGCCCGCTGCCTGGCCGCCATCCGGCTGGCCCAAGGCGGTACCTACTACTTGAAGGCTGCGCCCTGGGATCACCGCCACCCGGGCGTGGTCGGCCTGGGTATCCCACCAATGGATGCGGATCTCGGGCAGGGTCAGGACCCCAGGCTGGGTGGGGACCAGGGCGAATCTGAAGGTCTTGACCGCTGCTGGCCTTGGCCCCTGCTCGAGATCCTCGGCCTGGGGTCGGTCGGGATAGACCTTAAGCCCGGCGATCGGACCGAGATCCAGCTCAGGAAGCTGGGCGGCGGTGATTCCCTCGGCGGTCAGGGTCAGGGTGCGGGTGATGGGTTCGCCGACCCGCCCCAGGGGCGGATCAGGGGTCCATTCCTCGGTCAGTTGCACCGAGGTCGCAGGCAGCCACTGACCCTTGGCGCCTGGTGGCTGGGGCCGAACCTGGAGGATGATCTCTGGGGCACGCCCGCTGATCCGCTGGCTCGGCTGACTCAAGGCCGAGAGATCCGGCACCAATTGGCCGAACAGCCGGTCGAGATCGGAAAAAGGATCGCGGCTTGGCCCTGGGATCCAGGCCTCGAGCTGCGGCGGGCGGATGGTGATCCTGCCGCTACGCTGAGGGATCAGGCGGTAGCGCCGTTCGATCACCCGGTAGGCCCGCCCTTGATAGATCTCCTCAGACTGGCGATCCTCACCGAGACGCTGGATCCAGGCACCCTCGGCCTCAGGCTCGGACAGGGTCGCCCGGTGCGGGGTCTGCTGGTAATAGACCTTGACCCGGTACTCGATCGGCTGCTGGACATAGGGCGAGGTGGTCTCGGCCTCGGCAGTCACCAGGATCTGGGGCGGGGTGCCCTGGGTCTGGATAGGGCTCGAACCCGTGCTCGGCGCGGCCTCGGTCACCTCTATGGTCACCGGCAGGCTGTGGGCACGACCGATCTGGATAGCGGGAATGGTCAAGCGACCCGCCCGTTTTGGCGCAAGCCGCAGGCGCCATTGGCGGCGGTGGCTGACCCGCCCATTGATGATGCGGGTGATCTCGCTTTGGGTTTGGCCGAGGACCTCTAGATCCTGCCTCAAAGGGCCCCAATCGGGTTCGCCTGGCACATCGCCTTCGGCGGTCAGGGTCAGCTCAAATGAGTCGCCGAGGGTCAGATGTTGCCGATCGACCTGGACACTCAGGCCGCCGTCGGCCCATACCGGGCCGACGAACAAGGACAGGAGCAGGATCAAGATAGGCTTGATGCCTTGTCCCCTCACCCTCCTTCCTCCTTGCGCCTTAGGTGTTGCAGAAAAAAACGCTGACGCAATAGACCTGCCGGGTCATCCGGGATGGCGCGCAGGCGTATCTCCATTGACTGGGCCTGCTCAGCGTCCGCGCCCCACGATCCTTCAGCCCACACATCCTGCCGATCGCCAGAATGCCGAGAGATTGACCAGGCACCGGCGCTCGCCTGGGTAGATCCAAGATCAGCGTGCTCAGATCTGCTGGTCCCTGAATCATCCTGGATACCCTGACCCTGCCCGCGTGCGAACTCGGTTAACCCAAATGGGCCGCTTCCTCCCGGGTGGGCTTGGGCGCTGGCGTCCTGATCTGCGCTCTCCCCCCCTGACTGGGCCTGAGCGAGTCCTGGAGCCTGGCCAGGCCTAGGGCCAGCATCCGTTGAGCCTTGCCCGGCCTCGTCCTCATCGGATTGGGATTGGCGGGCAGAGCCTGGATGACTCGCCAGATCCCGACTGGGAGGGCCGCCTATCCCCCCTGGGGGAAAGGGGCGGTCCGGATCAGGCGCCATGGGGGCAGCCTCCGGGTTTGCCTCGGCTGGTTGGGCCAACAACCGGCGCATGAGTTCCAGGTTATGCCGGGCATCGGCATGCTCCGGGTCCTGTTTCAGGGTTTGCTCGAAGAGGGCCGCCGCCTCGGCAAAGCGCCCGAGGCGCGCGAGCGCCACCCCACGGTTATAGTCGATCTCCGGTCCTTCCAAGCCCGCGAGCTCTGCCAGCGCGCCCTCAAGATCACCGGCGCGATAGCGCGCCGCAGCCCGCCACCTGGGATCGGTCAAAGATGCGGCATCGACCAGCTGATCCGCAGCCAAGGCGTGTGCTGCCTGCTGCTCGGGTCGAAGCCAAAGCGCCTTCCAATCGAAGGCCTCGGACTCGGGCGCCGGCCACAGCCAGGCACTGCTAAAGAATAATAAGAGGACGAATAGGGGTTGGGACGAGCGTCTTGCCTGGGTCAACCAGCCGCGCCGAAAGGCCAAGGCGGCCAAGGGCAGGAGTAATAGGATCAGCCAAGGACCCTCCTCGTGCCATTGATCCGATTGAAGCGCCGCGCTGAGGAGAGCTTGATTTGGTCGGGGGGTCGCGGCGAGCAGGGCCTGGGTGTCAGAATCGCCCGGCACCGACTCGACATAGATCCCTTGCCCGGCGCGCGCTAGTGCCTGCAAAGACTCACGTTCAAACGGCGTTAGAGCCAGGGTTCCATCCGGCCCAGACGCAAAATCGCCCCTCGCCAAGGTTCCCGCCACCCCCTCGGCACCCCCCACCCCAAGCACCGACAGCCGATGGCCGGCAGCACTGAGCCGTCGCGCCTCAGCCAAGGCACCAGCGAACTCGCCCACCCCATCGCTGATCAGCACAACCTGAGCTGCACCGCCCGGACTGCGTTCAAGCAGGGTGCGCGCCTCGCTCAATGCCCGATCGGTTCGGCGCGGCCCTGGAAAGGGGATCAGATCGCTGCTTAATAGAGTCACCTGGGGGAGGATGGTCTTGGCGTCTGTGGTCATGGGTGAGACCACAAAGGGCTCGGGGCCAAAGGCGAGCAATCCCACCTGACCCTGACCCGCCCGCAATAGATCGAGCGTCTCAAAACGCGCCCGGCCCAGGCGCGAGGGTGCAATATCTGAGGCATTCATGCTCGGTGAAAGGTCTATGAGGATCAGGGTACGCTCAGCGAGAGCGAAGACTGGTTGGGGTAGCTTGCGCCAGACCGGACCTGCCAGCGCAATCACCAGGATCAGCCAACCGAGCCCAAGCAGGTATACCGGCCAGCGGGGGAGTGGGTGAGGATTGCCGACTAGAAGATAGGGCAACAGGTGTGGATCAACCAGGCGCACCCAAGGGCCGGCATCGGCCTTGGGCCGGCTGCGCCAAATCGACCAGAGCAAGCCTGCCAATGGGATCAGGGCCAACAACCACCAGGGCCGCAACCAGGTCATGGCTGTACTCTCTGTACTCACCCTCAATCTATAGACCTTAGCGATCCTCTTCAGGACAGAGGCGCCGGTTTTTTGCTTGTGCTTGACCTTGGCAGGTCCGCTTGGCGGACGGCCCTTGCGCTCAGCCAGGCTGAGCGAACCGCTACCGCCGCCCCTTTATCAGAGGTCGCCCTCGGCCTTCCGGCAGGGATTGACCGGGCGCCCTCTGGTCAGATCAGGCGCCCCTAAACCGGCTATCCCGCTCCTGGCTGCCCAAGGGAGCTGGGGATGGCGAGATCAAGCGCAATCAGCACAGAGAGCATCAAGGTCAAGGATGCCGGCCAAACGAACAGCGCCCGTTTCGGACGATAGGGCTGGGCAGCGCGGACCCTTGGTTCCAAGCGATCGATCTCGGCATAGACCTCCTCCAGATCCTCGCGGCTGCCGACAAAAAAGGCGCGCCCGCCGGTGACTCGTGCAATCCCCCTGAGCGTCTCGGGATCGAAATCATCTCCCCTCCCCTGCCAGCGCAGTCCCAACAATGAACGCATCCCGAGTTCACCCCCGCCGATCCCGATTGGATAGATCTTAACCCCGAGTTGAGCTGCAAACCCAGCGGCCTCCAAGGGTGCGAGCACCCCGGCATTGTTTGCCCCATCGGTCAAAAGGATCAAGATCTTCCCACCAGGCGGTTGGTCCCGCAGATGCCTGACCGCAAGCCCGATGGCATCCCCAAGCGCTGTCTCGCGCCCAGCAAGCCCCACGATGGCCTCCTGCAACAGCTCAGTCACCGTCTGCCGGTCGAAGGTCAAGGGGACCTGCAAATAGGGTCGGCTGCCGAACAGGACGAGCCCAAGCCGATCCCCAACCCGGCGTTCGATAAACAGACTAGCTACCGCCTGGACCGCCTGGAGACGCGAGATAGGGCGTCCATTGAGCTCATAATCTCGTTGCTCCATGCTTCCTGAGACATCGACGGCAAGCATGAGATCGCGCCCGCTGACCGGCAGATCGATCGGCGGGCCGGCCCAATAGGGCCCGGCCGCTGCCAGAACCAAGGCGACCCAGGCGAGTATCCCCAGGGCCAATCGATAGATCGGTCGCCTTGCGGTTTGTTGGTTGATCCCCTGGACCTCGACGCCCGGGGACAGAGGAAAGTATAAGGCCAGCCCCGGTCCCCCCTGGGCTGGCGGCAGCAGACGCATGACCAACCAGGGTAGGGGCAACCCCAGCAAGACCCAGGGCGACTCAAGACCGATCATTCGATATTAGAAATTCCTGAGTGCATGATTCCAACCGAGGGGTGGATCATTCCGGTGTAGGCCGGAACGGAATCCAGGGCCATCGGCCATAGCGGGACGGTCTTTTCTGGACCCCGGCCTTCGCCGGGGTGACGATGAAGAAGATGTCATTCCGGCGTAGGAACGCCAACCCCGGCGAAACCCGCGGTCGGAGCGGATCCAGATCAAAGCTGCAAGCCCTTTTAGATTCGGCCCCGCCTGTCGTGCCATTTGAGCCAGGGCGCAATCAGGCTGGGCCGGGGTCGCCTCGACCATCCCCCGGGGGCCTTCCGCCGACCCTGCCATTCGATCCACTGGGCGATTAGGTCATGCAGCGCTTGAAGGTCCAGATCCTCGGCGACCGGCCGGTAGGCGGCATCGACGAGGGCGCGTCCTACCCCCCGGCTGAAGGCCCCGCCCCCGCCGGTTTGATCCAAAAAGCCCAACCAGTCCTCGCCGATGAGGCCGGCGACGGTAGTGCGGGGATAACAGGCCAAGGCGAGGCGGCGCACCAGCTGCGCCAAGGCTGCCACATAGCGGCGTCGGTCGCCGCTCGCAGCAAAGGCTTGGTCGAGACGAGCAAGCTCCTGGCGTGCGGCGCGCTGCACCTGCCGGATCCCTCGCCTTGGCCACAACCACACCCCGAGGAGCAAGGCACCCACTCCCAAGCCAGCCATTATCCACCAGCCCGGCGCCGGTGGCCACCAGGGGGGCGGTTCAGGCAGGTGCCAGCCGCGAAGCTCGCCTAACAGCGCTGGATTCATGCTCGCCCCGGGATATGTCCACCGAGGCCCTTTGCGAGGGCCGGCCCAACCGGCTCATGGGTCGCCAGACGCAGCCAATGGGCGCCAGAGCGGCGAGCAAGGGTGGCGAGCAGCGCGCAGCGCTGCTCGAAACAGGCCCGATAGCGCAGACGCGTCGCGCTGTGACTGAGATCCACCAGCCAATGCCGCCCTTCCCAAAACACCGGATAATATCCAGCCGGCGGGGGCTCAGATTCGAGTAAGTCATGGATCAGGACAAAGATCAGCTCATTGCCCAGCCGCAAACGCGCCGCCCAGGCTGCCAAGGAGTCATCTAGACCCATGAAATCGCTGATCATGATGATGAGCCCGCCGGGGCGGACGCTGTTGGCCAAGTGTCTGATCGACTCTAGCAACAGCGATTGACCCCCCGCGGCCGGTCCCAATGTATCGCTCAACCGGGCCAGCAGCGCCAATAACCCCCGCTCCCGGGGAACCGGCTGTTGTCTGAATAGACGGCGTTCGTCAAACACCAAGCCGCCAACCCGATCCCCACTCTCGACCGCTGCCCAACCCAGAATGGCTGCAACCTGGGCAGCCACGGCAGATTTAAAGGCAACTTGCGTCCCAAAGCGCATCGATGGTCCCTGATCGACTACCAGCCATAGGGGGCGTTCGCGCTCCTCGGCAAAGACCTTGACATGAGGGGAAAAACGGCGCGCGGTCAGACGCCAGTCCATCTGGCGCGGCTCATCGCCTGGCAGATAAGGCCGAGATTCCAGATATTCCAGGCCGCGTCCACGCAAAGGTGAGCGATGCGCGCCGCTGCAGGCAGTCAGGCAGAAGGCCCGCGGCAACAGATCCAGCCGTCGCGCCTGGGCGCGCAAGCCGATCAACCAGCTGAGGGGCGGACGCACGCCTGAGGAAGAGGCCTGAGCGACCTGGATCATGGTCAGCGCTAGGGTGCAGGCAGGTGTTTGAGCAGCAGATTGATGAAGTCATCCGGACGGCGCCCCTCGGCCTCGGCCTCATAGGTCAGCAGCAGCCGATGGCGCAGGATATCGGGGGCAATGGCCTGGATATCCTCGGGCGAGACGAAATCGCGTCCCAACAGCCAGGCGCGTGCCCGGGCACAGCGATCGAGCGCCAGGGTCGCCCGGGGGCTTGCCCCAAACCTCAGCCAGCCAACCAGCTCGTGTCCATAGCGTCCTGGCGCACGGGTCGCCATGACCAGATGCAACAGATACTCCTCGACCTCGGGCGCCATATAGAGATCCAGAAGCAGTCGCCGGGCAGCAAAGACCTCGGCTTGACTGAGGATCACTGCCGGTTGGGCAGGTCCTTTGGCCTGAACGCGATTGATCCTCAAGATCGCACGTTCGGTCGGAAGATCCGGATAATCGACGCGCACCAGCATCAGAAACCGATCGAGCTGGGCCTCGGGCAGGGGATAGGTCCCTTCCTGTTCGATCGGATTTTGGGTCGCCATAACCAAAAAGAGCTCAGGCAGGCGATAGGTCTGACGACCCACAGTGACCTGGCGTTCGGCCATGGCCTCGAGAAGCGCCGATTGGACCTTGGCCGGGGCCCGGTTGACCTCGTCGGCCAAAAGCAGCTGGTGGAAGATCGGCCCTGGTTCGAAGCGAAAGCTGCCTTCCTGAGGGCGATAGACCTCGGTGCCAATGAGGTCGGCTGGCAGCAGGTCAGGGGTAAATTGAAGGCGGTGGAAATCGGCCTGGAGCCCTGCGGCCAGTGATTTGATCGCCGTAGTCTTGGCCAACCCCGGCGCCCCTTCGACCAACAGATGGCCATCAGCCAGGAGGGCGATCAAGAGGCGTTCGATCAATTGGGGCTGACCGAGCACGGTCTCGGCCAACTGGCGGCGCAAGGCCTGAAAGCGCTGATTCAGTTCGGCAGGGTCAGGCACCCCCTGAACCTCAGTAGCCACCGAATCACCGCCTGTGCGGCGGCCGGTCCGGTTCATCGCCCGAGCATCTTTTCCAGATAATGGATATTGGTCCCGCCGGCCAGAAACCCGCCATCGCGCAGGATCATGCGATGCAGCTTGATATTGGTCTCGATCCCCTCGATCACCAGCTCGCGCAGGGCATTGCACATACGGGCGATCGCCGAGGCACGGTCCTCGCCATGGGCAATCAATTTGCCGATCATCGAGTCATAGTGACAGGGCACGGTATAGCCGGAATACAGATGGGTATCGATCCGCACCCCTGGGCCACCCGGAGCGTGAAAGTCGGTGACCTTGCCTGGGCTCGGCATAAAGGTCTCGGGATGCTCGGCATTGATCCGGCACTCGATCGCGTGGCCGCGAATCCGGATATCTTCTTGTTGGTAACGCAAGGGTTCGCCCGCGGCGATCAGGATCTGTTCCTTGACGATATCGACACCAGTGACCATCTCGGTGACTGGGTGTTCGACCTGGATCCGGGTATTCATTTCGATGAAATAAAACTGACCGTTTTCATAAAGAAACTCAAAGGTCCCAGCCCCGCGATAGCCGATCGCCCGACAGGCAGCGGCGCAGCGCTCGCCGATGGCTCGGCGCTGTTCCTCAGTGATCCCAGGTGCCGGCGCCTCCTCCACCACCTTCTGATGTCGCCTTTGCATCGAACAATCGCGCTCGCCAAGATAGATGGCATTGCCGAACTGATCGGCTAGCACCTGAAACTCGATGTGCCTGGGGTTTTCCAGGAATTTCTCCAGATACACCGTATCATTGTTGAAGGCTGCGGCCGCCTCGGCGCGGGTCAAGGCGATGGCATTGAGAAGCGCTGCCTCGGAATGGACCACCCGCATCCCCCGCCCACCACCGCCTCCTGCGGCCTTGATCATGATCGGATAGCCGATCTGACGGGCGATCTCCAAGGTCCGTTTGGGATTGTCGTCGAGCGGACCATCCGAACCCGGGACACAGGGTACGCCTGACTCCTTCATGGCGGCGATCGCCGAGACCTTGTCACCCATCAGCCGGATGGTCTCGGGGCGCGGCCCGATGAAGATGAATCCGGAGCGCTCGACCCGCTCGGCGAAATCGGCGTTCTCGGACAAGAAACCATAGCCTGGATGGATGGCGACCGTATCCGTGATCTCAGCGGCGCTGATGATGGCGGGGATATTGAGATAGCTCTGCTGGGCCGGCGCTGGCCCGATACAGACCGATTCATCGGCCAAAAGCACATGCTTGAGATGCCGGTCGGCCTCGGAATGTACCGCGACCGTCTTGATCCCGAGCTCGCGGCAGGCGCGCAGGATACGCAGGGCGATCTCGCCGCGGTTAGCGATCAAAATCTTTTCGATCATGGCTGGCATGGAGATGTCTCATGGCGCCGGGGCTAGGGATGCCGCCAGCGTTTTTGCGGGGTTGCGCCGGCGTCTCGCCGGTCAATCAACTGCCAAGGACCCCTCAGGCGATCAAAAACAACGGCTGGTTATATTCGACCGGCTGACCGTTTTCGACCAGGATCCGCTTGATCACCCCTGTATACTCGCACTCGATCTGATTGAGGATCTTCATCGCCTCGATGATGCACAGGATATCGCCTGGCTTAACCGCCTGCCCCTCTTCGACGAATGGCTTGGCCCCCGGGGCGGGCGCGCGATAAAAGGTACCGACCATGGGCGAGCGCACCACCTTACCTGCCAGCTCTTCCTCCTCCTGGGAGGGTGCAGGCGCAGCGCCTGGGTTGGGCGGAGGGAGTGAGGGGGCGGCCAGGGCCGGACCTTGCGGCAGATAGACCGGCATCGGTTGACCGGTCTGACGGCTGATGCGTACCGACTCCTCGCCCTCATGGATCTCGATTTCGGCGATATCGGATTGCGCGAGCAGTTCAATCAGCTTCTTGACCTTACGGATGTCCATCGTTCAACGGGTCTCGTCGGTTGGCCCCTGATTCAGTCGGCCCAGCGCGGCGCGCAGCGCCAGCGCATATCCCTCGGCACCGAGCCCAGAGATCACGCCCAAGGCGATATCCGAAAAATAGGAATGGGCGCGAAATGGTTCGCGGGCATAGATGTTCGATAGGTGCACCTCGATAAAGGGGATGGCGACAGCCAGGAGCGCATCGCGCAGGGCGATGCTGGTGTGGGTAAAGGCGGCTGGATTGATGATGATGAAATCAAAGCCATCGCGTCCAGCCTGGTGAACGGCCTCGATCAGGACCGATTCGGCATTGCTTTGGATGAAGGCAAGTCTATGCCCAGCTGCGTCTGCTATCGCCCTGAGTTCATGTTCGATCTCGGCAAGGGTCACGCGCCCATAATGGGCCGGCTCGCGGGTGCCAAGCAGATTGAGGTTGGGGCCGTTTAGGACCAGGATCGAGGCCATTAAGATTTTTCAAAGCGGTTGGGTTTTGCGCTTGCCGCCGCCAATAGGTAGCAAATCACGGCGAATTGTCCGGATTTCGCTAAACCCTGTCCAGAGCATCTGGGAAAACACCGCTCGTCTCCCCTGCCCTGGGGCGGGGGCCTAGGGGGCATTCGAGGAGGCTCGCCCCAGCCGTCCCTCAGCCCGGATCAACAGAGGGGCGAGCCACCGCTCAAGCTCCGCCTCGCCGAATGGACCGAGCTGGCTATGGATACGCCGTCCCTGGCGGTCAAAGATCACGGTAAAGGGCAGGATCTCGAGCCAATTGCCCAATTGGACGGCCGCATCCAGGGCCTCGGGATTTGCCAAAAGAACCGGATAATTGAGCGGATGGGCGGCAACAAAGGCGCGTACCTCCTCGACCTCATTCACCGCGATCCCGACGACCTGGACGCCGAACGGACGCAGGCGTTCCTGGAGCGCAATAAAACCCGGGATCTCCTCCAAACAGGGCGGGCACCAGGTGGCCCAAAAATTGAGCACCAGGACCTTGCCCGCCCAGGCATTGCTTGCCACCTCATGGCCTTCGAGATCGTTTAAACGCAAGTCCGGCAGGCTTTCGAGCTGACCCTTGACCGGCTCCAGCACCGCTGTCTGTTCCTGGGGGCGAGCGCCGAGCAGGCGCTGCCCCAGCAGGGCGGTACCGATGCTGATGCCGGCAGCCAGCACCGTAATCAGGATGACCCTGAGCGCCTTCATAGCTGAATCCGGTGCAGATGATCGAGGAAGGCTGCTGCCGGCCGAAAGCCGATGACCCGATATTCAGGCCGCTCCTGACCGCGGCGGTCGAAAAACAGGATGGCAGGTGGACCCAGGATACCAAAACGTCTTTGCAAGGCGCGATCCTCGGCATCATTGGCCGTGACATCGGCCTGCAAGAGGACAAAACGCCTGAGTTCCCGTTGAACCTCTGGATCGCTGAAGGTATAGCGTTCCATCTCCTTGCATGAGAGACACCAGTCGGCATAGAGATCGAGCAGCACTGGGCGGGTTGCCTGGGCGAGCTCAAGTTCAAGGTCGGCGAGCGTCTTGATACGCCTGAAGGATACCTCCTCGCCGCCGCCAGAGCCACTTGCCCCAAGCCCGCGCAGCGGCTGAAGCGTATCTCGACCACCCCCAGCCGCGCCCACCAACATCAGGGCCCCATAGATCAACAGCGCCACCCCTAGCCCCTTCCATAGCCTGCGCCAACCGCTCGCCTCCGGCGCAACTGGGCTGAGCGCCCCCAGATAGACCGCCGAACAGATCAGTAACAGACCCCAAAGGAGCATCGCTACTGCAGCCGGCAGGATGCGCTCGAGCATCAGGATGGCGACCCCTAACAGCAAGACCCCAAAAACCGCCTTGACCGATTCCATCCAGGCCCCAGCGCGCGGCAATAGCCTACCCGCCGAGGTGCCGATGGCAAGCAAAGGCGCGCCCATCCCCAGGCTTAGGCTAAAGAGCGCAAGCCCACCCAACAGCGCATCCCCGGTCTGACCGATATAGATCAGGGCCCCGAACAAGGGGGGCGCGACACAGGGCCCGACGATCAGGGCCGAAAGTACGCCCATGATGGCGACCCCGAGCAGGGTTCCTTGCTGCTGGCGGTTGCTGAATTCCGCAAGCCGCGATTGCAGGCCAGAGGGGAGCTGAAGCTCATAAAATCCAAACATGGACAGCGCCAAAAACCCAAAGATCGCTGCAAAGGTGCTCAAGACCCAAGGATTTTGCAAAGCCGCCTGGAGATTGGCGCCCACCAATCCTGCCAGGATACCGGCGAGTGTATAGGTCAGGGCCATCGCTAGGACATAAACGAGCGAAAGCACAAAGGCGCGCCGGGTTGTAATCCCCTTTCCCTGTCCAACGATGATGCCCGCCAGGATTGGGATCATCGGAAAGACACAGGGGGTAAAGGCCAACAGCAGACCAAAGCCAAAAAAGGCAGCGATGATCGCCCAGAGCTTGCCGTTCACTAGCACCTCGGCGATCCGATCCTGCTCTGCGGAAGGGGGGGCGGCGGGCGAGGGAGGGGCTGTCCCTGCCACAGACCCTGGGACAGCCGTTTGGGAACTAACCGGCAACTCGCCCAGCGCAACCCGAATCTCGCGGGTTTGGGGCGGATAACAGATCCCAACCTCGGCGCAGCCCTGATAGTTGACGCTCAACCGCGCCTCGGTCAACCTTGGATCGGAGCGCACCAAGGAGACCTCGATCTCGATCTGGCCTTCATAGATCTCGACTGGTCCCAGGCTGCCATCGGGACGCACACCCTTGGGTCTGATGACCCCCGGTGGGCGCTGGATCGAGCCGATTTCAACCCCCTGATCGGCGACTGCAACCTTAACCTGCTCGGCATAGAGATAGGTACCAGGGGCGATCGTCCAGCCCAGCTGCAGGCGATCGGGGCTGATCTGCTGGGACTCGAAGACAAAGGCGGTATCGACGTCGGGGATCTCGGGTTGGCCCTCTTGGGAGACAGAGGCGAGCAATGCGGCCAGCCGTTTCGAGCCGGGGCGATCGACCCTGGATACGCCCGCCTCGCTGCCGACGCCGCCAGCCTGAGCCGATGAGACCATGGCTGGCGGTAGATCGAGCACGACCTGCTCGCGGTGCGGCGGGTAACAAAAGCCGGCCTCGGCACAGCCCTGAGTGCCGACCTCAAGCTCGAATCGATTGCCTGCGTTCCCTGCGCGTTTAACCGGAAGCTCAACCGCCAGCTGGCCTCGGTAGATCTCGACTACACCGAAGAACTCATCCTGCTTAGTCTCAGCTGCTGGCAGCTTGGGTGACCCCAGATCGATCCCCTCAGTCTTGGAGACGAAGCGAAGCTTGCTGCGATAGAGATAATAACCAGGCGCAATCTCCCAGCTGACCCGAATGCGTTCAGCATCCACGACCTCGGCGCGCATGGGAAATGCCTGCCCCTGGGGCAGAAACTCATCGCCCCAGGCGCCTGCCGCCAGCCAGAGCGACAACAGGATCAGCCCCACTAAGGCCCTGGCTCCACTATATTCACGCATGTCTTCACCCAATCGAGATATTCAGGCAATCCAACGACGATCGGAAGGGCGATAATCTCGGGAACCTGATAGGGATGCAAGGCCCGCAAACGGGCGATCAGGGCATCGAGCCGTTCGTCGGTGGTCTTGATCAGCAGCAAGACCTCCGCCTCGGTCTGGATCCGTCCCTCCCAGAGATAGATCGAGGTCAGCCCGGGAATCAGATTGACACAGGCAGCCAGACGGTCTCCAACCAGGGATTCAGCCAGACGTCTTCCGGTCTCCGGATCTGGACAGGTGCATAACACTACGACAGTGCTCGCCATCTTTGGACTTGCCCTCTTCAACAGGTTAAGTTTTGCCGTCTATGGGCCCGCTGGGCGATGAGCCCAGGGCCGCTTGAACCGGAGGATACCACCGTGCCACTGCTTTGGCTGTTGATCCTATTTCCCTTGATCGAGCTGTTCGTCCTGATCCAGGTCGGCGCCCGGATCGGGGCGCTCTCGACCATTGGGCTCTCGCTCTTGACCGCAGCGCTCGGCGTCTGGCTGGTGCAGCAACAAGGATTCGGGATTGCCCTGAGGGTGCAGGCAGCGCTTGCCGAGGGTCAATTACTCGCGCTCGACCTGCTCGATGGGGCCCTGTTGCTGGTAGCAGGTCTGTGTCTGCTTGTGCCGGGGCTGTTAACCGATGCCCTGGGTCTTGTCCTCCTGATCCCGGCGGTACGCCATGCCCTGATCACCCATACCTGCCGGTTCTATCCTGATCACCCCGACCGGCGCCTTGATCCTGAACCGCGGGTGATCGAGGTCGACTATCAACGCGAGGACTGATCGCCGAACAGATGCCCGAGCTGCGCACCCTGATTCGTTTCTGCTACCCCGCAATCAAGCGAGCGATCCCTGGCATGCATCCATCCTGGATGGGCGAACTGGTGCAATCGCTGCGTCGGGGTCGTTTCAACCCCATCCTTGATCAGCATCTAGACGCGTTGCTCCTGTGGCTCGGCAACCCCAGGCATCCGGGCGCCGCCGCCCTGGATCAGGCCATCCGCCAGCAACTCGATCCAGCTCAGGCCAGGGCTATCGCCTTTCTCCTGCTGGATCAGCGCCTGTTCGCAGGGGAGAATCGCTCACCTGCCCAGACCCTGGGTTTGGAGCCAGGGGTCGATCCGGAGGTCGCTAAACAGCGTTATCGGCGGCTGATCAAGGTCTATCACCCCGATCGACACCCTGATCGCACCGACTGGGCGACCCGGCGCACTGAACAGCTCAACCGCGCCTTTGCCGCCATCCAGCGCGGTGATGACAGGGCTAGACCTGGTCGACCGCCAACCCAGCGCACCGCTGAGCACCAGACCCAACAGCAAGGCAGCCCCGGGTCGGCAGCCCGCATCGGCGACTGGCCGATGCTGTTTTGGGCCTGGGCCCAATCCCGGCTCCAGGCCCGCCCCCTGTTCGATCGGCGCCTGCTTGTCATCCTGACCCTGGTCGGTCTCTTTGCCCTGGCTGGGCTATTCTGGCCCAAGGAGCGCCCCAAACCGGCGCCGCGGATTCTCCATCAGCCGCTCAGCGCTGAGACACCCAGGATTATCGGTCTCAACCAGCCCGAGCCCTCGCCTCCCCAGGAGCAGCCAGCCCAGGCATCCGCCCAAACCGCCCCCGAGCGGCCAAACCCGCCGCCTCCCGGATCTGGGGTTAAAGCCCAGGCCGATCAACCGGAGCCTATTCGCCGGAAACAGGGCAGCCCAGAGACCCGCCCAGCGCCATCGCCTCCACCGGCGGTTGCGGATCAACCTGCTGTTTCGCCACAGTTGCCCATTGCTGAGGGTCTAGGGGAACCGGTTCTGTCTCCCCCCAGCCCGGATTGGCACCTGCCACCGCCCTGGGATCGACCGCCCCTGATGGATACCCCTAGACGCTTTCCAGCCCTGATCCCGGTTCCAGAGCCGCCCAGCCCGCCCTTGATCCCTCTTCCCCCAGCTGCCGAGGTCGATCTCGCCTCCCCCCCCTCCAGCCTCACGGATCCCGGTGGCTGCCTGGCTGCTCTCGAACTGCTCGAACGCTTTAAAAATGCCTATCAGGATGGCGCGCTCGACCAACTCATGACCCTCTATAGTCCACTTGCCAGGGAAAACGATCTGACAAGCTGGTTTGCAATCCGCCAGGCCTATGAGACCTGGTTTAAACTCACCTTGCTGCGGCGCATCGATTTCAGCCAGATCGAGATCCAGCCGCTCCCCAAGGAGCGGCTTTGCGCACTCCGCGCCCGTTACCAGGTGGGTTATCTCGATCAGCAGGCGCGTCTTGCGACCCAAACGGGTGACCTCAATCTCGTCCTTGAATCCAAGGGCTCGGACTGGTTGATCCTAGAGGCACGTTATTGAGGCGGGCGCGATGTCATTGCAGTCATCTCCCTCATCATCCGGCGGGGAGGCCTAATAGAAGGCCTCTTGCAGGGGATCCTTGGATCATGCCTCGACCCGTCGGCTTTAAGCGTAAACATCAATGCCGGCGAATGCCATGAGTTCCTCACCTGCCTGCAACCGCTGGACGGACTCGTAGGCGTCGAGTGCGCGCCGCATCTTGCCCCCGGCGTTCAAGGCCCGCACCGGGCTGCTATAGGGTCGATGGTTTGCCACAGTCTCAGGGCGCTCGATCCCCGCCACCGGGCGTTCGATCAGGGCCTGGGCGTCGCTCTGAACGACTGGCGGCGAGACGATCGAGTCCCGCCGCTCCCAGGCAGACTCGGAAACGGCGGCATGGGTCAGCGAAACCAGTGAGCCAATGATCTGCATCTCAGCCTAAGGGCAGCGCCAAACCGCACCAGGGCTCAAATTGGGTTCTCATCCTAGCTTCAGTCTAGAAGCTGGCCCAAAAATTAAAATCCATCCGCTCATCATCACACCCACTCGCCGGCCAAACCGCAAGGTTCATCCCGGATCCCGCTGCGCCTGGGCCAGGATGAGTGTGCGACCCTGAGGCAGGCCTGTTGGGTTTTTATAGGCCCTTAAGGCGTCTGGCCGAGCAGCTGGGGCCTGGGCTGATCACGCCCCGGGATCGGCGGCAAGAGCTCGCGCAACCGTTTGGGCTCAAGGCCTAAACGCGCTGCATAGATGATCCGGTAGCTGAGGACCCGCTCGACATAGGTGCGGGTTTCGGCGAATGGGATGGTGGCGATCCATTGGTCGGCCTCCATGCAGACCTCAGGCAGCCAGCGGCTGACGCGCGCAGGACCAGCGTTATAGGCGGCAGTGGCGAGGGCGACATGACCGAAACGATCGCGCAGCTTGGCAAGATAGGTGCTGCCCAGCAGGATATTGCGCCCTGGATCGAGTAGCTCCCAGCGGCTAGGCTTAGGCAAATGCAGCTCAGCGGCAAGCTCGGCAGCCGTCGTCGGCAGCACCTGCATCAGACCCAGGGCCCCTGCCGAAGAGGCAAGATGCGGGGCAAAGAGGCTCTCCTGACGGATGATTGCCTGGATCCAGTCCGGCTCGATCCCGATCTGCCAGGAGAGCTCCATCACCTGATCGCGATAGGCGAGCGGGAAACGGACATCCAGGTCATCCCAGACACCGGCCTGGGCGAGCAGGGCGATCGCCTGATCGTGCCAGCCGCCGGCATGGGCCAGGAGCGCGGCTGCCTTAAGCCCATCAGGATCAAGACCTTGGGCAAGCGCGCGCCATTCGCGCCTTACCTCGAGCTCGCGTCCAAGATCCGCAAGCGCCTGGATACGCCGATAGGCCACATCCTGTTTCATCGACTCGATCCGCTCGGATGCCAAGGTCAGGGGACGGGAGGCGAGGGGATAGGGCTGCTCTAGCCGATCAGCAGCCAGCAGCCCCCAGAGGCTGTGCGACCTTGCCGCCTCGGCCCAGCTCGCCCGCGCCGCCGCCTCCTGACCCAGGGCCGATTCAGCAATCCCCTGCCAATAAAGCCAGCGCTCCCGTTTGAGCTCGCACTCGGGCATCTGTTTGACCCAGACGGCGATCCATTCCCAGGCCCCCAGGCGGATAGCCGCCCGCAGCCGCCGCTCCTGTTCAGGGAGGTTGTCGAGACGGGCGCCGATCCGATCCCAATAGATCAGACCTCGGCGATCGCCCAGCTCAGTGAGGGCCTGACCGACCGCGGCATAGGCCCGCTCGCGAGCGCTGAGGTCCTGCTGCAGATCCTGATCCAGCTGCTGTAAGGCCGCAACTGCCTGGGTCGGATTGGTCTGAGCCAGACGCACAATGCCATGCGCCAGAAGCGCGGCCCGCACAGGGTTTTCCTCATTCAACCAAGCCGCGCGCATCAGCTGGGCCGGATCCCGGTCGATGCCCAGCCAGCGTTCAAACCAGATCCGCTCTGCCCCTGGAAGCCAGACGCCAATCCGCTGGGCCAACCCCAAATTACCCGCGGCAAATGCCAGACGAATCCGCGCCCACAGCAGCTCGGTTGCCAGAAGGCCCGCCGCCTGCCAGCGCGTAAAGAGCCGCTCACAGCTCTTTGGTTGCGCCTGCCCGGTCAGCCACAGAGGTTCGAGCTGGGACCAGGCCTCATCGGCGCGCCCGATCTCAACCAGGGCATGCAGATACAGACAGCGCCGCTCGACCGAGTCATCGGGCCGATAGAGACGCGCATAATCAGCCCAGCGCCCTGCCTTAGCCAGGCGCTCCAGATAGGCCAGGCGCAGACGCCCGGCCAAAGGCGTGCTGGCATAATCGTTCAAAAACGACTCGATCGCTGCATCCGGGACCTGGGTCAGATCTCGGGTCAGCTCGGCGAAACGCAGATATGGATACAGCGGATTATCGCGCAGACGATCTGCCTGCAGTCTAAAGGCCGCCAGATCGCCGCGCTTGAGCGCGGATTCAGCAGCCAGAAAATCGGATCTTGGATCAGCACCTCCACTCGGCGCTAGGCAGACCGCCAAGACCAGCGCCAGGGCGCCCTGGAGTTTCAGCCGT
Organism: uncultured Chromatiaceae bacterium; assembly: GCA_937923175.1. GTDB lineage: Bacteria > Pseudomonadota > Gammaproteobacteria > Chromatiales > Chromatiaceae > Thermochromatium. The sequence goes on along the minus strand of CALALB010000001.1, from coordinate 42,065 downwards.
ACCCCACCCCCTGCCATGCCAAAATCTATAATGGATAACATCCCAGCGACCGATCCCAAAGGAGAGATGCGCAATGCTAAAGGTAAGACAGCCGGCGGTTGCTAACCGTTTCTATCCAGGCGATGCCGATGAGCTTAACCGCATGCTCGATCAGCTGCTGGGAGGTGCCCATCCCCCGGATGCCCCCGCGCCCAAGGCGCTGATCGTACCCCATGCAGGTTATGTCTATTCCGGCCCTGTTGCAGCCACGGCCTATGCAACCCTGACACCGGTTCGGGATCAGATCAGGCAGGTGGTGTTGTTGGGGCCCTCGCATCGGGTGCCCTTTGCAGGTCTGGCGGCCCCAAGCGCCGACTCATTCGCAACCCCCTTGGGCCTGGTGCCTATCGATCGGGCAGCGATCGAACGCATTCTCGCCCTCCCCCAGGTCCAGATCCTGGATGCGGCCCATGCCTGGGAGCATAGCCTGGAGGTTCAATTGCCCTTTTTGCAGCGGGTGCTCGCCGATTTCAAGCTGGTTCCATTGGTGGTCGGCGAGGCCGAATCCGAGGGCGTCGCCGAGGTCCTGGAGCTGCTCTGGGGCGGCCCCGAGACACTCATCCTGGTGAGCTCGGATCTGACCCATTATCTGGATTATCACACTGCGCAGCGCATCGATACCGCAACCTCGCAGGCGATCGAGGCCTTGCGTCCTGAGGCAATTGGCGATGATCAGGCCTGTGGTCGGGTGCCCTTGCGCGGTCTTTTGACCCTGGCCCGCCGGCTTGGGCTTAGGGCCCAGACCCTGGATCGGCGCAATTCAGGCGATACAGCAGGCGGGCGCGATCAGGTGGTTGGGTATGGCGCCTATGCCTTCCACTGATCAGACCGCTGGGATCTATGACCAGGACCAGCGCACCCTCCTGTTGCAGGTGGCAGCGCAATCGATCGCCCATGGCCTGCACAGCGGGCGCGCGCGTGTGCCAAACGTCCAGGACTATCCCGAGCCACTGCGGGCCCGGCGGGCCAGCTTTGTTACTCTGGAACTCAGGGGCCAGCTGCGCGGTTGTATCGGGGTCCTAGAGGCAATCCGACCGCTCGTTGCGGATGTAGCGCAGAATGCCTTTGCTGCGGCCTTTGAGGACCCGCGCTTTCCGCCCTTAGGCGCCGATGAATATCCAGAGCTGAGTCTGAAGATCTCGATCCTGACCCCCCCAGAGTCCTTGAGATTTAGCTCCGAGGCGGAGCTCCTGGCCCAGCTTCGCCCGGGAGTCGATGGTCTAATCCTGAGCGAGGGCCGGCACCGCGGCACCTTTTTGCCCTCAGTTTGGGAACAATTGCCCAACCCCCGCGATTTTTGGGAGCACCTCAAATGGAAGGCGGGGCTGCCGTTTGGCTATTGGTCGGACAGCCTGCAGGTTGCCCGCTATGAGACCGAATCCTTTGGGGCGCTGATCTCCAACCTCAGGCGGACTTAGTAAAGGGTCAATCCATCTCCCTCGATTTGAGGCAATCCGCTGCGCATCGGCCCTAGCCCCATGCGAATCGGCATAAAACCGCCTGCTCTTACCCAGCCGAGGGAACCTGCTTGCCCTGACCGGTTGCTGCCGGACCGGCCAGTTTTTGCCGCCCTACTTGCAAGTGACACATTCCCCGTCACCCCGGCGAAAGTCGGGGCGGGGCCCAGTGGCCTTTGGAGTCCGGCCTGCGCCGGAATGACAGCCCAGGGATTGGGCAACCCAGCCGTCTAGGCCTCGTCCTTCCGCCTGTCCCAGAGACCCCCTCTGGCTCCAATGCCACCTTGAGCGGGGGCGGCCTGCAGGCCTGTCAGAGGGCAGCTCAGGGCGCGGTTGCCCTATACCCCCCCATAATGCTCGCGCCCCCCTAACCAGCGCTCGATCAGGGGCTGGACGCGCCCGGGGTAGCGCTCCAACAGGAGATCGGCAGCGCGTTGGGCAGGCGCAATGAGAGAGTGATCGCGCAGGGGTTGGGCGATGCGCAACTGGACGCTGCCGGTCTGGCGGGTTCCTAAAAGCTCGCCAGCGCCTCGGATGGCAAGATCGCGCTCGGCAATGGCGAAGCCATCATTGAGGTTGCGGATGATCGCAAGGCGCTCGCGGGCGATCTCGGATAAGGGCGGGTGATAGAGCAGCAGGCAATAGCTTTCCACTGCACCCCGTCCCACCCGGCCGCGCAATTGATGGAGTTGGGCCAGCCCAAGCCGCTCGGGGTTTTCGATGATCATCAGGCTGGCATTGGGCACATCGACCCCGACCTCGATGACAGTGGTCGCAACCAATAGATCCAGCCGACCCGCGGCAAACTCACCCATTACGCTATCCCGCTCCTGGGCCTTCAGCCTGCCATGGACCAAGCCTACCCGTACCCCTTGAAGACGCGCCTGGAGCGCGCGCGCCGTCTCCTCGGCGGCTTGAGCGCTCAGGACCTCGGATTCCTCGATCAAGGTGCAGACCCAATAGGCCTGGCGGCCGGAAAGACAGGCAACGCGCACCCGCTCAATGACCTCGTCGCGTCGGGTGTCGGGAATGGCGCGGGTAATCACCGGCGTGCGGCCTGGGGGCAGGCTGTCGATGACCGAGAGATCCAGATCCGCATACAGGGTCATGGCGAGCGAGCGCGGGATAGGAGTGGCAGTCATGATGAGCTGATGCGGATGCAGACCCTGGGTCCGTCCCTTTTCGCGTAGCTTGAGGCGCTGATGGACCCCGAAGCGATGCTGCTCATCGATGATGATCAGCCCAAGCCCCCGAAAGACGACATCCTCTTGGATCAGGGCGTGGGTCCCGACGACGATCTGGGCCTCACCTGAGGCAATCGCCTGCAAACGCAGCTCACGCTCCCGCCCCTTGTGCCGACCGGCAAGCAGCACAGGCGCGATCCCCAGAGGCGCAAGCCATTTGGCTAGGTTGCGCTGATGTTGCTCGGCAAGCAGCTCGGTCGGGGCCATGAGCGCTGCCTGCAGGCCAGACTCGACTGTCTGCACTGCAGCCAGGGCAGCAACAATGGTCTTGCCCGACCCCACATCTCCCTGCAATAGCCGGCGCATCGGTCTGGATTGGCCGAGATCGGCTGCAATCTCGGCGATGACGCGCTCCTGGGCCGCCGTGAGCTGGAATGGGAGACTGGCGCGCAGGCGAGCAACCAGGCTGCCATCGCCCCTTAAGGCTGGCGCGCTCTGCTGGCGGGCAGTATGCCGCAGCCGGCGCAAGCTGGTTTGGTGAGCGACCAGCTCCTCAAAGGCTAGGCGTTGGATCGCCGGATGCCGGCCCTCGGCGAGCTCGGCAAGCGGGGTATTTAGAGGCGGGCGATGGATGAGGGCTAAGGCGGCACTGAGGCCAGGCAAACCCAAGGGTTCCAAGACCTCGGGCGGCAAAAGCTCGGCGAGCGGTTGGGTCTTTAGGAGCGCCAAGGCCTGCTCGATCAGCGCCCACCACTGGCGCTGGGAAAACCCTTCGGTCGATGGATATACCGGGGTGAGATGGGCCCCAAGCGGCGGCGGATTCTGGCCGCGTTGAAACCGGCATTCGGGATGGATCATCTCGAGCGACTGCGGCCCAAGCCTGACCTCGCCATAACAATAGAGCCGCTCGCCAGGTTTGAATGCGGCCGCTTGCTGGGCTGAAAAATGGAAAAACCGGAGCAATAAACCTTGACCAAAGGCCATCTGACCCGGTTGCAGATCGACCGGCCCCAGCCACACCTTAAGCGTGCGCTTGCGCCCAGCCGCAATGCCGGACTCCAGGATCTGACCCTCCACCCAGGTTTCAAGCCCTGGATATAGGTCGGCCAGGGGGGTTAGGCGGCTGCGATCCTGATAACGCAGCGGCAGATGAAACAGGAGATCCCCCAGGGTGCGCAGACCAAGCCGCTCAAGTCGCTTGAGCTGTCTAGGTCCAACCCCTTTGAGGATGGCAAGGGACAACTGCTCCAGGGGTCGGATCATCGTGGCGCAGGGATCTCGTCTAGCCGATGGATAGGCGTAAGCCGGCGCTCGATCAGCTGCCCCGCCTTATCCAAATCCAGGCATCCATTGCAAAACCTGTCGGTTCGGTACCTCCGTTAAACCTCATCTTCACTTGAGGGTCGCCCAATCGACCTGTACCTCGGGCGTGCCCTCCGTCACCCCGCTTCAAAAGCGGGGCACCCCGACCGTCCCCCCGGCGCAAGCCAGGGCGGGGTCCAGAAAGACTTTGCCGGCCGTGCCCGCAGCCCTAGATTCCGTTCCGGCCCCCGTTTCACTGGGGTGACGCGCCGGAATGAGTCCTTTGGGTCATCCGCCCTGTCTGAAGGGCCTGAGCGAGCTGATGCACCGCCATCGCATAATAGATGCTGCGGTTATAGCGGGTGATGACCCGGAAGTTTGCCAATCCCAGCCAATATTCATAACCGCCTTGGGCATCGAGCTTAAGCAGGCTGATGCCCTCGCTAGACCCCAGCTGGATACTCGGCCGGATCCCTGCCTGGGCCAATTTGGCCAGGGTATAGCGGGTATCCAGGCCGCTCGGCAAGGTATCTGCCTTCTCCCTAGACTGGACCTGGGCGGGTATGGCTACCAACCCATTGCGCTGCCAGCCGTTTTGCGCGAAATAATGGGCGACACTGCCGATAGCATCGACTGGATCCCAGAGATTGCGGTGCCCATCGCCGTCGAAATCGACGGCATAGCGCCTGAAACTCGAGGGCATGAACTGACCCAACCCCATCGCCCCGGCAAAGGACCCGCGCGGGGTATAGGGATCAAGCCCCTCCTCGCGGACCATCAGCAGATACTGCTCGAGCTCTTGGCTGAAATAGTCGGCGCGGCGCGGATAGGCGAAGGCGAGGGTGGCGAGCGCATCGATAATGCGCGTCTTGCCGAGGACCCGACCATAATGGGTCTCTATCCCAATGATGGCTAGGATATATTCAGGGGGGACACCGTAGCGCGATTCGGCACGCGCCAGGGCTAAGGCATAGCGATCCCAAAACCCCAATCCAGCCCCAATCACCGCCTCATTGACGAATTTGGCGCGATAGCGGGTCCAGGCGCCGCTGGGACCAGAGGCGCGCGGGGCCTGGCGATCCATCAACTCGATGACCGCCGGCTGATAACGCGCCCCGGCCAGGATCGCCCGCGTCTGGGCAGGCGCAAAGCCGTGCCGCCGCATACGCTCGATGAATGGGGCAAAGCCCGGGCTTTGGGTCAGATCAGCCGTGCCCGGCAGGCCGGGCGAAATAGGCAAAACTGGGGGCGGTTCCGAGCGCGGGGGGGTGCTGCTACAACTGGCAATGAACACCAAGGAAAACCCAAGCCCAGGTAGCAGACCAAGCCAGTTGGTACGCCGTGCCCTACCCTGTCGGCCGCCCTCACCCCCTTTGGGAGAGTAAAACCCGCGCGCCATCCAGACATGCCTTATTCCAACACCAGGATGGCATCCATCTCGACGCGCGCCCCGCGCGGCAGCGCCGCCACCCCAACCGCCGCCCGGGCCGGATAGGGTTCTTGAAAATACTCAGCCATGATCTGATTGACTAAGGCAAAATCGCCGAGATCCACCAGAAAGACATTGAGCTTGACGATATCCTGGAGATCCCCCCCAGCTGCTCGGGCCAGCGCGCGTAGGTTATCAAAGACCCGCCTGATCTGGGCGGCCATATCGCCTGCAATCAACTCCATGGTCTCTGGGACCAGCGGGATCTGACCTGAGAGATATACAGTATTGCCGACGCGCACCGCCTGGGAATAGGTGCCGATAGCGCGCGGGGCTTGATCAGTGCAGAGAATCTGTTTCATGGCCAAGGGCGCAAGCAAAACCATAATAAACCGTTATAATCTCAGCCCGCTGATGACTAGATCAACCCATCATGCCTGCACTTTATCATTCCAATCTACCCGGCCTTAAATTAATCGGACGCGGCAAGGTCCGCGATCTCTATTGGATCGATGACGAGCACCTGCTCTTTGTCACCACCGATCGCCTTTCGGCATTCGATGTGGTCCTGCCCCAGCCCATCCCCGGCAAAGGTGAGGTCCTAACCCGCCTGTCGCGCTTTTGGTTTGGGCAAACCCAGGATCTGGTCCTTAATCATCTCAGCGAGATCCCAGTCTCCGCCGTCATCCAAGACCCCAACCTGTTGGCTGAGCTCGGTGACCGCGCCCTGGTCGTGCGGCGCCTCAAACCCCTGCCAGTCGAGGCGATCGTGCGCGGCTATCTGATCGGCTCCGGTTGGCAGGACTATCAGGCAACAGGCGCAGTCTGCGGCATCGCCCTGCCGGCAGGTTTACAGCTGGCTGAACGCCTGCCTGAGCCAATCTTTACCCCTTCAACCAAGGCCGCAGCGGGCACCCATGACGCAAACATCCCCTTTGACGAGGTGATCCGGCTATTGGGTTCTAAACTCGCCCAGGAGATACGCGATCTCAGCCTCGCCATCTATAAGCGCTGCGCCGAGTATGCGCTCAGACGGGGGATCCTCATTGCAGACACCAAGTTTGAGTTCGGTCTGGATAGGGCCGGACGCCTGTATCTGATCGATGAGATCCTAACCCCAGACTCATCGCGCTTCTGGCCAGCGGATCAACATCGGATCGGCATAAGCCCGCCGAGCTTCGATAAGCAATTCGTGCGCGATCATCTGGAGTCCATCGGCTGGGACAAGCGCCCCCCCGCCCCCCAGCTCCCTGCAGAGATCATCGCCCGCACCGCTGCTAAATATCGCGAGGCTGAGCAGCGGCTGACCTCAGCAGGTCTTTAAACCGCGAGATCCCAAGCCAACCCACACCCGCAGGCTTACTGTATTAACCCTAAAAACACTCTGTCCATGCCCAGATTACGAGCGTTTTACCAAGACCTGCGCGCTAAACCTTTGCAGACCCTGGGCCGCACCCTGCACTCGCTCGACTGGTCCTGGACAAGGCACTATCAAACCTGGCTGCCCCAGGTGAGTGGGCGAGACCTGCGTGCCGATCTCATCGCCGGTTTGACCGGCGCCATCGTCGTTCTGCCGCAAGGGGTGGCCTTTGCCACCATCGCCGGTATGCCGCCCGAATATGGGCTCTATGCCGGGATGATCCCAGCGATTGTGGCCGCCTGGTTTGGCTCATCGCGTCACCTGGTCTCTGGGCCCACCACTGCTGCATCCGTAGTCTTGTTTTCGGCGCTTGCGCCGCTCGCTGCCCCTGGAAGCCCAGATTATGTCGCGCTCGCCCTGACCCTGACCTTCATGGTTGGGCTGATCGAGCTTGCCTTGGGTCTGGCCCGGCTAGGGGCGCTGGTCAATTTCATCTCGCATTCGGTCGTGGTGGGCTTTACCGCTGGGGCGGCAGTTCTGATCGCCGCCAAACAGCTCAAACATTTCTTCGGGATCGAGATGGATGCCAGCGGCCATCTCCATGAGCTCCTCTGGCAGTTTATCTTGCATCTGCCGAGCCTCAACCCGGCAGCAACCCTGGTAGGTTTAACGACCCTGGGGATAGGGATCGCCTGTCGGCGCTGGCTGCCGCGCATCCCTTATATGATCATCGCAATCCTCGGCGGGAGCCTGGTGGCCTTGGGGCTCAACCACTGGCTTGGTCCGGAGACGATCCGGATTGCCGCTGTCGGTGCCCTCCCCGCCCAGCTTCCCCCCTTATCTGCACCCGCGCTTACCCTGGATCATATCCGCGAGCTGGCGCCAGCGGCCCTGGCAGTGACCCTCTTTGCCCTCACCGAGGCGGTCTCGATCGCCCGAGCCTTGGCCGCGCGGGGGGGATATCGCATCGACGGCAATCAGGAATTCATCGCCCAGGGTCTCTCTAATATCGCCGGATCATTCTTTTCGGGCTATGTCGCAACAGGCTCATTCAACCGCAGCGGGGTCAACTATGAGTCAGGGGCCCGTACCCCCCTGGCAGCCATCTTTGCCGCCTTATTTTTGATGGCGATCGTGCTCTTGATCGCCCCCTATGCGGGTTATCTACCCAAGGCGGCCATGGCTGGCGTGTTGTTTCTAGTGGCCTGGGGTCTGATCGATTTCGACGAGATCCGCCATATCCTGCATTCATCTAGGCGCGAGAGCGCGGTCTTGGCAGTGACCTTTTGTGCAGCCCTGTTCCTGGAGCTTGAATTTGCGATCTTTGCCGGGGTGCTTCTGTCCTTGGTGCTCTATCTCGAACGCACCTCCAAACCGCGCATCGTGACCCTTGCCCCTGATCCGCGCCTACCCAAGCAGGCCTTCTCGAGCGACCCTGAGATCACCCAGTGCCCGCAGCTTCGCTTTGTCCGCATCGATGGTTCACTGTTTTTCGGGTCGGTGGCGCATGTCGAGCAGTATTTCGATTGGCTGCGTGCGACCCATCCCGAACAAAGACATCTGGCGCTGATCGCCAATGGGATCAATTTCGTCGATCTCCAGGGTGGCCAAACCCTGGTCGCTGAATCTGAGCGCCGGCGGATGGCTGGGGGCGGGCTTTATCTCATCAATGTCAAACAGGGTCTGTGGGAATCGCTCGACCAGTTCGGCTATCTAGAGGACAGCGCAGCACGCAATATCTTTCAGTCCAAGACTGCGGCGATCCGTGCCATCTATCAAAAGCTCGACAAAGGGATCTGCAGAAGCTGCACTCAGCGGATCTTTAGCGAATGTCACTCAGATTTGGGTTCCCGCTCTGTGCCGGCAGGCGCTGCTCAAGATGAAGGCGATTCAAGATGAAGGCGATGATCCTAGCCGCTGGGCGCGGCGAGCGCCTGCGCCCGCTGACCGATGATCTTCCCAAACCCTTGGTTGAGGTCGGCGGTAAACCGCTGATCCAGTATCACCTCGAACGCCTTGCCCAGGCTGGCATCCGATCGATCGTGATCAACCGGGCTTATCTGGGTTGGATGATCGAGGCAGCCTTGGGGAATGGCGCCCAATTTGGGGTTCAGATCCAGTATTCACCAGAGAATCCAGCCCTAGAGACCGGCGGCGGGATCTACCAGGCCCTGGGTTGGCTCGGACCTGGACCCTTTTTGGTCATCAACGGCGATATTTGGTGCGACCTGGACCTTGCAGAACTCGCCATTGAGCCAGATGACCTTGCCCATCTGGTCTTGGTCGATCGTCCGCCCCATCATCCGCAAGGCGATTTTGCCCTGCAGGCAGGGCGTGTATCCAACCAGGGTGAACCGCGTTTGACCTTCGCCGGCATCGGGATTTACCGGCCCGAGCTGTTTGCAGGCTGCGCGCCCGGTATCTTTCCGCTCGCCCCCCTGTTGCGCAGGGCAGCTGACCAGGGCAAGGTCAGCGGCCAGCATCATCGCGGGCGATGGTTTGACATCGGTACACCCGAGCGGCTGGCAGCGCTCAACCAATACCTAGCGGGATCTCATGGCCCGGCCCGCTAAGATCCCTCGGGCCTGCTGCTCGGCCTGATAAGACGAGCGGATCAGGGGACCGCTCGCGACGCTTACAAACCCCATCCCCTCGGCGATCTGGCGAAGCTCGCGAAACTCATCCGGCGTCCAATAGCGCTGGACCGGCAGATGGGCCGGTGAGGGTTGCAGATACTGGCCAAGCGTCAGCATGGTACAGCCATGGGCGCATAGATCCCGCAGCACCCCGATCAGCTCCTCCCAGGTCTCACCCAAACCGAGCATGAGCCCAGACTTGGTCGGAACCTGGGGGTGGCGCGCCTTGAATGCCGCAAGCAAACGCAATGAGCCTTGATAATCGGCACCCGGGCGTACCAGGGAATAGAGACGCGGGACGCTTTCGAGATTATGGTTAAAGACATCAGGCAGGGCATCGCCGCCCAATTGATTCAGCGCACTGTTCTCGCGCCCGCGAAAGTCTGGCACTAGACATTCGATCTTAACCCCGGGGGTGCGGGCGCGGATAGCGCGCACGCATGCCGCAAAATGCCCCGCTCCGCCATCGCGGAGATCATCTCGGTTGACCGAGGTGAGCACCACATAGCGCAGACCCAAATGGGCGATCGATTCGGCCAAATGCTCAGGTTCCTCAGGGTCAGGCGGTACAGGCCGCCCATGGGCAACGTCGCAAAACGGGCAGCGGCGGGTGCAGCGGTCGCCCAGGATCATGAAGGTAGCCGTGCCTTGCTGAAAACACTCGCCGAGGTTTGGGCATTGGGCCTCCTCGCAGACAGTGGCAAGACCCTGGGCGCGCAGTAGCGACTTCATGCGGACCACATGCGGACCAAGCGCGGCGCGGACGCGGATCCATCCTGGCTTGGGCATGGCCTGGACAGTTGGCAAGGGCGCGGCCACTCCCCCTACCCCCTCCCTGTCGAGGACAGGGGCCACCTTCTCTCGTCCGCGTTGATGGGTCTTTGGGGTTGCGCGCGATGGCGCTTGCAATCGATCGGGCATCTCTAAAGGGCCTTGCTGGAAAGCATCCTGGAAAGGTGATTTGGGTAATACCCAAGCGGCGTTCAAGGCCGGTCAGCGCTAGGAAAACAGCAGCCGGTCGGCGAGCAATCTAAACCAGGGGGTAAACCATTCGGGATGCAGCCTCAGCGCCCGTTGGATCTGGGTAGGCGCAAGCATTCGCCAGGCGCCGATCTCGGCTGGATCGGGCCGCGGTGGATCGGCGCAGAGACCCTGAAAGACATGGAGATATTCATGCTCGATCAGGCCACTTGCCGGATCCTCGGCCCGATAGATCAATCGCATCCGTTCCCTGAGCCCAACCTGTAGGCCAAATTCCTCATCAAGCCTGCGCCTGGCTGCGTCCTCGGTCGGCTCACCGGGGCGGGGATGCCCGCAACAGGTATTCGACCACAGACAGCCGAAATGATATTTGACCGCGGCCCGGCGCTGGAGCAATAGCTCGCCTCTTCGATTGAAGATCAGGATCGAGAAGGCACGATGGAGCTGCCCAAGCCGATGGGCCTCAAGCTTGCCTCCAATCCCAATGGCCTGGTCCCGTTCATCGACCAGGATCACCTGCTCTTGGGCGTCGCGCTGGGCAACACGGGCCCGCGCCTCATCGGATAGGGGGGGCAAGATCTCAGCGCTCAAGACACAGCTCCGGTCAAGGGCGCTTCAGGTACGGGAGTCTGGGCGGTGCGTTTGCCAAAGGCAGCGAGGGCTACAGCAAGCTCGGGATGACCCAAGGCGTACTCCTCTAAGCCTTTACCCGAAACGATCGCCTCCCAGGCCTGGCGAATGCTTGCAGCACCGGCGCGTGGCCCCTGGGGATGCCCAAAGACCCCGCGCCCAGGCACAAAACCGAAATCGACCGTACCGAGTTTCTCATAGAGGGATGGCAAGGTCCCTGCCCAGTCGCTGCCGCCAGGTACTGGCAGGCTTGGTTTAATTGGGCCCATGGGTTCAAGACAGGCGCGCACGCAAGATAACACCTCGTCGTCGGTCATCTGCATGCGTCTTCCAAAGCCCGGCATGATGATGGCGTCAAAGCCTGCCAGACGCTGGAGCTTGGTGATGACCCGGGTATGGATGCCGAAATGGGCCAATCGGCTCAATGCGGCGATTAGCGGGAAATGGGCGACCAAGGGGACCTCGGCATGCTTGCGCAGCAGCCGCACCCCGCTGAGTCCCACCGGCAAGGCATTAAGCAATAAGGCATTGGCACCCCGGGCTACCGCTAGGTCGTGAAGATCAATCAGAAGGTCCACCTCATCGGTGATATTGGCCAGATAGATCTTAGGCATACCGGTCGATGCCTCGGCATGTCGGCGTGCCTCACCCAAAAGCTCAGCCCGGCGAGCAAGGGGGCACCAAGGGGTATCCGCGAGCATCTCGTCGTCCTTGGCGATATCAAGCCCGCCGACCCAGCCCTCATAGCCGAGGGCGCTGAATGCCTCGGGAGGCAGACCGATATTGGGTTTGATGACGCCAAACAGGATCGGCCGTTCATAGACCCTCAGACACGCGCGCAGCCCCTCGACCCCAAACTGCGGGCCTTCAAAAGCAGACAGATAGGAATTGGGAAAGGCGATATCGAGTAGCTTAACGACCGGAATCCCAGGGGCAAAAAAGGTCCCCTCGCCGCAGATAGCGCTTAAGAGATTTGGCAAACGCGGGCCGAAATTGCCATGCGGATGGGCGATACGCAGCCGGCAGGCGTTGATAGGACCCTCGGCCGCTGGGCTCAACCCATAGCTAAAACTGGGAAGCTCTCGGAGGACCTCAAGATCGATGACCCGCGCCCCGAACCGCGGCCGTAGGTCCTCGTCATATCCGACCCGTCGCCATTGAGCGGTGGATTGTTCGGCGCAGAAATGGGCGGCTGCAATCCTGGGATCGCCGCTGCATTCGATGTAGTAATCAAGGAATAGATATGCCTCTCGATCGAGATCAAACCCATCTGCAAAAAAACCGGCCCAGTCGAATGTCTCCATCGGCTCAACCTGCTGAGGTCAATAACCCGCGACCGAACTCGCAGGCCTTATCGTCGGACAAGCCCCTGCTCCTCCCTGACATCAGGCGTATTGACAACCGCCCTGGGCGAAACGGCAGTTCCGCCCATCCAAGGTTCCGACTTGCAGTCAAATCGCTGTGCGCCCGCAGACCATAGACACAATTGCGGTTGGTGACAACATGCTCGAGATTCCCCCGCGACCGAAGGCGCGGTTTTCCTTGCGGGGATCTCCATGAATGGCGATTATCCGGCAAGGGGTTAGGTAATACCAGCGATCTGGACATGGATAAGCCGCTCGGCTCGGGGTCCGTCGAGCTCGATGAAGAAGACCGACTGCCAATCGCCAAGCAGCAGCCGCCCTTCCTCGACCAGAATGGTCTCGGAGGCGTTCATGAACAGACCGATCAGATGGGCATGGGTATTAGGGCGGTCATCGACCGGATTGCGATCATGCCGATAGCCTCGGCCAGGCGGGGCGATGCGCCTTAAAAAATCAAGCATGTCGCGCTGAAGCTCGGGTTCGCGCTCATTAATGGCAATGAAACCAGTAGTATGGGCGGTTGCCAGATTGATCCAGCCTTGGCGGATGGGGTGAAGCGCAAAGAGATCCCTGAGCCGGGCTGTCAAATCGATGAGCTCAATGGGAGACTGGCTAGAGAGACGGATCTGATCGATATAAAACTGCATGGACATAAGACATAAAAAGGGCGGGAAGATCCCGCCCCAGGCATACTTCCGGCTGATGCACGAGTCAGCAACCTAAGTTTGCTGCATAGACATCCCCCACCCCTCAATTCCCCAAGAGCGTCCCTGCCCTTGGCTGCTTTATACTTTAGAGCTGCTGAGGCACAGGGGCAGGTGAGGACGCTTCGCCACCCTGGGCCGCCTCAGCGGGTGCCGCCTCAGCGGGTGCCGCCTCAGCCGGCGGTGCCTCAGCCGGTGCCGCCTCAGGAGCAGCCTCCTGCGCAGGAGCAGCGGCCTCTGCGGTCGCTACTGCCTCTACCGCGGCTGAAGCCTCAGCGGCAGCAGCTTCGGCAGGGGTTTCAGCCGGCGTCTCAGCAACAGCCGTCCGATAAAGGCCGGGGTAGTCCTTGGCCATCTGCGCGCCAAAGAGCGGCTTATTGACACCCTGATGGCAGGTCATGCAGCCGACCCGCATCGGATCGCCATAGGGGCCTTTGCGCGATGCCGGAAGCACATCATTGAGTGGCCAGATATAGTTCTGGTTGATGTCGCGAACATGCCGAATCGCATACCAGGCAGTGGCGCGTTGCGGCGTGCTCTGCTTCCAGTCGTTGAATGCCCGGGTGTTATGGCAGAAGTTGCAGCCGACCCCAAGCGAATCGGAGATATATGCCATGAGGCCAAAGGTCCACTCCGCCTGCTTGAGGGAGGCCGGATTGCTCCCTGCCAACGGCTTGGTGCCGGTGATCCGGATCTCATTGCTCTGATCCAGGAAGGGTGTCAATGGATCATAGGGCAAGGAGGTATAAGCCACGGTTGGCGAACCATAGTTTTGGCCAGTCGGGGTCACAACCGATGGATGTTTGGGACCCGGATCCGTCACCCAGACATATTTGGGCACCGGATTGCCGCGGTGACAGGTATAGCAAGTCACCCCTACCCCATTGACCGCCACATGCTGCTTCCAGTCGGTGTTGGCCGCACGGACCATCTCGAACATCCGACGCGACACGACCTTGGTATAGATGTCGTCGGAGGCCCAGTTGCCTGGCACATGGCAATAATTGCAACCCTGCTTCGGCGACACCCAGGTCGTGACGGCGACCATGGTCCGAGTGAACTCAGCAACCGTCAGGTCATTCAAGACCTGAACGTTCTGATAAACGTCCTTTGCCATCGGACCACCTTCAGCCGCGGGCGGGAGCGATTCGACCGGCCGGTTTGCCCAGCGTTTCGCAGCAAGCGTACGCGGATTGTCATATTGCTCCATCCCCACGCCGCGATAACCGATCTGGGTGCTTTGCGGTGGTGGCCGCTCGCAGCCGAGCAACACGACGGATGCGATGACAGCGACAACAGGCAGCGCGATTTGTTTCTCGATCTTCATTGTGACACCCCCGCGGTCATGGCGTATGGGTCCTGAGCAGTGACGACCTCGGGATAGGGCGGGACCATCCCATGCTTCATCGCCCAGAGATACCAGTTATCGACCACTGTACCGCTCAACAGGATACCAATGCCTGCCGTGATCACTGTGAGCACCGCAAACCACCATGCCCAGCGATGAATGGATTCCATGGTCGCATTGAAGCCCATGGTCCACCGCCAAAACAGGGCCGCACGCTCGGCTGCCGTACCGCGATGGGTGATCTGATCGATCTCTCGGTCACCCCCAAACCGGCTGACCGCCAGGATTGTCCCGCCATGCATCGCAAACAGCAGGGCCGAACCATACAGGAAGGCGATCGACAGCATATGGAAGGGGTTGTAGTACAGGTTGCCATAGCGGATCGAGAAGGCCGCCGTCCAGTCGAGATGCGGGAAGATGCCAAAGGGAACGGCCTCAGCCCAGCTTCCCATCATCACCGGACGAATAAAGCCCAGGACCAGATAGAAGAAGATCGCTGCCGCAAAGGCCCAGGACAGATGCGTCCCCATCCCCAGAGCCTTCGCGCGATTATAGGTCCGCACCCACCAGAGCAGGATTGAGAGGGTCAAAAACAACCCCGCGATCAGCCACCAGCCACCTTCCGACAACGGCGGGATATGCAAGCCATATTGGGGTGCCGGTGGCTCTAAGGCCAACCAGTAGAAATGCTTGAGAAACTCGATGACATTCCAATTCACCGAGGCCAGCATGTTAAGACCGATGATCGCGATTGCGATCAACCCAAAGATGATCGACATGGTCCCGGCAAAACCGAGATAGATCGGACCAATCTGGGCATCGCCGATCTTACCGAGCCAATACCAGAAGACCGGCTTCCCGAGTCGCGGCAGGCTACCCTTGGGGAGCGGCACCCCTGGATAGGCCGGCGCGCGCACTTGAATCGCCGTAAAGATATTTTGATATTCGGCCATCGTGTGTCTCCTTTATTTCCAGATCGGCAGCTCAAGCCACCAATTCCACCACTCTGGCCAGCCGCGGGTCCAGAAGGGGCCGCTGATCAGGATGCAGACCGCGCTCCAGAACACGGCGCTCAGCGACAAAAACAGACCCAAACGATGGATGGCAAGCGCACCGATCGAATACCCCACCAGGTCACGGAAAAAGGTGTTTTCATGCTCGCTGGTCTTGACCGTCTCGCCCTCTGCCGGATTCATCACCGACAGGATCAGCGAGCCGTGCATCGACAACGCCAAACAGTTGGTGAAGAAGAAGGCGATGGCGAGCATATGGGCGGGGTTGTAGTGGAAATGCAGGAACTGATAACCTACATTTGACACCCAATCGAGGTGACTCAGGATGCCATAGGGGAAACCATGGCCCCAGGCGCCCAGCAGGATCGGCCGCACCACCACGAGCACCAGGTAAGCGCCGATCGCAAACGAAAAGGCAAAGGGAACATGGTAGCCGATACCAAGCTTACGGCAGATCTCAACCTCTCGGAGCGCCCAAGACACAAAGGCGCCGATCGCACATAGGGTAATGATCTGCCACAACCCGCCTTCCCTAAGCGGGGCCATCCCAAGCCCATAGCTTATATCAGGGGGCGCGATGCTAATTTGCCACAGGTTATAGCTTTGTAATTCAGGTGTAGGGCCGAGGGTTGCCCCCCAGACGATGAGCAATACCCCCAGGGACGCAAAGATAAAGGTGGTAACCCCAAAGAAGCCGACATAAAACGGCCCCACCCAGAAATCGAACAGATCTCCCCCTATCAGCGTCCCGCCCCGAACGCGGTATTTTTTCTCAAAACTGAGCATGGCCATGGTCAATGATCCTCTGCTGTAGAGGCAGCCGAAGGGGCCACCCCTTCTGGCACTGCTAGTGCTGGTGGCGAACGGGGCTGAGCAAATCGACCCACCGTTCGCCACCCCCTCACAAAGACGCAATCAGCGCTGAGGAACAGCAGCTATCACTGCCCAAACTTCTTGGCATTGATCTGCTCGCCCATCTTCTGATAGCTGACCGGAATCCCGTCATCCAGCCAGTTCAGGTCGGTGCTGAGCACGATCATATGGATCAGCAGACCCAAAACGATCTGGAAGCTGAATATGGCAACCAGGGTGCGACGCGGATCAAGCAGCAGCCAAATCTTCCACATATTGGGGGACATAGTGGGCTCTCCTCTCGGAAATCAACATAGGGTTTGCTGGCTTCAACCTCCCAATAAGGAGGCGACGATCAAAGCCAGGGACGATACAGCCAGGCCAGTAGGTGGGCCAAAACCACCAGCCCAAAGAAGGCACCCATCGTCTGCACGAAGATGCCATGAAACTCTTGGGCCTCTTGCTCAGTCAGACCGGTCAAGCTCTTCTGTTCAGCCATTGCGTAATCCTCCGTATCTGGAGAGTTAACCTTAGGGTTACACCGCCATCCCCCGGCGGCTGGGGTGCCGTGAACCTTGACCGACACACGGCCAAGTCCTGAGCCCGAGTGAAATCAAGGCGTCGAACTCGAGCACAGCCTATTCAGGACTAGGATCCAGCCTATCCAGCCTCTCGGTACCTACTTGAGCGACAATAGCAGGGCTTTACTTAAAGAGACTCGCCTACGCGGGCTAGGCTGAAATCGAATGTCAGTCTAGCTTGACTAACTTAGATGTCAAGTCAAATTTACATCGGATTTGTAGGGCACTGATCGAGGTCAAGACTGGACCCGCAGGCGCTTACTCCGATGCGAGCCGCGCGCCGAGATCACTGATCTACTGATCTAGGGTCGGGGGGTTCGGGTTGAGGCGGAAGATAGGGACTGTTGGCCCTGCCTCGAGCAGGATCGGGCAGGGAGGACCGAAAGGGATGGGTTAGTTCACCAGCACTCGGCTTGCCTCGACCCGGGCAAGGGTCACCCGCTCCTCGCCTGCTGCCCGCGCTGCCCGCTCGATCGCATCGCGCAGGCGTTTGGCTGCCGAGATCCGCACCAGGACGGGTTGCGCCTCGATGATTGCCTCAAAATGGGCCCGCGCATCCTCATCCCAGGGAAGTTCGCGGTGCAGGCGCGCCGGGGTTGGATCGACCTGATCGAGATCAGTGCCCAAAGGTAGGATATTGAATAGGGCATCGAACAGGGCGTTACAGACCTCCTGGAAGAGATAGGTCGCGCCGCCATAGCCCATAAAGGGCGTCCCCGGATGGCGGCGGATTACGGTCCCAGGGAAGGATGCGGGGATATAGCTTGCCCGCGCCCCCTTTTCAGCGAGATACATCCGCTCATTATAACTGCCAAAGAGCAGCAGCGGGGTCTTGTCATGCACTGCCACCCGGATTGCCTCGTTGTCGATCTTGACCCCAGGGCGGCGCACGAAGGCAAAATGGCAGGGCATGCCCAATTCATCCTCAAGATAATGACGTACCCCCCGCGTATAGGTCTCACCCGCTGCGATCCCAAAGCTTGCCGTGCCAAAGAAATCCTGGGTTACCGAACGCCACAGGTCCCAGATGGGTTTCAGGGTGGTGTGTTTTTCGTGTTCAATGAAAGGCTCGGGATCAAGCCCCAAAACCTCGCCCAGGGCCCGTAAAAACTGAGTGGTGCTATGCAGTCCGATCGGCGCCTGCAGATAGGGCCTATCGAGCGCCTCGCACAGCAGCCGGCCGAATTCGCGATACATACAGATATTGGCATCGGCCTCGGCAAGCCTGGGGATCTCATCGAGATGACAGCCTAGGGGGAAGATCAGATTGACCTCGGCGCCAATCCCCTCCACCAGGCGTTTGATCTCGGCGAGATCCGAGGGCATGTTGAAGGTTCCATAACAGGGACCGATAAGATTGACCTTGGGTTTGGCACCCCCAGATCCTGCCCGTCGCTTCGAGACCTTGGCCTTGGGTTGGCCATACTGGGTCCAAAGCCAATAGAGGGCGCGGTTGGCGCTTTGCCACTGATCCTCATCGATGGTGCGCGGGAGAAACCGCACGATCCCCGTCCCTTCGGGCGTCACCCCGCCGCCGATCATCTCGGCGATCGAGCCGGTCACCACCACCGCTGGCTGATTGGGGTCGAGGGTGGTGAAGGCGCGACGCATCGCCTCCTCAGTTCCCTTTTGCCCGAGCTCTTCATCGCTTAAACCGGTCACCACCACCGGCAGCTCATGGGGGGGCAAGCCATCAGTATAGTGCAAGACCGCGGTCACCGGCAGGTTCTCGCAGCCCACTGGCCCGTCGATGATCACCTGGAGCCCCTTGACTGCGGTAAAGACATAGACAGCGCCCCAATAACCGCCAGCACGGTCGAGGTCTTGGATCAACATGGTATTTCCTATAGCACAGAGGGCTGAGCGGTCTGGCAATGGTCTAAAAGACCCCACCAGGGGACAGGCGCCATGGATAAAACCACAATATGCCAGACATCCTCAAGCCGCTGTTCTCTAACCGATCGGGAAAGAACTGACATGGATTCAATGTTGCTTGGGATGGCCATTGCCCGCCCTGGCAATGGCCGGGCCCGCATACTCTACCATCAGCCAGGCCACACCCCGCTGGTTTTACCCTGACCGACACCGGCAAAGAAGTCCCGCATCGCCGCAAAGCGCCCTTTATTCGCTAATGCCGTATTGATCACCTGGGCAATCGAGCCGGCGCCGGCGGGGCCCATCAGGGGGCGCGCCGAGATGAGATTGGTGAAATAAAGGGCGGGGATCTTGCGCTCCTTGGCGGCCTGGACCAGGGGGGTGGTACCGATGGCTAGATCCGGCTCCAGGGAATCGACCGCAGCCAGGTCCTGTTCGAGGGTAGCGCGGAATTGGACGCTCACACCCCGTTCCTCAAGCCAGGCGCAATCCGCCTCATTCCAGGGGGTGCGTGGGCAGGCCGTCCCGACATAGGGGACAGAGGCACCGGATTCGATCAACAGGCGGGCAACCAACAGCTCCGAGCCCTCATAGCCCGAGACGATGATCCGCCCCTGAATCGGCGCGCGTTTAAGCGCCTCATCGATCGCCGGTAGAATGGCGTTTTTGGCGCAATCGATCTGGGTTTGGGCAATCCCGCAGACCCGACCCAGCTCATCCAGCCAAGCCGCGGTCCCCTCACGCCCCACAGGGGCCGAACCGATCAATGGCCGGCCAGCGGCAACGAACTCACGGGCGCTCGCCTGATAGTGCGGATGGATCATCGCCGCAGCACGACAGTCTAGAGCGGCATAGAGCTCGCGCCATTCGCGCGTCGGCACCACTGGTCCAATATCCAACCCCAAAGGATCGAGCAGTCGACCGATGGTCACTGGATCTGCAGGGAACATCTCGCCAACCAGGGTAATCGTCGGGCGTAGGCTGCGCCCACCACGCGGGGCCTGAACCGGCCCCTGTTCGGCCTCGAGCCGAGCATATTGGAGCATGGCCCCTGCCAGTACATCCTTGGCCTCGGCGTGGGTGGGTACGCCAAATCCCGGGACATCAATCCCGATGATCCGCACCCCATTGAGCTCCTTGGGCAGCAAACGTAGGGGTACCCCAGAGGCAGTGGGGACACAGAGATTGACCAGAATCAGGGTGTCGAGACGATTGGGGTCAGCGAGCTTGAAGACCGCCTCGCGCACGTCCTCAAACAGCCGCCCCGAGACCAAGGACTCGGAGTCGAAGGGGACATAGCCGATCGAACGCCGGGCGCCATAGAAATGGGCGGTAAAGCTCAATCCATAGACACAGCAGCCCGAACCGATCAGGACCATCGCCGTGCGGCGCATGCGTAGCCCCACCCGCAGCGACCCAAAGGCGGGGCACATGGTCTGCGGCTGATCGTGCGGCCCCTGCAGCTTGCCGGCTGGTAGGGGGGTATCCTGTCTTAATCCCTGAGGCGTCCTGTCCATTCCCCCCGCTGCCCCCGCCCGATCTGTAGGCGAGGTCAAGGCTGTCATCTCTTGCATCTGGCCTACTCCCCTCAGGCGTCGTCGTAGATGACCTCAAGCGAGGGTTTGGAGACGAGGCTAAGGTCGCACATATCCTCCGGCTGGGCCGGTTCGAGCGCGATGTGCCGTCCGACCGCCTCGCCCTTGAATAGACCGAGCAGGTCTTCGTGGCTCAATGGCTTGGGATGGACAGGGGGAGCGGTGGCGACATTGGTGGCAAGCTCGGCGAACAAGGGACCCCAGGGGCCGTCAGGGCGCGCGATGATCTCATAATTGGCGCTCTTGCGGCGGATCTCCTCATTGGCCGGGATGGTCGCCAGGATCGGGATGCCGACGGCAGCCGCGAAGGCCTGGGCCTCACCAGTCCCATCGTCCTTATTGATCACCATCCCCGCGATCCCGACATTGCCCCCTAGTCGCCGGAAATATTCCACCGCCGAACAGACATTGTTGGCGACATAGAGCGACTGCAGGTCATTGGATCCGACCACGATCACCTTCTGGCACAGATCGCGGGCGATCGGCAGCCCAAATCCCCCGCAGACCACATCGCCCAGAAAATCGAGCAGGACATAGTCGAAATTCCACTGATGAAAGCCCAGCTCTTCCAAGAGTTCAAAGCCATGGATGATACCGCGCCCACCACAACCGCGCCCAACATCGGGGCCACCCAGCTCCATGGCAAAGACCCCGTCGCGTTTGAAACAGATATCGCTGACCGTAACCGGCTCGCCGGACCGCTTTTTATCGCCGGCAACCCCGAGGATGGTCGGGATGGTCCGACCGCTAAAGAGGAGGGTCGCAGTATCGCTCTTGGGATCGCAGCCGATCAGCAAGACCTTTTTACCCTGTTGGGCCATCATGTAGGACAGATTGGCGAGTGTAAAGCTTTTGCCGATCCCGCCCTTGCCATAGATGGCGATGATCTGGGTCTGTGTGTTGCTTGGGGTATCGAGGGTGACGGATGGGGTCACGCGCATGTTCTCCAGTCGAGGATCATCTTGAGGCAGCTCGGGTCTGTGAAGGCGACGCGATAGGCCTGCTCAGCCTCGGTCGCAGGTAAACGATGGGTGATCAATCCAGCCAGCGATAGGCGTTTGCCGTTGATCAGGGTCTGCACCGCCGCCAGGTCAGACGGCTGAAACTCAGCGGCGATACGCAGACGCAGCTCGCGCATGAATGCCGGGGGGAAATTGAAACACAAGGGCTCGTGATAAAAGCCCCCCAGGATGATCTCGCCGCCGCGCGCCAGACGCGCGATCAGGGTATCCAGGATCCGATGATCGCCGCTCATATCGCAGATCGAGCGATAATCGCGCCGCGGATCATCCTCAGGCGCCATCACCTGATAACCGAAGCCCTCGGCCCCGGCGCGGCGGAGCGGATTGATCTCCCAAACGGTCGGGGCACCTCCCTCGCTCAAGGCCGCAAGCCGCGCCAACAGGCGTCCCAAGACACCATGGCCGACGATCAGCTCAAGGGCAGGAAGCTGCACCACTGCATCCGTTTGAGGCAATTCGAAGGCGGGTGCAGCGGCCTGGGTGTGTTCGCCGCGCAGGGCAGCATGGACAGGTGCCTGCGCCGGCGGGACCAGGGCGTGATAGGCAGTCGCAGCCAGGGTCAAAAGCACCGCCTCCTCCTCGAGCGACTCGGGCACCGGAAAGACCCGGGCCGCTGGCACCACAACCCGCGAGGCCGCCCCCCCGAATAGCCCGCGCACCTCGCCATAGCAGCGCGCCCCTGGCACAAAGACCCGTTGGCCGAGGGGCAGCCCCGCCTCAGGCCCGGCATAGATCACCCGACCGACCGATTCATAGCCTGGCACCAAGGGATAACCCATCCCAGGAAAGGGCGGCATGGTCCCCAGCCATAGCAGACGCTCGGTACCCGTGCTAATCCCGCTCCATTCGATCTCGACGACAACCTCAGCGGGACCCGGCGGGTCGAGGGTCAAACGCTTGAGACTCAGGTGTTCGGGCTGCTCAAAAACAACGGCCAGGGCCTTAAGTGGGGGCAGGGCGGTATTCACCGGGTCTCTCACAGTCTCAATCGATCCAGCGGCAGAGTTTAGGAAAGTTTATGAGCAAACGAAACCATAGCGCGCTGCGCGCCGAGCTAATACAGACAATTAGCAGGCTTTTTAGACTCAGTCGCGCTGGGCTAAGATGACCTGGGTCAGAATAGGACGGCGGGTCGGGAGTTTGCGCACCTTTTTAAAACCGACCTGCTTGAGCAGCTGGGCGATCTCAGCCGGGGTGCGCGGGCGCCCGCTGCCCATGGCAAGCAGATAAAACCCAAAATAGGCGTCGCCGATCGGCTCTGCACCTGGGGTGCCTGCCATTGGCTCGGCCACCAACAGACGCCCGGCCGGGACAAGCGCCTCATAGGCAGCGCGGGCAAAACCCTCCGCGCGCTGGTCGTCGTGATCATGCAAAACCCGCACCAGCGAGACCAGATCGGCGCCGCGGGGGAGAGGATCGCGATGGACATCGCCCCCGATGGTCTGGGCACGCCCGCTCAGACCCTCGCGGGCAAAACGGGCCCGCGCCCGTTCGGCCACCGCAGGCAGATCAAAGAGGATTAGCTGGAGATGCGGCCAGCGTTGCGCGACCCGGCTCAAAAAGGCCCCCTCCCCTCCAGCGATATCGAGCAGACAGCGATGCCGATCCAAGGGATAGGCATCCAGGATATCGTCGGCGATCAGACATTGGGAGTCGGCCATCAATTGGCTATAGGCGCTGACTGCATGGGGATCGACCTTGGCCGGTTCCGCCTGTCCGACATAGGCCCAATAGGCTCGGAGGGCCCGTGTATCGAGCTCGCCGCGCAACAAGGCCACCGGATCCCGGAGATCCGCGTAGGCCAGCGCATGATGTTCGACCATGGCGGCAATGGGGGGATTGCCAAGCATAGCAGTACCGAGCTCACCCAGGCTATAGCGGTCCCGGCCACGGGACTCGACCAGCCTGAGACTGGCTGCAGCGCGCAATAACCGCCGCGCCCCTTCGCGCGGCAGTTTCAGACGCGCGGCTAACTCATCGAGCGATTGGGTCCCCTCAGCCAGGATCTCAAATAGATTCAGCCGGACGCAGGCATAGAGGATCTGCGAATAGACAAAGCCGGCGACGATGTCGAAAAGCTCGCGCGCCCGCCGGCGCGCCCGCCAGCGGGTCAGGGGAAAGCTTGCTGCCCAACGCTGAAAGGCCGGGTTAGAGAGCACCCGATTGCGCAAACGCACCAGTGATTCGGGGAGCCACACGGCAGCCCTAGTTGTGATCAGATCCATGTCCCCGCCCGCTGGGCGAGCTCCTTGGGGAGAATACGCTGGGCCTCGGCCTTGAGGACCTCGGCAAACTGGGCGCGCCCCGGGCAGTCGGGAATGGCCTCGATCGCCTCGATCACCAGCGACCTCAGCCGGGCAATAGCCCCATCCACCCCCAGCTCGCCAGCTGCGCTCGGACGATTGAGCAGGGCATCGCGCCCGACCGGTTTGCCGAGCTCCTGGGCGCTGGCCGCCACATCGCGCAGATCATCGGCCACCTGGTAGGCCGCGCCAATCTTGTCGCCGACCAGACCCCAGGCAGCAACATCCGCGCCCACTGCCAGGGCACCGGCGGCGGTGGCGGCGGTAAAGAGCGAGCCGGTCTTGGCACGATGATAGTCCTCGACCCTGACCTGGGGCTCACACTCCCAGGCCTGGCCCGCGGTGATCCCAACCGGGAGACCAACCGAACGGCTGATAGTGAGCAGCATAGGTGCCATGAGCTTTGGCTGATCAGCAAGAGCGCGCGCCAGGTGTTCAAAGGCCAGGATGATCAATGCATCCCCGGCCAGGACCGCCAAAGGCTCGCCGAAGGCGCGATGGACTGAGGGCAGTCCGCGGCGCAGCGGCGAGTCATCAAAACAGGGGAGATCATCATGGACCAAGGAGGCGCAATGCAGCAGCTCGATCGCCACGGCTGCCGCCATGGCCGCGGGGGACTCAGGCTGACCGCAGGCCGCGGCCACCGCCAGACACAGACGCGGGCGCACCCGCGCCCCTCCAGGAAAAACTGCATGACGCACCGCCTCGGCCAAACGCCTGGGGCAGCCAGGGACGATCACGACCTCGATAGCCGCAGCCAGCGCCTGTTCGATTCTCGTTATGGCCTCCATCAAGACTCCCCTGGCAAGATGCTCATGCGGTAAAACCAAGTTCACACCCTGGATCATGTACAATAGGCGGCTAGATCCCCTACGTCAACGCGCCTCAGGAGTTAAATCACCGATGACAGAGACAGGTGCGATCGTGGTGGGCGCTGGTGTGGGCGGGCTTACTGCGGCCATCCAGCTTGCTGCACGCGGTCTAGCGGTACAGATCTGCGAACGCGCCCCGACCCCCGGGGGAAAGCTGCGCGAGGTCGCGCTCGGATCATCCCGCATCGATGCCGGCCCCACCGTCATGACCATGCGCTGGATCTTCGAGGAGCTCTTTGCCGAGGCAGGGGCCAGGCTCAGCGATTATCTGGTCTTAGAGCCCTTGCCGATCATCGCCCGCCATGTCTGGGGCCCTGAAGAGCGATTGGACCTCTATGCCGATCGCGAACACAGCATCGAGGCGATCGGTGATTTTGCCGGCCTGGCTGCTGCACGGGGTTATCGCGCCTTCTGTGACCAGGCCCAAGCCCTCTATCAGACCTTGGAGCGGACCTTTATCCGGGCCCAACGTCCAAGCGTTTGGGGTCTTGTCGGCCGCTGTGGCCTCAGGGGCCTAGCACCATTGTCGTCCGCCCGGCCATTCGCAAGCCTGTGGAGCGTATTGGGAATCCATTTCAAAGACGAACGCCTGCGCCAACTCTTCGGACGCTATGCCACCTATTGTGGCTCCTCGCCCTTTTTGGCACCCGGGACCCTCATGTTGATCGCCCATGTCGAACAAGAGGGGGTCTGGTCGGTCCAAGGTGGGATGCATCAGATCGCCCAGGCGCTCGCCCAGCTCGCCGAGCGGTTGGGGGTGGTCATCCGCTATGGGTGCGAGGTCAACGAGATCCTAGTTCAGGGTGGGCGCGCCCGAGGGGTACAGCTAGCCGATGGTGAACAGCTGGGGGCCCAGGCAGTTATCCTCAATGCCGATCCCGCCGCCCTAACCAGCGGGCGATTCGGTGCTGCTGTCCAGGGCGCGATCCCAGCCCAACGACCTGAGCAGCGCTCGCTATCGGCCTTGACCTGGTGTCTGGTCGCCGAGACCCAGGGCTTTCCCTTAGAGCGGCACAATGTCTTTTTCTGTCGCGATTATGCAAAAGAGTTTACGGATATCCTTGACCAAGGCCAACTACCCCAGGAGGGGACGATTTATGTCTGCGCCCAGGATCGCGGACCGGACGGGTCGAGCTGGTCGGGCGGACCGGAACGGTTATTGATGCTGGTGAACGCCCCGGCTTGCGGGGATCGACATGCCTATGACAAAGCGGAGATCGAACCATGCGCACAGCGGGTCTTCTCACACCTGGAATCCTGTGGCCTGAAGATCCAGCCTCATTCCGACCAGAGCCTGGTTACCACCCCGACCGACTTCGACCGGCTATTTCCAGCAACCGGCGGGGCGCTTTATGGTCAGGCGATCCACGGCTGGCAGGCCTCATTCAGGAGGCCAGCCGCGCGCACGCGGATTCCGGGTCTGTATCTAGCGGGCGGGGGGACGCATCCCGGGGCGGGTCTCCCCATGGCAGCGACCTCGGGGCGGCTGGCAGCCCAAGCCATCCTCCAGGACCTGCATTCGATCTAGAGGTCGCCCGGGATGGTTATCTGTGGTGGTATGTCGATGCCCTAAGCGATGACGGCGCCAATGGTCTGACCATCATCGCCCTGATCGGCAGCGTCTTTTCGCCCTATTACGCCTGGTCGCGGGAGCGCGGCACCGCCGATCCGCTCGATCATTGCGCGCTCAATGTCGCGCTGTATGGGCGGCGCGCCCGGCGCTGGGCGATGACCGAACGCGGGCGCGCGTCGCTGCAGCGCGATCCAACCCATCTCGCCATCGGGCCGAGCTCTCTGCGCTGGCAGGACGAAACGCTGATCATCGCGATCGATGAGCGCACCGCCCCCATCCCCAGCCGGCTTAAAGGTCAGGTGCGGGTTTATCCGCGCGGGCTGAATGCGCGCGAGTTTAGGCTGGATCCGGCGGGTAAACATCTCTGGCAGCCAATCGCCCCCCTGGCGCGGGTGGAGGTCGATTTTTCCCATCCCAGGCTGCGCTGGCAGGGCAGCGGCTATCTCGATTCAAACCGCGGCACCGAGCCCTTAGAGCTTGCCTTTCAGGGCTGGGACTGGTCGCGTGCCGATCTCAGACAAGAGGCGGTGATCCTGTATGACACCCGGGCACGGGGGGGGCAAGGTGCCCAGCTGGCCTTGCGGATCAATCCCCAGGCCGAAATCGAGGCGATGGATCTACCCCCGCGCGTATCCCTGCCCAAAACGCCTGTATGGCGTATTGCCCGCCGGACCCATTGCGATCCGGATCAACGACCCAAGGTGATCGAGACACTCGAGGATACCCCTTTCTATGCCCGATCGGTGGTGGAGACACGCTTACTGGGACGGGACACCGCAGCGGTCCACGAAAGTCTCTGCCTCGATCGTTTCAGCAAGGACTGGGTCAAGCGCCTGCTGCCCTTTCGGATGCCGCGGCTGGCGCGCTAGCGGGTCTCTGAGGTGCGCTGGCGCCCGTCAAGCTGGCTTGCGCCGAGGTGACGGGCCTGCACCTGCTCTGTCATTGCGACCCCTTCCCCCTTTCGTCATTCCGGGACACGCCAGAATCTAGAGAGAGCCGCCGGCGATACCTGGGATTCCCTGGGACCGGCCTTCGCCGGCATGACGGGTCAGTGACAGTTATGAGCGCGTAGCCCCTAGGGCGCGCTGGCGTTCGTCAAGCTCGTAGAACAGCTCGACCATCCACACTAACCGGTCGCCAAAGCTCGCCGCTTGCCGACGTGGGGTTGCGGCAACCACGGCCTCTACCAGGAAACGGGTTTCGGCAAGGGGCGGGTCGTTGACCGGCTGCAAGGTCAAAACGGCCCGACCGAGGATGGGCGCAAACAATTGCAGCTTGCGTCCGGGCGGGACCACGGCGCGGCGCGAGATCGAATCCAAACCTTGGCGTTCAACCTGGCGCCCAATCTCGGCATAGAGATAACGCGCCGCATTGATCGCCGCCCGGCATCCCAGGGGCAAACCGGCGATCCCGGCATCGGCGCGCTGGTAAAGCCAATCGGCCACTGCCAGCAGGCGTTGGACGATCGCAGCGATTGCCGGATTAAACTGCGGGTCCTTCAGCCAGACATCCGGATCGATCCCAGACTCGCGCAGCCAAGACAGCGGCAGATAAAGCCGCCCGTTGCGGGCATCCTCACCGACATCGCGGCAGATATTGGTGATCTGCATGGCCACACCCAGGTCGCAGGCACGCGCTACCAGGGCCTCGGTGCGTGCGCCCATCAAGGCCCCCATCATGGCCCCAACTGTGCCGGCCACGCGCGCCGAATAGGCATAGACCCCCGATAGATCCTCATAGCGCCGTCCCTCGGCATCCCAGGCAAAGCCCTCCAACAAGGCCTCGAACAGCAGTTTAGGGATCGCGAAGGGATGGACGACATCGGCGAGGGCCCGGTCGGCGGGATCATCGATCGGAGAGCCCGCGTAGATCCGATCGAGCCGCTCATGCAGCCAGGCGAGGGCCTCGGCCTGAAGCACCGGGTCATTGCCGACGCAGTCGATGGCATCGTCGGCGATTCGGCAGAAGGCATAGAGGGCAATGGCTGGGTCACGAAAACGCGGTGGCAACAGGAAGGAGGCCGCATAAAATGAGCGCGAGCCGCCGCGCAAGAGGTTGCGACAGGCGCTAAGATCCTCTGCCGTGGCGTGGGTCTGGATTCGATAGGAATCAACTGAGTCTTGCAGCATCTGGCACCACCTGATCGAGAACACGTGCAGACGAGATCACCCCAGGCACACCCGCGCCTGGATGGGTCCCTGCGCCTACCAGATAAAGATGTTTGACCTCTTCGCTGAGATTATGCGGGCGAAACCAGGCGCTTTGTAGCAAGAGTGGCTCTAGGCTAAAGCCTGCCCCCAGATATGAATTGAGACGGTTTTGGAAATCCAGAGGGGTCATGACCAAAGAGGTGGTCACTGACTCCTCAAGACCCGGCAGAACCGTAGCGCTGAGATACCGGGCGATGCGGGCGCGATAGGGCTCAGCCTGGCTTTCCCAGTCGACATCGCCGCCCAGATGCGGCACGGGCGCCAAGACATAAAAGGTATCGCAGCCGGGCGGGGCCAGATTGGGATCGGTCGCTGTTGGCCGATAGAGATAGAGACTGAAATCATCGGCCAGATGCCTGTGTTCAAAGATATCCTCGATCAGACCGCGATAGCGCGGGCCCAGCAGAATGCTATGGTGTTTGACCTCTGGGTACTGGCGCCTGGTGCCGAAATACCAGATGAAAAGACCATTGGAATAACGTGCCTCTTTGATCCTCCGGTCGGTCCAGCGCCGGCGCGGATGATCGGCAAGCAGACGTCCATAGGTAAAGGCGGGATCGACATTAGAGACCACGATATCGGACTGGATCTCCTCGCCGGAGCTCAGCCGTACGCCGACCACCCTGCCGTCTTTGACCAGGATACGCTCGACCTCAGCCTGATAGCGGATCTCGGTCCCCTGCCCCTCGATCAGGTTGACTAGACCCTTCACCACCGCACCTGTCCCACCCATCGCCGAATAGACCCCCCATTTGCGTTCGAGATAGGAGATCAGGACATAGATTGAGGTCACGACGAACGGATTGCCGCCGATCAAGAGCGGATGAAACGACAACACCTGACGGATGAAGGGATCCTGGATATAGCGCGCCACCATCCCATAGACACTGCGATAACTCTGGAGCCTGACCATGTCAGGCAGGATCCGCAGCATATCGGTCAGATGGGTAAAGGGCACATGGGCGAGTTGCTCGAAGCCGACCTTGAATACTTGCTCGCTGAAGGCCATGAACCGGTCATAGCCAGCGACATCCGCAGGTGAATACTCGGCGATCTGCGCCCTGACCCGCTCGGCATCGCCGCTGTAATCAAAGACCCGGCCGTCATCAAAACGGATGCGATAAAAGGGATCCATGAGACGCAGCTCGACATCGTCTGCGAGGCGCCTGCCGCAGAGCTGCCAGAGTTCCTCAAGCAAAAAGGGCGCAGTGATGATGGTCGGGCCCGCATCGAAGGCAAAACCATCGCGCCGATAGACATAGGCGCGCCCCCCGGCTGCATCGAGCTTTTCCAGGATGCTCACCCGATAGCCGCGGGCCGCCAGCCGGATCGCTGCCGCCAAACCGCCGAAGCCGCTCCCAATGACGACCGCATGAGGTCGTGGAACATGCACTGCAACTGTCAAGTATGTTTACCCATCCGAGTGTCAAGATTTATTGACAGTATAACAGGATCGGGCGCGCGTCATCCCCAGAGATTGGTCAAGAATGAGCGGTCTCTTTCAGACCGAGCTGGGCGGCGATGTGCTCCACGAGCTCCAGGACCGCCTCGGGGTGTTCCTCATGGGCCAGATGGCCCAGCCCGGGCAATTCGAATAATTCGGCATCGGGTCGGCAGCAGGCGCGCACCCGCCGGGCCTCGCGCGGTGAGACCGTGGTGTCATTGAGTGCGACGACCAAAAACAGCGGGATATCCAATCGAGCCAAACCGCGCTCGATGAGCCCCAGGTCCCAATTGGCCATCATCGCCAATGCTGCCCAGACATGCGAGGGATGGCGGATCAGACGCTGATAGAGCTCGACCCCTTGGGCATCCAGGGTCGAGCCGGTACTGGCGATCAGGCGCTCGATGACCCGCCGATCGCGCGCCCGCCAGGCAAAAAGACGCGCCACCCAGGCATTGGCGGCAAATAATTTGGCTGCGGGCGCAAAGGCATGCCCAGGCAAACCGCGCCAGGGGAGTAGGGCACCGTTCAAACTGATGATCCCGCGCGGGGCGCAATGGCCATCGAGTCGACATTGGATCGCAATAGCCGCTCCTGCCGAATGACCTAAGATTAGATCTGGCTGCACATCCAGCGCCCCGAGCAAGGCCCCGACAAGGCCTGCCATCCCCGGCAAGGTCATCTGACGCGGGGGCGGTGCCGTAGTAAACCCATGGCCCGGTAGATCCGGGGCGATAACCGTAAACCCCTTGGCAAGAAGCGGCGCCAGGGCGCGCCAGGAATGGGTCGAGGCCCCGGTGCCATGCAGGAGGAGAAGACGCGGTCCCTGTCCCATGCGCTGCACATGCCAGCGCAAACCGCCAGCGGATATAAAGCAACTGGCCGAACGGTTCGGCCAGTCCCGGCTTACCTGTTCCCAATCCGGTCTATCGATAGTCGCCATTATGCCGAGGCCAGATTCACTTGCAACCTGGCCTTAATTCTATACGGCGATCTATACGGCGATGACATCTTTTCGATCTATACGGCGATGACATCTTTTCAGGGTCAATATCCGGTCTGACCGACCGGCTGTCGGCAGCCCATCTCTACCGAGCCTCACCGGCTCCCAAACCTGATATTCTCAAACCCCGTGGCTATCCTTGGTCTATCAGGGGAACAGGTGGGCTTGGTCATCGAGCTGTAGAGGTCTGGCAGGCGAAACCAGATGCTACCCTTGAGCACATCCGCAACCTCAACACCCTAACCACTGGACCCTAAGGCAGGATGATCGGCGATCCTGCCATTTCACTAAGCACAGGTTCAACCACAATCCCCTGAAACATGGAACGGCTACCGACCTGGCCGCCTCTGCGGCACGATTATCCGTTCGATCCAAGCTATGGTTATGATTTGGCTGCCTTGCAGCAGGTTAAGCCACCACCCGAACCGCCGGGCTTTGCTGCAACCTGGCAGCAGTGGTATCGCGCCGCCCTTGCCATCGATCCTCGTCCCCAAGTGATCATCAGCGGGGATCAATATCCAGGCTTTAGGGTCCTCGATTGGTCCTATACCTCGACCGAAGGTTTTCCGATTCGCGGCTGGCTGTTGTTACCGCAGCAGCAGGCACCGACCAAGGCGCTGATCCTTGGCCATGGCTATGGCGGCCTAATCCAGCCCGAAGGCCCCTTACCCTGTCCAGATGCGCTCTATGCCGTGCCCTGTTTTCGCGGTCTTGGACGTAGCGCGCGCCCCCCCATTTCAAGCGAGCCGCGCTGGCATGTCTTGCATAATCTCGACCAACCAGACCGCTATATCCTGCGCGGTTGTGTCGAGGACCTGTGGATTGCGACCAGCGCCCTGCTGATCCTTTACCCTTGGCTTGCTGGCCGGATTGGCTACCTCGGGATCAGCTTTGGCGGCGGTGTCGGCGCCTTGGCCCTCGCCTGGGAAAAACGGATCGCCCGTGGTCATCTCAATGTCCCGACCTTTGGTCATCAGCCCTTGCGGCTGACCCTGCCCACTGCAGGTAGCGCTGCCTCAGTGCAGGATTTTGTGCGCCGCCATGGCCGTCATCTTGCCGTCAACTTGGCTCTGTATGATGCAGCGGTCGCGGCGCGCTTTATCCGTCAGCCCATGCATCTGGCCTTAGCGCTGTTCGACCCCATGGTGCCACCGCCTGGCCAATTCGCGATCTATAACGCGCTCTCCGGCGAACGGCGGCTTTTTATATTGCGCGCCGGCCATTTTGATTATCCAGAACGCCTAGAGCAGGAACGCCAACTGCTCGCCGAGTTACAGGACTTCTTTAGGCCGCTTGGCGAGTAGTCGATAGGTATCTCGATGCAAGAGAGCCATGAACCGCGAATATCACCACTGGTATAGCCCACACCTCGGGCGAGAGATGGAGCTTTTGATCTTCGGGTATGGGGGCGCAAAGGTATTGATTTTTCCTACCCGTGATGGGCGCTTTTATGAATATGAAGATCTGCGCATGGTGGAGGCATTGCGGCATAAGATCGAGGCTGGTTATTTACAGCTTTATTGCGTAGACAATATCGCCTGGGAAAGCTTTTATTGCTTTTGGTGCCACCCAGCCGATCGGGTACGCCGCTACATCGCTTATGAGGAATATATCCTCAATGAGGTAATGCCGCTTATGCAGCATAAAAATCCATATCCCTGCACCATCTCCCACGGTCTAAGCCTTGGGGCCTTTCTCGCCGCAAATATCGCCTTTCGCCATCCCCATCTATTTCAAAAATTAGTTGCATTTTCAGGTCGTTATGATTTAACGCTGAATGTTGAAAATTTTCGCGATCTATTCGATGGCTGGCGGGACGATAATGTATATTTGAATACACCCATCCATTATCTTCCCAATCTAACTTGCCCTGGGCGGCTTGGAAATCTGCGACGCATGGACATCATTCTCGTGATCGGTCGGGAAGATCCTTTTCTCGACAATAATCGTTATCTTAGCCGCATTCTCTGGGAAAAAGGGATTAGGCATGCACTCTATGAATGGGACGGAAGGGCCCATCAGGGTTATCATTGGCGACGGATGGCACCGCTTTATATCTAAACGATCAAAAGGTCGCAAAAACCCTAGCACCAGCTAAAATCCATTAACTTGCTTGCATCGTCTCTCAACCGGCCAGTCGGGCGCTGACCAATACGCGACCGGCTACTCTATAGCCCAGGGTCTATCTCGAAATATCACCTGATATCACTGGCGAAAATCGGTGGTGAACTTTAACGCCAGCGAACCTGTCGATTGCATGCAGACAGGCACCAGGATCCAGGCGTTAGATGGCTAGGTTCTGGCTCGCGTTGACCCAAACAAGTCAGACATTTTTGAGCTCGCTCGTGGCCTAAGTTAAATACAGCCTGCCCTGGAATGAACAAACCGACTGAGCGTGCTGCACCGGTTTGGCATTACCCTTGCCTAAAGAGATGCGGTCTTGATGATCTCATGGCCATGCGCCCTGCCCCCACCCAGCGAACCCGGTTCTCCTGAGCCAGCATCAACCTTGCCCACCCCAGCCCAGTGATGCCGGTCACCCAAGGCCTGGCGTGATATGCCCCAGTCTAAAAACCCAAGCGGCTTGGGATCCCTCTCTGTTCAGGCAGCCGCAACGGTCATCTCGCCGATGTGGATGCGCCCCTGAAAAATAAATGAGAAGCGCTTGCATTTACTGAAAAGGGCGATAGAATAATAATCATTCTCTGGTATATTCTTGGAATTATTCACCATGCGCCCCCAGGCTATATGCCTGCCATCCTCTCAGCCGTTCATCCCCCCGAGGGTTAGGGTTTCAGCTTTCTCCAGCCGCCCTAGGAGAGTTACACATCTAGACTCTGTATGGCGGTCGGAAGCCGAGGTAGCGCCTGACCGAACTTGGGTGGCATGTCGGCATTGAGATCATCGCCCAATAAGGCGCAGACCTGGTAATTGGACGGGGCGAATCGGGTCTCGCGATCGGTGGAGACATAGCATCCAGGATCCTGGTAGAGACCCTATCCGAAATATGGCAGTGCAGATGCTCAAACCAGGTATGTACAGCCAAATCATGGGTCTTCGGGCTGGCCGTGCGGCCTATCAGCGCGGCGCCGGCCCCTGGCCTTGGGGACGCTGTCCGCAACCTCTTCTACGGTCATTCAGGCCTAATCTTTGGTCTATCGGGTTATCCTTCGGATTTAATCAGGCCCTATCCCATTCCATGCGCATAAAGACACGCCCTCCCATGTCCCAAGCCACTCGGTTGATTCGTTTGATTGATCTGCCGCTGGACTGCCCAGCCCGGCTGGTTCAGATCCAGGCTGGACGCCAGCTCGCCCGGCGTCTGCTGGCCCTGGGGTTACGCCAGGGATCGCTGCTGCAGGTCATCCAAAGGCGCGGCAGAGGGCTGGTAGTGGCAAGCGGCGCGCTGCGGATCGCGATAGGTATGGGGATTGCCGATAAGCTCTGGGTCAGTCTTGAGTCTGAGCCGAGCGAGATACAGCCAACAGGCCTTGCGCAGGGGTCTACTGGCTCTCAGCCAACGGGGATTGTCCAGCCATGGGATTTAGAGCAATGATCCCTCCTGGAATGCCCCTGACCGTTGCCCTCGCCGGCAATCCCAACTGTGGCAAATCGGCGCTGTTTAATGCACTCACCGGTATCCGGCAAACCACCGGTAATTGGCCCGGGGTAACCGTCGAGCGCAAGGAGGGCCATCTTGAGCTGGACGGGCGCAGGATCCGGGTCATCGATCTGCCGGGGATCTATTCGCTCGATGCCAGCTCAGTCGATGAGCGGCTGGCGCGCGATTATCTTCTGGCGCGCGAGGCGGATCTGATCATCAATGTCCTGGACGCCACCAACCTGGAGCGGCATCTGTATCTGACCGTTCAACTCCTCGAGATGGGCGTGCCTCTCCTGATTGCGCTCAATATGATGGATGTCGCCCGCCGGCGGGGGCTTCAGATCGATACCGAGCGGCTCGCGCAGGCGCTGGGCTGTCCGGTGGTGCCAGTGGTCGCGGTCACCAAGGAGGGGATGACCGAGCTTCAGGCGCGTCTTCTGGCTGTGGTCGAGGGGCGCACGCCTGCAGGCACCCCCCTGATCCATGGCGAGTGCGTTGAATCAGCGATCATGCAGCTTTTACCCCTGCTCGACGGCGAGGGAGGCGCTCGGCGCGCCAATGCCCGCTGGCTCGCCCTGAAGCTGTTAGAGGGTGATCCCATTGCCGAACAACAGGTCAGTCCAGGGATTCTGGCGCTTGCCCAGAACCTGCGCCAACAGATCGGCGAACGCAGCGGCACAGAGGCCGATCTCCATATCGCCGATACCCGCTTTAGCCACGCTCATACCTTGGCGCGCCAGGTCATCCGCAGCACCCGCCGGATCGAGCGCACCCTTTCAGACCGTATCGATCAGGTGGTGCTTAGCCGTTGGCTCGGTATCCCCCTATTTTTGCTGATGATCTATCTGATGTTCGTCTTTACCATGAACATCGGTGGGGCCTTTGTCGATTTTTTCGATCAGGCGGGACAGGCCCTATTCGTCGATGGGTTTGGCGCGCTGCTCACCGGCGTCGGTGCGCCTGAGTGGTTGGTCCTGATCCTGGCCGAGGGGATCGGGGGGGGGATCCAGGTAGTCGGGACCTTTATCCCGATTGTCGCCAGCCTCTATATCGTCCTCTCGATTCTCGAGGATTCGGGTTATATGGCCCGGGCGGCCTTCGTCATGGATCGATTCATGCGGTCGCTCGGGCTGCCGGGCAAGGCCTTTGTGCCCTTGATCGTCGGTTTTGGCTGCAATGTGCCGGCCGTAATGGCCACTCGCACCCTGGAGAGCGAACGCGAACGCAAGCTGACCATCCTGATGAACCCCTTTATGTCCTGCGGGGCACGCTTGTCGGTCTATGCCTTGTTCGCTGCGGCATTCTTTCCCCATTCGGGACAAAACCTAGTCTTTGCCCTTTATCTCACGGGGATTGTACTCGCCATCCTCTCAGGTTTGGCGATGAAACATACCCTGTTACCAGGCGAAAGCTCGGGTCTCTTAATGGAGCTTCCGCCCTATCATCTGCCAACGATTAAAGGGTTACTGCTGCGCACCTGGGATCGGCTGCGGGTCTTTTTGCACCAGGCAGGCAAGGTGATCATTCTCATGGTCTTGGCCCTCAATCTATTGTCGACCATCGGCAGCGATGGAACCCTTGGCAATCGCGACAGCGAGCAGTCGCTTTTGGCCGAGATCAGCCGCGCCGCCACCCCGCTCTTTGCCCCCATGGGCATTCAAGAGGACAACTGGCCGGCGGTTCTCGGGGTCCTTTCAGGGGTCTTGGCCAAAGAGGTGGTCGTAGGTACCTTGGACGCGCTCTACGGCCAGTTGGCCGAGGAATCTGAACCTACCGCTGATCCTAAACCCTTTGACCTGGGACAGGCACTGCTTGAGGCGGTTACCTCTATCGGCGAGAACTTCAGGGCATTGGGCGAACGCCTGCTCGACCCACTGAGCATCATCGAACTGAGCGAACCGGATCAGACCTTGACTGAACAGGGGGTCCGGGCTGCCACCCTCGGGGCCATGGCCGAGCATTTCGATGGAACCGTGGGGGCTTTTGCCTATCTCCTGTTTATATTGCTGTATTTCCCCTGTGTAGCAACCATGGGGGCTATGGTGCGTGAAGCAGGGCTGCGCTGGGCGATATTCGTTGGGGTCTGGACCACGAGCCTGGCCTTTTCGACCGCAACCCTGTTCTATCAGGCGGCGACCTTTGAACGCACCCCCATCACCGCAGGCCTATGGATCGGCGGGATACTCGGTCTGATAGCCATTTTGATCATGATGATGCGGTTCTGGGCGCGGCGGGTTAACCTGGCCGCTCAATCAATCTTCCAAGAGATCAGCTCATGATCAGAGAACTTTCCGCCTTTTTACAGAGCCAGCGCCGCGCCGCCCTCAGGGATCTGGCCTATCGCTTTGACATTGACGCCGAGGCACTGCGCGGCATGCTTGAGCTCTTAGAGCGCAAGGGCCGGGTACGCAGGCTCGCGCCAGGGACAAACTGCCGCGGCTGCTGCCAGTGTGATCCGACCCAGATCGAGCTGTATGAATGGCAAGACTGAGGTGCTAGGGCCCTTGATGGCCCGGCGGTGGCAGATAGGCTCAAGAGCAGCTATCTTGAGCCGCTATGGAGACCCTGGTTCGCGTCATTGATCTAAATTATCATCTGGGCGGGCAACCTGTCCTGCAGGGGATCAATCTGGAACTTAAACGGAGCCAGATTGTGGGCCTTCTGGGACCCAATGGCTCTGGAAAGACGACCTGCCTAAGGTTGCTCAGCGGCCTGCTGACCCCAAGCAGCGGCCACATCGAGATAGCCGGGATCGATCTTGGGCGCTACCCGCTCGCTGCTCAACGGCATCTCGGCTATCTGCCCGACCGCCCTCCACTCTATCCCGAGTTGCGGGTCGATGAATATCTGGCCCATTGCGCCCGCCTGCGCCGTATCCCCAGGCGCGCCATCCCCCAGGCCATCGTTGCAGCCAAGGGGCGCTGCGGTTTAAGCGATCACGGCCGCCGCCTCATCAGCCAGCTTTCCAAGGGCTATCGCCAGCGCCTGGGACTCGCCCAAGCGATCATTCATCGCCCGCCGGTGTTATTGCTCGATGAGCCGACTGAGGGCTTGGATCCTATCCAGATACGAGCCTTGCGCGCCCTAATCCGCGAGCTTGCCCAGGAGTCTAGCATTATCCTTTCAAGCCATCTCTTGCCCGAGGTGCAGGCTATTTGCGACCGAGTATTGATCCTTTATCAAGGCCAGGTGCGCCTTGACGTTGATCTGAGCGCCGCTCCGCCGCATCACGCCTGGTTTATCCATTTGGGAAACCAGATCACGGTGATGGAACTCAGCGCGCTTGCACCGGTGATCAGTGTGCTCGCCCTGGGGCCGAATCGTTTTCAGGTCGATCTTGCGCCGGGCGCTCACTCTGGCGATCTAGCCCGCGCCATTCTTGCGGCTGGGTTGGATCTGCTTGAACTCACCCCTGCCCGCTCCGATCTCGAACGCACCTTTTTCGACCTCGTAGGGGTGGAGGAGCACCGATGATCTTGGCGATCGCTGGGCGCGAGATCCGTTCCGCTCTTGTCACCCCACCGTGGTGGGTCTTGTTGACTGCACAACAGATTGTACTCGCCTGGATCTTTCTCCAGGTCATCGAGACATTCAGCCAGCGCGGGGATGAACAGCGGCTTGCCTCACTCACTCAGGAATTATGCCTTAATCTATTCGGCTTTGCCGCGGTTCCGATAATGTTCGCCGCTCCAATCCTGGCGATGCGGATGCTAAGCGCTGAGTTTCGCGATGGGACCTATGACCTGCTTGCAAGCGCACCGATCTCGCCTGGCACCATCCTGTTCGGTAAATTTATAGCCCTCCAGCTTTTGATCGCACCCCTATTTCTTCTCCCCTTGGCAAATATCACCCTGCTGATGGATAGCGCCCAACTTGATTGGGGCCAGATTGCAGCGGCCACAGTGGGCCTGGGCTGTGCGGCTCTATTCTTTGGTGCGGTGGCCCTCTATGCCTCTAGTCGCACCGATCAGCCGGGCGCGGCAGTGTTAACTGCACTGGGTATCTTGCTGCTATTTTCAGTCATTGGGCGCGCTGAGGCTTTGACGACCCAGGAGCTTTCCCTATTCGGGTGGTTGGCCTGGAACGAGCATCTATTTTGGTTCTTGCTGGGAACGGTGCGTCTGAGCGATGTTGTTTATTTTGGTGTTTTTGCCCTTTTTTTCCTAACCCTCGCCCACCGGTCTCTGGTCAATCGGCGGTTTGGATGATCCACAGCCAGCAAACCTATCGCCTATTCCTCGCTCGGTTTGAACGGCTCCTTGCCGATAGCCTTTTTACGATCCTGCTGTTAGGCTGCGCGGTCGCCTCCGGCTGGTTGGCAGCGCGTCATGACCGCTATTGGGATTGGAGTCAAACGCATGCCAATCGTCTAAGCGCCGAGAGTCGCCGTATTCTCGAGCGGCTGGATGCGCCTTTGCGTCTGACAATCTTCGCGGATCCCCAGTCTTCGCTCGCCCGGCGGATTGGTCAATTCTTGCAACGCTATCTGCGCGAGCGTCCTGATCTTGAGATCCGCTATCTTGATCCCAGGCGTTTCCCCGAACAGGCCCGTGCCGCTGACATCCAGATCGAAGGCCAGGTCCTGGTCGATTACCGCGGCCGGCGCGAAGCCCTCACCGAAATCAGCGAACGCACACTTTCAGCGGCTATCGCCCGCCTAAAACGACCGCGTCAGATCTGGATTGCGGTGATTACCGGACACGGCGAACGGTCGATCGACGGCGATTCAGGGTTTGATCTCAAACGCCTGGGACAAGAGCTAGAGGCGCTCGGCTTCCTGGCGCGCCCCCTGGATCTCAGTCAGGTCGAGGCCGTGCCCGATAATGCCCGTTTAGTGATCCTGACTCAACCCCAAAGACCGCTATCCCCGCCTGAGCAAACAGCACTGCGCTCGTTCATTGAACGCGGCGGCTCGTTGTTGTGGCTGATGGACCCCCCTGCCCCTCAGGTGGGTCTCGAACTGCTGGTGGAATATCTGCAGCTTGACATCCTGCCTGGATGGGTGATCGATCCCACCGCCCGGCAGCTTGGGTTTGATCCACCCGTGGCAGCGACCATCGGCCCGGGTCAACCCTTGACCGAGGGATGCAAAGGGCCGGCAGTCCTACCCGGCGCCTTAGCCTTCGGGCTGCGCACAAAGCCCGATTGGACCCTGGCAGCCGCCCTGACAACGAGTCCTCAAGGCTGGAACGAGCTTGGTGCACTCAACAGACCCCTGAGTCAGGATGAGGTGATCGGCGAGCGCTTGGGTCCCTTGCCGGTCATCCTAGCACTCAACCGTCGATTGCCAGGAGGAGCCGAACAACGCCTCGTAATCGCTGGTGATGGGGATTTTCTTTCTAATGCCTATTTTGAGCGTCCCGATAATCGGCTGCTTGCCTTGGCCTTAATACATTGGTTGGTCGCTGAAGAGGATCTTCCCGAGCTTCCGCCGCCACCGACAAGCGCTACGCCGCTCATCTTAAGCGAACAGCAGCGCGCCTTTATCGGGATTGGCACCCTGGTCGTCCTGCCTGGCGGGTTCGGGCTGGCTGGACTGATGCTGCATCGGTGGCGGATGAGGCGGACATGATTAGACGGTGGCTGATCAATGGCATCCTCCTGGGGATTCTGATCCTGCTCATTGCCCTGATCCGGGCAGAATTGGAACGGGCGCGTTTTATCCCTGTGCTGACAGACTTGAATCCGGCCGCTGTCTACCGGGTCGAGATTTTGCGCCCAGGCGAGCCAAATCTCAACCTGATCCAAACAGCCCTAGGCTGGCATCTTGAAACACCCTTTCAGACTGATGCCGATAATGCCCGGGTCAGCCGGCTACTTGGCGTTCTGGAATCCCCGGTCGAGCGCAGCCTGCCGGCCCAGAGCGTTGACCTACGCGAGCTGGGGCTTTCTCCACCGCGTCTGAGGCTACGCGTCGATGGGCGCGAGCTGCAATTCGGCCTTACCGACCCCATTGGTCAGGCCCGCTATGTGGCACTCGATGGAGTGGTCCACCTGATCCCCGATCATTTTTATCATCTCCTGATTGCACCGCCGATCGACTATGTCTCTCCCAAACTGATTCCGCTCGGGTTTGCCCCCATCTTTGGGCGCCTTGGGGAGATCCCTCTTGCTGCTGAGACCCTAAATACCCTGCTTACCCTGCATGCCGAGCGGGTCGAGGTCATGGCCGAGGCACCAGCAGGAACACCGCTCAGACTCAAATCTGACGGACATGCAATCCTGGATTTTCTGGTTTCCGCAGACCGGCGGCGCTGGGCGCGCCTAGATCAGCGGTTGCTCTATGTGCTTGCTGAACCGATTGAGCTCATCCTCGATTCCAACGCCACTGACCCTTTCCCAGAGTTGAACGAATGGCCGGAAAATAAGGAGCCGGCGCCCCAGGTCCAAACGAGCGAAACAGCATCCCCTACCGCCCCCCCAACCGTGCGCCTGAACCCAGATGCTGAAGGAGTGATGAGGGAGCAATCCATGCCCTTGCTCGGTGAACCCGACAAACCCGTACCTGATGGACTAGGCCAGGATCCTTTCGCCCCCGAGCCCGCTTTCGAGATTCCAGACGTATCCATCCCTTAATGGCTTGCCGATGCCTGAATTGCCAGAGGTTGAAACAACGCTGCGCGGTCTAAGGCCGCATCTTGAGGGTCAAAGAATCATCGGCATGCTGGTACGCCAGCCCCGTCTCCGCCAACCCGTCCCTGTCGATCTGGCCGAGCGTCTCACTGGGCGGATGATCAAGACACTGACCAGGCGGGGTAAATATCTCCTGGTCGAGCTCGATCAAGGAAGCCTTTTGCTCCATCTAGGGATGTCAGGTAGCCTGCGCCTGGTTCAGGAGCCTGAGCCCTATCGTCCGCATGATCATCTCGAGCTTGCGCTGGTCAATGGGAAAGGACTGCGTTTCCATGACCCAAGGCGATTTGGTCTATTTTGTTGGATTCCTCAAACCCCTGAGCAAGCAATGATTACCCATCCATTGCTCTGTGAATTAGGTCTTGAACCCCTGAGCGATCGATTTGATGGTCAGTATCTCTGGCAAACCAGCCGCAAACGCTCCATCGCCATTAAGCCATTCATCATGGATGGGCGGGTAGTCGTTGGGGTCGGGAATATCTATGCCACCGAATCGCTATTTCATGCCCGCATCCATCCTGCCTGCCCATGCGATCGGATCGACTTGGATCGCTATCAGCGTTTAGCCGAAACAATCCGCCTGGTGCTGTTACAGGCTATCGAACACGGGGGAACGACGCTGCGCGATTTTGTCGGAGAATCCGGGGCACCGGGTTATTTTACCCAGTCGCTGATGATATATGGACGCGCCGATAAAGCCTGTAAACTCTGTGGCTCGCTCATCAAGAGAATCAAAATCTCAGGGCGTGCGAGTTTTTACTGTCCTAGGTGTCAGGGATAAGAGATCAACGGGCTATCGCAGCAGTCAGCAAGGGATACAAGGCGCCAAGCGTGCGTATGCGCCATGGAGCAGATCGTATGCGC
Organism: uncultured Chromatiaceae bacterium; assembly: GCA_937923175.1. Lineage (GTDB taxonomy): Bacteria > Pseudomonadota > Gammaproteobacteria > Chromatiales > Chromatiaceae > Thermochromatium. The sequence continues at coordinate 187 of CALALB010000001.1, read as the reverse complement.
CATGGAGCAGATCAATAAAACTCCTAGCTGAGACTGTGGCCGGCCTTATAAAAAGGAACCCCTGGCGGTAGCCGAGGTTGGCCTGGCGTGGGTGCCAGACTAGGATAGGCGAAGGCGTGTTTCACGTCTGAGTTCGGGATGGGATCAGGTGGTGCCACGTCTCTATGGCCGCCAGGGGGGTAAGGGG